>NZ_JBHLTS010000004.1:0-873453 GCF_042434235.1 Mucilaginibacter angelicae | reverse complement strand
AAGGCGATGGCTTAAAGTTATTGGATTTCTGCTTAAGCTCCTGAGCTATTTCAAACTTATTATTACCTCGCGAGCGCATTTCAAGCACTAAGGCTTCATCGGTAAGCGAGGGTCTGCGGGTTCTGTATTTCGGACCTCGCCTTGCGGGCAGCAGATCCTCCTGGTTTCCTGATTGTTTGTAGCGGTTGTAATACTTCAGGAAACTTCGGCGGTCTGTATGATGGGCCTCATAAAACTCTTTAGCCAGTCTGAACTTGGGATGCAAGCCTTCTTTTACAAGTTCATAATCCTTTATCAGCAAACGATACGTTTGCAAATAATTCCGTTTTAAGGTTAGATCATTTGTGTTGATTCGCATAGCTTTAAGTTAGGCTATTTTGTCTCCGAATTATCTAACCTTTACAATTGATTGCGAGGTACGAAGCAATCCCCTAAATACAGAGTAGCTTATAATGACATGATTGTAAGTTGTTGATTATTAAGTATGTTTTTTTGATCGATTTATGAATATGGGCGTTGCCTGCGGCCCGTGCTATCCGCTCATACTGCACAGGCATTAACCACAAGGCAGGTATCCGCTACTATCACTAACGCGGCCCCCGCACACCATCGCTGAAATATATTTTACACGTCATCATGATTTTTTTCAGAGCTCTCCTGATGGTACCCTTACAGCAATGACGTATTGTAAATGTAATTATCTCTTAAGATTTCCCTATCCTTAAAATTTTTAATATGCAAGATGAGAATATCATGTAAATACTTCCATCAACAAAAAAGGGCCCTTTTCAGGGCCCTTTCTCATTTTCTTATTTTTCAACTTCCACAAGTTCCGGCTTTGTTGTCTCGGTTTTGGTGAGGTCGATATCTGGTTTTGATATATCTGTTAGTGCTACACGGCCCCGGTCTTTACGAAGGATGCGGTTAAACAACGAGATCTCCCTGTCAAACAAAAACTGGAAAAACAGCTTTGTCCATGAGGTATGATAGTATAAGGTGTCATAGTACTCAGGCGCAGTTTTCCTGATTTCAGGAAGTTTGTTCCATGGGATAGAAGGGAAATCATGGTGCTCATTGTGGAAGCCTACGTTAAAGGCTACCGCGTTAAAATTACCATAGTAGCTGTATGTTTCCTGCTCTTCGGTAACAGTAAGGTAATGCTCCTGGATCCAGCGGGCGCCCAGCGGGTGCAGGCCAACCGAAAAAGAAAAGCTTAACAGCAGGAAAGCTACTGCATGCCACCCCATAAAATAAGCGATAGCCGTTGTAAATGCTGCCTGTAATAACCAGTTGGTCAGGATCCAGCCATCAAACGGGTGAATTTCCCTTAAACGTGATAAACGGAACAGTTGGAATACTGGGAAAAACAGCAGCCAGATTGCTTTACCAAAAAACGAATTACTGATCAGTTTTGCTTCCCAGCGGTTTGGTAAATCGGCATCAAGCTCGTGAACACCTTGAAAGGAGTGGTGTTTAATGTGATATTTTTCGAACGAAATAGCGCTTGGCAATATTTGCGGTAAATTGGCAAACATGGATGCCCAGCGGTTAGCATTACGGTTTTTGAACAGCAACTGGTGTGTACATTCGTGGATCATTACAAACAGCGCATGATCGGCAAAAGCACCAAGTAAATAGGCTGCTCCAAAAACTATCCACCATGATTGATCACGTACAAACCAGGCTAAAACAACCTGGAATGTTACCAGGCCAACAATGGCCCATATAGTTGCTGGATTTTTGCCTATAAGTTTACGCAATTGCGGAAACTGCTTTAAGATTTTTTTTGTGCGGATGCGATGAGGTTCAGACTCCTGGGAATAAACAAAATCAGTCTTTTTAATCATATAGTGTTAAAACGTTAAATATACTGATAACGTGCAAAAAAGTTCATTTTTTTGTAAAAATTAATTAACTAAAACAAGAATACGCAAAATCTTCACGATCAATTCATGTAAATTTTATATAAAATTTACTTTAGTTTTGTTTGAAAACAAGCACTTTAAAAGTATTTGGTATTGCTTTACGTGTGCCGGGTTCAAATTGAGCAACGCTTAAATAAATTTTGTGGGTTTTAGTATCCAGTGCCATCGTCCTGGCTCTTTCTGCAGTTTTCAGGCTTTGGATCACCTCATATTCATCGGCCGATTTTTGTTTGATAATGGTAGTAACGCCATCGCCGCATGAGCAAAATATCAGTTTGGTTTCAGGATCATAAGCTACAGCGTCAACACCGGCGCCAATTGGCAGCGTAGCAGTAACTTTGCCTGTTTTAATATCAACAACACTTACACCTTTATTTTCGCGGCAAACGGTAAACAGTTTCTGATTAACGGCATCAAGTGCTAAGCCGGTTGGGCCGCCGCAGGGGGCAAGGGGGAAATTTTTAATCACTTTAAGGCTTTTGCTGTCGATAACATTCAGACTGCTTTTATCTTCAAGGTTATTATAGATCTTTCCTTTGCCATCAGCAACTGCAAATTCGGGGCCGCCGCCAAGTGCTACCGTGCCAACCTGTTTAAGCGTTGCCGGGTTAATTACTGATGAGTTATTACTTTCGCCGTTGAAGGTGAAAACACGGTCGGAAAATGGATCATACATAATAGCATCCGGGCCGTTAGCGTCGGTAAGGGCAATGGTAGTGATGGTTTTAAACGTTTTCAGATCGAAAACTACTACAGCGTTTGCCTTGCCATCGCTGATAAAACCCTTGTTAAGCTTATTTACTATGGCTATACCGTGAACGCCTTTCATGTTGTCAATAACGCCAACCGGTTTCTCGGTATCCAGGTTTATAATATTTACAGATGTGCTGTGCGATACATACAGGTTGCGGTTTACCTTGTCAATAGACAGGTAGTCGTAACCTCCATCGCCCGGAAGCGCGATCGTTTTATCGGCTACATAGGTTTGCGCAGTCAGTTTAAAAGGAGCTATACCTGCTATAAGCAAGGCTACGGCTAAGATTTGCTTTTTCATTTCTCGGGATTGTTTATTTGCATGAAATTAAATCCCGAATCTGTAAAAATGCTGTGTTAACCGTTGTGGCTTTCATTAATCTCATTTAAGTGGGTGCTGAACCCTTTGCGGTACAATATACGGAGCATTGCCGGTAAAACAATAAGTAATAATGGCAATGCCGCTAAAAAACCACCAATAACTGCAATAGCTAAGGGCTGGTGCAATTGAGCACCTGCGCCTATACCTAAAGCAAGCGGCATCAGCGCTATAATGGCCCCTAAAGCGGTCATAAGTTTTGGTCTTAAACGGGTACTGATGGCAAAAGTTATAGCCGAGTCGATATTTTTATTGTCATTTTCGATGGCGCTTTCTTTAAACTGCAGGAAGGTGAAAATGGCGTTTTCGCCAATAATACCTACAATCATGATGAGCCCGGTATAGCTGCCCACATTAAGCGGAGTACCGGTAATAAATAAGGCCAGGAAGCTGCCGGCGATACCCAAAATGCCGATCACCAAAATAAGCAGTGCTATCCTGAACTGCCTGAACAGGAACAATATCACCCCAAAAACCAGCAAACACGCGGTTATTAATATAATAAGCAACTCTTTAAATGATTGCTGTTGCTGGGCATAAGCGCCCCCATATTCCACATGGTAGCCTGTAGGCATGTTTACATTATCGCGAATGGTTTTTTGGATGGCCGGTATCACAGTACCCAAATCGCTGCCCTCTAACCGGGCGCTGATCACGTTCATGCTTTGCAGGTTTTCGCGGTTTATCTCGGCATCGCCGGGCCTTAACTCAACAGCGGCCAGCTCGGTTATTGGGATGAGCTTGCCGTTGGGTATAAATATGTGCAGGTTATGAATATCATTCACGTTGAGCGAGCGGTTACCGGGATAAACCATACGGATAGGGGACAGCTGTTCTTTCTCCAGTAAACTGCCTATCACGTTGCCCTCCAAAGCAGTTTGTATTTGCATTTGCAAGTCGGCCGGGGTAATACCGTACTGGGCCAGCTTGCTGTAATGCGGCTGGATACTTACCGAAGGGCCTGCGATAATAATACCCGGCAATACATCGGCAGTGCCTTTTACTTTTTCAACCAGTCCGGCAATCTGCCTTGACAGGTTTTGCAGCGTTTGCTGATTATCGCCAAACACCTTGATCTCGATAGGCTCGGCTGATGTGGTCAAGTCGCCAAGCATATCGGTTATTACCTGGCCAAACTCAACCTCCAGCGCAGGCTGGGTTTCTTCCACCATTTTGCGCAGGTCGCTGATCACTTCTTCGGTGCTTTTGCTGCGGTCTTTTTTTAGCTGGATGAGATAATCACCGCTGTTGGGCTCCGTAATGAAAAAGCCCATTTGTGTGCCTGTACGGCGTGAGTAGGCAGTTACATCAGGGTGTTTTACGATCAGCTTTTCTATCTGCCGTAACATCCGGTCAGTTTCTTCCAACGAAGTTCCGGGAGGTGATTTGTAGTCGAGTACAATACTGCCTTCGTCCATATCGGGCAGGAAACCTGTTTCCAGTAAAGGCGGTACTATCACAATCACAGCTGCTAAAGCGGCAATAATGATAATGCTTACATAAGGCCTCAGGATAAAAAAGCTTACCCATTTTTGCTGTTTAACCGTGTGTACCTCTTCTTTTTTAGCCTTTAATGCCGCATTTAACTTAGGCTTAGGCGTAATGAGCAGGTAAATTACCGGTAAGCCTATCCATGTTACAAAGAAAGAAGACAAGAGCGTAATGATCATGGTATCGGTTAATACCTTGAAGTAAGCTCCCGCCACCCCTGTCATCAGCACAAAAGGGATGAAAATTACTATGGTGCTGATAGATGAGCCAACCATGGCCGGGAAAAGATAATCAATCGCCTTCCTTACTAAATGACTGCTCAGTTCATCGGGATGCTCCTCATGTACCCGGTGAATTTGTTCAACCACTACAATGGCATCGTCAATAATTAAACCTATGGATGCGGCTATGGCACCAAGGGTCATGATATTGAAGGTATAGCCAAGCCAGTATAATATAAGCAGAGTAAGCCCAAGCGTAACCGGGATGGTAATTAATATGGTGATACTGGCTTTAAACGATCTTAAAAAGATCACCGCCACAATAATGGCCAGCAGTAAGCCTATCCAAAGGCTATCGCTTACACTTTTAACCGAATCGTTCACAAAATCGGCCTGTATGTAATATGGCCTGATGGTTACGCCCCGGGGCAGCAGTTTTTTCAGCGCATCAACCTTATCAGCCATGTCATTACTAACCGATATGAGATTGGCGTTGGGCTGTTTTATCACGGCTATCAATACCCCATCGTGCCCGTTGGCATTGATGCGGGTGTATTCGATACCTTCGTTAACCTGGATGCTTGCAAAATCCTTGAGCCGCACTATTCTTTTGCGGTTATTGCTGATCACCAGTTGTTCCAGCTGATCTTTGGTGTTGATGGTAGCATCGGTAACCGTGAGGTACATGCGCTTGTAATCAGACAGGTAGCCTTCCGACTTTACAAAGTTGGTAGTAGCAAGCGTATTGCTGATGATATTGGGAGTTAAGCCCAAAGCAGTCATTTTTTGCTGATCAAGAGTCAACCAGTATTCTTTAAGCTTGCCACCGATTACCCTGATTTCAGATACTCCGTCAACCTGCGACAAGAAGGGTTTTACCGTATAAGTAGCCAGCTGTCTGAGCTCGATAGGCGAGAGGTTATGGCTCTCCAGCGTGTAACCGCTTACCGGCAAAATGGATGGGTTCATTTTGGCTACGCTGATATTTACATCGGCAGGCAGATCGTTCTTGATCTGATCGATGCTTGACTGGATGCGCTGCTGGCTCAGGTCGATATCGGCACCCCAGTTAAGCAAGGCCGAAATTTCGCAGCTTCCCCTGCTGGTGGTACTGCGTACCAGTTGCAGGTCGGGCACCTGTTTAATGGCATTCTCCAGCGGTTTGGTAACCGTTACCATCATTTTATTTACCGGCTGCAGGCCTTCGTCGGCAATGATCTTTATTTTAGGAAAAGTGATTTCGGGGAAGAGCGAAGTTTGCAGTTTTGAATAGGCAAACAACCCGCCCATAATAAACAGGGCCAGTACCAGGCCTAATGGCTTGCGATGGGTTATAAAATAATTTTTGCGCTGGTTCATGATAAATAACCCCACCTAACCTTCCCCTAAAGGGGAGGGCTTTTGAAACATCTCTCTAATTGTGGGATATTCAGAGAGGTATGTAAATACATTTATTTTAACCCGATCTCTTCTGTATGAGAGGTATGTAAAGTCTCCCCTTTAGGGGAGATTTAGAGGGGCTTACTCTACAATTTTCACTTTAGCAGTATCTGCCAGCCCATAATTACCGGTGATCACTATTTTATCATTTGCCGAAAATTTTGGCGTTAAGATCTCCACCCTGTCGCCGGTTTCAATGCCTTTGGTTATGTCGGTTTTTACCGCGGTTGTTGGATTGATGAGCTTCATTACCCAAAATTCGGTTTGGGTTTCGTTACTCAATACAGCCGATTTTGGCAGCGATACCGTATGCGGCCTTATTGATTTAATGATGCGGGCTTTGGCTACTAAATTTTCGGGAATAGGGTTGGTACTGTTTACCTTAAGTACAATGCCCTGGGTTTGCGACAATGAATCAACAGCGGGCATTGATGAGCTTACCTGTGCCGTCAGCTTTTCGCCGCCGGGCAATACGAGCGTTACATCCTGGTTGTTTTTTACATAGCCGCGCAGCTCGTAAGGCAATTGCATCACAAAGGCAAAGCTTGCGCGGTCACTGATCACGGCAAGCTGCTCGCCATCCTGCACATAATCGCCCTGCTGATGGTTTAGTTGCGTAACATAACCATTGCCGGCTGCTTTTATTTTATTGACGCCCGAAAATTTGAATGTAGTATCCAGTACATTGATGCTGTTGCCGATACTTTGCGCTTCCTTGGTTTTTATGCTGAAGATAAAATCGCCTTTGCTTACATAATGACCAGGCAATATGTTTACCTTTTGGATGTAACCGTTGGCATTGGCCTTAACAATGTTTTTTTGCTGAAAAACGGATATGGCGCTCAGGTCAATATAGTCAACCATGGCGCTATCGGCAATGGAGGTTACGGTTACAGGAGTTTGAGCGGCTGCTCCGGCATCGCCACCGGTATCATCTGCGGGTTGGGTATTGCCTTTACAGCTATATAGCAGCGTTAACAGGCCGGCAGCAAGGTATATGTGTTTGAATTTCATATTATTTGTTCCAGTAATTGAGCTGATTAATAAGTTGCAGCTTATTAATGTTGGTTTGTGTTTTAAGGTTTTTTATGGTAAGATAGTTGTTAATGGCCAGTACCAGATCGGCTACACGCACATCACCGGTTTGTAATAGCTGGGTATCAACCTTTACTAAACTCTCGGTGTATTTCATTTGTTCATCTATCTGGGCTAACAGCTTTTCGGAGCCGTCGATCTGTTGATTTAGCTGCGCAATCTGCTGGCGGTATTGTGTGTCAAAAAACGCCTTATAGCTGCGGCGGGTATCTTCTTCCAGCGAGAGCTTGCGGTACTGGATTTTACGCTGGCCGCCATCATACAAAGGCAGGGTAAAACTAAAGCCAATGCTGGCGCCAAAGTTTTTATAGGCAGGCCCGCTCAGGAAATCAGAGTTGTAACCACCATCGGCAAGCAGATTGATTTTTGGCTTGTAGCTGAAATCAACCAAAGTACGGCTGTTCACCAGCCTAAGACTATCAGTTTTATACTGGCTGAAAAATATGCTGTTGCTGATATCGGCACGGATGTTTTTTTGAATGCCGGGATCCTGCAGTTCGATATAACTGGTATCGGCAATGCCGGTTAGGTAATTGAGCGTGGTATAATCGTTTTTATACTGCAGTCGTGCCTGCGACAGGGTTAATTCCTGTTGCTTAAGGGTAACCAAAAAAGTAAGGTAATCACTTTGGCGATAAACGTTGCTGCGGGTTAGTTTTTTGAGTAGCTCTTCTTCGCGGTTAAGCAGGGAGATCACCTCCTGGTTAAATTTTACCTGCTGCAGGCTGCCGAAAGCGGTAATATACTGTGCCGTGACTGCCTTTTTTAAGTCCTGCTCGGATATTTTAGCAGTGTTGAGTACCGATTGGGATTGCAGTTTCACCGCATCGATTTGTGCGGCGATATTCTTTTTACTATCAAGCGATTGGTTTATGGCCATTAATGCGTTGAGCGTATGCTCATTGGTAATTGCAGCAGCATAACCATAACCACCAATTACGGGAGCGTAAAGCCCGCCGCTGTTGGCGCTTACCTGGGGTTTGTACCCGGCCCTGATGCGGAGACTATCCAACTGGCCCGAAGCTACCTGGTTTTGCAGGTCCTTTAACAGTGGACTATTGCTTTTGGCAAGCCCCAGGTAATGTTCAAGATTGTAGGTTTGTGCCTGTGTAACAGCACTAAGCAGGCAAAATAAAAAGCCGAAAACCCATTTTATCCGGATGGTCAAAATAATATATGTTGTGTTAAATAATAGCTAAGCTACAGGATAATTCTGGAAAAAATTGGTACAGGTATCGTAACAAATTTAAAACCTCACCATAAAAGTATGATATGGTACTTCATAGCCGTAAATGAGTTGATAACCCAAACTTTCACAGATCTGTTTGGAGATGGTAAGCCCAAGCCCGCTCCCCTCGGATGTTGACGATTTATGAAAGCGGGTAAAGATATCGCCGGAGTTGAGAGCTATTGGTTCGCCTGTGTTTTTGATGGTTAAACTTTCGGATGTAAGGTTTATAATGATCTCCCCACCGGCACGGTTGTGCCGCACCGCATTGATGATCAGATTGTTCAATAATATCTCGATAAGGTAGTTGCTGGCTTCAATTTCCTTTTCATTAAGTGTTGAAGTGATAGTTATCTGCTTATCGCCAAAAATATCTTCCAATTGATATAGCAGCTCCTCTATTAGTTCCTTCAAATTCAAATGCTGGCGGTCGTTCAAGAGTTTATTTTCTATTTTAACCAATAACAGAAGCGATTGGTTAAGCCTGCTCAGGCGCGATACCGCGCTGTAAAGATCATTCAGCAATTTGCTTTGATGCTCGCTAAAGTTTTCTGTCTGGATCAGGGTATCCAGTTTGGAATTGATCACAGCAATAGGTGTGAGCAATTCGTGTGAGGCATTTTCAGTGAATGTTTTAAGGTCTTTATAGTCTTTCTTCACCCTTTCGGCCATGGCACTTACTTCGGCCTGGAGCTCGTTAAATTCGTCTATAGTAGTATTGGGCGATGGCATTTCCCGGTTATCGGTAACGTTAAACAGTTTTAACTCGCTTAGGATACTGTAAAATGGTTGCCAGAGCCTGCCTAATATAAGTCGATTAGTGATTACCAGTACTAACAGTAATAATAATATAACACCAATGGTAATGCCGAAGATGATCTGGATCAGGTCTTCAGTTTCTACTTTTGATTCAACTATCAGGATCTTATAATACCTGTTGCCAACATTTACTGAACTGATTAACCCGCGCCCGGATTCGGGCTCATCCTTTTCGCGGTAATAGCTGGTGTTAAAAAACTCGCGTTTAACCGAATTTGGTTCGGCCGAAATAAAGGTGATCTGCTGGTCTTTTGAATCAAAAACCTGTGGCAGGTGGTGATTAAGCTTTACATAATCAAAAACTTCCTGTTCTTCAACCTCCAGCGAATTGTCTTTTTGATTGGTAAGGATCAGGCTGATAGCCAGGTAATAAATAGCGCCTGTTATCAGCATGATAACGATGGTTGCTATTAAGTTTACCCGGTTATACCTTTCCGAAAGCTTCATTTATTGATCGGCAAATTTATAGCCCATACCGTAGGCGGCATAAATATAATCCTTACCGCCGGCTTCCATTATTTTTTTGCGAATGTTTTTGATGTGCGAGTAAATAAAGTCGAAATTATTGGCCAGGTCGATACCATCACCCCATAAATGTTCGGCAATAGCATTTTTTGAAATTACCTTGCCTTTGTTGGAGATAAAATAGATAAGCAAAGCAAACTCCTTACGGGTAAACTTTACCGGGATGCCGTTTACGGCTACCGTTTTAGCCAGCAGATCGATACTCAGCTCATTGAAATTAAGCACATTGCTGCCGTTAAACATTTTGCGCCTGATGATAGCCGACACCCTTGCTTTCAATTCCGAAAGGTGGAAGGGTTTTACGAGGTAGTCATCTGCGCCAAGGTCGAGTCCTTCCAGGCGGTCATCAAGCGAGTTTTTGGCCGAGATGATGAGCACGCCATCAGTGTAATTATTGGCTTTAAGGGTTTTTAATACATCAATACCGTTGCCACCGGGCAGGGTAATATCCAGCAGGATACAATCGTAGCGGTACAGTTCAACCTTGGAAAGGGCGGCCGTATAGCTGGCTGCTGTTTCGCAAATATTACCGGCTTCGGTAAAGTATTCTTCAATACTTTCGCGCAGCCCTTCTTCGTCTTCGATGATGAGTATTTTCAAAACGTTTTTTCGGTAAAGTTAGAAAGTCAATTTGTACAGATTCTGGATAAAATTCAAGTTAGGTAATTTGATGCTTGTTTATACTACCAGGAAACTCATAATTTTGACAAATCTTTGGAATCCTTATCAAAAATGAAATTGACCGGCTTTATTTTAGAACATGACGAGTATGCGGTTGATGGTTTTTATTTTGAAGAAATGAGCGGCGGCAATATTATTGATGCCGAACTATTATCAAAAATTATCAATTACCTTGAAAATGGCAGATTTATATATGGGTGGATGAATTATGAAAGAGATTGGCTATCAAAAGAATCACTATGCCCTAACAGCTATTATACCGATGGTGTTTGGTTTTGGCCAGGCTATTATACCGAATATCTGAAAAAATACCCCGGTATGAGGATAAGAAAAAGTTTTGTAGACCATATGGCTGCAAATGATTTTATCAATAACGGAAAAGGGCTATCTAAAGCCATCATCAATAAGTTTGAGCAAGATTTGACTGATAAATTAAAACCCCGATAGATTTTATACAGAATACATAATCAAATTTGTACTTAACTTGTTGCAGGTTAAAAACAAAATCTGATCATTATGTGGTGGATCTACGCATTACTATCGGCACTGTTTGCAGCGCTTACGGCCATTTTTGCCAAAATAGGAATTAAAGGGGTGGATACCGATCTGGCGACTGCCATCCGTACGGTAATAATCCTGATCCTGGCTTGGGCTATTGCCCTTTTTAAGGGGACGCATGGCGGGATCAGCAGCCTCACCAAAACCAACTGGACTTTCCTCATCCTGTCGGGCTGTGCAACCGGGCTTTCATGGATCTGTTATTTCCGGGCCCTGCAATTGGGCAAGGTAAGCCAGGTAGCCCCGGTTGATAAACTGAGCGTTGCTTTGGCCATTGCGCTTTCTGTTATTTTTCTCGGCGAGCCTTTAACTCTCAAAAACGCCATAGGTGCATTGCTTATTATCGGGGGCACAATTGTATTAATTTTCTAATTTTTTTGTAACAGGCTCATATACAATGTAACAAGCGTGTATACATAATAAAAACATATTGTAACAAATACACTTCAATACCATTTAAATCAGATTTAATCCAATCTTTCTTATAAAATTTGTGGTTCCAACACCCATATTGTATAATGAAGTCCGTTTTTTTGATCTTATTTTCTTTTGTTTTTATAACCGCCTTACACGCCCAAACAGCCCCCGGAGCAAAGGGGAAAATTACAGGTAAAGTTACCGATGCCACTTCAAAACTGCCGGTTGACTATGCCACCGTATCTGTATTTAAACAAGGTGCCACATCGCCGTTCAACGGTATCAGTACCGACCCTAAAGGAAATTTTTCTATCAATAATATCCCAGCAGGGGAATATAAAATAACCGCCGAATTTTTAGGTTACCAAAAAGCAACTATCGAACACGTAATAGTTAAAGATGGTGTGGTATCACTGGGCGAGATTAAACTGGCGCCTGTTGCCAACGAACTAAAAGGGGTAACCATAACCGCTAAAGTGCCTACCGTTGAAAACCGGATAGATAAAATGGTTTACAACCCCCAAAATGATTTAAGTGCACAGGGTGGTGTGGCTATTGATGTTTTGAAAAAGGTACCACAGATCACTGTTGATATTGACGGTAACGTAGAGTTACAGGGCAATGCCAATATCCGCTTTTTGATCAACGGTAAACCATCCAGCATTTTCGGGGCCAGCCTTGCCGATGCTTTGGCCAGTATCCCGGCCAGCCAGATCAAAAGTATTGAAGTGATCACCAGTCCTGGTGCAAAGTATGATGCTGCCGGTACGGGGGGTATCGTAAACATCATATTAAAGGATAGTAAGGTAGAGGGTGTTAATGGCAGCGTTAACCTATCGGCAGGTACCCGCCGCGAAAACGGTTCATTTAACCTCAATGCCCGTAAAGGCAATTTTGGCGTGAATGCATTTTTTAGTGGTAACGCACAGATCAATACAAATGCTCCTAATACCCGTAACCGTGTATCAACAGACGGGCAGGGAAATCAAACTACTCTTTTTCAACAGGGTACAAACAATTTTAAACGTAACGGCTACGAATCGGGTATTAATTTTAACTGGGATATCAGCAAGCATGATAATCTTACCGCCGGGGTTGGCTTTAACCATTTTGGTAATCATGGTAATGGCGTCACCAATGAAAATTCGAGGATTGTTTCGGCGACCGGTGCATTTATATCAGATACAGCCGATATCCGTAACTCCAGCAGTAAGTTTAACGGCCGCTCAACAGATGTTAGCTTAGCCTACAAAAAAACGTTTGAAAAAGAAGGCCAGGAGCTTGATATACTTTATACCGAAAGTTTTGGTAACAATAGCTTTGCCTCTGCACAGCAAACAGATTATCTTAATGGTGTTAAGCCTTCCACTGGTTTAACAAATACCAATCCTGGTAAAGATCGTGAAACTAATATTTCTGTTGATTACACCCATCCTGTAAGCAAAAAATTAACAATAGAAACCGGGGGCAAGCTTGATTTTAATCATATCAATAATAATGTGGTTACAGATACGCTGGCAACCGATGGTATTTTAAACCTCGACCCCGGGCAAACTTATGGCTTTACTTATGATCGTAAGATATATGCTTACTATCTGTCGGCATCAGCATCCTTGTTTAATAGTTTTTTAGACGTAAAAGGAGGTTTGAGAGATGAGTACACCAATACCAAAGCTGATTTTCAGGGTGTGAACATTCCTAATTATAATATATTGGTGCCATCGCTGGTTTTTTCGCACAAGTTTGGCAGCAACGGTTCGCAATCGGTTAAACTTAGCTATACCCGCCGTATTGAACGGCCCGATTATGGTGATCTGAACCCGTTCCTGAACATCAGCGATCCGCATAACATCAACACTGGTAACCCAAACCTGAAACCCGAAAAAGGAGATAATTTTGAGTTTGGCTACAATAAAGGTTTTGACAAAGGAGCTAATATTAACATAGCCGCTTTTTATCGCCACAATACAGATGATATCCAGCAATTCACTACTTATTATGATTCTTTAAAGGTTAACAACAAAACGTATAAAAACGTATCGTTCAACCAGCGTTATAACATAGGCTCGGAGGATAGGATCGGTATCAATATCTATGCTTCAGTACCGGTAACCGACAAACTAAGCCTGCGCACCAACATGATTTTCAGCGACAGACGAAGCACTAACCCTGGTTTTGCCAATGTCAGCGCTTTTGCTTACCGCATTAACGTCAATGCACAATATAGTTTTGGTCATGACCTGAGCGCCGAATTTTTTGGCAATTACAATTCATCACAAAAAGGCATCCAGGGCACTAACCCTAAATTTGTGTTTTACAACTTTGCCATGCGCAAAATGTTCATGAACAAAAAGGCCAGCATCGGTCTTACAGCTACCAATCCCTTTGCAAAATATGTTAGTCAAACTTCGTCAACTTTTGGCAGCAACTTTTATTCAACCAACGTAAGGCTTGTGCCGATACAATCATTCGGCATAAGCCTGAGCTATAAATTTGGCAAGCTTGAGTTTAAGAAGGATAGGGAAAAAGACGATAACAAGAACCAGGATAATGGCGGTGACAACGGCCCTCAATCTGAAAAGGGGAAATAACCTCACCCAAACCCTCTCCGGAGGAGAGGATTTTGAAAAACGATCTTAAACTAAAAAAGCGATGATACTTCATCGCTTTTTTAGTTTTTTAAGCCTTCTCCTTTGGAGAGGACTTAGGTAAGTGCTGAGGCTCTTACCCGTTCTTGATCAAAATGCTTTCAATGATCAGGGTTGTATCTTCACAGCTGTCGGTAGCGGTTTCCATGGCTACAAAAACATCAGTGTATTTAATCAGTTCTATCGGGTCTTTCTCGTTATCAAGAAGATCGGCAAATGCTTTGTTATAAACTGAATCAGCTTGCGCTTCGAGTTTTTTGATGTTGCTGCAAAGCTCGAAGATCTCGGCCGATTTGCTGAGGTTATTCATCGCAATTACGGCTTTTTCAAGCTCGGTACTGGTTTTAAGGATCAGGGCAGCCAAATCTATTATTGGTTTGGTAATAGCAGGTACATTGTATAGGTTTATCCTGCGGGCAGCCATGGTAATACTATCTGCAACATCGTCAATTGCTGATGCCAGATCGCACATATCCTTGCGGCTAAACGGCGATATCAGCATCCTTCCCGATTCTGAAAATACCCTGTGTGTTATCTCGTAGCTTTTGAATTTTAGTTTGTCAATATGGGCAAAATTAAACTTTTGCTCATATGACGTTTGGGAATTAACGGCTTCGTTCAGCAGCCTGGCCATTTCAGTGACGTTGGCTACAGCAGTGTTGAACAAATCGTAAAAAACCTGGTTGGAGTTTGGAAATATTGATTTTGAGTTAGTGCTCTTCATTGATCTGTTTTATCAGTCGTGAATTTACAGTAGTTATATTAAGTGGATCTTTTAAAATATGTCACTATAAATTATTCAGCGGATAAAAGTAACCATTAATACAATGCCAATTGTTAAGTTAATGTTAAGAATGGTTAAGCCAATGTAATAAAATGGAAGTGTGGATGTTGTAAGTTGCTGATTTAAAGTAAAAAGAAACATGGTGGTTGGATAAAGAAAATTGTGTAACATTTAAGTATAATTAAAACAAACCGGGCTCTTGCTGTATTGTGTATATATTAGTTAATCCAATTATGAAAGCCGGGGATAAACATTATAAATGCGTAAACAGTAAAACTGGTTATGTCATTTATTACCATTCGCTGAACCGTGGGCTCAGCAATGAAGAAGTGAAGGCCGAATTAGATAAAGTACGCACACGTGTAGCTATTCAAAACGGCATTTACCTTGAAACACTTTACTGGGAAGAAATGAAGCAGGATGCCGAGCTGACGCAATAGCAGCTGAGGATGTTATGGAATGGTTATAACTAATTTAAAATGAGTATTTTATTTGTAAATAAATACTTATATTTAATCGCCTTTATATAACCAGTTTTTAACCTGTTATCATTCCCGCTTATGAAAAAAGTAGCTTTAGCGCTGTTATGCGTATTGTGCTTTTGCATGCCTGTTTTTTCACAAAATGATAAACCGGTTTCGCCTGTTACATCTTTAGATGGTGTAATATCCCGCCTGCAAACCTTATCGGCAGATAAAGCAATTGAAAAAGCTTACCTGCATTTTGATAAATCTCACTATAACGCAGGAGATACCGTTTATTTTAAAGCATACGTAACCCTTGGCGAACAGCATGAGCTTTCAAAGTTAAGTGGTGTGTTGCATGTTGACCTTATTAACCCTGCCGATTCGCTGCTGCAAACCATACCGCTGCAATTGGTTGGTGGTTTGGCCACGGGCGATTTTAGCCTTCCCAATACATTACCCGGAGGTACATACCGGATCAGGGCCTACACCAAATGGATGCTGAACAATGGGCAGGTTAACTTTTTTGACAGGCAGATAAATATTAATGGAAGGGTTTATACAGCTAACAAGCCTTTGGCGGTTAAAACGGGTAAGGCCGATATCCAATTTTTTTCTGAAGGTGGCAGTTTTGTGAACGGCATACCTACCAGGTTGGCCTTCAAAGCCGTAGGTACAAACGGGCTGGGGCTTAATGTTAAAGGTGTTGTTGTTGATAACACTAATGCCGAGGTAACCAAATTTGAATCAAAACACCTGGGCATGGGCCTTATATTTATTACTGCTGAAGCCGGCAAAACCTATAAAGCCAATTTAACCTATGCCGATGGTACCAAAGCAACGGTTGATTTACCAAAGGCAGATAACGAGGGTATCACGCTGCTGGTTAACAATGATAATCCCGATAAACTTGCTATTGAAATAAATGCCAATAAAGCTTATTACCTTAAAAATAAGAATAAAGAGATAGGGGTAATTATTTATTCGGCCGGTTCTGTGAGGTCGGTAAAAGCGGTGCTTGACAACCAGGTGCTTGATTTAAATCTCAACAAAAAAGATTTTAAAACGGGGGTAGTCCAGGTAACCCTGTTTTCGTCGCAGGGCGAACCGCTTAATGAGCGCCTGGTATTTATCCAAAACCCCGATTTGTTAACAATTACGCCCACCAGCAATAAACTTGTTTACGCGGCAAGGGAAAAAGTGCATATTTCCATCAATATCAGGAACAAAAATGGGGAGGCTGCAAAAAGTTATTTATCAGCAGCTATTGTTGATGCCGGCAGGGTACCCATTACCGAAGATGATGAGAGCACCATATTATCAAACCTGTTGTTAACTTCTGATTTGAAAGGGGCAATTGAACAGCCAAACTATTATTTTGCTAATGTTACCAATGATACCCGCTCCAACCTGGATATATTGATGCTTACCCAGGGCTACCGCCGGTTTGAATGGAAACAATTACTGAACGATACTAAGACGGGACTTGCTTATAGCTCCGAAAATGGTTTCGATCTGTCGGGACTGGTAAAAACGGCAGATGGAAAAATTGTTGATGGTGGTATAATTACCCTGATGCCGCAGGCAGGCGGGCCTTTGTTAACTCAAACTACCGGTCATGATGGTAGCTTTACTTTCAGGAATTTGGTTTATGAAGATAAAACCCGGTTTGTGATCCAGGCCAAAACAGCCGAAGGGAAAAATAACACCAGCATATCTGTTTATCCGGCACCGGCATTAACAACTATTAAACCAGGTGATTTTACAGGCCCGGTAAAGGATTTAAATAACAGAGGTTATGATAAAACAGCAGAACAGCCGGTGTATATGGCCGATGTAAACGGTAGGGTATTAAAAGAAGTAATTATTAACGACAGAAGAGTTAATGACGGCAAACTCAATACCGAAGTTTTGGGTAAGGAAAATCTGAAAGATAATCAGGGCTCGTTGGCTAACGGGTTACAGGGGCGCTTAAACGGTGTTATTTTAAGAGACGGTATACCATACCTTACCGATAAAGTGGATCCGGCGATGCAGGGCGGGCCGATGCTGATCATAGTTGATGATACCGCCTTACCAGAAGGTACAAGCATTGATAATTACAGCGCTGCTGATATTGAAAGTGTAAGTATCCTCAAAAATACGGATGCAGCTATATATGGGGTAAGGGGGGCAAACGGGGTAATGATACTTAAAATGCGTAAAAATGCAGGTAGTGTTGCTATAAATAAATCAATGTCGCCGGGCTTGTTATCTTTTACTGCCAATGGTTTTTATAAAGCGCGTACCTTTTATTCGCCTGTTTATGAAGGTTTTCAACAAACAGGCAATAAGCCCGATACCAGGAGTACCATATACTGGAACCCTGATGTAATGACTGATAAAGATGGTAACGCTTCGTTTGATTTTTTTAATGCAGATAGCAAGGGGACTTACCGTTTGGTGATAGAAGGTATTGATGAGGCCGGTAATATAGGCCGCAGCGTATTTACTTATAAGGTGCAGTAATGTTGGTGCATAAAAAACCCTGCCATGGTTAGGCAGGGTAAAAAAACCACAACAATTGTTTAACCTTTGGGCTATGAACCCCTCCGGTCTATTCCTAACTGCAATATGATCTTTCAATTAATCAGACAATATAAAATTCAAATAGTTTAAACACCAGTTGTTTATTTTTCAGTGTTTTATATGTTAAAATCACCTGTTGCAGGTATTTAAACGAATAGTTGTTTTTAAACCAAATTTCAATCTATCTTTATACTTAAATAATTATGAGAAATCTTATGAAAAAATCATTTCAGCTTAAGGCAGCGTTCCTGTTTGCTTTTGCCTTATTGGTATCAAGCTTAACTTTTGCCCAGGACAAACCAGCAAGCCCTCGCGATAGCGTAAGTGGTAAAGCTGCAGGTTCAACCATTACTATTAACTATGGCAGCCCATCGGTTAAAGGCCGTAAAATTTGGGGCGGACTTGAAGCTTACGGTAAAGTATGGCGTGCAGGTGCTAACGAAGCCACAACTTTTACAACAACAAAAGATATTAAAGTTGAAGGTAAACCACTGGCAGCAGGTACTTATGGCTTTTTCCTGATCCCAAATGAAAACGGTACCTGGACAGTTATTTTTAACAAAGTGGCTAAACAATGGGGCGCGTTTAAATACGATGAATCAAAAGATGCCCTGCGTGTAGACGTAAAAACAAAGGCAGCACCAATGCATGAAAGGCTGGCTTATACAGTTGATGCAAAAAGCTTTTGCATGTTCTGGGATAAGATAGTGGTACCTGTTTCTGTAAAATAAAGATATTCAGTAACCTTGTTTTTCACAATTTTGAAGGCCTCCTGTCAGGGGGCCTTTTGCATAAAAAGGTTTTTAGTATGCTAAAGCATTCTTTTTTTAACCTGCCTTTAAAGCGCTATATTTACCCCATATAATGCGCCGCCAAACCAATAAAAAACCTGTACTAAAAAGGATCATCGCAATAATATTAATGGCATTGGCTATTTTTTTGCTAATGTTGTTTGCTGATCATCCCGCTGCTGTTGAACGTTACTATGCCAATGGTTTTTACATTATCATTTGCCGGGTTTTCCATTCCGTTTTAAATATATTTCCGTTTAGTGTTGGCGATATTTTATATATAGCCGTGGTTATTTATTTGATTTATGCCGTAATCAGGTTAATTGCCCTGTTGTTTAAAAAGCAGTTTCAAATAGCTGGCAGGCTTTTTTTAGGGTTGGTTATAGGCGTACAGGCAGGCATTGTGGCATTTTATCTTTTGTGGGGGATGAACTATTTCAGGCTGCCGGCCTCCGAGCGGCTTGGGCTCAGGGATACGGCTTTTACCACTGCCGATCTTAAAGCTGTAACCCGGATCCTGATTGATAGCGCCAACATTACCCGTGCACGCCTCACACCTGCAGATCTTGCTCAAAGTAATTCGCATATTTACAATACAGCCCGCCACGCCATCGGCACGCTTGGTAAAGATTCTGCCAACTTCAAGGCTTACAGTCCTGATATAAAGCCTTCTATATTGACCCCTTTGTTAAACTACATAGGCACATCGGGCTATTATAATCCCTTTACTTCCGAAGCGCAGGTAAATTACCAGATGCCCGTTTTTAACCGGCCTTTTGTGGTTTGTCACGAAATTTCGCACCAGATGGGATACGGGGCCGAAGACGAAGCTGATTTTGCAGGCTTTGTCATCGCCGTAAAATCGCACGACAGGCTATTGCGCTATTCGGCCTACCACCTTGCCGTGCAGGAGTTCATGCATTCGCTTGGTGCCCGTGATACTGTTGCCCATAAGGAACTTAAGGCACTGATCAGTAAAGATGTACGCAGCGATTATATCACCGAACGAAACTATTGGCTGGCCTACGAAAACAAGCTGAGCGCCATCAGCAGTGTTTTTTACGATAACTTCCTGAAAGCCAATAACCAGCCCCAGGGTCTTGAAACCTACAACCGCATGGTGTTACTGGCCATGGCCTGGTACAGGGATAAGTGGGTTCATTAGTTCATTTGTTCACTGGTTCATTGGTGAATAGTTTGTGAATTATAGTTGATGACGGTAATGCAAATCATCACCATGCCAAGACTAATGAACCACTGAACAAATGAACCACTGAACCAACAAAAAAAATGCGTTCCGTATCTCACCCCGGAACGCACACAATATCACGTCTCAAATGATATTGAATCAACTAAATCTCAGATATCATATTAAATGCATACCCAAGCTCTTTATATTCGGATACCGGAATAGGAACCGGTATTGAATTTATTAACTGTTAACTATACGGTTTTAGCAGTACAGCAAATAATTACCTCAAAAAAGCCGATTGTAAATATTTGAATAAAAACGGCGATGCGATGTAATTATTATGAATTAATCTCCAAATTTACCTCAAAATCTTTAAAAAGCCTCGTTTACTTCACATTTATATGGATAATTTACGTGGTAAAATTACTGTTACTATGAAAGTTAATTTAGTTATCACTTTAATATTTCTTCCTGCTTTGGTTTTTGCTCATAAAATTAATCAGAAGGAAATAAAACGGGAGGAAATATTAGCAAAGTCGGTAACCATTATTCGTGATAATTGGGGAGTTCCGCACATTTATGGTAAAACGGATGCAGCGGTTGTTTTTGGGCTGATGTATACCCAATGCGAAGATAACTTTAAAGGCATTGAACGCAATTACCTTTACCAGTTAGGCAAGCAGGCCGAGGTTGATGGCGAAACTAATTTATATACCGATGTGCAACTGCAGTTGATTGCTGATAGCGCCGATGCTATTAAGGATTACAAAACCAGTGCGCCCTGGTTCCGGAAGCTTTTAGATGCTTTTGCCGACGGCATCAACTATTACCTGTACAAGCATCCCGAAGTAAAGCCACGGGTATTTAAACATTTTGAGCCATGGTATGCGTTGATGTTTACCGATGGCAGTGTTGCCGCTACCGAAACAGGAAGCCTTAAGCTAAGCGAAACCCGGGATTTTTACAGCACCAGTCCCGAAAAGCTGGGTATGGTAACCAGCCAGCCCGAAAAAAATATTTATGATATGGTGAATGAGCGCGAAACAGGCTCAAATGGTTTTGCTATAGCTCCCTCCAAATCGGCATCGGGCCATGCTTTGCTGTATATCAACCCGCATGTGCCGTTTTATTTCCGTAGTGAGGTTGAGCTGGTAAGCAACGAGGGCCTTAACGCTTACGGCGCGGTTACCTGGGGGCAGTTTTTCATTTATCAGGGCTTTAACCAGCATTGCGGCTGGATGCATACCAGCGCCTATGCCGATGTGGCCGATCTGTATGCCGAAAAGGTGAGTAAAAAGGATGGCAAATGGTATTACGAATATGATGGTAAACTACGGCCGGTTACTACCCGCAAATTATCATTCAACATAAAAAAAGGCGATCAGGTTGAACAGCGTTCTATAACGGGTTATTATACTCATCATGGCCCGGTGCTTGGTGCAAGGGATGGTAAATGGCTGGCGCTTAAAGCCAACAATCGCTCATACAATGCCCTGGTTGAATCATGGCTGATAACCAAGGCCAATAACCTTGCCGAATATAAAAAGGCCATGAACATGGTTTCAAATGCTACAAACAGCACTGTTTATGCCGATGATAAGGGAAACACCATTTTCTGGTATGGTAACTATATCCCCAAGCGCAACCCCAAATATGACTGGAGTTTGCCGGTTGATGGCAGCACATCGGCCACCGAATGGCAGGGTGTTCATCAACTCAGCGAGATTATCACCAATACAAATCCCGCCACCGGCTGGATCCAGAATTGTAACTCAACGCCATATACAGCTTCGGGCGTATCAAGTCCGGATAAAGACAAATATCCTGTTTATATGGCCCCGGATGGTGAAAACTACCGGGCCATAACCGCTATCAGGATCCTGAAAGATGCAAAAAGCCTTACGCTTGATGACCTGATCGCCAAAGGGTATGATCATTATCTTGCCGCTTTTGATGATCTGCTGCCTTCGCTGTTTAAAGCTTATGATGCCGCTCCCGATTCGGTTAAACAATCACTGGCCGAACCAATAAAGATCCTGCAGCAATGGGACAGGAACACAGCCGTTCACTCTGTAGCCAGTTCGCTTGCCATTGAGTGGGGCACATTGATGATGAAGGCCCTGCCGCCACCTCAAACCGATCAGGAAAGTACCTTTATTACCCGGCGTTTTCAAACACTGGTTAAAACCGTAAGCCCGGCGCAGCAGTTGGCCTGGTTAAATGATGTGCTTAAAAACTTGCAAGGCCGTTTCGGTACCTGGAAAGTGGAGTGGGGTGATATGAACCGTTACCAGCGCCCCGATGATGGCATTACCTTTGATGATAATAAACCCAGTATCCCCGTAGGTTTAACCGGATCGGGCTTCGGACAGCTGCCATCGTTCCAAAGCCGCACCATGAACACTAATAAGCGCTATGGATATTCGGGCAATAGTTTTATCGCTGTTGTGGAATTTGGTACACGGTTAAAGGCTAAAAGCATCGTAAACGGCGGTAGCTCTTTTGATTCTGCATCAAAAAATTTTACCGATCAGGAGCAGGGCATTATTGATGGTAAATTTAAGGATGTGTTGTTTTATAAAAAGGATGTTTTAAAACATGCGCAGCGCACCTATCATCCCGGTGATTATTTTAAATAGTAAAAAGTATATTTGGTAAGTTAAAAAATGAAGAGAACCCTGTTAATTGCCTTATTGTTGTTTTGCGGTGCAACGGTGTTTGCCCAAAGCGTAACCATTAATGATCTGGCAAATATCTCCAACCTTTCAAACGCCGAAGCTCATAACTATCTCACCCTTGGTAAAAAATTCAAGCGCCAGTATATCCAGGATGTTGATGGCAACAGCATTGAGCACCTGAACCGGGTAGGGCCGGATAAGAAGGAAGAAACCGTTGTAATAGGTGTTGGCAGCAAACTTAGCAGCGGGGCTGTATTGCGCACTGTTACCTATACCACTTCCACATCGCAGCACATTATTAATTTAATTGGCCAGGCAAAGCACATGGGCCTGATCATGAAGCTGCAGGGGGCCGATATTAAAAACGATATCTATCTCTTCGATAACGATTTTTTCCATATCGTTATATTCCTTAATCACGATAATATCTCCGGCTCGGTAGAGGTGCACCAGAAGGAATATTTAGGGTTTGATTGAGGATGGGATTTTGTCTGAACCTGAATTTTTTGAATTCAGGAATTAACCGAATGCTAAGCAAATTCCATAAATTTTTTAATTCGTTTAATTTCGGTTAAGATTATGGGCATTGCCTTCGGCCCGTACTATCCGCTTATACACGAGGCATTAACCACAAGGCCGGTATCCCATGTCATTATTTAAGGGAAATCCCCCAGAGGGGGAACAGGTTTGTAGCAGCATATATACCGGAAATAACCGTGCCAGAGGTACGGAACACCGGAGTTGTGTACCTCTGGCACACTAAAAACTCAACCACCTTATTTCTACAAACCTTTTGCACCTCTGGTGCAACCTGTCAACTCCTTAACTTAATGACATTGGCCGGTATCCGCTACTATCACTAATGCGAAAAATAGAAATCTTATTA
The DNA here is from genome assembly GCF_042434235.1 of Mucilaginibacter angelicae. Lineage (NCBI taxonomy): Bacteria > Pseudomonadati > Bacteroidota > Sphingobacteriia > Sphingobacteriales > Sphingobacteriaceae > Mucilaginibacter > Mucilaginibacter angelicae. Next base: position 849,910 of record NZ_JBHLTS010000004.1, on the reverse strand, counting down.
TTCCTCCCCCTTCAGCATCTTCAACGAATAAAAACTTTCCCGCCAGTAAATACCGCCCTTTACAACCGTTGTTACCGAGGCCTTTAAAAAATGCCAGGCCAAAAAGAACCCCGAAAAAGGGATCATAAATGCATACCACCATTTATTTGGCGGCACTATTTCCATATAAATCATATGAAATATCAGCATAACAGTGGCCATGATCCGGATAGCAGTATTGCCGAAAATGAACATCAAAGGCATAGGTAAGGCCACTGTTAGTAACATATTTAACACATTGATAATGACTTGTACCAGGCTATATTTGGCAACAGCAAACGAGTTTTTCTGAACGCCGCGCCCCAGTTCGCCCAGGTTTTTATACCATTCCAGGCAAACGTAACCTTTGCCGGCTAAAACATCCTGTCGTAAGCCTTCCTTTTTTATCAGTTGACCGAGTTGCAAGTCATCATCCGGGCGCAGTTTTATGCGTGCATGAGTCCCGATTTTTTCATAAGCCGTACGCCTGACTAAATTGAATGCCCCAATGCCCGATGACGCTTTTGATTTGGGATTTTTAGCTTCCCAGGGCTTCATGGAAGTCATGAGCATAATGCTTAAGGTAGCAAATACACTGTTTAAAATAGCCGACCGGGATATCAGCTCCGGCAACATGGTTAAATGATCAAGCTGCTGCTTAACCGCATAGCCAACAGCTTTGTTGATGGCATCGGGATGAAAAACGATATCGGCATCGGCAAAAAGCATCCATTGTTCCGTGCTGCTTAGGTAACCCTGGTAAAGTGCGTTGTTTTTACCAAGCCATCCATCAGGCAAAGTAGTTATTGTGGTTACCCGGATCTGCGGATAGCGTAAGCTGAAATTCTGTAATATTTCGGCAGTGCGGTCGGTTGAGCGGTCGTTAACAACAATGATCCGGTGATTGGTGTAGTTGATATGGCAAACACTTTGCAGGGCTTTTTCAAGGTCTTCCTCCTCGTTGCGCACGGCTATAATAATGGCAAGGGGCGGGAGATTATCTACTAAAGGCTGCCGGCTTACCTGTTTAATTTGTTTGAATCCGATAAGCAGGTAAAAGTTAAGCGCCAGGGTTGTTACAAACAGTATCACACTGTACCAGAATAGTATCATGATAAATAGGTTTGGATAAAGGTGAGTAAAAATCAGGAAATAATAACAGCGAAAAATGGCATATTGCATTACCAATTTTAACACCTTATGGAAAATATCAGCCGCAAAAAATTTATCGCCTCGGCCGCGTTGGCTGCCGCCGGTTTACCTTTTGGTTTGAGCGCTTTGGCTAAGCAATCAACCTCATATCCCGATGATCCTGCAGACAATCCATCCCCGGGTGGGAAAATAAAGGTGAGCATATTTTCCAAGCATATGCACTGGCTTAATTATACCGATATGGCAGCTTTAACGGCACAGCTTGGTTTTGATGGTATCGACCTTACCGTAAGGCCCGATGGTCACGTGCTGCCCGAACGCGTTGCCGATGATCTGCCTAAAGCGGTTGAATCCATTGAAAAAGCCGGGCTCAAGGTTTATAGCATTGTAACCAATATCAAAACCGCCGACGAAAAGGATGCCGAACCAATCCTGAAAGCAGCATCGGCGCTTGGTATAAAATATTACCGTACTGCCTGGTTTAATTATGATAAAGCCGTCAGTGTGCCGGCAAATATTAAGGTTATCAATAAGCAACTGGCCGGCCTTGCCGCCCTCAACAAAAAGTACGGGATGCACGGCGGTTATCAAAACCACTCCGGCGATCTGTTCGGCGCCTCACAATGGGATTTGTGGCTGGGTCTTGAAGGGCTTGATCCTAATTATATCGGTTGCCAGTACGATGTAAGGCATGCTACTACTGAAGGTGCCGATACCTGGCCTGTTACGCTTGACCTGTTAAAAGCCTATTCCAAAACTATCAACGTAAAGGATTTTTACTGGGAAAAGAAGGGCGACAAATGGCAGGTGAAAAGCGTACCGTTGGGGGAGGGGATGGTGGATTTTAAAAAATACTTTAGTTTGCTTAAACAATACAATATCAATGGCCCTATGAGCCTGCACTGCGAATATCCATTGGGTGGGGCAGAGGATGGAACACGGAAGCTAACTATAAGCAGAGATGATTTTTCGGCTGCCTTAAAAAAGGATTTGACTAAGTTGCGGGGATGGCTGGCGGAATATGATCTGTAGGCTTCTATTTAAACTCTCGTTGCAAATTGATAAAAATATGTCATTGCGAGGAGCGAGCCGGGGGTGAGCTTTGGGGCGACGCGGCAATCGCATGCTATACAGGGCGGCTCTGCCTATGTGCGATTGCCGCGCTGCGCTCGCAATGACATGGGTTTTGATTAGAAAAAAATTAAAATATGTCATTGCGAGGAGCGGCGCCGGGAACGAGCCTGGGGAGCGACGTGGCAATCGCATGCTATACAGGGCGGCTATGCTTCCGTGCGGTTGCCACGCTGCGCTCGCAATGACGTTTTTTTAGCAGGTTAGCCACCAATTTTTTCCTTCCTCTAAAACTTGTTTTATAACAAATTTGTTACTAAATTTAGTAATAGCATCCCGATCGTTCAATCTCTCAGGTTTACCCCGGGCTGCTGATAACCAATTATTAAACTAAAAGGAGGGCTTTATGAATCTGGTTCATAAAATTGAACACTGGGGCGATACTCATCACCCTAAAGTTTTGGATATTGTGCGTATAGTTCTTGGCGTGTTTTTGTTGGTGAAGGGTATCACCTTTATGGAAAATACCTCATACCTGCGCGGCATCATTATCGATCAGAATGTTATTGATGTATCGCCTGATATGCTGATGATACTGGTGTATTATGTGGCATTTGCCCATATGGTTGGCGGCATATTGATAGCTATGGGTATCCTAACCCGCCTGGGCTGCATTATCCAGATCCCGATATTGGTTGGCGCTGTATTTTTAACAGGTATTTTCCAGGAACCTATCAATGCCATGCTATGGCCATCGGTTACAGCCCTGGCATTGCTTATACTATTTACCATATTAGGCTCCGGGCCCTGGTCCTTAGATAAGGTATTGTCCTTTAAAGGATAGTTGTTGAGGAGAGGTTAGAGATTGGAGACCAGAGATTAGGCTGCCATTAATTTCTATAAGAGAAATCGGAGGTCTTAAGTTTGACTTATGACTCAAACTTAAGACTTCCGACTTAAATTAATATCCTTTAACGGCTTCATCCACATAGCACCATAACCAGCGCTCACCTGGTTCGGCAGATATAACCACCGGGTGACCGGTAGCCTGAAAATGTTTGGTCATATGTGTATTGGGCGAACTATCGCAGCAAAGTGTAACGCCGCATGTCTGGCAGGTACGCAGGTGCATCCATGGGCTATGAATTTTTATGCATTCTTCGCAAACGTAATCCTTCGGCTCAGTTATGTTTTCAATAGCTTCAATGTGGGCGCAGGTTTCTTCCATAGGTTGGTATGATTATTTAAACTTCGGCCAGGTATTTATGTACAAAACTTATAGCCATTGAACCTTCGCCTACGGCAGATGCCACGCGGTTCATAGCTCCAGCACGCACATCGCCGGCGGCAAAAATGCCCGGACAGCTGGTTTCTAACAAGAAAGGGTCACGTTTAAGCTTCCAAACTTTGCCAAAATTTTCATAGCTGCGCAGCTCGCGGCCGGTTTCAATAAAGTCTTTATTGTTTTTGATGATATCCAGCTTTATCCAGTCGGTATAAGGTTTGGCCCCAATGAATATATATAACGCGTTAGCTGTTTTAACCTCGGTTTCCTTGGTTTTGCAGTTTTGTATCGTAAGTTTTTCAAGGCAATTAGTTCCTTCGGCCTCAATCACCTCGGTATTTGGCATTACCTTTATATTAGGCGTATCGCCTATTTGGGTAATAAGATAGGCCGACATGGTAGCCGTCAAATCATCCCTGCGGATAATGATATGCACATTTTTTGCAAATTTAGAAAGGTACATAGCTGCCTGCCCGGCCGAGTTGCCCCCGCCAATCACAAACACCTCTTTACCTGTACATGCCGAAGCTTCGGTAGTGGCAGCGCCATAGTAAATACCTGCACCGGTAAAGTTATCAACGCCTTTAACTTCCAGCTTACGGTAATCAACGCCGGTAGTAATCACTACTGTACGGCTGATGATCTCGGGCCCGTCATCCAAAATAATAGTTTTGTAACCATCCTTTTGTTTGATATCACTAACCGACTGCGGCGATAAAAACTCTGCACCCAAACGCATGGCCTGGCTTATAGCGCGGCGGGTAAGATCGGCACCACTTAAACCTGCCGGGAAACCCAGGTAATTTTCAATACGCGAACTGGTACCGGCCTGCCCGCCCGGAGCCTTGCGCTCTATCAGTAAAGTTTTTAATCCTTCAGACGAACCATACACAGCAGCCGCTAATCCTGCAGGGCCGGCACCTATGATCACTACATCGTAAACGTCGGTAAGCTGAGTAGGGTTTTTGCCCATTTTATCGGCAATATCCCTTATGCTGGGTTTTGTTAAACAACTGCCATCCTCAAATATCACCATTGGCAAATCTTCGGTTGTACGGTTATTGATAGTAAGTAAATTGGCCGAATCGATATTTTTTTCGATGTCAAACCAACGGTAAGGGATCAGGTTACCGGCTAAAAAATCTTTTATCAGGTGTGATTGCGGCGAAAACTGGTAACCCACCAGCTTCATGCCCACAAATTCGGGGATGTAATGGCTGTGCCAGTCGTCGAGCAAATCGTTTATTACCGGGTAAAGCTTTTCCTCGGGTGGGTTCCAGGGCTTCATCAGGTAATAATCAAGCTGCACATCGTTAATGGCTTTAATGGCAGCATCAGTATCGGAATAGGCAGTAAGCAATACCCGTTTAGCTTCGGGGAATACTTTTTTCGCTTTTTCCAAAAATTTAACGCCTTCCATTTCGGGCATGCGCTGATCACACAAAAATAAGGCAACTACTTCCGAACTGTTTTTTAGTTCAATAAGGGTTTCATATGCCTCATTTGCCGATGTTGTGCTTAGGATCTTATATTCTTTGCCATACTGCGTTTTTAAATCGCGGCTTATTGACCGCAATACCTGCGGATCATCATCTATGGAAAATATTATCGGACGGCTCATAGGGGTAAATATGCAGGCAAATTAACTAATATTTTTGGTAAAATCAGTTTTTGCTATCCATTTATCGGGAAGCAAACGATAAACTCGGTATGCCCGGGTTTTGATTTTACCTTTATCGAACCGCGGTGCTGCTTCACTATGCGATGCACCACTTCAAGGCCCATACCGGTACCTTTGCCCATTTCTTTAGTAGTAAAAAAAGGATCGTAAATCTGGCTGATGTTATCTTCAGGGATACCTGGGCCATCATCAATAATGGTTACTTCAACAAAATCGTTATCTTTTTTAGTACGGATGATCAGCGTGCCTTTTTCGTTTATCTCCATGGCATCAAGGGCATTATCAACCAGGTTGGTCCACACCTGGTTAAGTTCGCCGATAAGCGCTTTCACTTCGGGCAGGGTATCATCAAACTCCTCAATAACGGTGATGTTCTCTTTCCTGATCTTGTAACCCAGCATAGTAATTGTATTGCGGATGCCGATGTGAATATCGGCATACTGTTTATCCTGCGCACGGTCCATATGGGTAAATGTTTTAACAGAGCTCACCAGCTCAGCTATACGGCGCGCCGATTCCTGAATGTCCTCAATCATCTTTTCGCCCATGAGTTTGGCGCTAAGCCAGTTCAGGATTATAGAAGTAGCATGTGGGGGGATGTGGCTTTTTAAGGCCTCCAGGTTATCAGTAGTAAAGCTGAAATCAACAAAGCTTTCGGCAATATCATAGCTGTTTTCAACATCGTTATCATCCAGCCATTCGGTAATTTCATCTTCAAGCTGGGTGCGCTGTTTTAGGGTGAGGCGGGTATAGCACTCTTTTTTATTCAGGATCTGAAAAAGCTCGTCGGTTAAACCGTCAACTTGTTCGTCGGTAGCCCTTATGGCAAACATGTCTTTGAGATGGGAAGGTACCATGCGCAAATGTTTGCGCAATGACAATGAATCGCGTACAATAGCCGAAGCCGGGTTATTAAGCTCATGCGCCAAGCCTGCCGATAGCTTACCCAAAGCCATCATTTTATCGTTTTGCTGCTGCATGGCTGTAAAATCACGGACGCGGGTGGTCATGATGTGAACCAGTGCCTGGGTAAGCTCAAAATGGTTTTGGATCATCTCCATGATCTCGGCCGTAGGGTAGCTCAGCAGTATTAACTCGCCAACAGCCTGGGCATAACCTTTGGCTATAAGGCCGCGGGAATAAGGCATATAGCCGGTGATGCTTCCTTTTTCAACCAGTGTATAATCACGGCGTGATCCCTGCTGCATCATGAAAAAGCGCATGTTACCTTCCAATATAAAATGAGGGCCTGACAAGTCCTGTCCTGGCTCCATCAGGTACTCACCATCTTCAAATGTTAAAATCTCGCTTTTATCAATCAGCCATTGCAGCTGATCATCGGGTATATGGGCCAAAGCTTCAAAAGCTTTTAAGTCTGATACGCTTACCTGTAGTTCACTTACCTTTTGCATAATTTAAAAGTAGGGAATATTATTCAATGATGTAAAAATGAGGTGAAAAATTGCAATAAAGTGAACCTGGATTAGGTGGGTTTTGTTTGTCTGAACCGGAATTTTGTCAGAACCGGGATTTGGGGGATTATTGGATTCCCCGATTCGTGTCCTCACGAATCGCTTTGTGATTTGAAGGGAGGCTTGTCCTGAATGCGATCGTGAGGACACGATCGCAGGGAAAAATATCGAATGTCTAAGTTAATCTTCTGGCAGCATTCAAAAATCCCGAAATCAGAAAAATCCGTTTAATCCCGGTTCAGTTCCACTTACTCAAAAAAGCTCCAAAGGCTTCCTTATACTGATCACCAACGGTAATGTTCACTTTGCCTATCTGCAATGCATTACGGGTAATGGAATTGATTTTATTGAGCGATACGATGAACGAGCGGTGCACGCGCATAAACCGCTTGGAAGGCAATTTTTCTTCCAAAGCCTTTAAGCTGGTGAGGGATAACAGTGGCTTTTCTTTATCCTGCAGGTAGATCTTCACATAATCCTTCAAGCCTTCAATGTAAAGAATGTCATTAAGGGCTATCCGTACCAATTGGTATTCTATCTTTAAAAACAGGTATTCCTCTTCCTCAACAGGTTCGGCGGCAACTACAGTTGCCGGGTTATTTGAACGGGTTACCAGTTCAAAATAACTTAATGCTTTGTTTGACGCATGCAAAAACTCTTCATAATTAAAAGGTTTAAGCAGGTAGTCCAAAGCATCAACCCGGTAGCCTTCAATGGCAAACTGGTTGTATGCTGTGGTAAAAATAATACGGGGTTTATTGGCCCCGCGGCTGTCAAGCACGCGGGCCAGCTCCATGCCGTTAAGGTTAGGCATCTGGATATCCAGGAAAATAAGATCAACTTTTTGATCCTGTAAGCCTACCAATGCCTCAACAGCACTGCTGTACCTGCCGGATAGTTTCAGGAACGGTGTTTGCTCAATAAAAGCGCAAACCAACCCCAGCGCCAGCGGTTCATCATCAACAGCTATACAGTTAATTATCATGACAGGGTAAGGGTTAAATGAACGGTATAGGTATTTGCAGCAGTATCTTCGTTAATATCCAGTTTGTATTTACCAGCATAAAGCAAATCAAGCCTGCGAATGGTGTTGGTGAGGCCGATGCCTTTGTTTTCGCCAATGTTTGGGTTATGATCTTTATAGATGCCGTTCTCAACCCTTAGCTCCAGTAAATCGTCATGCTGATTTACAGCGATCAGGATAGTGCTTGCTTCCGTAGCGCTGATGCCGTGTTTAAAGGCATTTTCTACAAAGGGTAAAAAAAGCATGGGGGCAACGGTTACGTCGTTAGGCTGTTCGGGCGGGGTAAATGTAACGGTTACTTTGTCGGTAAGCCGCAACTCCATAAGGCTGATATAATCTTTAATAAAAGCTATCTCCTGACTTAATAATGCCGTACCGTGCTGTGTATCATACAACACATATCGCATCATGCGCGATAGCTGGTGCAATGCCTTGCGCGATGTTTCGGCATCAACATGGGTAAGCGCATATATGTTATTAAGTGTATTGAAAAAGAAGTGCGGGTTGATCTGGGCTTTCAGGAATGAGAGCTCTGAACTGATTTTGTCCTGTTCAAGGGCGGCACGCAGCCTGATATCGGCTTGCCATTTTTGTATGGCGGTAATACTGGTACCAATGCCCAAAACTAATGCTATAATAATTGTTCCGAAAATATCCCAGCCACCGCGGCCTTTTTGTTTGGGCGGGCGGTGTTCTTTGTGAAATATAGCATCCATGTGTTCATGCATATGAAGCGCTTTATCGGCCCATTGGTTAAGCATTAAAAAAACAATCACCACGGCCACCACGGTAATTAAGTACATGGCAGTGCGGTCATGCAGTAAAAAGCGCGGAACAAGCACACGGTTGTTAAAATAGTAGGCAGCAACAAGCAGGAAAAACGTAATTGCCTGCTTAACCCAAAACTGGTAGGGAAACTCCACATTCCAGGTGAGTGGCTGGTAAAAAAACAGCAGCAAGCCAAAAACTATCCATATCAATAAATGGATAAGTATGGTTATGGTATTACTTTTTGATTTAAGGCTCATTGAACTTGTTTATATCCGTATGCCGGAAGATAAATTTACATATATAATTCAGCAATAATACAAATCAGTAAAGCTTTGGGGCAACCATAATCGCCGGAGAGGCAAAAAATACCGATGAGGGCTTTGATCTGCTCTTTAAAGCGATACATTAACCTTATAACGGTCAATACCCCATCTTTATAGGTAAAAATGGGCATCCCGTCTATATATTAACAATGCCGGTCTATTGTGTTTTTTACACTAAAAATAATGCTATTGTTTTGTTGCTGTTAATCAGCATAAAATGAAAATCCTATACTCCTTAGTAATAATTGCCATAGCACTTGCAATACCATTTAACGTAAATGCCGAAACCGGTCGTACGGTTAAAGGCATTGTAAAAGACTCGACCGGGTACCTGATTGCCGGTACCAGTGTAAAAATGCTTACCGGTACCGATAGTATCACAGTTGTTACCGGTGCCGATGGCGGTTTTACCTTTAACAATGTAAAAGTGAGCCAGTTTAGCCTGGTGTTTAGCTCAATAGGTTATCAGCCGCTCAGGCGCAGGTTTGTGCTGGCTAATGATAATAAGCCGGCCAATTTGCCGCCCGTTATCCTGAAAATAGAAACTACGATGCTTAAAACTGTTGTTATTGCCGATGTAAACCCGGTAAAGCTTAAAGAGGATACCATTGAATTTAATGCCGATGCCTATAAGGTGCGTGACAACGCCCCGGTTGAAGATGTGATTAAAAAACTGCCGGGCATGGATGTTGATAAGGACGGCAATATTACTGCCCAGGGTAAAAGTGTAACCAAAGTAAGGGTTAACGGTAAAGATTTTTTTGGAGGCGATGTTAAAACGGCTACCCAAAACCTGCCCGCCGATATTGTACAAAGTATCCAGGTTATTGATGATTACGGCGATCAAGCCAATCTCACCAAAATAAAAACCGGCGAACCCGAAAAAGTACTGAACATTACCATTAAACAAAATAAAAACTATGGTTACTTTGGCCAGGCCAGCGCAGGCGGCGGGCGTGACGCCATTCCCGGTGTATCAAGCGATAAGGAGGGTACAAGGTATGTAGCATCGGCCAATGTGTTTAGCTTTAACGGCGACAGGCAGCTGGCCTTTTTGGGTAACGTTAACAATACCAATACCAACCTGTTCACTTTTGGCGCCGGTGGCCCAAGGGGTGGCGGCCCGGGTGGGCCACCGGGTTCAAACAGCAGTTCATCAAACGGGATCACTACTGCCCGCTCGTTCGGCTTTAATTATCGCGATAGCTGGGGTAAAAAAGTAACAGCTTACGGCAGCTACAGCTTTGCCGATAATTCGGTGAACACCATCAGCAGTACTATTCAAAACAACCTTTCGTCAACTAATTCCAGTACCAATACGCAAACTAATAACCAGCAGAGCGAAAAGCTGAACCATCGCGTTAATTTCAATATCGAATACAAACCCGATACAGTGAATTATGTAAAGATTACCCCGACATATGCTTACGCCAGTAACAATACTACAGCCGATGGGAGCAGTTTGCTGGTCAGGAATGCGCAAACGTTATCAAACTATACTTTCAACACCCTGAGTAAATCAACCGAGCCAAATTATGGCGTTAATGTATTGTTCAATCACCGTTTTAGTAGCCTGGGGCGCAACTTTAGCGTAAATGTGGGAGCAGGCAGCTACAGTATCAACAAATATCAAAACCCTGTTTATACTTATATTGATGGCGCCAGGAACGCTCCGCTTAACCAATTTATCAATACCGACAGCCGTACCGACAGCGTGGGGACTACCGTATCATACATGGAACCCATCAGCAAAAAAGGCTACCTGGAGCTGAACTATGCGTATCATTATGCTTATACCACGGCCGATAAAGCAACGGATACTTTGGCCAATGATGGTGCAACAAACAGATATGATTTGTTGAGCAATAACTATGCTTCAACCTTTATTACCAACCGTTTCGGGCTTAACTATCGCTTTATTGAAAAGAAATATAATTACACTTTAGGTATAGTTGCACAGCCAACAATTTTACGCGGATCATCGGTTGTTGATGCACTGCCTTTTAAAACCAATAACAATACCTTTAACTGGGCGCCAACCGCAAGGTTCATTTACAATTTTTCGCGCAGTCAATCACTTAGTTTAAACTACAACGGCAGCAGTAACCAGCCTACGTATACGGAGCTGCAGCCGGTTACTGATTTCAGTAATGCATCGTACCCGGTACAGGGTAACCCCGATCTGAAGCCGGAGTTTAATAACACGCTGTCGTTAAAATACAACAAGTTCGATTTTGCAAGCGGTAATGTGTTTTTCAGCAACCTGTCGTTCATTAAAACTGATAATAAAATAGTTGCCAATACCATTACTTACCCTAAAAATTATGCACCCAACAGTAAGCTGGCAGGGAGTATTTTAACCCAGTATTTGAATGCCGACGGCTATTACTCGGCACAGGGATTTTACGTGTTTGCTAAGCCCTGGGAAAAAAGAAAATATAATTTGTTCATGATCGGTAACATTTCGTACAATAACAACGTCTCATATATAAGCAATGTCGATTCTGTTACCTATAACATGACAACCGAGAAAAATATAGCCAAAAATTTGGTGTTATCTCAAGGCGCGCGCTTTAGGGTGAGCATTACTGATGTTATTGATGCCGAAGCAAGTACTACTTACAGTATTAATACCTCAAGTAATTCCATTAAACAGGCAAACGTTAACAACAACTTCCAGACCCTTAACCTGGGTGTTAACGGCAAAAGCTATTTTAAAGACTGGACAGTGAGCTATGATTATTCAAAAATGATTTATTATGGCTATACTGGTGCAACCAACCCTAATATATTGAATACTTATGTAGAGCGCCGTTTTTTAAAAGGCAACGCAGGTACCATACGTTTTTCGGTAATGGATGTGTTTAATGAAAATACCGGGTATACAACTACTCAAAACGGCAGCTATGTAACCCAAACTAACAGTAACCGTTTGGGCCGTTATTACCTGTTAACCTTTACACTTAAGCTCCAGAAATTTGCAGGCAAAAGGCCAACCAATGAACGTGGCGGGCCGGGTGGTCCCCCTCCGGGTGGCGGCCCTGGCGGACCGCCACCGTTTTAAAGAACGGCAAGGTTCATAAAATATTAAAAACCTTCCCATCCCTGAGAAAGATGGTGAGTTCAGATCAAAAACATGATGATCTGAGATTTAGTTGATGTTATCATCAGATAACTGCAGGGCGTTCCGGGGTGAGATACGGAACGCCCCTTTTTATTAATTAAACGTTAAATAAGCTGTTCGGGTTGTATTATTTTTAGATTTTTTTGTTGAAATAAATAAAGGTCTGAGTATAAATAATATAGCTTAATGTTTAATATGCTGTGCCTTTACAGATTAATATGTATTTTAATCATAGATTAATATTGTTATTGTTTAACCTGTTAAAAATGATAGCTTAAACCACCCTTGATACTGCTCACTTTAAGGGAATAATTACTAACCGAGGTTGCACCTATGCCTGTTATTGATGAAGGAAAAGTATATGATAATGCAATCTCCAGCTTTTTATTCAAAATCAAACCTGCTTTAACCGGGTATGACAGCCATCGTTTATCCAGGATAAGCACGTTTACCAATTTCTGTGAGGGGTCGGCATTATTGGTTGTAGCGTTGTCGCTATAACTGGTTAAATTAACCATAACACCGCCCCCGATATAAACTTTAACCCCATTTGTATTGTACACATAGTATAAAACCTGCGGACTAAGACCTATTTCGTGTTGTTTAAGCCGGTATGTGGCCTTAGGCTTTTCGGGCTGTGCATAGTAAAGGTCAACCTGGGTTTCGTATGAGCTTGATGTATATAAAACTTCCCCTCTTAATACGAACCTGCCTACAGATGCATCGGGGTAAAAGTTAAAGCCGGCAGTTATAAAGGGGGCAACAGATGTTTTATTGGGTATGTTTTCATAAAAAGGGCCGTTGCCCGAAAAACTATAGGATGTGGCATCAGCACCTGCGCCAATAAAAAAATCAATGGATGTTGATGTGCCATAGTGAGTGTTATCAACAATAAGGTTATTGATCTTTTCCGAAATCTTCTTTAAATCAAACATATTATAACGCGAGTTTTCAATCAATTGCTTCAATTCGTCCGAACCCGGGTTATATTTTGTAGCGAGGTCATATAATTGTGATACATATACATTTTCGCTGTGTGTAGCCGTACCCAGTTCCGGAATAAAATATTGCCTGAATATCAGTTCAACAGTTTTCTCCGCTTTATTATCTGCTATAAAATACCGCATTTTAATGGCATCGTTATAGGAGTAAAGAGAAATATTGGGGCCGTTTTGCTGTAGTTTTAAAAATATGATATCCTGTCTTTGGCTTGAATCCCGGCCGGTTGGCAGTCGTGCAGGATTTGTTTCATCAGTACTGACAAAACCGCTATAACGCTTGTAGGCTACCGAGTTGCTCACCTCAAAATAATTAATATCATTGGCTGTATAGTTTTTTATTTCAGCAGTATTTAATGAAGTTTTAAAATTGATACTTGCCGGGTTGGTATCCCACTCTTTTTCATTAACAAAACCTTTGATAGTTTGGCCGTTAATAGTAATTACATAACCGGGTTTGAAGTTGCTTTGAGCCTTTAAAAAAAATGGAAACAGAACAAATAATAAGAATAGAAGGGATTTAGGTTTCATTGTGAATTGGTTTGAGTTTAATTGGTATTTCAATATAATCCTAAAAAACAATAAACGTCATGCTTTTTTTAAAAAATGAGCAATTTTTACAGTTTTTAACTACATTTAGCCCGTTGTTTGTAAATAAAACTGAATGAAACCGCTTTTACTCAAAGTATCTGCCGACCCAGCACATTCCTTTAGCGTAAGGCATGATGTACTGCCGGATATCAATAACCGCTGGCATTGCCACCCGGAACTGGAGCTTATTTATTTTACAAAGGGCGGCGGAACACAATTTATAGGTGATAGCATTAAACAATTTGAAGCCGGGGATATGGTATTGGTTGGATCAAACCTGCCGCATTACTGGCGCTTTGACGATATGTACTTTAATAATGGCGGTGCCCAGGTTCCTGTTGATACTACTGTAGTGCATTTTTGTGAAAACTTTTGGGGCGATCAGTTTCTTCAGCTTCCTGAAAATAAGCTGATCAAGGTATTGCTTGAACGCTCCAAGCGCGGTTTGCAGATAACTGGCGAAACAAAAAAGCAGGTGGCTGCTATTTTAACTGCCATGCTCAACACCGATGGCGCCGAGAGGATCATCATGCTGCTCAAAGCATTGAATACTATAGCAGGCAGTTCGCCGCTTAACTATTTAACTTCAATTGGGTTTAAGTATGATCACAATGAATCGGAAAGCGACAGGCTCAATAATATTTATGAATACTCGGTGCGTAACTTCCGCAAAAAGATCTACCTTGAAGAAATAGCCGATATAGCCGGTGTAAGCGCCAACTCTTTTTGCCGGTACTTTAAATCCAAAACCCGCAAAACCTATTCGCAGTTTGTGATTGAAATAAAAGTAGGCTACGCCTGTAAGCTTCTTATTGAAAACAAGCTGAACATCAAGCAGCTATGTTACGATAGCGGGTTCAATAACTTCTCCACCTTTCATAAGCATTTTAAGCAGGTAACCGGTAAAAGTCCGCTGATGTATCAGAAGGAGTTTACGAAGAAAGCCTGAACCGGGATTTGGGGGGATTTACCTGATTAATAGGATTTCGCCTTGCATGCTGTAATTCTATAAATCCGAAATTTTCAGATAATAAAGAATCCTGTCATACTACATTTTCCTAAAAGAATCCTGCCCATCCCTATAATCCACCCAAATCCCGGTTCATTTCCCTATATTGTAAACCTCAACCTTTACAATATGATCCGCAACATCCTGCTTGTTACCTGGCGAAATCTTGTTAAAAACAAAACTTACACGTTTATCAATATTACCGGGCTTGCACTGGGTATGGCTGCGTTCATATTAATATTCGCTTACGTAAATTTTGAGAAGAGCTTTGACCGGATCCATCCTGATGCTGCCAACATTTACCGGGTTGAGAGCCAGTTTTACCGCGGCGATAACCTGACCGATAGCTGGGCGACCAGTACCAACGGGTACGCTACAGCTATGAAGTCTAACTTTCCCGAAATTGCATCATTTGTACGCGTTAACTGGCATAATGCCGAACGGGTGGTGAAGTACAACAATATCAAATTCAGGGAGGAGCATGTTGCATTTGCCGATAGTAACTTCTTTGATTTTTTTGCATACCCTTTATTGAAAGGCGATAAGCTCACCGCGCTTAACGAGGTTAACTCAATAGTTATTTCGCAGGCTGCAGCTAAAAAGTATTTCGGTAATGATGAGCCAATGGGCAAGTACCTGGATGTTACCACCCTGGGCGATAGTTATCATTGTATGGTTACAGGTGTGTTTAAAGATTTGCCGGCCAATTCAACCATGCAGTTTAACTTCCTGCTGTCGGGAGCTACAACGCCAAAGTTTGAAAAGGATTTTTGGTACCTGCATGAAAGCTACACGTTTGTAAAGCTGAAACCGCATGCAAGCCCGGCCACGGTTGAAGCTAAATTTCCAGCATTGGCCGAACGGTACAAAACAGGTCTTTCCTTAAAAGATCTTAAATGGACTATCAAGCTTGTGCCGCTTACCGAGATCCATCTAAACCCCGCCAAGCCCAACGAAATTGAAACTAAAGGTAACCGCTTTGCGGTTGATTTTCTGAGCATCATCGCCTATATTATCCTGCTCATCGCTTGTATCAACTATATCAACCTCGCTACCACCAAATCGGTAGACAGGGCGAGGGAGGTAGGGATCCGAAAGGTGAGCGGCGCGCGTGCCCCGCAACTTATTATGCAGTTCCTTACCGAATCGGTTATTATCAACTTTGCTGCTCTGGCGGTAGCTTTGATATTGGTATTGGCGGGTAGATACGGTGTCATGAACTATTTATATGGCGAGGGTACTTACGGTTTACTGTTTGATGACGCTTTGTATTTGAAACTGGCAGTCGTTTTTGTTGGCAGTATCCTGCTTTCGGGTATTTACCCGGCAACGGTGCTGGCCCGAATGAAACCTATAGCCGTGCTTAAAGGGCGCTTTGCTTTTTCAAAAAGCGGGGTGCTCATGCGCCGTGGAATGGTGGCATTTCAGTTTATGGCTTCGGTATTGCTTATTGCGGGCACCTTTGCGGTTTACAGGCAGATAGTTTATATGAACAGCCAAAATACCGGGGTAAATATTGATCAAACCATTGTAGTAAAAATGCCGGTTAACACGCCCAATTACAACCAGAAAACAGCCAGCTTTAAAACCACGCTGCAAGCTTTTGCGGGTGTTAAGGCAGTTACACTTTCCGGCGCAGTACCGGGCAAGGAAGTTGGCAAGTTTTTAGCCGACAGGCGCTTTGGAGCACCTAAGTCAGAAGAACGTACCTATGAAATGCTCCGTGCTGATCATGATTTTATTAAAACTTATGGTTTACAGGTAATAGCCGGCAGGGCTTTTGATAAAAGCCGTCCGACCGATTCTGTTGGTTTGGTGATGAACGAAGCTGCTGTAAAACAATTCGGTTTTGAATCGCCGCAGGATGCTGTTGGTAAAAAGGTATGGATTGAAACGCTGGATAAAGAACCCAATGAGATCATCGGCATAGTGAAGGATTATCACCAGCAATCGCTTCAAAAAAATTATACCCCGGTTATCTTATTTATGGACCCCAAACTTCCGTGGATCCCTGCCGATTATATTTCGGTAAAGGTAAACGGCAGCAACATGCGGCAAATGGTTGATAACATCAAGGCAACCTGGAACAACACTTTCCCCGAATCATCGTTCGATTTCTTTTTCCTTGACGATTTTTACAACCGCCAGTATGCCCAGGATACCCAGTTTGGCCATGTGTTTACGCTGTTTGCTTCACTGGCCATATTTATTGCCTGTATTGGCCTGTTTGGCTTAACGGCGTATTCGGCCGCCCGCCGTACCAAAGAAATTGGTGTACGCAAAGTGCTTGGGGCATCGGTACAAAATATCATCTCCCTGCTCACCTGGGATGTGGTAAAGCTCATTTTTATATCAAGTTTGGTGGCTATCCCGCTGGCATATATTTTCATTAATCAATGGCTTAACCGCTACGCTTTCAGGGTGCAGTTAACCTGGTGGCAGTTTGTGCTCCCTGTTTTCGCGCTGGTGGCCATAGCTGTGGCAACTACGTTTTACTTAACCTTCAGGGCTGCACTGGCTAACCCGACGAGTTCGTTGAGGAATGAGTAAGCTGAACCGGGATTTGGGGGGATTTTTCGGATTATACAGATTTTTATCGACTGCTTCGGTTTGATCTGTATACCTGAATAAGTTTATAAAGAGACAAGAAATCCCGCCCATCCAACTAATCTCCCCAAATCCCGGTTCAGACAAAAAATCCTGTCCATCCGATCAATCCCCCCAATCCCGGTTCAGACAAAAATCCTGGCAATCTCAAAATCCTAAAAATCAAGGTTCAGAAAAAATCAACGCAATCAGCGTAATCAAAATCCATCAACGGTCCCATGCCAAAATAGTTGAACGTTTTGGTTAATTTCAGCTAATTATTTAGCCTCAAACCTTATTTCTTTGTATTACCGATATAAACTTTTTTGAGAGCTATTCTATGAGCCAACGATACTGTTTAACCCTCGACCTGAAAGACGACGCGGCACTCATTGCCGAATACGAAAAATATCACGAAGCCATCTGGCCCGAAATTCATGATAGTATTACTGCCAAGGGAATCACCAATATGGAGATCTTCCGTTTTGATACGCGCATGTTCATGATTATGGAGGTTGATGACACGTTCAGCTTTGAGAGATCGGCAGCGATGGATGCGGCGAACCCTAAGGCTAAGGAGTGGGAAGATTTGATGTGGGGCTACCAATCGCCGGTGAAAAATGCACCCGAAGGTGTTAAATGGGTGTTAATGGATAAAGTTTTCTCATTATAAACAGAATAGCTATGCTAAAGAAACTACAATTAATGCTGATGTTCGTGGTGCTGATGGTACCATCGGTATTTGCGCAAAAAATGATAGGCACCGAAACCGATGCCCAAAAGGAGAAACGCATGGAATGGTGGAAGGACGACCGCTTTGGGATGTTCATTCACTGGGGCCTGTACTCGCAGGCCGCAAGGCACGAATGGGTAAAGCATAATGAAAAGATAGATAATGCCGGTTATCAGAAATATTTCGACCAGTTTAATCCTGATCTGTTCGATCCACAAAAATGGGCCAGGCAGGCGAAAGCCGCAGGGATGAAATACGCAGTACTTACCACCAAGCACCACGAAGGTTTTTGTCTTTTCGATTCAAAGTTTACCGACTATAAAGCACCAAATACCGCTGCCAAGCGTGACCTGGTACGCGAGTATGTGAACGCTTTCCGCGCACAGGGTTTAAAGGTTGGTTTTTATTATTCCCTATTGGATTGGCACCACCCGGATTATTTGATAGATGATTATCACCCGCAATCGCCTGCCGATAAAAGCGATGCCTCATACGCCAGGCTGAACAAAGGAAGGGATATGGCTAAATATCGCCAGTATATGCGCAACCAGATCACCGAGCTGTTAACTAAATATGGTAAGATCGATATCCTTTGGCTTGATTTCTCGTTTCCCATTAAAAACGGCCACGGTAAGGGTAAAGATGACTGGGGATCGGTTGAGTTGCTAAAACTGATCCGAAAATTACAGCCGGGAATTATTGTAGATAACCGCCTGAACCTGGAAGAATATAAAGACGGGGCCGATTTTGAAACCCCCGAGCAGGTGAGTACCGCCGAACTGGCCAAATACCGCGGCAAAACCTGGGAAACCTGCCAAACCTTTTCGGGTTCATGGGGATACTACAGGGATGAAAATACCTGGAAAACCCATCGCCAATTGCTCGACCTGTTAATTACTTCGGTAAGTAACGGCGGCAACCTGATCCTGAACGTCGGGCCAACTGCCCGCGGCGAGTTTGATTACCGGGCAACCCGCGCGCTGGATAGCCTGGCTTACTGGATGCACGCCAATAGTAAATCTATCTACAATTGCACATTTGCGCCCGATACCTATAAAATACCCGAAGGAAGTAAACTTACTTATAACAAAGCCGCCGGTAAATTGTATGTACAGTTGTTCAGCTATCCGCAGGGTAAATTGGTATTGCCCGGGTATAAAGGCAAGATCAAATACGCGCAGTTTTTGAATGATAGCTCGGAACTTTTATATAAAGAAACTAACGGAGATGACCTGGAGATAACGCTGCCGGCGCAGAAACCTAATTTTGAGATCCCGGTAATTGAACTTACGCTTCAGCAATAAGCTAAAAAATATTGTCCTTGTTAAAAAAGGACTGATCATATAATATAATGTCAACACAAAGAGAAACATATTTAAGGATCCATCCGCATGATAACGTACTGGTAGCCCTTCAGGACCTGCCACAGGGAACCGTTGTTGCGTTTGATGGACAAACTTTTGCATTGGTAGATAAAATAGCAGCAAAACACAAATTTGCCATTAATGAACTGCCTGTAGGTAAGGAGATTTACATGTACGGTGTACTTGTGGGCAAAGCCTCTGCAACTATATCGCAGGGTGGTTTGTTAACTACTGAGAACGTACACCATGCAGCCGAAGGCTTTCATTTGGGCGAACGTAAACTGCAATGGCACCAGCCCGATACAGGTAATTTTGAAGGCAAAACCTTTATGGGTTACCACCGTGCCGATGGTTCGGTTGGTACAGGTAACTACTGGATTGTAGTACCGCTTGTTTTTTGCGAAAACAGGAACATCAATGTGCTGAAAGAGGCATTGGTTGATAAGCTGGGTTATAAAAAAGCCAAAAGCTATGAGGGCGATGTGGAGCAACTGATGGAGCTTTACCAGGCCGGTAAATCGGTTGAGGAGATCCTGAATGCCGATATCCTGGCATCTGAAGATAAGCCTAACTCCAAACGCCTTTTCAAAAATATTGATGGTATCAAATTTTTAAACCATAGCATGGGCTGCGGCGGCACCCGCGAAGATTCGGATACGCTTTGCGGATTGATTGCCGGATATATCACGCACCCCAACGTAGCCGGTGCAACCATATTAAGCTTGGGCTGCCAGCATGCGCAGGTGAGTATTTTACAAAATGAAATTGCTAAACGCGATGCTAATTTCAACAAACCCCTTGTAGTGCTGGAGCAGCAAAAAGTAGGTACTGAGAGCGAACTGTTGAAACAGGCTTTGAAACAAACTTTTGCCGGTTTGGTAAAAGCCAATGAAACTGCACGCCAGCCTGCACCGCTGTCGAAATTGTGTGTTGGTTTGGAATGCGGTGGTTCGGATGGTTTTTCCGGGATCTCGGCAAACCCGGCATTGGGCTATTTGTCCGACCTGCTGGTTACGATGGGTGGCTCGGTGATCCTTTCAGAGTTTCCGGAGCTTTGCGGTGTGGAGCAGGAATTGAGCGATCGTTGTATTGATGTAGATACCGCCAATCGCTTTATGCAGCTCATGACCACCTACAATGCCCGCGCTGAGGCCGACGGTTCTGGCTTCTATGCCAACCCATCACCGGGTAATATCCGTGATGGATTGATCACCGATGCTATTAAATCGGCAGGCGCAGCAAAAAAAGGCGGTACATCGCCGGTAACCGCGGTGTTAGATTATCCTGAGAAAGTAACCAAGCCCGGTCTGAATTTATTATGTACCCCCGGCAGCGATGTGGAAAGCACCACTGCCGAAGTGGGCGCAGGTGCCAACATTGTATTGTTCACCACCGGTTTGGGTACGCCTACAGGCAATCCCGTAACGCCGGTTATCAAGCTGTCAACCAATACGGCCATGTTTGAGCGCATGCCCGATATTATCGATATCAATTGCGGAACCATCATTGAAGGTGCCGAAACCATCCAGCAGGCCGGCGAGCGGATCCTGGATTACGTAATAAAAGTAGCCAGCGGCGAGGCCGAACCAAAATCGGTAAAACTTGGCCAGGATGATTTTATTCCGTGGAAGAGAGGGGTGTCGTTGTAAGCAGCCCCACCCAACCCTCCCCGGGAGGGAGGGCTTTTGATTGGAGTAATTTAAAACTTCATTCTTCTAATAAGAGAATTATTATTAATAACCATAAAACAAAAAGTATCCCCTTCCGGGGGAGATTTAGAGGGGGCTCGGCCTGACTATATGTTCAAACTAACCAATAAATCAGTAATTGTAACAGGCGGCGGCAGCGGCATAGGCAAAGCTATGGCTGTATTATTTGCACAACAAGGTGCCGAAGTTCATATCATCGAACTAAACGACCAGGCAGCAGCCGATACCGTGACCGAAATAACTGCCGCAGGCGGTAAAGCCACAGGTTATGCCTGCGATGTAAGCAGTCAGCAGCAGGTGGTTGACACGTTTGCCAAAATAGGTAAGATAGATATCCTGATCAATAACGCAGGTATAGCGCATATAGGCCGTGCTGATAATACCAGTACCGAGGATTTTGAGCGGGTATTTAACGTGAACGTTAAAGGCGCATACAATTGCCTATACGCAGCTCTCCCGGTGTTGAAAAGCAATGGTGGTGGTGTTATCCTCAACACAGCATCAATAGCGGCCAGTGTGGGTATTACCGACAGGTTTGCTTATTCTATGAGTAAAGGTGCTATCCATGCCATGACTTTATCCGTAGCACGCGATTTTCTGCACGATAACATCCGTTGTAACTGCATTTCGCCGGCAAGGGTGCATACACCTTTTGTTGATGGTTTTATAGCCAAAAACTATGCTGGCAGGGAGGATGAGATCTTTGAAAAACTATCTAAAAGCCAACCTATAGGCAGGATGGGTAAACCAGAGGAAGTAGCTGCTTTGGCACTATACCTCTGCTCGGATGAGGCCGGTTTTATTACCGGTACCGATTATCCTATTGATGGCGGCTTTATCACGCTGAACAATTAAAAACCTGATTTGATATGATCAAAAAGCTATTATTAATGGGGATGCTGCTTGGCGCTGTACGCGCGGGTGCCCAAACCTACACCCCAACGGCCGATAACCTTGCTGCAAGGCAAAACTTCCAGGATATGAAGTTCGGCCTGTTCATTCACTGGGGGATTTACAGTGAGCTGGGTGCGGGTGAGTGGGTAATGAATGAAAAACACATCCCTTATGATAGCTATAAACGTTTGGCCGATTTTTTTAACCCGCAGGCATTTAATGCCCATGAATGGGTAATGTTTGCCAAAAAAGCGGGTATGAAGTACATCACCATTACTTCGCGCCATCATGATGGGTTCAGCATGTTTGGCACCAAGGCATCGCCATACAATATTGTTGATGCCACGCCTTACCATAAAGATCCCTTGATGGAGTTGGCACAGGAATGTGTTAAAGAAGGCATCGAACTGCATTTTTACTATTCGCTGCTGGATTGGGGCCGTAAGGATTATGCTTATGGTAGCCCGATAGTTGATGGTAAACCTGCAAACGGCGACTGGGACAGCTACATCAATTTCATGAAAGCCCAGCTTACCGAATTGATTACCAAATATCCCGGCGTAAAAGGCATTTGGTTTGATGGCCATTGGGAGCGCGATGTTAACTGGCATTATGATGAGATCTACGGATTGATCCACAAACTGAACCCTGCAATACTGGTGGGTAACAACCATCACCTTGAACCAAAAGAGGGTGAAGATTTCCAGATGTTTGAAAAGGATTTGCCGGGAGCAAACACCACCGGTTTCAGCGGCAAATCAAAAATAGGTGCCCTGCCTTTGGAAACCTGCGAAACCATCAACAATAGCTGGGGCTTTAACATTACCGACAGGAGCTTTAAATCATCCAAACGCATTATCCATTATTTGGTGAACGCGGCGGGCTTAAACGCTAACTTTTTATTGAATATAGGCCCAATGCCAAACGGCAAAATTCAGCCTGAATTTACCGATACATTGGCTATTGTTGGCGCATGGATGCAAAAGAATGGTGAGGCCATTTATGGCACCCGTGGCAGCGGCATCCCGGCACAGCCATGGGGCGTTGTTACCCAAAAAGATAAAAATCTGTATGTGCATGTAATGACACCGCCGCAACAGCCATATGTTTTTATCCCGCAGCTTAAAGGAAAAGTGACCAAAGCTGTATTATTGGGCGATGGCAGCGCGGTGAAATTTAAACAACAAACCGAGGGCGTATTTGTATACCTTAACGGCGTAACAACCGACCCTAACGATACCATTATTAAACTGACAACTAACTAATACAACGAAAATATGAAGCTTATACGATTTGGCGAAAGCGGTAAAGAGAAACCGGGAATTATCCTGAACGATAAAAAATACGATGTATCAGCCTTCGGTGAAGACTATACCGAACAGTTTTTTGAAACCGACGGACTTAACCGCCTTGCTGATTTTATAAAAGATAACCTGCTGCCCGAAGTTGCAGATGGTGTGCGTTTAGGCAGCCCTATTGCCCGTCCGTCAAAACTGGTTTGTATCGGTCTTAACTATGCTGATCATGCCAAAGAGACCAATGCTCCTCTGCCACCCGAGCCGGTGATCTTCATGAAATCAACTACTGCTATTGTGGGTCCGTTTGATGATATCATGATCCCTAAAAACTCGGTAAAAACAGATTGGGAAGTAGAGTTGGCCGTGGTTATTGGCAAAAAAGCATCATATGTTGAAGAAGCCGAAGCGATGGATTATGTTGCCGGTTACGTATTACATAATGATGTAAGCGAGCGCGAGTTTCAACTGGAGCGCAACGGTACCTGGGATAAGGGTAAAGGCTGCGACACCTTTGCACCGCTTGGCCCGTTTTTGGCTACGCCGGATGAAATTGCCGATCCGCATAACCTGCGCCTTTGGCTAAAAGTAAACGGCGAAACCATGCAGGATGGCACCACATCAAACTTTATATTTAACCTGCCTCACCTCATTTCATACACCAGCCAGTTCATGACTCTGTTGCCGGGCGATATTATCTCGACAGGTACTCCTGCAGGCGTTGGCTTAGGCATGAAGCCGCCGATTTATTTAAAAGCGGGCGACGTGGTTGAGTTAGGTATTGAAGGTTTGGGCGAATCGAAACAAAACCTGGTAGCATATGCTAAAAATTGATGCGCATCAACATTTCTGGCAATATAACCCGATAAGGGACAGCTGGATCACTGAAGATATGCAGGTAATAGGTCGGGATTTTTATCCTGAAGACCTGTTACCTGTATTGCAAAAACACGGCATGGATGGCTGTGTTGCCGTTCAGGCCGATCAGTCGGAAAAAGAAACTGAATTTCTGCTCGATCTGGCATCTGTAAACCCTTTCATCAAAGGTGTAGTAGGCTGGATTGATTTGAAAGCTGATGACCTGGAAGACAGGCTGCATCATTTCAAAAAATACGAAACACTCAAGGGTTTCCGGCATATTTTACAGTCGGAACCCGATGAGCAATATATGCTTGATCCTGCATTTAAAAAGGGTATAGCTGCTTTGGGTAAACATGGATATACCTATGATATCCTGATTTTCCCCAATCACCTGCCGTATGCAGCACAATTGGTAGCCGAATTTCCGGATCAAAAGTTTGTGCTTGATCATATGGCCAAGCCCTATATCAAAGCCGGTAAAATTGACGGCTGGAAACAGGACATTGAAAAGCTGGCAGGCTATCAAAATGTGTACTGCAAAGTATCAGCCCTGCTTACCGAAGCCGACTGGAATAATACCCCGGCTGCCGATTTTATTCCATATATCGATATCGTATTCAACGCCTTTGGTATTAACCGGGTAATGTTCGGTTCGGATTGGCCGGTATGTTTACTGGCTGGCGGCTATGAAAAAACAATAGAAGTAATGAACCTTTATGCTGAAAGACTCTCTGTCACAGAACAGGAACTGTTTTTTGGCGGGAACGCGACGGTATTTTACGGTTTGTAAATGGATGATGCGATCCGTGGAGACACGGGTCGGACGATAAAAATAAACTACCCGCGGCTGTGTCCTCACGGCCGCTTTTTATCAAAGCAAAGCAAACTTATGTCATTGCGAGGAGCGGGCTGGATCATGAGCATCGGGGCGACGTGGCAATCGCATGCTATACAGGGCGGCTATGCTTCCGTGCGGTTGCCACGCTACGCTCGCAATTACATAGTTTTAGAACTAAAGCTTTTTGTTCATTTTTTATTATTCCCGGTTTCCTGATTTCATCAAATCCCGCCTTTTAACGATACTTCGTCACTGTACTAAAATCACTAAACTGTACTGTATATTATTTATTTCAAAACGATAGGCTCTATTATCAATATGATAGCATAGTGTTTAGCTCATTTCGTTATAAATCAATTAAATATCAACTTAAGTGTAATATTAAGGTAACATACAACGTCAGATATAAGTATGGCACACATTTAGCTATAGGTATAAATGATGGGTATAAAATATAGCTAAAAAGGTGAACCATTTCGCTCTTGATAACGTTATATAGGTACCAATCAGACTTAAATTTTTATGTTAGACGTTATGTACACAACCCTGTTACAAGTTGTAGTCCTGCTTGCGGTTTTCATTTTGCCGATATTCATATTTGGCAAAAGGATCAGGAACAAAAAAGTAAAGACCGTTAATTACAAAATAGATACCGATACCTCTGAGGCCCGATATGCTATTAACGAAAATGGCTTCCTTGAAGAAATTAATTCAGGAAAACTATCAAAGCACCGCAGTTGAGTGCAAAAGAACTACAAAAGCAAAGCGCGCCTTTGCCCGCTTTGCTTTTGCATTTTAACTGATCTTATTACTCCCGTTTTTTAAAAGCCCTGCTCATCAGCACTCGGGCCATAGCTGCCCGGGATAGGGATATCCAGCAAACGTAAATAAACTCCTAACTGCGCCCTGTGGTGCACAATCTGGCAATAGGTCATCCTGATCACTTCTGCCTTTGTACGTTGGTTAAGGATCTGTTCGCCGTTACGCAATGTCCAGATCTTATCAAATGTACTGATATCAGCTTTTTGAAGGTTTGAATAACCATCAGCCAGCGAATCCTCAAACAGCTTCAGCAAATCGGCAGTACCGCTTACCTTTTTAGGTTCATAAGGTACAGTGGCAAAATCCAGTTCGTCGGTGTTCAGGGTGATAGTAACCCAGGTAGGTAGTTCGGCAATATGGGTAGAGAGTTGTTCAATGGTCATGCTTTTTGCGTGCGGTTTCCATTGGTATTTATCGTCGGGGATGCGGCTCAGCATTTTTTCGGTGGTTTGAGCTTCCTGCTCCATCTCTTCCAATAACGATTTCAAAGTGTCCATAAGTGTTATGTTTTTGTTTTCTGATGTAAAGTAACGGCAGGGTAATGACAGCCCTATGTCAGCAGGGACCGCTGATTGGAAAAAAATGATTTCGCTGATTTCGTTGATTTTTTTCTGAACCGTGATTTTGGGGATTTGAGGATTTATCGGATTCTCTTTTTAGACGAATGATTGTTTAAAGCGGCGGGCTTTTCCGTCAGCAGAAAAGTTTCGGGCGAAAATGGGTAAAACGATGGTGGGCGGTGCGGCTGTAAGGGCATAGCAAATATTTGCAGAAGGATTGGGTATGAGCGAACGAAGTGGGGCAACTGTTTGCAGCCCGTGGTTTTACCCATTTTGCGGGGCAAAGGCCAGCGAGGGTGCCGTGGGCTGGCCAGTGCGGCAAAGAAACCTCTCTGCTGACTTGATTTTTTGGTTACTTTTGTATCAAGACAAAAGTAACAGCCACCGCGGCAATTGAGCGGCGAATGTATGTTGGTTAATACCTAAGCCCAATCAAAGAATAATTTGGGCGTTGGCCGGGCTTTTCGCTCATACGCCTGCAGGGCTTGTCCCGATATTTATCGGGACATTAGCCACAGGCCGGTATCCGCTGCAATCTAACGCAGGCTTTTGCTTAAATAAAACTATGAACTATACACCACCACAGCTCCGCACCGTTAACGTGATCCGTTACGTAACGCCATTGCGCGAGGGCGGATCATTGCCGGCCATTGCCGAAGCTGATGACGAGTTTTTATACGTATTGAAATTTCGCGGGGCGGGGCAGGGGGTAAAAGCCCTCATTGCCGAATTGATCGGCGGTGAAATTGCCCGTTTACTTGGATTTAAAGTGCCCGAGTTAGTTTTCGCCAACCTCGATGTAGCTTTCGGTCGCTCGGAAGCCGACGAAGAGATCCAGGACCTGCTTAAATTTAGCGTGGGGCTTAACCTTGCACTGCATTACCTTTCAGGTGCCATTACGTTCGACCCGGCAGTTACTGTGGTGGATGCCAGACTGGCTTCGCAAATCGTTTGGCTCGACTGCCTGCTTACCAATGTCGACCGTACCGCCCGCAACACCAACATGCTCATGTGGCATAAAGAACTTTGGCTTATTGACCATGGCGCCGCCCTGTACTTCCATCATTCGTGGAACAACTGGCAGGAGCAGGCCGTACGCCCCTTTGCGCAGGTAAAAGAGCATGTGCTGTTGCCTCGTGCTACCCGGTTAGATGAGGTTGATGCCGAATTTAAAGCGATCCTGACACCGGATAAGATCCGTGCTATTGTTGGACTTATCCCCGACGAATGGATAACGCCGGATAACTTTGAGGAAACGCCTGATGAGGTACGTAAAGTTTATTCCGAATTTCTGATAGCAAGGATAGCCGCATCCGAAATATTTGTTACAGCCGCAAAACAAGCCCTATATGCAGGTATTTGAGTACGCCGTGATCCGCGTTGTACCAAGGGTAGAGCGCGAAGAGTTTATCAACATCGGGGTGATCCTGTTTTGCCCTAAACAAAAGTTTTTAAAAGTATTGTTCAAGCCCGACGACGAAAGATTAGCAGCCTTTTGCGGTAGTTTGGATCTGGATTGTTTGAAGGATAATATCAAATCCCTTGAGCGCATCTGCAATGGCGAAAAGGATGCAGGCCCCATTGCTTTGCTTGACCAGCCATCACGTTTCCGATGGCTTACGGCTACAAGAAGTACGGTGGTGCAGGCGTCAAAAGTGCATCCGGGTTTATGTGTTGATGCAGAGGCTACACTGAACCGGTTGTTTGAGCAGATGGTGTTATGATTGTTCCAGGGTTGTCAGTGGGAGGTGGGAAAGGAGGGTAATAAAAAATAAAGGAGCCTTGTGCTTGTTATAAACGAGCACGAGATGGTAAGCTCATTATCTTAGCAGTATTAATTTCCATTTTTAATATGTTTTGGACTCCTATAAGAATTACAATGGGTATTTTTATACTCGCATTTATTATTTTGGCAGGACTTTATTTTTTTCTTACACAGTATCCTATTCTTTAAAAAAAGAGACGAGTACAAGAATACTCTCTCAGCTCGCGCTCGTTTGTAACGAGTGCGTTGCTGGGTTTGCGTTTATAACGCAACGGGCGATAAAATCGCCAAACCATGTTAAGCGCTCGTTACAAACGAGCGCAAGAAGGTTAAACCGGTATCTTTTCCCGGTTTCTTAACCTTATAAAAATCCAGTCTTTCACGAATATTAGAACTATAATTACGGATACATTGTTCAAAGAGCGAATATCAATATCGATCCCTTGCCTTGAAAAAAGATTGTAGTAAGTGATCATCAACAGGTTTGAAGCAAATAAACAGATGAGGTCGGTAGCTAACAAGATCAAAATTTCAATTTCCTTTAATTGAAGCCTTTTAATGATCCCGAAATTGGTGAAGTAGCAACCAACGGTAAAAATCAAAATATCCACAAAGGCATCTTTAGTAGCATCGATTGAATTAACATAAGCCACCTTTGAAAAGCTGTCAATTAAAAAAGATTGAAGAAAAAAGTAGCATCTATCGGTAATCAAATAAAAGACGAGGAATAGGATAACATGAAGGCCTATCCGGAGCAGGGACTTAAGCACAAAAGTAATGTCGGAACGTTCCATAGATTTAGGTAATTGGCTGGCTTGAGGAAAGCGCAGCACAAACAAATATAAATAAATAATGAAACCGGCAAATCGTCAAACCATATTAAATGCTGCTTTCAAACGCACGCAAAATAAAAAATATGTCATTGTAAGCGAAGCGTGGCAATCTCGTAGCCAACGCATGTCCGATTTGCATAGCTACAAGATTGCCACGTCGTTCCTCCTCGTAATTGACATGATTTTTAGTGTGGTTTTGCCGATGTTGGTGACAACACCGATATCTAACCGCCCCTACATCTCCTCTCATTGCATGGTTTTCTTAACACCATAAAATCAAATCTCTTAGTTTTATATCACAATTATAACCACAGGGATATATTATGATTAACCAAACCAATATCAGGAAAGCAGCAATGTTTGTCGTAGTGCTTTGTATGGCATTTTTTAGTTTAAGCAGCGTCAACGCCCAAAGCCACAAAAAATTTAAAGTAATAGCTTTTTATACCGGCCGGAATGACCTGGCGCATATCAGCTTTATGCATGAGGCTAACCGCTGGTTCCCGGCGATGGCTAAGAAATACAATTTTACTTACGATAGTACCAATAACTGGGCAAACATGAACCCTGAGT
Source organism: Mucilaginibacter angelicae (assembly GCF_042434235.1). Classification (NCBI taxonomy): domain Bacteria; kingdom Pseudomonadati; phylum Bacteroidota; class Sphingobacteriia; order Sphingobacteriales; family Sphingobacteriaceae; genus Mucilaginibacter; species Mucilaginibacter angelicae. Next base: position 820,558 of record NZ_JBHLTS010000004.1, on the reverse strand, counting down.
TTTTGGCTAAATACCAGGTGGTGATATTTTTAGATACCCGTGCCGATAATCCTGAGCAACGTGCGGCTTTTGAGCAATATATGAAAAAGGGCGGTGCCTGGATGGGTTTCCACTTTTCGGCCTTTGCGCTTACGCCGTCTGATTTTCCGCAGAACTGGGATTGGTACCATAACGAGTTTTTGGGTTCGGGTCAATATGTAAGCAATACCTGGCATCCAACACCTGCTATCTTACATGTGGAAGATCCAAATCACCCGGTAACCAAAGGTTTGCCAACCACTTTTAAAACAAACCCTAACGAATGGTACCGCTGGGAGCATGATCTTCGCAAAAATCCCAATATCGATATCCTGCTGGCGGTTGATTCAACAAGTTTCCCCTTAGGTACCGGCCCAAAACTCTATGAGATCTGGCATAGCGGCTACTATCCCGTAGCCTGGACTAACAAAAACTACCACATGGTGTATTTCAACATCGGTCACAATGCTATGGACTATGATGGGGGCACTAACAAAGAACTTTCCCAGACTTTTGAAAATGTCGATGTAGATAAATTGATCATCAACTCGCTGCTTTGGTTGGGGAGAGGGAAATAACGCCCCGGGTTTTAGTACTATGTGCTGAAAATTGTTCTACGGCATAAGCTGTTTTCTCGCAAAGACGCGAAGACGCAAAGTTTTTTCTTCGCGTCTTCGCGTGCTATATAAATTGCGGAAGCTGCTCTTTTTTTCCGTCGGGATAATGTAAATAAAAATACCTTTCGGTATATTTAAAAATACTATTGTTTATTTTGCCGACGAAATTCTGCATCGCCTATGAAAAAGTTAAAAACGGTATTTAACCAGTTGAAATCTCTCAATGGAGGCGAACCTTCTGACATGATCAACCTATTGTGGCAATTGATCTGTTATTCGCCTAAAATGCCGGTGCGCTTGCAGCAGCAGCAATTGCTTGATGAAGCCAAACCTTTTACCCTTGAAGTCGATGATCCGCATTTTGCCAAATCGGCCTTAAAATTCAATGGTTTTGTTTGGGGGGATGGGCAGCGCAAAATACTCATTACTCACGGCTGGGGCTCAAAAGCCGCCGACTTTGCCGAACTCATCGCCGCTTTAAAAAATATTGATGATACACAGATTATAGCTTTCGATGCACCGGGTAACGGAAGCTCGGAGGGGGAGCTGTCCAACCTGCTGCTCTTCGCTAAAGCGGCCGGGGCGGTGATCAAAACTTTTGGTGCGCCTGATGTGATCATTGGGCACTCGTTAGGAGGCATGGCTAATGCCATTGCTATAAAAGAAACCGGGATCAAGCCCGCTTTGCTTATCAGTATCGCCCCGCTGATGAATCTGAAAGAAAACTTTATAGCCAGCCTGAACGCGGCCGATGTAGCCGCGAGCGCACAAGATAAGTTCTTCACTGATTTTGAGTCCTTGTTTAATATGGATGCCTCGGGTTTTACGCTCAATAATTTATATCCTGCCGGTTCGGTTACGCGGCATTGGTTAGCCTATGACCCGGAGGATAAAATTGCGCCTTTTCCGTTTCTGAAAAGTTTTCTTGCAGCTCATCCCGAAGTTGAAACTTCAGTTTATGAGGGCTTAGGGCACGAAAAGATCATTAAAGATGAAAACCTTATAGCGGATCTGGTTAGGTTGATTGCTTAATTATTTCGCCGGCATAACTTCGTCCATTGCCTTCATAAAAGTGGTTACTTCAATTTCGTTGCGGTGCGCGCTCAGGTAAGCTAACAGCTTCCGGTGTGCATCGGCAGGGGTAATCAAATAATCGCCGCCTACGCCGTGGAACATGAAAATGCCCAGGCCACCGCTTTGCTGTACTTTCTTTACAAAATCCATCAGGGCTTCGCCGGTTACCGGGTTGCCTGTTACAGCCCATGAGGGTACTTTTAGCGGGTCGAGATTTTTAAAGTCGGTGATCACAGCGTCCGGGCCGCCGCCTATGCGGGCGTATTTGGCCAGTCCGGCTTTACGGAGGGTGTCAACATAGTTTATGCCGCCAACTTCAACCTCAGTGCAGGGATAGGCATAGGTACGGCCGCCTGTTTTACCATCAAGCGCAAAAAGCAGCGTATTCATTTCATTGATTTCCCGCAGCATCATGTAAGGTGTATAAATAGCCGAATTATTGGCAGGATTAGCTTTTACACTGGTCAGCAGGCAAGGGTGATATAAAGTATGATTGGCCAGCTCATAACCTTTCTTTCCCACCTCGCGCCAGCGGGGTAATGTAGTTTCGGTCATGTTGCCCATTAAAAAGAAAGTGGCGGTAAGATGTGCCGAATCAAGCTGGGGGATGGCGATGTTTAATTGCGAATTGATGCCATCGTCATAAGTAAGCACAATGATCGCCTTTTTATGTGCCGGTTGCTGGGCCATGGCTATGCGGCTTATCAATAATAAAAGCAAGGTCAGTTTTTTCATAAAGGCTGGTTGGTTAGCTGCTACTAATATAAGTTAAGGTTTTGAACCTTGATTAAAGTAAAGTTTTTTTATGGAAGGTGATTTTGGTTGTAAAATTTTTAATAGCTAATAGTCAGTTGTTTATGTTAAAAAAATGTTATTGCTTATAAAGTATTTGCTAAAAATATTAGTATTTTAGCGTGGTAATTTAATTTGAGTATGACATCACTGGCTAACCGTCGTTTTATATCGCACCTTGACCTCGACACATTTTTTGTGAGTGTTGCCCGGCTGGATAACAGTGCGCTGGCAGGTAAGCCGGTAATTGTTGGCAGCCTGAGCGACCGTGGGATAGTTGCATCATGCAGTTATGAAACCCGTTCCTATGGTGTTCACAGTGCCATGCCCATGAAAATCGCTATGCGCCTTTGCCCCGAGGCCGCTATTGTTAGGGGGGATTTTGACAGGTATAGCCGGCTTTCGCGCGATGTTACCGATATTATAAAAGAGGAAGTGCCATTGTACGAGAAAGCCGGAATTGATGAGTTTTATGCCGATTTAACCGGTATGGACCGCTATTTTGGCTGCAGCCAGTTTATGAATGAGCTTAAACAAAAAATAACCAGGGAAACCGGTTTGCCTATTACTTATGCGCTGGCATCAAATAAGCTGATATCAAAAGTAGCTGCCAGCGAAAATAAGCCTAACGGGCAAACTGAAATTGAATTTGGGGCCGAAAAAGGGTACCTGGCACCGCTGGTGATCCGCAAGCTGCCCGGCATTGGCGAACAAACCTCGTCCCTGCTGCGGCAAATGGGGGTAAATACCATTAAAACCCTTAGTGAGATCCCCTTGCCTATGCTGCAAACCCGTTTTGGTAAACCTGGTGTTGAAATGCACCGCCGCGCACAGGGGATTGACGAAAGCCCGGTAGTGCCATATTCTGAACAAAAAAGTATCGGCACCGAAGAAACCTTCGAAAATGATACCATCGATATCAACCTGCTGTACCGCCACCTGGTAAGGATGACCGAACAAGTGGCCTTTCAGCTCAGGCAGCAAAAAAAGCTGTGCGGGTGCATTACCATCAAACTCCGCTATTCTGATTTTAATACCGAAACCAAACAGGCTGTTGTGGGCTATACATCATCAGATGATGTGCTGCTTGAAACGGCCAAAGAGCTGTTTAAAAAGATCTACGACCGCCGCCTGCTGGTGCGCCTGCTTGGTGTACGCCTGAGCCATTTGGTGCAGGGGCAGTACCAGATAGACCTGTTTAGCGATACCGTTGAGAATATCCGCCTGTACCAGGCTCTGGATCATATCCGCAGCCGTTTTGGTGAAGATGCCGTACACCGCTCTGTAGCCCAGGAATTAAATGCTGTAGAAAGGAATTACTATGCACCTAAACTGTAAAACATATTTCAGCTACCGCTACGGTACCTATGGCACCGAAGAACTGGTGAAACAGGCCAAGGCTATGGGCATACAGGCGCTTGCACTTACCAATATTAACGGCACGCCCGATGCCTGGGATTTTGTTCACTTTTGCCGCGATACCAAAGAGGACACATTGCCATCAATAAAGCCCATAATAGGCAGCGAGATCAGGAACGATAACCATTTTTGTTACCTGCTGATAGCCCGCAACGATGCAGGCATTATGCAAATAAACCGTTTTATATCCGGCTATAAAATGGCCGGAACGCTCTTCCCCGAACGGCCCTGCTTTGGTGATGATGTATTTGTGGTTTACGCGCTGGGCAGGTATCAGCCGCATGAATTAGCAAGCAATGAGCTGATTGGCGTACAGGCCCATGAGGTTAATAAATTATACAATGTACCGGTTAGTCAATACTCTCAAAAATTTGTGATCAGGCAGCCGGTAACTTTTCAAAACCGTACCTATTTTAACCTTCACCGCCTGCTGAGGGCTATTGACCTTAATACGCTGCTGTCCAAGCTTAGGCCTGATGATTTTGCATCGCCCGATGAAGTATTTATGACCAGGGAAGAATTGGAGCTGAAGTTTAAGGCATATCCCGAAATTATAATCCGTACAAATGAGCTGGTGGAGATCTGCGGTACGGCTATGAACCTCGATCCAAATTCGGACAAAAACCGGAAAACGTATACCGGCTCATTGGATGACGACAAGTTGCTGCTTGAAGAGCTGGCTATGAAAGGCATGGAAAAACGCTATGCAATAAATACGGAGGTAAAGGAGCGTGTGGAAAAGGAACTGAAAGTGGTTAACGATCTTAAATTTAATGCCTACTTTTTGATTGTGTGGGATGTGGTGAACTTTGCCCGCAAAAAAGGTTTTTACTATGTGGGCCGGGGGAGCGGCGCCAATTCCATCATTGCCTATAATTTAAAGATAACCGATGTTGACCCTATCGAGCTTGATCTGTATTTTGAGCGTTTCCTGAACAAATTTCGCACCTCGCCGCCCGATTTTGACATGGATTTTAGCCATAAGGACCGGAACGAGATCATCAGCTATATTTTTGAAAAGTACGGTAAAGATCATGTAGCCCTGCTGGGGATGCACAGCACCTTTCAGCGCCGGGCGGCTATCCGCGAGCTGGGGAAGGTTTTAGGGTTACCCAAGGAGGAAATAGACGGACTGGTTAAAAATCGTAATGCTACTTTTAAGGAAGACGGTATTCAAAAAGTGATCCTTAAATATTCACAGCTCATGGTGAACTTTCCCAACCACCTGAGTATTCATGCCGGGGGAATGCTGATTTCGGAAGAGCCGATTTATCAGTATACGGCCCTTGAACTGCCGCCAAAAGGCTTTGCCACTGCCCAGCTTGATATGTTTGCTGCAGAAAGGGTAGGCCTCATTAAGTTTGATATTTTAAGCCAGCGGGGATTGGGCCATATTAAAGATACCCTGCAGCTGGTAAAACAGAACAGGGGGATTGATATAGATATTGACAGGATAGATGATTTTATACACGACCCAAAAGTTGCCGATCAGATCCGCAAGGCCGATACCATAGGCTGTTTTTATATTGAAAGCCCGGCCATGCGGCAGCTGCTCATGAAATTAAAGTGCGATGATTACCTCACCCTGGTGGCCGCAAGTTCCATTATCAGGCCGGGGGTATCGCAATCGGGGATGATGAAGGCCTATATTTACAATTACCATCATCCCAATGATGTGCAATATCTTCACCCTAAAATGGAAGAATTGCTGAAAGATACCTATGGCATTATGGTGTACCAGGAGGATGTGATCAAGATAGCCCACCATTTTGGCGGTTTGGATATGGCCGAGGCTGATATCTTACGCAGGGCAATGTCGGGCAAATACCGGGGTAGGGAGGAGATGATCAGGATAGAGGATAAGTTTTTCGCTAACTGCCGTGAAAAAGGATACCCTTACAGTATCAGTCGTGAAGTTTGGCGGCAGATAGCCAGTTTTAGCGGATACTCGTTCAGTAAGGCGCATTCGGCCAGTTTTGCGGTGGAGAGTTACCAGAGCCTCTACCTCAAAACCTATTACCCGATGGAGTTTATGGTAGGGGTGATCAATAACTTTGGCGGTTTTTACCGCACACCTTTTTATTTTCACGAGCTTAAAAAGGCCGGTGCTACCCTGCATCCGCCCTGCGTAAACCGGAGCGATACCTATACCAATATCATGGGCACAGATGTGTACGTTGGCCTGGTGCATATTGAACGGCTTACTTCCGATCTGCTAAAACGCATCATCGGCGAGCGTGACAATAACGGCCCTTATCTCGGTATGGAAGATTTTATTGCCCGCACCGAAGCCGGCATGGAGCAGCTGAATATACTTGTACGCATAGGGGCGTTGCGTTTTACAGGCATGACTAAGCAGGAACTGCTATGGCGGGCTAACTTTTTTCAGAAAAAACTGGAAACCCAGCCGGTAACAACATCTTTATTTAATGAACCTCAAACAGATTTTAAACTCCCCGGCTTTAGCAGCAGGCCCATGCAGGATGCTTTTGATGAAATAGAGATCATTGGTTTTGCCCTGCAGGATATTTTTCACATGGTTGATGACCATCAGCAGGGGCTTAGTTATGTGAAAGAGTTACCGGCTAAACTGGGTCAAAATGTAACGATGCTTGGTCAGCTGGTTACCATCAAGGAATCGGGCACTATAAAAGGCGAGCTTATGAATTTCGGTACCTTTCTTGACCCCAACGGCGATTGGCTCGACACCGTTCACTGGCCCGAATCACTGAAAAGGTACAGCTTTCAGGGCAATGGTTTTTATAAGATGAGGGGCAAGGTAGTAGAAGAATTTGGTGTATATGCCGTTGAAGTTTGGGAAATGCGAAAGATAGGGTTTAAGAAAGAAGCGCTGGAATGGGTGTGATGATACGAAAGCTGAAAGCAGAATGCGTAAAGCTAAAAGCGAATGAATGGGGATCATGAATAAAAGAAGATGTCATTTCGAACGAACCAGCCGGGGAATGTGTGTCGGGGGTGAGGAGAAATCTTCTACACCATAAAAGCCGCTTTGTAGAGTTTGCCCTGTATGTCGTATAAGATTTCTCACCCTTGCCATGCAATTTCCTGCCCTCCAAGGGTTCGAAATGACATCTTCTTTTATTAATAACAGGTAAACAGTAAATTGAATGGACATAGAAAGATGATATTTTTGATATACCTACACTACCTCGCTCTGCACTCCCGAATAATATTTCAGTTCAATCAAATCATGCGGCAATGTTTTGGTATTCCAGGCATGATGAATGGCCAACGCAGTCCCTACAGCGGTAGCCTGCGCCATTGATGCGGCATAAACCTCCAGGTAAGGGAAGGCCAGCGCCAGCAGGTGCATGAATACGCTGTTTTTGCTAAAGCCGCCGTCTACAAAAATGCGCTTTACTTTGCAGCCATTTAAAACATAGTTGGTTGATACGGTTTGCTGGGCAATAATATCAATCATGAGCTGGTGATAGGCTTCAACATCATTGATAAAACTATTCAGGTCGCGTTGCTCAAATGCCGATTTTTGTAACTGTCCATCATTTTCGTTTGCCTGTAATGATGGTTGGTTACTTAACCGACTGGCAATTGCCGGATCATAATTTATAGTACGGTACCTGATCTCGTCCTGGTTAAAATGGGCTGCTATCCGTTTTACCTGTTGTTCATATTCATAACCCGTAAACAAACGCGATGCTTTTACCGGGCTGCCTTTATATTGCAGGTAGTTAAGGCAGTCATGTTTCAACTCATCGGCCGTAAGCGGCGTTTGGTTAAATGGGTTCAGACTGATTGACCAAGTGCCCGTAGAGATCAATACGAAGGGCATGTTAAAACTTACCAGGTAGGGGATCAGCGCTGCCGAACTATCATGCAGCCCGATACCAACTTTATAAGTGCTGCCCGGAAACTCGGCAGGAAGCACGCTGTCTGCCGGATGAAGAGGGGCCATTTTGGGAAGGATCTCCTCATCGCCAAGCCAGTTATGATAGGCGTTCTTACCAAAATCCCATAGAGCGGTATGGCAGCCAATACTGGTAAGGTCGCTCACCATTTGCCCGCTGATGAGGTAGCTCATATATTGGGGCAAATGCAGGGCATATTTTATCCGCTTAAACACTTCGGGCTGTTCATATTTAAGCCTGTAAAGCTGTAAGCCCGAATTAAGGTTGCCCAAAACGGGCGAGGCGGTTTCTAAAGCAAACCTGGCTTCATCGCCATAGTTTTCATAAAACTGCCTGCCCAGTTCCGGCGGATATGGTTTAAGGTAATTATACAATGGGGTGAGGGGCTTGCCGTATTCATCAACATAAACAAAGCTGGCCCCATAAGTTGAAAAGTTGACCGCTTTAAGGTCGAACTCTTTGTGCTTGAATATCTCACGCAGGCTGTCAAACACCGATAATCTCAGACTGTCGAGGTTTTCGCATGCGTCGCCATCTTCGTCGTGGGTTTCCAGGAAGCGGGCCGTCCGTTCAAAAACTATTTTGTAGTTCTCGTCGAACAGGAACAGCTTCTTGTTGGTTTTACCCACATCAAAAACGGCTATAACAGGTATCGGCTCCATAGACTTACAATCCGGTTGATACTGCTTTAGCGCCGCGTTCGCCAATTAATTGCTGCCTGATGGTTTGCTGCCTGTAAACAGCTAACGGGTTCAATGCACCGCCCGCGCGCAGGCGTGCTTCGGCCAATAACGGGCGAACATCGGTACGATAAGCTTGCTGTAAAATTTCCTGGGCTAACACTACATCATTGTCTTGTTGTGCCTGTACCAGAGCCGGTGTATCAACCAGTAAAGCCTGAGCGTATGCTATCTTAATTGCCTCTACGGATTGTAACAGATCTTCAATCGGGTCTTTTATATTGTGCGATGCATCAATCATCCAGCCTATTGAAGTGGCATGTGTCATACCGCGGGCATCCATTCCTTCAACCAATTCATTAAATATCAGAAACAATTGGTATGGGTTGATGCTGCCTACGGTAAGGTCGTCATCACCGTATTTTGAATCATTAAAATGGAAACCGGCCAGCTTGCCTTCCATCAGCAATAATGAAACTATCTGCTCGATATTTGCACCCTGTAAATGGTGACCAAGGTCAACTAAAGTCTGCGCCTTTTGGCCCAATTTGGATGATAGCAGGTACGATTGTCCCCAATCGCCAATGGTGGTTGAGTAAAAGTTTGGCTCGTAGGGTTTGTACTCTACCCAAACTTTCCAGTCATCGGGCAGGGCCTCGTAAATTTCTTGAAGGCTTTCTAAAGTACGCTCAAAAGCGCCACGCATATTCAACTGACCAGGGAAGTTTGATCCATCCGACAGCCAAACAGATAATGCTTTTGAATCAAGCTCTACGCCGTATTTGATCACTTCGATATTATGGGCTACAGCCTGCTTGCGCACCACTTTATCCACATGGTGTAAAGAGCCAAATTTATAACTGTATTCCTGCGATGCCTGATCCTGGAAGGTGTTGGAATTAACGGCATCAAAATGCAAACCTAACTGTGCTGCATGAGCTTTAATAGCCGAAGCATTGGATGGGATATCCCATGGGATGTGCAGCGATATGGAATTGCTGCTCCTGTTTAAGGCATGGATCAGGCCTACATCCTCAATTTTTTCTTCCAGGCTGCGCGGTTCGCCACCGCCTGAAAACCTGCCGAAGCGTGTACCGCCGGTACCTAATGCCCAGCTTGGTATGGCAATATTAAAATCAATCAGTTTTTGCAGGATGGTATCCAATCCTTTGATATCACCGGCAACAAAATCAAACTTACGCTGGTGATCTTTTAGCTGCTGATGATTGGCTTCATCTATTTTATATTTTTCTAACTGCATAATTGGTATTGGTTTGTTAGTATATCGTAAGTTCAAGCGTCCACGCTTGAACTTGCTAAGTTTATATTTATGTCATTGCGAGGAGGAACGACGAAGCAATCTCGTAGCTCTGTATATTCGCTATGCATTGGCTACGAGATTGCCACGCTATCGCTCGCAATGACATGGTTTATTTGTTAGTATTTAAAAGTTTCAAGCGCAGACGCTTGAACTTGCAACTTATTTTAAATTATGTCATTGCGAGGAGTCGCAGGGGGCATAAGTCCCGGGGCGACGTGGCAATCTCGCCGCTATACAAATTCGATAAGCACATTCGCTTTGCATAGCTACGAGATTGCCACGCTATCGCTCGCAATGACATATATTTATATCTACCTATCTCACAAATGCCATCGCCACACCACCATCAACATTTAACACGTTTCCGGTTGATTTGTTGAGCAGGCCGCCGGTAAAGGCGAAGCAGGCGTTAGCGATATCGGCAGGTAAAATTACCTCGTTTAATAAAGTACGTTTTGCGTAATAAGCAGGTAATTCCTCAACGGTAACACCATAAGCTTTAGCACGGCCTTCGGCCCACCCGCCGGCCCAAATGTTGCTGTCGCTGATCACAGCATCGGGGTTAACCACGTTTACGCGGATCTTATCTGTACCTAACTCAGCAGCGTTCAGCCTGCTCAGGTGCAGCTGGGCTGATTTTGCAGAGCCGTAACCAGCGTTGTTTGGTCCGCTAACCAAAGCGTTTTTGCTTACAATGTTAATGATATCGCCACCGATGTCTTGTTTTTTCATAACGGCAACTGCCGCCTGGGTAATGAAGAACTGACCTTTCACCAATACATCATATAACAGGTCCCAGTCTTTTTCGGTATGGTCGGCAATTGATTTGGAGATGGATAAACCAGCATTGTTCACCACTATATCAACACCACCGAAAGCTAAAGCAGCAACTTCTAATGCTTCGTTTATCTGGTCGGCTTTGGTTACGTCAAGCACAGCAGTGGCATATGAATCTTTTCCGTATTGTTTTTTGAACTCTTCGCCAGCGCTATCTAAACGCTCGGTGTTCATATCATTAAGGATAACTACAGCACCCTCGTCAACAAATTTTTTGGCGATGGCTTTACCGATGCCGCCCGCGCTGCCTGTGATGAGGGCGATTTTACCTGATAGCGCTTTTGGCTTAGGCATGCGCTGTAATTTTGCTTCCTCCAGTAACCAGTATTCAATATCAAAAGCTTCCTGGCGTGGCAGCGAGGTATATTCAGAAATTGCCTCGGCACCTTTCATTACGTTGATGGCGTTGGTGTAAAATTCGGCAGCAACACGGGCAGTTTGTTTGTCTTTTGAAAAAGAGAACAAGCCTACACCCGGATACAGAATGATCACCGGGTTGGTATCCCTGATAGCCGGGCTGTTATCATGCTTGCAGGTATTGTAATAATCGGTATACATTTGGCGGTAAGCCTCAAAAGCAGGTGCCAAACGTGCTTTCAATGCGGTAACATCGCTCAGGTCTTCACCCGGTGCAAGGTCAAGCACCAACGGACTGATCTTGGTGCGCAAAAAGTGGTCAGGGCAGCTGGTACCCAACGGCGCCAAACGGTTAAGATCATTTGAATTGATGAACTCCAGTACACGGGCATCATCAGTAAAATGACCTATCATATGTTTATAGCTTGAGCAAAAGCCGCGCAATACAGGTGCAAGGGTCGCCGCCTGTTTTTTGCGACCGTCCTCATCCAAACTTTCAATTTTTTGACCACCAAAAACAGGGCCTTTTTTGCCATAGTTTTCTTCCAGGTATTCGGCACAGCGCTCAATGACCTCAAGGGTATTGATATAGCTTTCGAAAGCAGTATCGCCCCAGGTAAATAAACCGTGCGAGCCCAGCATAATACCACGGATACCCGGATTTTCATCCAAACATTGTTTTAATTGCAGGCCAAGCTCAAAGCCCGGTTTTTTCCATTCAACCCAGCCAATGGTACCGTTAAAAAGTTCCTGGGTTATTTTTTTACCATCTTTTGCTGCCGCGATAGCAATAGCCGCATCAGGGTGCAGGTGGTCGATATGTTTAAAGGGCAAAAAACCATGCAACGGGGTGTCAATAGACGGCGCTTTTGAATTAAGATCGTAGATGCAATGGTTAAAAAGCTCAACCATTTCGTCCTCAAATTCCACACCGCGATAGATGTTCTTCAGGCTGCGCAGGCGATCGACATAAAGGGCTGCCAGTCCGCTTTTTTTAAGCGTGCCGATATCACCGCCTGATCCTTTGATCCACATTACTTCAACATCATTACCGGTAAGCGGGTCTTTGCTCATCAGTTTACATGATGTGTTACCGCCGCCATAGTTGGTAAGGCGCAGATCGGCACCTAAAAGGTTGGAGCGGTATATCAGCAGGGCTACTTCGTCGCCTTCCAGTTCGGCGGCTTTTGCTTCATCCCACAAATAGCTTACATGTTTAAATTCAGTTGTTTTCGACGACATATATTTTAATTGTTGAATTATTGAGTTAATGAATTATATGATCTGTTTTAATTGTTTACTTAATTGAATTGCCATATCCTACAACCAATACCGATAGTACAATGACTGCTATACCGGCTATTACCGTTGCAAATGCTTTTTTGCTTACACCTTTCCACTCTTTAAGCACCAGGCCCCATGTATTGGCTATCAGGATAATGAAGGCCATGTGCAGGATCCATGAGCTGGCGCCGTTACCCATTTTGCTTTCGCCCATGCCGTAAAAAAAGAACTGTAAAAACCAGGTTGTACCAGCCAATGCGGCAAACAGGTAGTTTTTAAGCAGGGGCGTTTTCTTGTCGGTATAATTATCAAACGTTTTATTGCGGGTGTTTAGCACCATACACCATATAAAGTTGGTAGTAAGGCCGCCCCAGAGTATAATAATATAGGTTACATTGTTTGAAAACAGGAAGTTACCCTGCCCCGGATGCGCCGCCTGCCAGATGTGATTGGCTGTATCGGCCATGGTTTTTCCTGCTTCGATACCGAAGTTGAAACAGGCGCTCAATATGCCGGATACTATGGCTACCACTATACCCAAACCGAAGCGGTAATCCTTGTTTTCCTGTGCTATTGTCTTATCTGCAGAGAGTTCTTTCTCCTTCATCATACCTGCCTTACCACATATGATGATACCGACCACGCAAAGCAAAATGCCTAATAAAACCATCTGTCCCCATTGGGTGTGCAGCATCATCGTAAAAGTGTCTTTCCCTTCTTTAGGAAAAAAATCATAATACACCGATGGGATTATCGACCCGAAAACCGAGCATAAGCCTAATATAATTGTACTGCCTAAGGATACCCCAAGGTAACGTACGCCTAATCCATATGTCAAACCTCCGATGCCCCATAATAAACCCATAAGGTATGTCCAGCCTAAGGTGGCAGTATCCGTATGACTTATAATATCGGCGAAGCCCGGAATGGTTAGCCATGCTGCCAGCGGTGGTACAATGAACCACGAAAAAATGCCGCCTACTATCCAGTAGCTTTCCCAGGCCCAGCCTTTTATTTTTTTGTAAGGGATATAAAAGCTCCCTGAAGCAAAGCCACCGATAAAATGGAAGATGACTCCGAGAAGTACCTGGGCACCGAAAAATACATTCATACTCTTAATTGGTTATATTGGTAAGGCTAATGTAGATAATATATATACTGGAACTGTCCCCTGCTGTCGGGTCTGAACTGTTGATTAGATGTAATGACATTGATTTCGCTTATTTTATCTGAACCGGGATTTGGGGGATTTATGGGATGGACAGGTTTTTTTTTCTGAACCGGAATTAAACGAATTCGGGGAATTTATGGAATTTTAAAATTCTGCCCATTCACTAAATTCTTCAAATTCCGGTTCAGACAAAGAAAAATCCCATAATCGGGTAAATCCCCCCAAATCCCGGTTCTGTTTATTATTTTGGCATCAAATACATCACCATGCAGGCATATATTTTAGGCATTGATATAGGCACGGGCAGTACTAAAGCCGTGGCTGTAAGTTTAACGGGCGAACCACTGGGTACAGTATCCAATCATTATCCTATTAACAGCCCCGAGCCCGGTTACAGCGAACAGGATCCGTTGTTAATATGGGATGCTTTTATAAAATGCCTTGCCGGTATTACGCTGAAACTGGGTTCGCCTCCGCAAGCCGTGAGCCTGAGCAGTGCCATGCACAGCATTATTCCGGTTGATGAAAGTGGGGAGGCATTGTTGCCTATGATAACCTGGGCCGATGCCCGGAGCGAGAACATTGCCCAGGCTTTAAGGAAAACAGAGCATGGGGCATCGCTTTATCATAACTGCGGTACTGCTATCCACGCCATGTCGCCTTTAAATAAGTTGCTGTGGCTGCGAAGTAACCGAAGCGGTATTTTTGAAGCTGCTCATAAATTTATTTCGATAAAGGAGTTTATTTGGTTCAGGCTTTTTGGAGTTTTTGAGGTGGATTATTCCATTGCTTCGGCAACAGGATTGTTTGATATTGTTAAAAAAGAATGGAATGAAGAGGCAATTACGCTAACCGGTATTACGCTTTCAAAATTATCAGCCCCGGTTAATACTACTTATTACCGGACTGATACGAGGCCGGAAGTTGTTGCATTAACCGGAATAAATGCAGATACCCCCTTTGTTATTGGCGCCAGTGATGGTGCCTGTGCCAATTTGGGTAGCCATACTACCGGCCCCGATGTGGCGGCACTTACTATTGGAACCAGTGGAGCAGTACGGATTACCAGTCCGAAGCCCGTATATAACTACGAGGCCATGATCTTCAATTACCTGCTTGATGAACAAACTTATGTTTGCGGCGGTGCTGTGAATAACGGGGGTATTGCAGTTAACTGGCTGCTTAAAAATTTTCTAAAAAAAGACAACCTTACTGCTGCCGACTATGATGCTTTATTTAAGGAGATAGCAACCGTGCCGGCCGGTAGCAATGGATTGATATTTTTACCTTACCTGTACGGCGAACGCGCCCCGCTTTGGGATACCAAAACAAGCGGAACATTCTTTAATATTAAACCCGCTCACACCCGGTCACACTTTTTACGGGCAGGGCTTGAAGGGATCTGCTTTGCGCTGAATGATGTGCTTAAAACATTAGAGGATGCATCGGGCGATATCAGGCAGGTAAATATCAGCGGCGGTTTTACCAGCTCGGCAGTATGGACACAGATCCTGGCCGATATCACCGGGAAAAAACTTGCAGTGCTTCAATCTGAAGATTCATCGGCACTGGGCGCTATTTACCTTGCTGCACGGGTATTATTTCCTGAAAGTTACAACGCACTTACTAAGGTTGAACAACAGGATTTTATCGAACCCAATACAATAAATCATGAGGTTTACGGCAGAATGTTCCCGGTATTTAAAAAGCTGTACGGTGATTTAAAAGATAGTATGCATTTGGTGGATGGGTGGGAATAGCAATTACTCCAACCCCAGCCACTTTGCCAGCCTCCAGCAACCATACACGATAACAGGAGCGGCCAGTACATCAATAGTATAGTGAATATGCTGAATCAGCAGCATCACTACCAGTATTAATGCAGCAATAAAAGCTATGATCTTGTCTGTCCGTTTTTGAAGGTGCAGGTACACTAACACCATGGTTGCCGTATGGCCCGAAAAAAACAGGTCTTTAGTGATAAAGGTATGGCCGTAAAAAACACTGGTGCTGGGATCAATAAGCGGAACAAGGCCCAGCGGTGGGTTAAGTTTAATGAGACTAATAGTAATAAAACGGGCAATACATACAAAGTTCAGCGTCCAGATGTAAGTGATGCATACCCTTGGATTGTATAAGGCCCGCCACATCATAAGCAGGCCCATCGCCCAGATGAGTATAAAAATCGGGACTGAAAGATCATAAGATGGCAAATGGGCCAGGATCCAATCGTTAAGTACAATGCCATCCTGCCTTTTTTCAATATACTTGAAAAAGGACGGCAGCAGGTTAATGATGATGACTATGACAATGGTAGCACTCAATAACTTAAGCCTGCTGGCCCGGGTATTGTAGGCATTTTGCCAAAGTTGTTTTATATGGTAAATGGGGTCTAAATTCAATCTGTGTTTTTTTATAAAGCCTGCAAAAATACGGTTTGCTGATTAATATTAAGTAATTGTCAGGTGTTTGTTAATTTAATAAGTCCAAATATATATAATAAAAACAAATGCAATCATGTTGCATTAACTTATTTATATTTGCATTATGGATTTTCAAAAGCTTTCGCCCCGGCTGGATAATATTGGTATAACCGCATCAACGCTTTGTGCTGTTCACTGTGCAGTAGTGCCTTTGCTGTTTACCAGTTTGCCCTTGGTTGGTCTTGGTTTTTTGGCCAATGCCTGGGTAGAGTGGGGGATGATCATCTTCGCCCTGGCTATAGGTGTGTATTCAATTGGCTTATCCTACAGGCGCACACATCATCGTTTGGTGCCATTAATGATGCTTGTATTGGGTTTCGCCATCATTATGGGCGGACACGGATTTGCAACAGGAAAAGCCGAGGTTATGATAGTTCCTTTTGGCGGATTGCTGATAGCTGCCGCGCATTATGTAAATTACAGGTATACCGGTGCCTGTAATCATGATCATAAAACATATAAACTTAAAAAGGTTGAATAATGGATAAGCGCCACAGGAAATTCTTTTATGCATTTTTGCTGTTTAATTGCTTTTTAAGTCCGGCTTGTAATCATGAAAATCATAATCATAAGCATAGTGTGCGGCATAATATTGTCAAAGTGCATAATTGACTCACCCGGTCTGCGCTACGCTGGACCACCCTCTTTACGGCGAAGCTGCAAAGAGGGTAAGAAAAAAAGAAATCCCCTCTTTACGCTTGCGTAGAGAGGGGTGACGAGAGCAACGATGTCGGGGTGAGTAGATACAATATGTTATACTAACGATATAAAAAATACCGTTATAAAAGCTTGCTATTAATGCTGCATATTATAAACCATTGTTAAATTTACAGCCTTATAATAAATAAAGCCCTGATTAATACATGACACAAACCCGCGATATCCATCATTTTGAGCACCTGCTTGATAAGCATCATCTGAAAAAAACTGCGCCAAGGCTGCGGGTTTTGTCTATGATGTCGTCAAGACATTCGGCTACCTCACAGCCCGATCTTGAGAGCCTGATGCATGATATAGACAGGGTTACCCTTTACCGCATTCTTAACGCTTTTGAAGAAAAAGGGATCATTCACAAAGTATTTGATCTAAACGGTACGGCCAACTATGCGCTATGTTCGTCAAACTGTAATGAGCATGACCACCATGACGAGCACCTGCATTTTAATTGTACACAGTGCAAAAATGTATATTGCCTTAATGATATGAATTTGCCTGCCATAAATCTTCCTGCTGGTTTTGAGCCGCACGGCTTTACTTTGTATGCTCAGGGTTTATGCCCTAAATGCAGTAAAAAGGTGGTGAAAAAATGAAAGGCATCAGTACTTTTTTCAGGATGGTGATCCTGTTTTTTATATTGCTCCCTTTCAGTTCATTCGCGCAGCAAAAAGATACTATACCGGCTGCTACAACCACTTTTAAGTTTAAAACGGTTATTATTGATGCCGGGCATGGCGGTAAAGATGCCGGGGCACGTGGCTCGCATTCGTTTGAGAAAAATGTAACCCTGTCTATAGCCCTGAAGCTTAAGGCTGCAATGGATACGGCAATTACCGATGTAAAATCCATCCTTACCCGTGCCGATGATACTTTTATCCCGCTAAACCAACGCTCGGCTATTGCCAATCAAAATCATGGCAACCTGTTCATTTCTATACATTGTAACTCGTCGCCCGAGGGTACTGCTGCCCGTGCACATAAACAAAAAGGCGTATTGCTATTAGTGTACGGCTTTCATCGTCTGAAGGAGCAGGAAGAGGCTGTGCGTGAAAACTCCTCCATATTCCAGGAAAAGGATTATAAGCAAAATTATGAGAGTTACGATGAAAGCGATCCTTCAAACCTCATCATCCTCAATGCCTATATCCAGAAATACCGCAAACAAAGTATCCGTTTTGGTGACCTGCTTGATGATGAGTTTACCGGTGTGGATGGCAGGGAAAGCAACGGTGTAAAGGAACAGGGTGTATTAGTACTGGCCCATAGCGCCATGCCTGCCGTACTGATAGAAACCGGTTTTATCAACAACCCGGAAGAGGAAGAGTACCTAAACTCGGACGAAGGACAGCATGAAATAGTAATGTCGATCATCAGGGCGCTCAGGAATTACCGGAAGGCAATAGGGGCATAATAAAAATTAAGCTCGCAAAGACGCCAGGTTTTTAATCTGCTATCCTTTGCGGCTTCGCGCCTTGCGTGAAAATATCTAACTCTGATCAATAAAGCGATTTCATTATCCACCTTTCCGCAAAAAAAGTATATTCGGCTTTACATTTACTTTGATGGTCAAGCTGTTTACATCCCTTTTAAAACCAATAAAAATTGCAGGCTTTATTTTGATATGTGTTGCCTTTGCTTTACCGGGTAAAGCTCAGATCGCGCCTCAGGGTATAATTCCACAGCCTGTGGAAGTAAAGTATGGCAATGGAGCTTATGCTTTTTTTGAACATCGCATTGGTTTGAGCGATGGCGTGAGCCCGGATAACATTATCTTTTTTAAAAATTATTTCCGTTCCTTAGCCGGTAAGGACTTATCCATTAGCAGGTCGGCGCTTGAAATTTGCGATATCTACCTGAAATTGGATGCAAACAAAGTCAGGGAAAGCGAAGGATATAAATTGGTTGTTGACAGTCGGGGTGTAGTTATTATTGCGCACGATCAGGCTGGTATTTTTTACGGTCTGCAATCGTTAATACAATTACTTAAAGTCAAAGACGGAAAAGTTGAAGTCCAATTTTGCGGGATTACCGATCATCCCTGCTTCCCCTATCGCGGGATGCACCTCGATGTAAGCCGTCACTTTTTTGAACCGGCGGCCATCAAAAAATGGATAGACCTGCTGGCGCTTTACAAGATCAATACCTTTCACTGGCACCTTACCGATGATCAGGGCTGGCGCATCGAAATAAAAAAATACCCTTTATTGCAAAGCATTTCGGCTTATCGGGATGAAACCATCATCGGCCATAAAAAAGACAGTCCGCACAGGTTTGATGGGAAACGTTATGGAGGGTATTACACACAGGATGAGGTTAAGGAGATTGTAAAATATGCTACCCAAAGACATATCACGGTGATCCCTGAAATTGAAATGCCCGGCCATGCTTTGGCGGCACTGGCCGCTTATCCGCAATTGGGTTGTACCGGCGGCCCGTATAAAACAGCTACCTATTGGGGGATTTTTGATGACGTGTATTGCGCGGGTAACGATGAGACTTTTGCCTTTTTACAAAACGTGATGGACGAGGTGCTGCCGCTGTTCCCATCAAAATATATTCACATAGGTGGTGACGAATGCCCTAAAACCAAATGGAAAACCTGCCCTAAATGTCAAAAGCGAATTAAGGACGAACATTTGAAAGATGAAAAAGAGCTGCAAAGCTATTTCATAGGAAGGATGGAAAAATACCTGAACAGCAAAGGCCGGCAAATCATAGGCTGGGACGAAATACTGGAAGGCGGACTTACCCCCGGCGCAACCGTAATGAGCTGGACAGGCGAAGAAGGTGGCATAGCCGCTGCCAAGCAGCACCACGACGCCATCATGACGCCCGAAAAGTATGTGTACCTGGATTACTACCAGTCCCTTTACCCTGCCGAACCATTGGCCGGCGGCGGGTACACCCCGCTAAGCAAGGTTTATAATTATGAACCAATAACCAGCGAACTAAGCGGCGATGAAGCCCAATACATAAAAGGTGTACAAGCCAATGCCTGGAGCGAATACATGGCCAGTCCGGCACAAGCCGAGCGACAGCTATTTCCGAGGATGCTTGCTTTGGCAGAGGTAGCCTGGAGTTCAAAGCAAAATAAAAGCTACCCTGGTTTTTTAAAACGCCTGCGGTATCAGCAGCCTTTGCTCAAAAAACTAAATATAGATGCTGCCGATGTGTTTGACGAGATCACCGATTCGGTAACTGAAACTGCCGATCACCGGGTAGCATTAAGCCTGCAAACCACCTTGCCCGGTGCTGAAATATTTTACAGTGCCGATGGTAGCGAACCGGGATTAAATGCCAAGCAATACAATGAGCCTGTAATTGTTGATGCAACCGGAACCATCAAAGCTTCCGTTTT
Source organism: Mucilaginibacter angelicae (assembly GCF_042434235.1). Taxonomy (NCBI): domain Bacteria; kingdom Pseudomonadati; phylum Bacteroidota; class Sphingobacteriia; order Sphingobacteriales; family Sphingobacteriaceae; genus Mucilaginibacter; species Mucilaginibacter angelicae. The sequence continues at coordinate 800,543 of NZ_JBHLTS010000004.1, read as the reverse complement.
TTTAAACAGTAAACAGGTTGGCCGGGTTTATGAAAAATCGTTTACTATTCATAAAGCAATAGGTAAAAAGATAACCCTTAAAAATCAGCCGCAGGGTGGCTTTAATCCCGGTAATACCTTTGGTTTGGTAAACGGTGTGTTTGGCAGTGGGCTTTATAATGATGGGCAATGGTACGGCTTCAGCGGCGATGATCTGGAAGCCGTAGTTGACTTGGGCTCAGTGCAAAGCGTATCACAATTAGGCATCAACATATTAAAATACCACTGGCAAAAAATGTGGGAACCAACACTGCTTACCTTTGAAATATCGGCAGATGGTAATAATTATACCGAAGTTTACCGCCAAACTGATTTTCCGGATAATGGCATCAACGCTGTAAGGGCAAACATTCAAACACAACAGGCCCGGTACATCAGGGTAAAAGGAACTAACAAGGGTATTATCCCACCCGGCGAATATATACCGGGGGCAAAAGCATGGCTGATGGTGGATGAGATAGTGATACTTTAGATGTGCAGATGTTTTAAATGTGCAGATTTCAGATGTGCAGATGTGCAAATGAATTTTGCTTAATTAATAAGGATGATTAAATGAATTAATAATCTGCACATCTGCATATTTGCACATCCTCACATCTGCACATTTTTTTTATATTTTTATACCAAACACTAATGCCTGCGTTATGTTGAGTAAAATGTTTAATATTTGTCACTAATACTGATACCCCAAGTATAACTCAATGAGCAAAGTATTTACTATTACCGAAGGTTTGGAAAACATGGGGGCTTTACGAACGGGCGGTCAGGGCTCTGTTTATAAAGGCCGCCGTTACGGGCCAATTATCACAGCGGTAAAACTCCTGCCCACACCTATTCACACCGAAAGCACCGACGATAAAAATTTTCGCAATTTCCAGAACGAGGTCGAAAAACTAAAAAAGGTAAACGAAGAGCCTAACCCCAATGTGGTTAAGATCCTTAATTCGGGTATTACCGAAAGTGGTTCGTTCCCTTTTATCGAAATGGAATATATTGATGGCCCCGATCTGGAAGACCTGCTGAAACCACCTCATGAGGCCATCTTCAGTATTAAAGAGGTTATCAAACTGGCCGATCAGCTGGCAAATGCTCTATCTCACTGTCACAAAGTTTCGGTAAAGCATGGCGATATCAAAAGTAACAACGTAAAATTCAATGTACATACCGGCAACTACGTGCTGCTTGATTTTGGTCTTTCGGCCATGTCTGATGATCAGCGTCGCACCAGTATCCGCCATGCAGGGGCTATCGAATTTATGGCCCCCGAGCAAAACGAGGGGCTGATGTATTTCCAAACGGATGTATACAGCTACGGTATCATTCTGTACGAATTATTAGCCGGGCAGGTACCTTTCCCATTAAAAGATAATGGCGAAACTGCCCGTAACGCGGTAATGCTGGCCCATATGGAGTCGGAAATTCCGGATGTATTGGAGCTGCGCCGAAAAAACCTGCCCGCAAGCTGGTCGGACGAGCAGAAGGAAATGCAAATGCAGGTACCTGCCTGGTTGCTGAAGGTGGTAGCCAAGTGCTTGCAAAAAGAGATTAGTAACCGGTACGCCAATGGCATTGAGTTACAGGAAGCTTTGATGCAGGGCAGCATCGGGGCTATCAGTCCAACGCACCCTGACGAATCATGGAATACCGAAGTTTTACTGAAGGAAAATGAACGCCTGCAGGGGCTGGTATTGTATTACCAGGAAAACGAGAACAAGCAGCCTGTACAGGTAGTTAACAGCGCACCTGTTGATCCCAAAGCCGTACGGATGTCAAAGCCTATCTTTATTATGTTCATGATCTTACTTTGCGGTTTCACTGTGTTTTCGGCAGTAGTGATGGACAAGTTTGGAGGGCGTATTTATCATGGTGTGGTTAACAGGCTGTTTAAACCTTCAAAAAAGCCTGCTGATTCTGCTGCTACTAAGGTTATTCTGCCGGCAAAAAAAGACTCGGTTCAGCCAAAGCCTGAAAATTTTAGAGATGAAAGCAATATCCCGCCGGAAGTTGACTCAACAGCCGATTCGATATTGCGGAATATACAACGTGCAAAACAACAAAAAGAAGATACCCAGTTTTATCGCGACAGCATAAAAAAAGCGGATACTTCTAACTTAAACTTTTAATGATTTAGCAGATACGAAATGGAACCTAAATCAACATTTTGGAAACGGATTGGTCTTCAGGACTGGTTTTTACCCAACGGGAAACCCGTAAACGCGGAGGCTGTAAAAATAAAAGCGCTCACGCCCGATGACGTGTATTTATACATTATCGAAAAATTCAAGGAATCTATCAAGCAGCTTTCCTTTGCCGACAGAATAGTTTTTTACCATGAATTTATCATCAGCTTTAATGAGGAAGATTACCAGGACTTTGTGAACAACCGTTCGGGCTTGTTCGGCATTATCGTTAATGAATCGGTAAAAAAGTTTTATGAGCTGCTGCGCGAGCACCAGGAAGTGGGCAAAAAGGTAGAGCCTTCAAGTTCAAAATGGGTATTCAGGCTGGTATCTCACCCTGATTATAAACGGGGAGATAAGGGCTTTATAGGCAAACTGCTACCCGGAACCAGCACTAAAAAGGAGGCGAACTTACGGGTTACCTTTATTCCTCGTCAAACAGGTGTTGCCCAAACGCTGGATATCAGTAACGAGGTTTTAAAAGGCTTTACTTATTACAGCGAGGGCTATTATGAACTGCCTTATGCTAATGACCTTCATTATAACGAAAAGGATGTAGCTAAACCCGGTACGAAAGTACTGGCCCGCCTGGAAACCATTATGCCCGATAAACAGTTTGTAGGCCGTAAGGTGGAGTATCTGATTAAGGATGATGATATTGTAGTGTCGGGTAATGATGAGGAAAGGGATGAGCAGGCCGTGTTTAAAGTACCGTCGGAATGGGTGAATACGCCGCACCTGCGCATCAGGTTAAATAAGGCCGATGGCAAGTTTTACCTGGCATCATTTGGTGAGCGTACCCTGATCAACGAGTTGGAAGTGGCCGGAAGCGATGTAAACTCGCCGCTATGGGTTGAGTTGCCGTTTAACTCCAGGGTACTGCTTAATGGTATTGTAGGTATCAACATTTTTAAACCCGAACCATAATGTCACAAATATTATCAGTAGGGCTGCTGGCTGTATGTGTGCTGTTATTGGTAGCTCATTTTATCGACATAAAAAAATCCAGTAAAAACCATGGCAAATAATTTTTTCGGGATAACAGATACCGGTAGACAAAGGCAAAACAACGAAGACGTTTTTATTGCCGAAAAATCTGGCGATGGTAATTTCATCATTGCCTGTGTGGTTGATGGGGTTGGCGGTTATGCAGGCGGCGAAATTGCTGCCGAAATTGCCCGCGCCACCATCCTGGAGCAGTTGCAATTTATAGCAGGCGATATAATTCCCTTGCTGGTAAATACGTTCACCATTGCCAATCAGCGTATTTACGACGAAAAAGTACAGAATAAAGATCTTGAAAACATGGCCTGTGTACTTACGCTGGCCGTAGTTGATGTGATCAACAATAAGTTTTACTATGCCCACGTAGGGGATACCCGCCTGTATTTGCTGCGCGATTATTCGCTGATCAAGATCTCGAAAGATCATTCCTTTGTGGGGTTCCTGGAAGATTCGGGCAGGCTGACCGAAGAAGCGGCGATGGATCACCCCAAACGCAACGAAATTAACAAAGCACTTGGTTTTGCCGGGCAGATCAGTAAAGACCCTGATTTTGTGGAGACCGGGAATTCGCCCTTTTTGCCTGGCGATATCCTGCTCATTTGCAGCGATGGCTTAACCGATTTGGTTGATAAAAGTAAGATTACCAGTATTCTTACCAGCAGCGATAATCTCCCCGAAAAAGGAAAAAAACTAATCGACGCGGCCAATAATCGTGGAGGTAAAGATAATGTGACTGTGGTATTGGTTCATAACGATAAGGAACGCAAACAACACAGTGCCACCAAACCTGTGGCTGCTGTAAAAGCCACCGAACAACCGGAAGTTACCCCTGTTCCGGTAAAAAAGCAGGAGGAGCCTTCGCCTGTGGTAAAAACCAAAGGAAACGGCAGTACGGTGGCTGTGCTCACATTGCTGTGCTTTATTTTTTTAGGTGGATTTATCTGGCAGTTTAAGAAGAATATAGATCAGGCCGCTATCCCTAAAAAAACGGATACCCTGGCGGTGCAGCATATAAAAAACGCGGCAGAGCTTAAGCTTCAGGATACTATCAATAAGTTAAAAGGCCATACGCTAATACTTTCGGCGGCCGATTTTAAGCAGCCTATAATATTGAGCGATACGCTGCATATCAATAAGGACAGCCTCTACATTAAAACAAAAGGCGCTATTGTGTTTAAAAAGGATTCCACCTACTCGGGTCCTGCCATTGCGCTGGCTGCTAATTGTAAGTACGTAGTGCTTGATAGTGTAGCCTTTGATGGTTTCCGTACGGCCATCATTACGCATAACGATGCTTTGGTGTTAAAAAATGTGCAATTCATTAACAGCTTAACGCCGGTACAGGCATCGTACATGTTTCCTAATAAAAAATACATTTCGGGCAGGTTGTTTGGCAGTATGTTCAAAACCGATTCTGTCCCCGTTAAAGCTACCCACTAATAAATGGCCCAGGAAAAACCAAAGGTACCCGGCAGGAGAATGGAGCGGCTGTTCCTGTTGCTTACAGGCATATTGCTGGCCGTTTTATTTGTAAGGCTTTACAGCGTATTGCAACTTAAGTTTACGGATGTTGATAAGAGACTGAAGGATGGTACCATCGTAAACCTTAACTCGCCTAATACCGCTCAAAATGTAAAGGCCTTACTTAAAAAAGGCTACTATTTTGATGATCCAAGGGATGTGGATTACATTGAATCGGTGATTGCATCACGTAAAACAACCGGCGACATGGTTGACAACACCGGTGAGCTCAATAAGCGAAAGTACTACGTTAATGCCGATGAGGCTTTTGAAAAAGGAGGCGAGACATTCAAAAAACGCGTACTTACCTCCCGCACACTTTTAGGCTATACCGGCGATGATTCCATTCGTTTTTCTGAGGAATTGAAAAACCCGCCTGCTTTAGGCGCACAAACAGATCTTAACCTCGGCGAATACGACATTAAAGGCACTATACAGCATAAAGGTGAACCCATACCCGGCGTGTTGGTAAAGCTGACCATGATATTGCCGCGCGATAGCATTTTTAGCGATGAGGAAACGGGTGCAAAAACCACATACTCCGAAAATGGTTCGGCCTATAAAAAACTTTATGTACTTAACGATCAGAAAAAGAAGGTACTGCAATCGTTAACCGCCTTTGCCCGTACCGATGCCGAAGGGAGGTTTGTATTTGCTAAGCTGCCAACCGGTAAAGCATTTTCGGTATTGCCCATGCAGCCGGGCTTTGAGTTTGGTCGCTCGCAGGGTATCGATGAACTGGATAAAGACGTAACGTTTAAATTTAACCAGGCTCCGCATAGTATCAAGCTGCTTTCCACCCGCGATTTTAATATCCTGAAAAAGGAAGGTGCTTTTATTGTGCGTTACCAGGATGAGTTTAATATGTGGTACTGGATCATAGCCGTTTGCTTTTTTTTCGGTTTTATCATCATCCACCTGTTGCTCAGCGCCCGGTACCCGGATGCCGATCAGATTATTTTACCGCTGATCATGATGCTTACGGGCATCTCTCTCCTTACCCTGTTGAGCTTGCAGGACCCTTTACGCGATAGGTTTTTAGCTAAGGATACCCTTGTGTATTTAGGCATTGGCATGGCTGGGATCTGTATCATTCAGCTCTTTAACCTGCGTAAGCTTAACCCCGATTCGGGCTTTTACCGTTTGCTTATTTTTAAATGGAGCCGGACTGCAGCCAACGGCTGGCCCTGGGCTATTGTAGCCATGGCGATCCTGTTCTCCACCATTTTGTTTGGTACCGGTCCGGAGGGGAGCGGCGTAAAAGTTAACCTGCTGGGGTTTCAGCCGAGTGAGATCGTAAAATACCTCATCGTTATTTTCCTTGCGGGATTTTTTGCCACTAACGAAAAATTTATCAGCCAATATGCCAGTTGGAGCAAGCGCTGGTCGTTCTTCTCATTCGCACTTATTGCTACGGTAATCACCTTACTATTGTTTTTGGTTTTGGGCGATTTGGGCCCGGCCATGGTGATCTGCTTTACATTCATCATCCTGTTCTCGTTTTCGCGGGGCGATTTTCTGTATATGGCAGGCTTTGTGGTGTTGTTTGTACTCACTACCTGGTTTTTTGATAATGTATGGCTTAGCGCGGGTATTACATTCTTTTCGCTTGGAGGCGTTGTGTTTTTCAGGCGGCGGAGAATGAGCGAATCGGCTATCATGGCTTTGGTGGTGATCACTGCCTTTTTTACCATCGATAAAATTCCCGGTCTTGATAAAATTATCCCCGGTCCGGTTGAGCGTTTGGTGGAACGTAAGGCCATCTGGCAGGATGCCTGGAATAACGAAGTTTATGGCGGCGACCAGGTAGCTAACGGCCTCTGGGCAATGGCCAGCGGAGGTTTAAGTGGTCAGGGCGTAGGACAAGGTTTTGCTAAAACCATCCCCGAAGCCCATACCGATATGATCCTGCCATCCATCGGCGAAGAATTTGGCTGGGCTGGTATGGCTGCTGTGTTCATCCTGTTTTTGCTGTATCTGCACCGTTCCATCATTATTGGCCGGCAAACGGGGATGCCGCTGTTGTTTTATCTCAGTGCGGGCATAGGCGTATGTACCTTTGTGCAGTTTTTGCTGATTGCGGGAGGCTCCATCGGGGCATTACCTTTATCAGGGGTTTCCCTACCATTTGAAAGTTACGGCGGTTCGTCATTGGTAATAAATTTGCTGGCAGCGGGTTTCCTATTATCGGTTTCATCGGTTAGGGGTACGGCCGTACAAATGGATTATATCACCAAACAACAGGATAAAAACCTGGTGCCTGCTTTGGCAGCTGCGTTAGCAGGAGTTGTGCTGTTGGTGGTAAATGTTTCGCGTTATACTACAGATAATAAACAATGGGTTGTAAAACCGGCTTTGGTTGCTGATAAAAGTGGCTTACGCATGTTTAGCTACAACCCACGCATTGCCATATTGATGAATAAGCTGCAGGCAGGTACCATATACGACCGTAACGGCCTTATCCTGGCTACCAGCAAGCCCGAGCTAATCGAAAAACAAAAAAACAAATTAAACGCTTCGGGCATGCTGCATTACGATTTGGATTCGGCGATGCATAAGCGTTTGGATAGGTTTTATCCTTTTGAAGAACAAATGTTTTTCTGGACGGGCGATCAGAACACGGGAGTTTTCAATGGCAGTACCAACGGCTATTTTGCCGAATATGAGCACGCTGCTGAACTTCGTGGCTTTCACATGCCAATTACCAATTATAATGTAAAGGCATCACGTTACCAGGAAGACAGGTTTTTGCCCCGCGGCATGAAAGAAATGACCGTAGCCAAAAAGGACTACAGCGCATTAGCCAACCTCCTCATCAGCGATATCAACGGCCCGGAAGTGGATGCCTTCAAAAACAAGAACCGAGATGTAAAACTCACCATGGATGCCGATCTGCAAACCAGCATCCAGCAATCTATCGCATCTGATACTTCGCTGAATGATAACCGTGTTTCGGTAGTGATAGTTGAATCCAATACCGGCGATGTGCTTACGTCTGCACAATACCCGCTGCCGCCGGTGCATAACTGGGATCAGCTTACCATGCCCATTGCCGATCAGAATAAATTGGCTACCTGGCTAACCACTACCGATCTGGGCTTTACCTATGCCAGTCAGCCGGGCTCAACGGCGAAGGTTTTAACGGCTATGTCGGCATTTAATAAGTTAGGAATAGCCGCTGCTGATGTAGAATATCATGTAAGCACCGAAGAACGGATCCGTACTAAAGGCATCGAACCGGATGAGACCGGGATGATCACCATGGAGCGGGCCATTGCCAAATCAAACAACGTATATTTTATTAAGCTGGCCAACCAGGAACATCTTGAAGAATATATGGCTACGCTGTATCTTAAAACCGGGATGTTTTTGCACGGTGTAGGCGGCTACTATTACAATAAACCGGTATTGAATACCACCCAGGAAGATAAATGGCGCGCCCTATGGCGTAAAACCGAATTTAATACCAAACCGAGATACGACCCTAATAACATCCATAAAACGCGGGCCAAAGGTATTTCGGGCATGGCCTGGGGACAGGGCGAACTGATTGCCACTCCGGCCGCTATAGCAAGGTTGGTATCCGGTGTAGCTAATGGAGGCATATTGATGCCTAACAGGTATGCGCTAAAAATAGCCGACTCGGCAGTGACGGTAAAAAGCGGTATCAAACTGGCCGATGATCCGCGATATGCTGCTTTGTTAAAGCAATATATGATTGAGCAAAGCGCGCCTAAAACCCCTATATTAGGTATCAAGGTAGCCGGTAAAACCGGTACGCCGGAGCGGATTGTGAGGAACCAGAGCGTTAATGACGGCTGGTATGTTTTCTTTGCACCAAAAGAAAAGGGCAGTGGTTATATCGTAGTTTGTATCCGGGTGGAGTCGACCCGTGGCTCATCAGACGCCGTGCACCTGGCTGGGAACCACGTGATCCCATTCCTGTTAAAGAAAGGTTATATAAAAAGCATGGAAACAGAAACTACTACCGAAGAATAGTGTTTAAGCAGAAAGGAAGAGCAAATGGCATTTAGTTTATTTAAAAGAAGCGGCGAAAAACAACCCTGGGATGTAAAAAGCTTACGCGAGGTTATATTACGTTTTATTAAAGAATCGCTGCAAAAGATAGAAGGTGGTGAAGGCGGTCATATAAAAGAGTTGAAGCTTTTTATAGCTTCCGATGCGGAGGATAAACCTATTTACGAAGGGGCAGTTTATGTGCACGATAAACAGCTATTCAAAAATGAAGTCCAAAAAATAGCCGACGATTTCGCCATCAATTTACCATTGGACTGGACTTTGGATGTTGAGTTTACGGAAGAACTCCCGGTAGAGGCAAAACGGATCTCAGACTTGGACGTTGCCTTTGTAATGAACACCCGCAAACAGGTGGCTCATAATGCCGCATCCTTTACGGCCTATCTGCGAATTTTGAGCGGCGAAGCTGAAAAAGAAGAATACCTGATCAAAGCTACAGATCCCAAGCTCAACATTGGCCGGGACAAAAAAGCAGTTACCGAAAATGGTTCGTTCAGGCTTAATCAAATGGTTTTTCCGGGTGAGAGCAGGGACGAAAGCAATAAATACATCAGCAGGCAGCACGCTCACATTGAATGGGATGCCGAAAGCGAACGCTTCATGATCTTTGCGGATGAAGGCGGCGTTCCCCCACGCAATAAAACCAAGATCCATATTGCTGCCGATGGCAAAATGATCAAACTTAATTCAACCCAGATAGGCCACCCCCTGAGCGAAGGCGATCAGGTGATATTGGGGGAATCGGCCGTGTTTTTGTATAGTACGGTGGTGGCTTAATTCTCTTTTGTCATTTCGATAGAGCAGGGCAGAAATGAGCGTCGGGGCGAAAGAGAAATCTTATACTCCCTGCAAAGCGTAGTGCATTGGCGTAGTTTCATGACGCATAAGATTCTCCCTGCGGAAATGACAAACGGGAAAGAAATGTTATTTCGAAAGAGCAGGGCGGACTTAGCGCTGGGGCGAAAGAGAAATCTTATACTCCCCGCAAGGCGTAGTGCATTGGCGTAGTTTCATGACGCATAAGATTCTCCCTGCGGAAATGACAAACGGGAAAGAAATGTTATTTCGAAAGAGCAGGGCGGACTTAGCGCTGGGGCGAAAGAGAAATCTTTTACACCCTACCAAGTAGCTATGGACATTTAATATGTGTATAAGACCTATCTCTACGGGAATGACATTTTTCTTTTGAATTAGCAAAAAATGTTATTCAATTACACTATCATTCAGAAAAGTCCAGCTGGGATTAGTTGACTCAATTAACGCAACTTTCTTTTCTCTGCGCCATTTCTTGATTTCCTTTTCTCTGGCGATGGCACTTTCAATATGAGTAAAGTGTTCGTAATAAACTAAGTGATAGCAATAGTATTTTCCGGTGAATGATTTGTTCGTGCCTTTATTCTCTTGATGTTGCAGAACCCTCACACTTATATCATTAGTGACGCCTATATACAAAACTGTTTTACTTGGATTGGTTGTGATATAAACGTAGTAATTGTGATTCCACATGATTTAAATGTAGATATTTTTCACTCAAAAGAAGACTGTCAATTCTCCTTATAATAAAATCTTATCCAACATGCTTAGTTAAACTTTGCAGGCTAAATTTGCCGGGCTTATAAGATTTCTCTTTCGCCCCGACGCTCATTTCTGCCCTGCTCTATCGAAATGACAATTTTTAAAAGTAAGACCTATTTTCATTCCCCCTCCCCATTTTTCTTATCCTACATCAAGTGCCGCCGGCAATTTTGACCGTAATTTTGAATCATAATAACACAGCAAGTATTAAAAGATTTAAAACAAGGAAGACAATGGAAAACACTATAAACGGCATTCACCACATTACTGCAATTGCTGGCAATGCCAAAAAAAACTATGATTTTTATACCCGTGTACTGGGCTTAAGGTTGGTAAAAAAAACTGTGAACTTTGATGATCCCGGTACTTACCACTTATATTATGGCGATGGAAACGGTACTCCCGGCTCTATCCTTACTTTCTTCCCATGGGAAGGCATAGCTACCGGTCGTCGCGGTGCACGGCAGGTAACCGAAATCGGTTATTCGGTACCTGAAGGCAGTCTTGATTTTTGGTTGAAAAGGTTTGAAAATAACAATGTGATTTACAACAAACCAGCCGAAAAATTTGGAGAGCAATATCTTACATTCCTCGATCCTGATGGTTTGAAATTTGAGCTTATCGTGCCCAAAACTGCCGATAACCGCACACCATGGGAAACTGCTGAAGTAACCGCAGCCAATGCAACCAAGGGTTTCCACAGTATTACTATTACATCAAACAAAATTGAGGCTACTGCCAAAATATTAACCGGTGTTTTAGGCTACCGTTTGTTGGAGCAGCATGTTAACCGCTACAGGTTTATTACCGATGCTGTTGAAAACGCAGCCATAGTTGACCTGGTTGAGGTTCCGGGAGAAGTTGCCGGTCATGTAGCAGGTGGTTCTGTTCACCACGTAGCATTCCGCGTCCCTAACGAAAAAGTGTTGATGGAATACCGCGAAAAAATAGCCGGTCTTGGTTTGCATATTACCGATAAAATAGACAGGAACTATTTCTATTCATTATACTTCCGCGAACCAGGTGGCGTATTGTTTGAAATAGCAACCGATAACCCGGGTTTTGCGGTTGATGAGCCAGCTGAGCTATTAGGTACCGGTTTAAAATTACCTGTACAGTATGAAAACCTGCGCAGCGAGTTAGAGAAAACATTACCATCATTAGTTTAATTATGTACAGGCACACTAAACAGGTTGTTACGGCAGGCGTGCCTGCCGAACAGGCAAAAAAGGCCATCATCATGTTACATGGCCGCGGGGCATCGGCAAGCGGGATCATCTCACTTAAAGATCACCTGGAACTGGATGGTTTTGCCATCTACGCGCCGCAGGCCAATGAACATAGCTGGTATCCTTATAGTTTTATGGCACCGGTTGAAAACAATCAGCCGGCGCTTGATTCGGCCCTTGAGGTAATTGGGGAACTGGTTGATGACCTTAAACAAAAAGGAATAGCACAGGAAGATATTTATTTCCTCGGGTTTTCGCAGGGCGCATGTTTAACGCTTGAATATACAGGCCGCAATGCCGGCAGCTACGGGGGGATTATCGCTTTCACCGGCGGATTGATAGGGGAGCAGCTGGTTAAAGAAAACTATAAAGGCGATTTTAGCAATACCCCGGTGCTTATCACTACTGGTGATCCTGATCCTCATGTACCGGTTAGCCGGGTTAATGAGAGTGCAGAAATATTAAAGGAACTGAATGCGGATGTGACCCTCAAAATATATAAAGGCCGTCAGCATACCATATCCGGCGAAGAGCTGGCGCTGGCAAATACAATATTGAAGAATTGATTGTTTTCAAAGTTGAGTGTTTTAAGAGTGGAGAGCTGCCCGGAGGGGCAGCTCTTTTTTTAACATGTAATATAACAAACGGGATATCCTGTGCAGTTTCAGATAACCCCGGGCTTATTTTATATTAATATATAACAATCAAAAAGCATGGTTAAATGCTTCACTATTAGTTGATAAGCTTAATTGTACTTTTTAAATATATTAAATTAATATTTAAGTAATTTTAGCCTTGGTTTTTCGGATAACTTAATTGGTAAACTATGCCTGATAAAATTATGATGAGCGATATGCAGCTCATTGGCCTGTTAAAGGCTGATGATGAAGCGGCGCTTTCTATGATTTACAGGAGATACTGGGCTTCGCTTTTTAAGGCGGCATACAATATTTTAAAAGATAGACAGGCATGTGAGGATATTATCCAGGAATTGTTTATCAAGCTTTGGGATTGCCGTACCGAAGTTGAGATCAGTATATCGCTGAAAGCCTACCTGTATGCATCTGTACGCTATGGCGTGTACCGGCAAATCCGAACCGGTTCGGTAAAAAGCGAGATCTTTGACGACCTGATAGAACGTCTGCATACCCCCGCCACTCATAACAGTATCGAGCATAAGGAGCTTTTGCTGCAAATAAACCAGGTAATTGATACCCTGCCCGAGAAATGCAGGGAAGTTTACAAGCTCAGCCGTGAAGAGTGCCTTAGCCATAAGGAAATAGCCCTGCAGTTAAATATCTCTACCAAAACTGTCGAAAACCATTTAACCAAAGCGCTTCGCCAGTTGCGCGGTTCGTTAGGTTCTGCTTTTATCCTGGAAGCGTTGATGTTTCTTTTGGATAAATAACATCGGATAAGATTCTGGAAAATATTTGAAAATACAAGTTCTATTCATTGCCGCTGACCGGAGTCAATGGCAATGAATATGCTATTGAATAGTTAAATATTCTGGTTGTTTTTAAACAACTTCTTACTGATTTTGGGGATTTAATAGTTGGTTTTTAGGTGGCAATCGTTTATGCCGCGACAATAACAGTTCATCCTATCTCACCTCGTCGACAATATTCGACTTGATTAACTCTTGATAAGACTTCTTTAACAATTTCAGGCTCTTTTCTTTATCAGCCGGTTTTAGTTTGATATTATTGATCAACAATAACGGTTTGTCGCCGCTGCCAAGAAAGCCAAATTGCAAGCTTTGCAGCGTGTCTTTGCCGCCGTCAAGGGCAAGGTTATTGATCAGATAATAATCCGCCCTCTCAGTAAAGAAATGTTGCGAGGTGTCCGTTTCAATCCGGTAACCTTTTGCCCTTAGTTTAGCCAGCGCCTTTTCTTTTGACATTTTCATCCTGTAGGATTTCCCGATATGAATATCCCCGCCTGGCTGCATATAATACCTGGTGGCCGGTGCTGTAGCCATAAAAACCAACGCAATAGGAACAATGGCTGGAAAATGTAAAAAAACAGGCAAAAAATGGCCGACCCTGTATTTGTCGATACGCTGAATCAGGTACCAGGATAAAGGCAGAACGGATAAAGCGATATAATCGCTATAGTCGACCGTTCTGGTGATCGGTATGAATGAGATTTTATTATAGGCCTCAATAAAGCCTGTTGAAAAAGGCGTTTTCCAAAAAATAAAAAACAGGCCTGTTACGATAACCGACCATTTGGAGAGTTTTGGAAAGAGGAACAATAAAAACATAGGGAAGATCAATAGCCCTGCAAAGTCCGACAGCTTCCCGGTCAGCCAACTGGTATAATGCTGTTTGAAATAATGGTCATTAAGTGCCAATAATAGCAGGCCGGCAATAAATATCCAGTTAAAGATCAGATAGTGATTACGGTTCGCATACATAGGATTTTTCATTGTTTTATATTTTAAAATTGTGATTCGTTTAATTGTCGGGCAATCTCATATATAACCTATTAAATTGTTGGCTTTGCGTAACGGGCGTTTAACGTGAATTTAATAAAATAAGTATTTCTTGTATGTTATTGCCTGCTCATAGATTAAACGGCCCGGACACATGACACCTCTTCAAAAAATATTTTAATTTTTTTCATTTCGGCGTAGGGGATACCCCTGTTTTTTTACTCTCCCTTACAAAACCGTATTTGTGTCAAAACAAGAATTTTTACAACTGATAGATAAATACCTCGCCGGGCAGGCAACTGCAGCGGAGAAGGAACAGTTGTTGAATTTTTTTGAAAGCTTTCAGGGTGATGCCGACGAATGGGATGAAAAAGTTATTGGTGTAAAGCAGGAACTGGAAGACCGCATGTTAAATAACATCAGGAAGGCTATCGCCGAACCTGTATTCAACGCACAGCCTCAGGTTATAAGGCTTCATCTTTTCAGAAATGTGGCCGCCGCCGCTATCATATTGCTGTTATCGGGTACTGCTGTTTATCATTGGTACAATAAACATGAACAGCAAAAAATGGCTGCTCAAAGCAAAGCAATTGTAAAACATGATGTTGATCCCGGCGATAACAGGGCTGTTTTAACCCTTGCCAATGGCACTAAGCTGATATTGGACTCGGCTAAGATTGGTTTGTTGAACCAGTCGGGTAACATCAGCATCAATAAAACACAGGATGGCCAGGTAGTTTATACTGAAGATAAAGACCAGCATCAAAATGGCCCGCTTGCTTATAATACTATTAGTACGCCGAGGGGAGGTCAGTACCAGGTAGTACTTCCTGACGGTTCAAAGGTATGGCTTAATTCTGCCTCTTCCCTGAAATTCCCTATGGCATTTACGGGTAATGAACGCGATGTGGAGCTCACCGGCGAGGGTTACTTCGAAGTAGCCAAAAATAAAACAAAACCTTTTAATGTGATGGTTAAAGATATTGAGGTAGCGGTACTTGGTACACATTTTAATATCATGGCCTATAATGATGAGGCCGCTGTTAAAACTACCCTGCTTGAAGGCTCGGTACGATTAACCCAGGGTAATATAAGTAATTTGCTAAAGCCCGGTCAGCAGGGTGTTATAAATAATAAAGGCATTAAAATTATTGATGTAGATACCGACGAAGTGGTAGCCTGGAAAAACGGCTTCTTTGACTTTGAGCGGGTAAACATACAAGAAATTATGAAGCAGCTTTCGAGGTGGTATGGTACCGAAGTAATGTACGAAGGTAAAATACCTGATGATGAGTTTGTAGGTAAGATCAGCAGGGATGTAAAACTATCACAGGTGTTACATATCCTTGAGTTAAGCCACGTGCGTTTTAGGATCGAGAACAAAAAGATAATTGTTACCCCTTAAAATAACCGGCAACTGATTTTTAACTGCATAACCCAAAATCTATGAAGAAACACTGACGCTCAAAATATTCCAACCTAAGTTCCCTTATCCAAATGAAAGAAAAGCCGGAAGCGCTGCAACGCTTCCGGCATAATGAATTGGATCAAGCTTTCCTGAATTTTCAATAACAGATTTTTTTTAACCCAAACATCACGAAGTTATGCATTTAAACTTTACTGGTAAAGTATTTAGTGCCTTTGGTACACATTCAAAACTGTTTTTGACGATGAGATTAACCGTCTTATTACTAATTATCGGCTGCCTGCAGCTAAGCGCTAAAAGCTTTTCGCAAACTATAACGCTGAATGAGAGAGGGATAGCTATTGATAAAGCTTTTAAAGCAATTGAAAAGCAAAGCGGCTATTATTTTTTTTACAGGTATAAGGATATTTCAAAAGCGAAGCCGGTTAATTTATCATTAACCAACGCAACGCTCCAGGAAGCCTTGCAGCAATGTTTTAAAGATGAACCTTTAACTTATGTAATTGATAATAAAAATATTATTGTTAATAAACAGGATGGTGCCGTTACAAAACCTGCACAAGCACCTATAACTATAAACGGTACTGTTACTGATGATAAAAACCAGCCGCTTCCGGGTGTTAACGTTCGTGTAAAAGGGACTAATGTTGGGGCTGTAACCAATGTTGAAGGTAAATATACCCTCACTGCCGAAGATAACAGTACGCTTGTATTCGCATTTATTGGGTTTCAAACCAAGGAGGAACCGGTAAATAAACGTACTTCAATAAATATTGTACTTGAAGAGGATAACAAAGAATTAAAAGAAGTGGTTGTTGTAGGTTATGGCAACCAGGAACGTAAGGATGTAACCGGTGCTGTTGGTTCGGTAAAAATGGCCAACATCAAAGAGATTAAAACAGCAAGCCTTGACTTGAAACTTGCAGGTCAGCTTGCAGGTGTTACTGTTAACCAGGTAACGGGTACACCGGGTGGCGGCGTATCCGTTAATATCCGCGGCGCCGGTTCAATCGGGGCAGGTGATGATCCCTTGTATGTTATAGATGGGTTTCCTATCTCTCCGGGTTTTGATCAATATTCTAATCCTTTAAGTACCATTAACCCCGATGATATTGAAAATATCAGTGTATTAAAAGATGCGGCTTCTACGGCTATCTATGGTTCACGAGGGTCAAATGGTGTTATTTTGATCACCACCAAAAGGGCAAAAAAGGGCGAGTCATCCGTAACCGTAAATACTTCATCGGGTGTGCAAACCATATTGTCCGGAACCAAACTGAAAATGATGACCGCCGAGCAATATGCGCAATGGCGCATTGAAGCCTTGCAGGACCTGGATAAGGTAAACGGTGTGGCTTTCAGTATTGACCAGGTACCTGAAGCCTTCAGGAACCCCAAGGCACTTGGCAAAGGTACCGACTGGTATGATGCCGTTACCCGTAATGCACCCATACAAAATTACGATGTTACCGTATCAAACGGGACTGATAAGATGCGCTCCTTGTTTTCATTAGGATATTTTGACCAGGAGGGAACCGTGCTCAACACCGGTTTCAGAAGATATTCTGTAAAAGCCAATATGGATGCCGATCTGTTTAAAAACGTTACAGCCGGTCTTAGTATTGCGTCAACTTATAGCCAGCGTAAATTACAGCAAACTGATGGCCATTTTGATCAGGCTATATTAAGCCAGGCTTATCTTGAAAGCCCGCTTACACCTGTAAAACAACCTGATGGTTCATATACCAATGTTGTAGGTTCGGCAGGAAATGAAAATATTCCGGGTACAGCGCTTAATGCAAATCCTGTAAGTGAACTGGTTAATACTACCAATAAATATGCACAATTCCGTACCCTGGCTAATACATACGTTAACTGGGAAATAATTAAGGGATTGGATGTGAAATCGACTTTTGGCATCGATTATCAGAATAGCAACGGCGATTACTTCCGCCCCTCATTCCTGGGCGGTTTTCGTGTTGCAAATAAAGACGGAACGCAGGTTAAAGCTGTCGGGTCATTCAATTCATCAAATTCATTTAACTGGCTCAGCGAAAACTCGGTGAACTATAAAAAAACCTGGGGTAACCATACTTTAAGCGTTTTGGGCGATTATTCGATTCAACAGGAAACCAACCATTACCGTTTAACTTACGGTACAGGTTTCCCGGATGATGTTGTCCATTCAATAAGAGCTGCTACTATTATTACGGCAGATGGCGGTGACGAAGAGTGGAGGCTATTATCATTGATTGGCAGGGTAAATTATGCCTTTAAGGATAAATATTTATTAAGTGCTTCTATACGCCGCGATGGGTCATCGAGGTTTGCGCCAGGGCACCGCTGGGGAACTTTTCCTTCAGTATCAGGGGGCTGGCGGATCTCTGACGAGTCGTTCTTTCCAAAAACAAATGTTATCGACCAGTTGAAATTTACTGCCAGCTATGGTCACGCAGGTAATAACAGCGTAGGTAACTATGATTATATCCCAACTGTTGATGAAACCAATTATACATTTGGCGGAGGGCTGGCTCCCGGAAAATCAATTACTTCGCTTGGTAATACCGAAGTAGGCTGGGAAACCACCAAACAGTTTGATATAGGTATGGACCTTTCATTATTTAAAGGCCGGGTTTATTTAATTGCCGAATATTATAACCGCTTTACTGAACGCTTACTGCAATACATACCGGTACCTTTAGCTTCGGGTTATGGATACGCGTTATCAAATGTAGGTAACGTGCGTAACCGCGGTTTTGAATTTACGGTAACTACCAAAAATATTGTTAGCAAGGCTTTTAACTGGAGTACAGATTTTAATATATCGTTTAATCGTAACAAGGTTTTAAGTCTTGGCCCTACACCTCAAATCTATGACGCGCCCCTGAACGACAACCCAACCAGTATTACCATGGTAGGGTTGCCTCTTGGGCAGTTTTACGGATATATTTTTGAGGGCATATTCCAAAGCCAGGCCGAACTTGACAAATACCCCCACTTTGATGGTGAAAATATAGGTAATGTGAGGTATAAGGATGTTAATGGTGATGGTATAATTGATGGGAAAGACCAGGTACCTATCGGTAACCCATGGCCTAAGTTTACATTCGGCTTTAATAATCATTTCAGTTATAAACAATTTGATCTGAACATTATATCTGCCGGCTCGGTAGGGGGGCATGTATTTGATATGTACAAGCAATTTACTACCAATTTGGATGGCATTTTTAATGTTGAGCAAAGCGTTATAAACCGCTGGAGATCGCCGCAGCAGCCCGGGGCAGGTTTACTGCCTACCACAACTTCAAATACCGGTTTGGCCCGCGATTTTTATCCGTCATACTGGGTTGAGAGTAATTCATATTTAATGGTGAAGAATATCGACCTCGGGTACAACTTCAAAACAAAGTTCAGCAGAAATTTCAGGGTGTATTTCAGTGCTCAAAACGCTATCCTGATAACAGGATATAAGGGAGGTAATCCCGAGGTTGGCATTGAAGGACAACAGGGAAACCGCTCTTTATCGCCTAATGTGAATTTTACAGGCTATCCTGTTTCGGCAATTTACACATTAGGTTGTAACGTGACATTTTAGGCTACACGGAAACTACGGAGAACTCAATTTGAGCAACATTAAGAATCGGAAACCATGAAAAAAAACATATACCTTTTTCTTACCCTGGCAGCTATTGGTTTTTATGGCTGTAAAAAAGATTATCTTAACCTGCAGCCTACAGATACTCAAAACAGCGCCAACTTTTTTAAAACCAAGGCCCAGTTTGTTCAGGCTATTAATGGCGCTTATGCTCCGCTTCAGGGTTTATATACAGGATCGTTTTGGGCAATGGGCGAAATGCGGTCTGATAATACTTCGTATGAATATGATCCCTATGACCGTTCGGGTACCAGTAAGGAAGAGCTTGATGAGTTTCGGGAATTAAATAACAACGACATTGTGCAGGATTACTTTAGCACAAGCTATACCGGAATAGGCCGGTGCAATGTTATAATCAATCGTTTGCCTGCGGCTAAGCTTGATGCTGCAACTACTGATACTGTAGGTGGGCAGGCTTTGTTTTTACGGGCGTTCAATTATTTTAACCTGGTGCGTATGTTTGGCGATGTACCGCTGGTGCTTACCGAGCCAAAATCGGTAGGTGATGCTTATGATCTGTCTACAAAATCGCCGGCAGCATCTGTTTATACGCAGATCATTGCTGATGCGCAGGCTGCTATTGCTAAACTGCCCTTAAGATATGTGGCTACAGCTGATAAGGGCAGGGTTACTAAAGGTACAGCCGAGACGATGCTTGCCGAAGTTTACATGACCCAAAAGAAGTTTAACCTGGCTATACCGCTTTTACGCAGTGTGGTATCATCAGGCGTTTATAGTCTCAACCATAACTACGCCGATAATTTCAACGTGAATACGGAGAATGGGCCCGAATCGATCTTTGAGATTCAATACATAGAGGGTACAAATGGTTTGGGCAGCGATTTTATCGACACATTTATCCCCTGGGATTATTACGATGAAGATGTTACCGGTTACTCCATTGACAATAATGCCCAAAACGGATGGAATATCCCTACGCAGGATTTGGTAAACGCCTTTGAAGATGGGGATGAAAGAAGAGATGCATCACTTATTGATTTTACTTCAGACGAATATGGTATCGATTTACCGTTCATAAAGAAATTTACAGGGCCAAAAACTGCTGTTAAGGGTATTACGCCTAACAACTTTCCTGTTTACCGCTACGCAGATGTTTACCTCATGCTGGCCGAATGTTTGAACGAGCAGGGCTTTGCAGGTGGCGGTGATGCTTTTAAATACCTTAATCTGGTTAGGCAGCGTGCCGGGCTTGAACCTAAATCAATGGGCAACGATAATCCCGATTTAAATGTAAGCAGCCAGGAACAGTTTCGCACTGCAATAGCCCACGAACGCCAGGTGGAGCTTGCTTTTGAAAATCACCGCTGGTTTGATCTTTTGCGTACAGGCAAGGCAACAGAAGTAATGAAAGCACATGCCGCGAGTGAAAGGGCTTACAAAAATGACTCATGGCAAATTAACTCAGCAGCATACAGCAACATCCGCCTGCTTTTCCAATATCCTTTAAACGAAGCAAACCTCGAACATTAATAATGTTACATGGCCCGGTCGAAACTTTTACCGGGCCATATTACGTTTATAAGGTATATTGCAATGAGCGCATCATTTTTTCGGCCTGCTCAATAAAAATAACAGGTGCATATCAAAACAATATCGCTGTTAAAGTATCTTTAATAGCATGAACTATTAAACCCTAAAAGGTATGTGTAAAAAGGTATGCACACGCATCATTATATTGCTTTTTTCTTATCTGCCCATAATAGCACAGGCGCAAAAAGCGCTGCCGGTTCCCCCGCCGTTCCGGGTTGATAATTTGGTTTGCGAGTATAAAATAAACCCCATCTCTGTAGATGAAGCTACCCCCCGCCTTGGCTGGAAACTGATAACCCGCGACCGTAACATTCAGCAAATTGCCTATGAAGTAAGGGTGGGCAGCAATGCGGTATCATTACTTAAAGGCAAAGAACTACTCTGGACATCGGGCAAAGTTGCCTCAGGCGAATCGCTGCACGTTTATTATGCCGGGCCTGCACTTGCCTCGCGCCAGAAAGTTTACTGGCAGGTGCGCATCTGGAACAACAGGCAACAGGTTACCCCATGGAGCATGGTTAACTCCTGGAAAATGGGCCTGCTTAAACCTGCCGACTGGAGTGCCAAATGGATAGAGGACAACTATCAGTCGGATACCACCGGTGGCCCCAGCCCTATGTTCAGGAAGACATTTAAGATTGACCATAAAGTGCGCGCCGCACATTTATACATTACTGCGCATGGTTTGTATGAGGCACAATTTAACGGCAAACGGATAGGCACCGACTATTTTGCCCCCGGATGGACGAGCTATAATAAACGCTTGCAATACCAGGTTTACGATGTAACCGCCGATTTATTGAAAGGTGATAACGCTGTTGGCGTAACCCTTGGCGATGGCTGGTACCGCGGCTATACTTACAACCGTAAAAAGAATGTGTATGGCACCAAGCTTGGTTTGCTTTTCCAGTTAGAGATTGTGTATACCAATGGCAAACGGATACTCATCAATTCGGACAAAACATGGAAGGTTGCTTATGGCCCGATCCGTTCATCATCATTTTTTGATGGCGAGGTTTATGATGCCCGTAAGGAAAAGAAGGGCTGGTCGACCATTGCCTACAAAGATCTCAACTGGGATTCGGTACGTACAATTGATACCGTTAAAGATAATTTAGTGGCTACTTTTGGCCCGCCGGTGCGCAAGCATGAAATTTTTAAGCCGCTTAAAGTGTTTACTACTCCTGCCGGCGAGCATGTGGTTGATTTTGGGCAGAACCTGGTTGGCTGGGTACAATTTAAACTGAAGGCCAAAGCAGGCGACACGGTAAAGTTATTCCATGCCGAGGTTT
Organism: Mucilaginibacter angelicae; assembly: GCF_042434235.1. Taxonomy (NCBI): domain Bacteria; kingdom Pseudomonadati; phylum Bacteroidota; class Sphingobacteriia; order Sphingobacteriales; family Sphingobacteriaceae; genus Mucilaginibacter; species Mucilaginibacter angelicae. The sequence continues at coordinate 778,595 of NZ_JBHLTS010000004.1, read as the reverse complement.
TGGATCAGAAAGGGAACTTCTACACCAAAAACCTGCGCACGGCTAAACAGGAAAATACCTATATTTTCAAAGGCGATAGTATTGAAACATTCGAGCCGCATTTTACCTTCCAGGGTTTCAGGTATCTGAAGGTAGAGGGATATAACGGTACTTTGGATTCAACAAATGTGGCTGCCTTTGCTGTATACTCAGATATGGCACAAACTGGCATGTTTTCTACCTCCAATCCGCTCATTAACCAGTTACAGCATAATATTCAATGGGGCCAAAAGGGCAACTTTGTTGATGTCCCTACCGACTGCCCTCAGCGCGACGAACGCATGGGCTGGACAGGCGATGCCCAGGCCTTTTGTCGCACAGCTACCTTCAATATGGACGTGGCCGGTTTTTTTACCAAATGGTTAAAAGACCTTTCGGCCGATCAGCATAAAAATGGCGCTGTGCCTTACGTGATCCCTAATATGCTGGATAGTGCTTCGGCCGCGGCTTCGGGCTGGAGCGATGTGGCGACTATTGTTCCATGGAATATTTACCTGGCCTATGGTGATAAGCAGGTGTTAGAAAATCAGTATCCAAGCATGATAGCCTGGGTAGGGTATATCACCCGCCACACCCGTAACGGCCTTTGGGATACGGGTAACCACTTTGGCGACTGGCTGTTTTATGCCGGCACCGATTATGAGGATGGTGCCGCCCTGACCGATAAAAACCTGATAGCCCAGGCATTTTATGCTTACTCAACTCAACTGGTTATCAATGCAGCCACCATATTGGGTAAGGATGATGATGTTAAAAAATACACCCAGCTACTGGCTGATATCAAAAAGGCTTTCCAGGCAGAATATGTTACGCCTAACGGCAGGATGATTTCGGGTACGCAAACATCATATGTGCTGGCGCTGAATTTTGACCTGCTGCCCGAAAACCTGCGCGAATCTGCAGCAAAAAGGCTGGTAAGCAATATTGAGGATTATGATGAACACATTACAACAGGCTTTTTAGGTACGCCCTACATTTGCCATGTATTAAGCCGTTTCGGTCACACTGATATTGCTTATGACCTGTTAATGAAAGAATCATATCCTTCATGGCTTTATCCCGTAAAAAACGGGGCTACTACCATATGGGAACGCTGGGATGGCATAAAACCCAACGGCACCTTTGAAGATCCGGAGATGAACTCCTTTAACCACTATGCCTACGGAGCCATAGGTGATTGGATGTACCGCGTTATAGCCGGCATTAACACTGATGAAGGAGCGCCTGGTTTTCATAAAATAAACATATTTCCACACCCCGGTGGTAAACTAACCAATGCCAATGCCGAGCTGGAAACACTTTACGGGAAGGTAAAATCGGCCTGGAGTATTGATAATGGCATTTTTACCCTTGATATTATCGTACCGCCAAATACCACTGCACAGATCACCTTACCTGCCGTTGATGGCCCGGTGACTGAAAGTAATATCGATATCAACACCAATAAAGACATTGCAAACATCAAACCCGTAGGCGGAGATATGCAAATGGATGTTGGCTCGGGTACTTACCAGTTTAAATACATTTTAAAAACGCATAAAAAAAATAGCTAATAATAACTCATGGCAGCTACAGTGATCAACCAGCAGGAACCGCTTAAAAATACAGGCACAGTAAAGGCAAGCCGCCCAAGGCTCTTGTCGCTTGATTTTTTCAGGGGATTTACCGTAGCCGCCATGATCCTGGTAAATGACCCCGGCGATTGGGGCCATATTTACTGGCCTCTTGAACACTCCAAATGGAATGGCTGTACCCCAACCGATCTGGTGTTTCCATTCTTCCTGTTTATGGTGGGCGTATCCATTGTATACGCCATGGAAAGCAAAAAGGCCGAGGTGGAGAAGCACAACGCTTTGCTGCTGTCCATTCTGCGCCGTACGCTAATCATTATAGCCCTTGGCGTTTGTTTACCCTTGATCAACGATTTTCAATTCGCGCATCTGCGTTTCCCCGGTGTGTTGCAGCGCATCGGGCTTGTGTTTGGTATAACTGCCTTGCTGTATGTTAAAACCGGCATTCGTACACAGGTAATTATTGCTGTAAGTTGCCTTATCGGTTATTATTTATTAATGACCCTGGTGCCTGTCCCCGGTTTTGGTACACCTAACCTGGAACCTGCTACTAATTTAGGTGCCTGGATCGACCGGTCGGTATTTACAGAAAACCATCTCTGGGGTTCATCCAAAACCTGGGATCCGGAAGGTTTACTGGGCACTATCCCATCTGTTGCCACATGTTTATTAGGAGTGTTTACCGGCACCTGGCTCAAAACGGGTAAATTCAAAACCAGTATCGATCTGTCTAAAATGATGGGGGCAGGTATTGTATTGATCGTACTGGCCCTGATCTGGAACACATTCTTCCCCATCAACAAACAACTGTGGACAAGCTCATTTGTGCTGCTTACCGCTGGTTTGGCTATCAACGTCCTGGCGCTATCTTATTGGTTTATCGATATCAAAGGGAATAAAGCTTTGCTACCGCCTTTTCTGGCTTTCGGGCGAAATGCCATTGCTGCCTATGTTTTGGCTGATATTATCCCGGCTGTATTGTCTATTATTCCGGTGCAGAAAACTAATTTATGGTCGTTCACTTACAATCATTTGTTTGTACCATACCTCTCGCCCGAAAACGCATCACTGGCAGGGGCTATCCTAACTGTGCTGATCATTTTTGTCCCGGTCTGGATCCTTTATAAAAAGAATATCACCATTAAGGTATAACCTTATTCATTACCCCCTCAAATGAAGAAAATACTATCGTTAAAATATATAGTTCTATCTGCTTCCTTGCTTTTATCAGTTATAGCGGTAAAAGCACAGTTTCATATTATACCGCAACCGGTGAGCTTAACAGCCGGTAAAGGCAGTTTTTTATTGAGTAAGAATGCCGTGATCGGGGTTAATAAAGAAACTGAACCCATAGGCAAATACCTGCAGGATTATCTTAATCAAAATTATGGGTTTCAAACAACGGTAAAGGTTTTTGAACAGATCCCGGCTAAAACAGCTATCAGGTTAAACAATGTTTGGTCTAACGCGGAAAGCGCCTATACCATGCACGTAACCCCTGCATCAGTAAGTATCAGCGGTAATGGTGCTGGCGTGTTTTACGGAGTACAAACATTGATTCAATTGTTGCCGACAGATAAAAGCCCGGTATTGAAAATAAGCGCCTGCTCCGTTGCAGATCAACCGCGTTTTGGCTGGCGGGGTTTGAGTTTGGATGTAAGCCGCCATTTTTTTACAGTTGATGAAGTTAAAAAATACATTGATGTAATGGCTCATTACAAACTGAATGTGTTTCACTGGCATTTAACCGACGATGAAGGCTGGCGCATCCAGATTGATAAATATCCCCGCCTTACCGAAGTGGGTTCAAAGATCAGTTATTACGCCAAACGGGGAGAGTTTCGTAAGCTGGATAACCTGATTGATGAGGGGAGGGATGGTTTTTATACTAAAGATGAAATCCGCGAGGTGATCAAATATGCGCAGGACAGGTTTGTAACCATCCTGCCCGAAATTGAAATGCCGGGCCATAGTGAGGCGGCTATTTTTGCCTACCCACAACTGGGCTGCCAGGACTCGACAGGGGCTAAACACCGGGTACGCATGCTGGATCCAAGTGAGTATACTTTCAAATTTATGGAAGATGTACTGACGGAAGTGATTGCTCTGTTCCCTAATCAATACATTCACATTGGCGGTGATGAGGCCGAGATGGTTGACTGGCTCAAGAGCCCGACGGCTGTTGCCCTCATGAAGCGCGAGCATCTGAAAAGTGAAAAAGAGGTACAGAGTTATTTTATTAAACGGATAGAGAAATTCCTGCTCTCAAAAAATAAACGATTGGTAGGCTGGGACGAGATCTTACAAGGTGGCCTTGCCGAATCGGCCACGGTGATGAGCTGGCAGGGTGAAGCCGGAGGGATCGCCGCTGCCAAAATGCATCACCATGTGGTAATGACTCCGTTGCCGTACATGTACTTTGACGCTCCGCAGGCTAATGAAGACCTTGAACCGATAGGCTGGAACCCACCGGTTACCTGGCAAATGGTGTACAATTACGAGCCGCAGTCAAAAGAATTAACCAATGCCGAAGCCGAGTATATTTTGGGTGCACAAGGTAATATCTGGAACGAAAAGGTGCCAAACGTACAACACCTCGAATATATGGTTTACCCCCGCGCCCTTGCCGTAGCCGAACTCACCTGGAGCCCAAAAAATGAAAAGGACCTTGAACGCTTCGGCTGGAAAATGAAAAACCAGTATGGCCTGTTTAAGCTGTGGGATTTCAACGCCCGTCTGCCCGATATTGACGGTGTTGATAATGTAATTACTAATAAAAGCAGGTTTAAATTAACGCTGAATTATCCGCTGCAAGGGGCTAAGGTACGTTATGCGTTAAACGGAAAGATGCCGGATAATAATAGCCCGTCTGCACCTTTTCCTGTAAATATTAATGTGCCCTTAAACGATAGCATTGGTTTAAGAACATTTACCACCTGGACACTGAATGATCAGCACGTTCGCCAAACGGCCAGCATCAGGCGTGTGAGTATCAAGCCAGCGCACCAAAAAGTTGCAAATCTGAAACCCGGCATGGCCTATGAGGTTTTTAAAACGAGGGAACATGATATAGCCAAACTGGAAAGCGAAAAACCAGCAGAAACCGGAGAAACAAACCTGATTGTTCCTGTTAAACCTGTTACCGATGGCTACATTAACTGGGTGAAAATTAAAGGTTTTATTAAGATTGAAAAGGAAGCCGATTATGAATTAACCACAGGTTTTGAGGTTAGCCCGGCTTTGTTTTTGGATGAAGTGCCGGTAATAAAAATGGGATTAAATACTTATGTTGAACCGCAAAAAGCTTTATTACACCTTAAAAAAGGCGTATATGCTTTAAGCGGACATTACATTGCCGATAAAGCCAACGAAAACCAAACCCTGATAGAGCTTAAAATTGCGGGTGGGGAAAAGCTTTATCCGAAGTTTTATTTGATGCATTAAAATCTAAAAGCGTCATTGCGAGGAACGAAGCAATCCCCGATCTACAGAGCCACTCTGTATAGTTCGCGATTGCTTCGTTCCTCGCAATGACGGCGCTTAATTTTATGTTTCATCAACAACCTACTAAATTTCATACCCATGCAAAAGAAACTATGCTTACTTACCGCGTTAACTTTTGTAATAAACATTGCCAGCGCGCAGGTTTATAAAGACCCCAAAGCACCTGTAGCTGAGCGGGTGAAAGACCTGCTAAGCCGCATGACGCTGGAAGAAAAAGTGGGCCAGATGAGCATGAACTCCTTAAAAGGCTCCATGCAAAACCCAATTGCTTATGGCGTTTGTGAAAGTCCTTTCACCAATATTAATGATATCTCGGCGTTATCCATCGCCGCAAAAAAGTACGCTAAGGAAAAAACGCGCCTGGGTATTCCGCCTATACAAATAGGAGAGTGCCTGCACGGGCAGCTGGCAGCAGGCGCTACCATTTTTCCGCAGGCCATAGCGCAGGGCAGCACCTGGAACCCGGCACTGATTGAAAAAATGGGTTCGGTAATTGCGTACGAAGCATCCTCATCGGGAGTTGACCAGGCGCTTTCACCGCTGTTTGATCTCATTCGCGACCCGCGTTATGGCCGTAACGAAGAATGTTATGCCGAAGATCCTTACCTCGTAAGCAGAATGGGAACCTCGTTTGTGATCGGGATGCAGGGCGATCCTTCACAAACCATTTACGGTATAGGGAAAGATAAAGTGATGTGTACGGCCAAGCATTTTGCAGCTTACAGCATCCCTGTGGCGGGTATTAATTTGGCCCCGGCATCGGTAGGGGAGCGTGAATTACGCTCAATGTTTTTACCACCTTTTAAAGATGCGGTGCAAAAGGCAAATATCTATGCTGTTATGCCTGCTTACAACGAGATTGACGGCGTGCCCGCACATGCCAATCATTTCCTATTGCAAACCATTTTAAGGCAGGAATGGGGCTTTAAAGGCTATATGTTTTCAGACTATGAAGGTCTTAAACATTTATACACCTTTCACCATATCGCCAAAGATGCCGAAGGTGCCGCGCCCATCGGCCTAAGTGCCGGGGTTGACCTGGAAGCCCCAAGCCCGGATGTATACGATAAACTGATCGGTCTTGTAAAAACAGGAAAAGTAAAAGAAGCACAGATTGACAGCGCTGTTGCCCGGATCCTTACCATAAAATTTAAAGCAGGTTTGTTTGAAAAGGCATTGCCCGATACCTCGGTACTAAAAAAACGGGTGCATACCCCGGAGCATATCGCCCTGTCGCAACAAATAGCCGAGGAATCTATCATCCTGCTCAAAAACGATAAACAGCTTTTGCCGCTCACTATAAACAGCCTGAAATCGCTGGCGGTGATAGGCCCTAATGCCAACCAGGTTCAGTATGGCGATTATAGCTCAACCCGAGATAGCCGCTCGGGTACAACGGTACTTAATGGCATCAGGCAATTGGTTGGCAATAAAATAAAGATCAATTATGCCAAAGGTTGCACCCTTTCAGGTTCAGATAAAAGTGGCTTTGCCGAAGCTGTTACGGCAGCAAAGAATAGCGATGCTGTAGTAGTAGTTTTAGGTACCACCAGCGTAGTATTCTCGGGCGTAGGCTGGAACGGTCACGCACCCGAAAGCGAGCCGAAAGACCCTTTTACCTGTGGCGAGGGTTATGATGTTACCGATATCAACCCTGATGGCGTACAACGTGAATTATTACAGGCTGTTTATAAAACCGGTAAGCCTGTAATTTTGGTATTGGTGCACGGCAGGCCGCAAAGCATCAGCTGGGAAAAGAAAAATATCCCGGCTATTGTGGAGGCCTGGTATCCCGGCGAGCGTGGCGGTAATGCCATTGCCAATATCCTGTTTGGCAAGGTGAACCCATCGGGCAGGTTGAATGTATCTATCCCACAGTCCACCGGGCATATCCCGGTATTTTATAACCATGTGGCATCTAATAAAGGCTTTTATCATAATCCCGGCTCTCCCGAAAAACCAGGGCAGGATTATGTTTTTTCATCGCCCGATGTGCTGTTCCCTTTTGGTTTTGGCTTGAGCTATACCTCGTTTAAATACAGCAATATGCAGGTTTCGGCAGCATCATTCGGCAAAAATGAGGCGGTGACGGTTTCGGTAGATGTAACCAATAGCGGCAGTATGACGGGTAAGGAAGTGGTACAGATGTATCTCGGCAACAAAGTAAATTCGGTAACCACCCCGGTAATGGCGCTTAAGGGTTTCGATAAGATCAGCCTTAAGCCCGGCGAAACACAAACAGTAAAGTTTGTAGTAAAACCCGAAGATATTGCCATTTGGAACAATGATATGAAACTGGTGAGCGAACCCGGTACATTTGATGTAATGATAGCCCGCTCGGCCGAAGAGGTGGTGCTTAAAAAAACAATCGAATACAAAGAATAAAGGTATGAGAAAGCTAACCGCCATTTTGATGCTGTTGATCTCTGCTGTATCAGCCAATGCCCAGTATGGTAAATACGTAAATACTTTCATAGGTACATCGGCAACCGGCCATACTTTTCCGGGTGCTACAGTGCCCTTCGGAATGGTTCAGCTCAGCCCCGAAACCGGCAATTTCGGCTGGAACTATTGTTCCGGTTACCGTTATGAAGATACCGTGATCATGGGCTTTGCGCATACCCATCTGAGCGGCACAGGTGGTGTTGACCTGGGCGATGTACTGTTCTTTCCCTTTCAGGGAGCACAGCCTCAAAAGTTTCAGAGCAAATTTTCCCATCAACAGGAAAAGGCCTCACCCGGTTACTACGAAGTGCTTTTGAGCGATAATAATATCAAGGCACAACTTACGGCTTCCGCGCATACCGGTTTGCACCGGTATACTTTTACTAAAGCAGGTAAGGCCCACCTGCTTGTTGATATGCAAAGCGGATTAGTGGAAAGCCCGGAGCAATTAACAGAACATGTATCCGAAGGGGAGATCAGTATCGATAGCAAAACAACCATCAGCGGTTATGCTTTTTCGAGCCAGTGGGTGGATAAAAAAGTATATTTCACAGCCATTTTTAACCGTGCGTTTACCGGTCACCATTTTATTGATGGCGATAACAAACGCCGTTTGGTGCTTGATTTCGACCTGAAACCCGGTGAAACTATTGAGGCTAAAGTCGGCATCTCGGGCGTAAGCATTGCCGGCGCCCGTAAAAACCTGCTGGCCGAAACGCAGTATAAAACATTTGAACAGGTAAAGGCCGAGGCTGCCCGGGCCTGGGAAAACAACCTGGCTAAACTTAAAGCCGAAGGTACAGAACCAGAGAAGATAGCCTTTTACACCAGCCTGTACCATGCCCTGATCCAGCCCAATAACATTGCCGATGTTGACGGGCAATACCGCGGGGCCGACAGCCTGGTGCACCGCTCGGCAGATAAAGTGTTTTATTCCACGTTTTCGCTTTGGGATACTTACCGGGCTGCGCACCCGTTGTATACTATAATTTGCCCCGACAGGGATGGGCAAATGGTGGAAAGTATGCTACAGCACAATGATGTAGCCGGTATGCTGCCCATCTGGACACTGTGGGGTAAAGAGAGTTTTGCTATGATCGGTAACCACGCCGTACCGGTAATTGTGGATGCCGCCCTAAAGGGTATTAAAGGTTTTGACAAACAAAAAGCTTTTGAGGCTATCAAAGCCACACTCACGCATAATAAAAACCCTAAATACGATTGGAGCCTGTACATGCGTTATGGCTACCTGCCATCAGATACCGTACCGCGCGAAGCCGTTTCCCGTACTTTGGAAGCCGCTTATGACGATTGGTGTGCCGCCCAACTGGCCAAAGCGCTGAACAAACAAAGCGATTATACCTATTTCATCAAACGATCGCGGTTTTATAATAACCTGTTTGATAAAAGCACGCGCCTCATGCGTGGCCGTAAATCAAACGGCGACTGGGTGCAACCCTTTGCCAACCTGGATAGCGGTCAACTGGCCATAGGTGGCGACTACACCGAGGGTAACGCCTGGCAATACACCTGGCAGGTACAGCATGATATCCCCGGTTTAATAAAACTGATGGGCGGTAAAAAAGCATTTTCGGCTAAGCTGGATTCATTGTTTACCATGGATTCTAAAGTATTTGGTAAAGGTTCAACCCTTGATGTTACCGGGCTGATAGGCCAATATGCGCATGGTAACGAACCCAACCATCATGTAGCCTATTTGTATACCCTTGCCGGTAACCCGGCCAAAACACAGGAACTGGTAAGGCAGATTGCCGATCAGTTTTATATTAACAAACCGGATGGCCTGTCGGGCAATGACGATTGCGGGCAGATGTCGGCCTGGTATATTTTTACAGCGATGGGTTTTTACCCGGTTAATCCGGCTGATGGACATTATGTTTTCGGTGTGCCCTTGCTGGATAAATTCAGCATTGCCTTGGCTGGTGGTAAAAGCTTTGTGATAGAAGCAAAGGGGTTATCCAAAGCAAATAAATATGTGCAGAGCATCATTTTGAATGGTAGGCCTTATACTAAAGAATACATCACCCATAAGGATATTATGAACGGTGGGAAGCTGGTGTTTGTGATGGGGGATAAGGCGAAAGCGCCGGTGTTTTAACATAAAGGCAAGTTCAAGCGTCCACGCTTACTGTTTATTGCACGAGAGCGTGGACGCTCACTTTCGGAGGTGATTCAAGCGTGGACGCTTGAACCTGCGTTTTAAACTTGCCTTTATATTATAACAAAACCTTGTATTGATAATCCAAAATCACCTCCACATTTACACTCTCCACAATCTTCCACTCGTTCAATTCCTTAATAAACTCCGGTTTTTCAAGTCCCGAATCAAGGGCCGCCTGTGTGTAAAAATCGGCTTTGGCCGGATGCTTAGACGAGCAGCCATTAAATAAATATCCGAAAGCTTGATTAGCCAGGATTGCCTTGCTGATACCGATGCAATCATCCAGGTGGATCAGGTTCACCGGCGCATCGCCGTTAGGAACAGCCTTTTTACCGGCAAAAAATCGGCCGGGGTTACGCGCCGGGCCAATCAATCCTGCAAAGCGGATAATGGTTGTTTTAAAACTATTCTCAGCAAGAAAAAGGTTTTCGGCCTCAAATAATACCCTGCCGGCTTCGGTATTGGGTTGAGGATCGGTTTCTTCATTTACATGCTTATTGCTATCGGCATAAACCCCCGTGGAGCTGATGAACACCACATTTTGTATAGCAAACTGTTTTATGGCCTTGATAATGCCTTTAACCTTTTCTATAAAAGCAAGACCTTCGCCGCTGCGGCTTTTGGGCGGGATGGCTATCCACAAAACATCGCAATCAAAAAAGTTGGCATCATATATTTCTTCGTTTGGCAAAAAATTAACAACGTAAGGCTTAATACCCATTGCCGTTAGGCTTGCAAGTTTATCGGTAGAAGTTGTTGACCCTTTTACCTGCATGCCATCGGCAATTAACGCTTTACCCAATGCGCTGCCATACCAGCCGCAGCCTAAAATACTAATGTTTGTTTTACCGGGCATGCTATAAAATAATGCTTTGGCGCAAAGGTAATTAAATAATAATATGGTGTTTGGCTGCCGGTAATGTGCTTTTGTTTTAAACTTTTTAGGCATACCGGGCGTTATTGCTTTATGAAGAAAGAGATTATTGTAACCTCTGTAGCATTGGGTTTAACTGCGCTGGCTTTTCAGGCTGCCCGCTGCAAACCACTGGAAACTGTTCCCTACGTCGACTTGAAAAAATATGTTGGTTCATGGTTTGAAATTGCCGCATTACCACAATGTTTTGAATCGGGATGCACCTTTACCTCTGCGGCTTACGGCTTAGCGCCCGATGGCGGTATGATTGTTAAAAACCGTTGTATAAAAGATAATAAGATAAAAATAGTTGAAGGCCGTGCCTTTGTTGCTGATAAAACCAGTAATGCAAAGCTTGATGTGCAGTTTCAATGGCCCTTTAAAGGTAAATACTGGATCATAGCCCTGGCCAATGATTACAGCTATGCAATGGTTGGGCACCCTAACCGTAACTATTTGTGGATCCTGAGCCGCCGCTCAACTCTGGATGAGCAAATCTATAATCAGTTAGTTGTACAGGCTTCTGAACAAGGCTTTGATGTGAGGAAGTTGGTGAAAACGGTGCAGGTGTAGAAAATAATATGTCATTGCGAGTAACCATAAGGAAAACTTTGGAAAAAACGTAATGACATATAAAATATATTTCAGCGATGGTGTGCGTGGGCCGCGTTAGTGATAGTAGCGGATACCGGCCTTGTGGCTAATGCCTGTGCAGTATGAGCGGATAGCACGGGCCGCAGGCAACGCCCATATTCATAAATCGATCAAGGAAAATATATTTAATAATCACTAACTTACAATCACGTCATTATAAGCGATAGCGTGGCAATCGCATACTATACAGAGCGAACCTGCATAGTTCGCGATTGCTTCGTTCCCGAAAAAGGTTCGGGACAGGCTGTTCCTCCTCGCAATGACGCTTTAAAAAGACCCTACTTCGCCACCTTTATCTTAATAACCAGTTTCTTCACCTTATCATACCCATCAACCTTGATGTTTGGCCTGTGGCCGTCGCTTGGGAAAAACAGGAAAAACTCGTCGGGAGTAGCGACATAGTATTTACCGTTGCCGCTGTAATTGGCGCCGTCTTTAGCCGGATCATAAGGTTTGGTAACAGTAAGGCTGTCAAGCGGTGCAACACCAATTTTTTCCTTGCCCTTGATCACATACTGCAGGTCGATATAATTTTGGTGCGATTCCCATGCCGATTGTTCAAACTCTTTTGAGGGGCCTTCGGTAACCGAGGCATAAACATTATCGCCATCTATAGGGTATTTTCCGGGGGCTATCAGGTCGAGGTTTCGCTCACGCAAAAACTCAAAGGCCTTGTCCCATATAGGTTTATTGGCGGCGTATTGTTTTGCAAATTCGAGGTTATTGGTTGATGAGTTTAATTTAAGCTTTAAACCATTTGCCCATATCCGGCTTTTAACCCAGGTTTTTGCACTTTTAACTGTAAGCTCCTGCTGCTGTGCATTAGCAATGCCTGCAACAAGCAAAAAGACAGATAGTAACGCGATGTTTTTGTAGGCTGATAAATGTTTCATAGTTTAGTAATTTACCGGTTGTTAAATTGGTTTTGCCGCGGTGAGGCATCTCATTAAACATCAATTATACAAGCTTAATTAATTTAAATGATATACGGTTAGCTAAATATTTACTTAAACGTTATAGTTTAGTTTAACAGGGCTATTTACCTGTTTAAAAGTTCATGGATAACTATAACGTTGGAGTGAAAATAAGGCCTGAATACCTTTTTTAATACTTTTTAAGGTTGTAGAATTGTAGTTATTAACCAATATCTTCTAAAACAACATTTGCTTTGAAAACAATACACAGCGTTCATCCATCGGATTTTAAAAGCTACGATACCACCACCATACGCGAACGATTTTTGATAGATAAACAGGTACAGCCCGACCAGATCAATTGCACTTATACCCACTACGACAGGATGATTGTAGGTATGGCCAACCCGGTAAGCAAAACACTTGAGCTGCCAAACTATCCAAACCTGCGTGCCGAATATTTTTTAGAACGCCGCGAGATCGGGATCATTAGCGTGGCTGGCCCAGGCATAGTAAAAGCCGACGGACAGGCCTTTGAACTGAATAAATTGGACTGCTTATACATTGGTAAAGGAACTAAAAGCGTGACATTTGAAAGTACCGACGCTTCAGCACCGGCAGTGTTTTACCTGCTATCATCCCCGGCACATGCAACATATCCAACGGCTTTGCTTACCCATGCCGATGCAGTTAAAGTTGAACTTGGTTCGATAGCTACAGCAAACAAACGTACCATTAATAAATATATTCACCTGGAAGGCGTAAGAAGCTGCCAACTGGTGATGGGCTTAACCATACTGCACGAAGGCAGCGTTTGGAACACCATGCCAGCCCACGTGCACGACAGGCGCATGGAGGCCTATTTTTATTTCGATGTACCTCAAGGGCAAAAGATTTTCCATTATATGGGCGAGGGCCAGGAGACCAGGCATATCACCATGGATAATTATGATGCTGTGGTATCGCCGCCATGGAGTATCCATTCGGGTAGTGGTACGTCAAACTACAGCTTCATTTGGGGTATGGCCGGCGAAAACCTCGACTATACCGATATGGACGCAATAGCCATAGCTGATCTTAAATAATCATACATCAACAGAAAACATAAATAAGTGGATAATCAATTTTCATTAGCAGGTAAAGTAATTGTAGTAACCGGCGGAACGGGCATATTAGGCAAGGCCTTTATTGATGGTATAGTTGAAGCAGGCGGCGCGGTAGGCATCCTTGGCCGCAACGCCCAGGTAGCCGAAGAACGCGCAAACGCGATAAATGAAGCCGGCGGTAAAGCCATAGCGCTGGTTGCCGACGTAATGAACGAGGCCGAACTGACAGCGGCTAAAGATAAATTACTGGCAGCTTTCGGCAGGATAGATGGCCTGGTGAACGGTGCCGGTGGTAATATGCCCGAAGGTGTTTTACAGCCAGACGAGGATATTTTTAAAATGAACATCGACGGGATGAAAAAAGTGATGGACCTGAACCTTTGGGGCACACTGATCCCTACGCAGGTTTTCGGCGAGGCCATTGCCAAAACAGGTAAAGGCAGCATTGTTAATATTTCGTCTATGAACAGCAAACGGGCTATAACCAAAGTGTTAGGTTATAACATGGGTAAAGCCGCGGTTGATTGCTATAACCAATGGTTTGCGGTAGAGCTGGCTAACCGTTACGGCGACAGCATCCGGATGAATGCATTGGCACCGGGATTTTTCCTTACTGAACAAAACCGTAACCTGCTCACCAAACCCGAAGGTGGTTATACCCAACGGGGCGAGCTGGTAATTAAACAAACACCATTTAAACGTTTTGGCCAGGCCGATGAGCTTAAAGGCGCGTTGGTATGGCTGTTAAGCGATGCCTCTGCATTTGTAACCGGTTCGATGATTTGCGTTGATGGCGGGTTCTCGATTTTTGGAGGAGTATAGGGAAATAGAATATTGTTAGTCATGTCATTGCGAGGAGGAACGACGAAGCAATCGCACGGATGCATAGCCGCTCTGTATAGTATGCGATTGCCACGCTATCGCTCGCAATGACATGATTTTATTATTGTCCCATCAGGGTCTCTCGCAGAGGACCCTGATGTATACGCCACACTTATTCGCTGTTCTGAATAACCTCGTAGATGTTTAGAACAGCGGTGAACCTCAGGGTCTCTCGCAGAGAGACCCTGAGGGAACGTGAGATAACCTGACTGGGAACTAAAATTAGCTGCAAAACTGAACCCAAACACAAGTGTTCAGTTTTTCAAAAAACAGGGTGTACAATTTTTGACCTTGTGAAATATTAACTTGTTGATTATCAGTGATTATGTGTTCATTTTTGCGAAAGAGGTGATTTTTACTAAAGTTAACTTGTTGATTATCAGTGTTGTTTTTTTTGAAGATAAGTGCAAGTGTTTACACCTAAAAAAATTGAACACCTGGAAAATGGATAAGAAAAGTTAAATCTGTGGTGATAACACCTACCACAGGCTAACCAAATAATAAACCTACTATGAAATTCAAATCATCACTTATCGCCCTGTTCACCCTTGCTGGCTGTACCGCAAGCGCCCAAACCGTAACGCTCGATTATTACTTTAATCACGAAGTACATAAAGGAGCAAACGGGCAACCTGAACGGTTTCATTACCTTTGGGATGAAACGGATAACAACGGTTTCAAGATCTTTGGTGCGGCTTTTACAAGTCGTGGTGCAAAGCTGGACACACTCGGTGTAGCGCCAACTTTAGATAATCTGAAAGGATCATCTGTTTACATCATTGTTGACCCGGATACCAAAAAGGAAAGCCCGAACCCTAATTATATCCAGGAAGATGATATTGAACAAATTGCCGCCTGGGTAAAAAAAGGCGGCGTGCTGCTCATGATGGCAAACGACAGTGTTAACGTGGAACTGCCGCATTTCAATAACCTTGCTGCTAAATTCGGGATGCATTTCAATAACGATTTGCAAAACCACGTAATTGATGATGCTCATTTTGAAGATGGCGCCATCTACGTAAAAAATAACCCTGTATTAAAAACCGCTGCAAAGGTTTTTATGAAGGACGCCTGTTCAATAGGCTTAACCGGGGTTGCCGTACCGGTGCTTAAAAACAAAGAAGGTGCAACCATTATTGCATCTGCCAAATACGGCAAAGGAACAGTAATTGCCGTTGGCGATCCCTGGCTTTACAATGAATATGTAAACGGCAGGCTGCCTTCAGGGTATGAGAACGATAAGGCTGCGAATGATATAGCCCAATGGCTTTTAAAACAGGCGAAGAAGTAACGTAAGCTTATTAATATAACTGGCGCAAGTCTTGCGTTTGGGACGATGAGCGCGGCTGACTTGTGCTTCCCGTCAGTTTTTTGTAAGGCACAAGTGAGCGTCCCTCCAGCCAACCTCACAACACTTGCGCCATTGGGGCTTCCCGCCAGTTTTTTGTAAGGCACAAGTGAGCGTCCCTCCAGCCAACCACACAACACTTGCGCCATTGGGGGGCTTTTAAAACAGGCGAAGAAGTAAGGTAGAACTTAATAATAACCGTCATTGCGAGGTACGAAGCAATCGCGAACTATACAGGGCGGACCTGCAAATCGGGGATTGCTTCGTACCTCGCAATGACGATGGGAATCTGTGATACCGAAAGATTTATCCAAAATCTAATTTACAAAGCCTTCTCCTTCGGTACAAAATCATTCATCACCGCTTCGCGGATCAATGCCGGTGGCAGGATGCCTTGCGACAGGATGAAATCATGGAAATGCTGTGCATTGAACTTACTGCCTAAGGCAGCTTCGGTATCCTTGCGCAGGGCAATCATTTTGGTAAAGCCATAAAAGTAACTGTTAGCCTGGCCTGGGGCGTTAATGGTATAACGTTCAACTTCCTGGCGTGCAAAGGCGCGCGATTGTACTACATCGTTCATCAATACATCAAGCGCCTGTTGCTGGGTTAGTTTGCCGGCTTGCAATTCAGGATCAAGGAAAGCACGGGCTGCCCTGAGCAGGCGATAATCTAACGATACCAGTTGACCTTCCAATGGCATATAAGGGCGGGTAATGTATTCGGAGTATAACCCCCATCCTTCTACATTGGTTGAGTTAAAAGCATAAAGCGCGCGGGCTTGTGATACGCCTTCTTCCACCATTTTATCAAATTGCAATTCATGACCAGGCCTTGCTTCGTGGGCTATGATAGTCCATGAGGCGGCATCAAAAGTAAAGTCGTCATATTTATCGGTAGCTTTTTCGCCTGGAGATGCAGGCATGTTTAACGGCAGCACAAATACACCGCGCTGGCCGGTATTGTTCAGGAATGGCGGCGGTACCATGTGTGGGGCAGGGCTCTGAGCTGTTTCGGCAGCTGAAGCTAAGCGGATAATAGCCGGGCGGTTTGGCAGCGTCACCAGTTGATGATCGCGGATAATGCCTTCAATATCTTTTAAATGCTGCTGGTACAACGGAATGATAGAATCGCCATGGATCTGCTCCTTTTTAAGCTCACGGATCACTGCGCGGTAGTCGCTCGATGGCAGGTTGCGTTTTTTGGCTATTTGTTCGGCAATCGGCTTCATTTCATCCTGAAGTTCCTTGAACAGAGCATGCGCCATTTCGGCTACCTTAGCAGGCGGGATATCAATGCCGTAGGCTTCCAAATTCATGGCATACTCTTCGGGCGGCAACCTGAAATCTGTACGGGCTTTTATCAGTACGTTTGCTTTTACCCATTTGTCATAATCTTCCAGCTGTTTTTTTAGGGTAGCATAAGGTTGTTCCCAGCCGGTCACCTTGTATTTGGTGCAAAGCTCGGCAATACCGCTTACGATGCTTGCATTACGTGACAGATCGGTTTCCATGCGTTGCTTTGATGGATAGATCATGTTTTTGCCTTCCATCTGGTGCTGCACCCGCTCCTTATAAATAGTTGTTAAAGGTTTATAGCCTTTTTCCAGCCCTGCATACTTACGGATGCGCATTACTGCTGCCTGGCGGCGGGCTTCGGGGGTTTGGTCATCAAGCAGTGTTTCCAGTCCGCTGTAAATGGTTGATGAAGCATTTAAAAACGGTACCTGGCGGCTCAGCTCAAAGTCCTGCTGACGGAAACCCAGTTTAAGGTGGGTTATGATGATATTAATATCCTGCTGAATAAAGGTGTTTTTTTCAGCCATAAGTGCTTCGGTAAGTTTGGCAACAACGGCTTCTTCATCCTTACGTTCGGCCAGTATCGTTTGCAAGGTAGGTACTGCAATGTCGCTGTCATATTCGGCCAGCCCCTGTGATGATCCGTACTCTGGCGAGTATTTTTTATCCAGATCAATGATGATTTTAGTGTACTCGTTCGATTTGGCTACCCAGGCTTTTGTTTCTGCAGACTGCTGGGCTGCGGCGTTGAAGCCTATGCCCGTTAACAGCATTAACATGCCAGTGCCTTTTAGTAGGTTTTTATTCATGGTCAATTTAAATTATGAATGGCAAGTTAATTATTTTGCCCGTTGATTTTTTTGATTGCGCTGATTTCGCTGATAATAGCACATTTTTGGTTTTGGCGGATGATTTTGATTGAACACTATTTCGGGATAGCTATAGATCTAAAATAAAACAGCCTGTCTTTTCGTTACAAAAAGACAGGCTGAACAGATCAACGCAATCAGCGTAATCAATCAAAAAAGTCAACGGTTAAAAACGGTATCCTAAGGTAAGGAATGCGTTGTTATTAGTTTTCTTCAGATCGGCAAAAGGACTGGTTGCTCCTACATCATAAGGGAAGATGGTTTGGTTACCGGTTACCCTTGCATAAGTGGCATCAATAAAGTATGGACCGAAGTGTACACCTATACCGCCACTAACTGTTTTAATATCGCTGCCAAGGTCTTTCATTGGGTTGCCTTGCTGGCTGTAACCTCCGCGAAGATAAACCAGGCTGTTCACATTTATTTCGGCACCTACGTGCAGGTTCACGGTTGAACGGTAAAGTGATTTAATATCACTGTTATCGCCATCGGCAGTGTAGCTGTCATTACTGCTTAGGTGTGTAGTGGTATAATCAATATATTCAACATCGCCGCTGATGAAACCGTATTTACCTATAAATACTGCTGCACCACCTGCCAGTTTTAGCGGTGTACGCAGGTTATAGCTTAGCTGATATGGGTCTGATTCATTGTGATGGCTGCTGCCGCCTGTATATTGTGTGGCAAGGCCTTCGGTGTATGAATCATCAATATTATAAAACGTTGGCGAGGTGAACACAAAGCCCAAACGCAAGGCTTGTATGGGTTTATAAATAATCCCCAATTTGGCGTTAAAGCCCGAACCTTTGGTGTTTTGGTCCTGTGCAAAAGTTGATGAAAAATCGGTAGGGTTAGCGTCATTGTTTATAACTGCGTTGCCATTTTCAGTAAACCTGGCATGCGAGTTATACCTGATATCAGTAATAGCCAAACCCAACCCAACATAAAGTTTATTGCTATAGTTAGCGCCGAATGAAAGGTTAAATTCCGACTGACCGCCGGTACGGGTAATACCCGCCAGTTGCCTTACCGGAACGTTCACCGTGCTCGAATAGGAGTTTGGATCAGAAGCAGGGCCAAAGTTATCGATCAATACATGGTCATATGCCCAGCCGTCAAGTCCGTTGGGGTTAACGCTGCCGTATTGGGATACTTCGCGTTTGGCTATACCTGCATAGTAATCAGAAATGGAACTTGTTTGGTTTGTGCCTCCGTAGGCAACGTTTTCGTAAAAGTTATTGGTACGGCTATAGCCGGCACCGTAATTGAAACTTAACCAGCCTTTGCTTTTGTCACGCCTGCCGCTGGTAAGCTGCTGATAAAACACGATGGCGGCGTTGCTCATGTTTACATCGTTACGGTTTGCACTGCCTGCCTGCCCAAAAAAGCTGGAGCTTATTTTTGAGTTATCATACTCGGGAGTAATACTAACCTCCGAGTGGGTGAAAAATCCCAAACCTGCAGGGTTACCGCTTACCGAGCTTAGGTCGCCGCCTACGGCTGTGCCTGCATTGCCAATAGCTTTGATACGTGATGTTGAGCCGGTTTGGAAGGTTGAAAACCTGATGGCATCCTGTGAGTATTGCGCAAAACTATCTTTAGTAATTGCTACTATAGCAATTACGCTTAGTAAATACTTGATTTTCATAAAATTCAGGTAAATAAAATATAAGGTTTAGGTTTAAGGTCTTGATGGTCTGCCGCCACCGCCTCCGCTGCTGCTGCCGGTGCTGCGTGAGCCGCCACCCGAGCTTGATGGTGATGATGATGGTTGAGATGATGTACGTTCAATTTGAGGTTGCTGATAAACCGGCTGCGGATTACGTGATGGCGCTGCATCTGTACGGGCGGGACGGGCGTAACTGTTACCATTGTTGCCATTATTACCGCCGTTACTATATGTTGTTGTTCTGCTGCTGCTAATCGGTCTGTTACGGCCTCCCGGAATGTAGCCTATGCCCGAAACGGCACTGCTAACAGGACGGCCGCTGCCTGCAAAAGGATTGCCGTTGCCGCGGTAAGGTCTTGGTGTGCCTGAGGTGCTTCCTGCATAGTAGCTACCACCATGATAATAAGCCCCACCACCATAACCGTAGCCACCGCCATAATAACCTCCGCCATAACCGTAGCCACCGCCATAGTAGCCGCCGTATCCATAGCCTAATCCCCAGCCAAGACCTCCATAATAACCGCCATAGCCTAATCCCCAGCCGCTACCATAGTAGCCTAAGCCACCATAGCTCAATCCGTAGTTATAATAAGAGTAGTTATTATAAGCCGAATAAAAGTCATCATAATAACCAAAAGGAGAGAAGTAACTGAAACGGTTTATGCGCGAAGCGTAATCATCATAATAAAAGTAATCATCATCGTCATCGCTATAGCCGTCCTGGGCAACCGGAGTTTGGTTGTAGGCTGGCTGCTGTGCATAAACAGGCTCATCTGCTGCTCGTGCATCAGAAAAATAAACATCGTCATTACTTTGGTTTGATGCAAGCTTGGTTGTGGAGCAGGAACTCAGTGCTATGGCACCGATGATAAACATTCCTATCGCAATGTTCCGTTTCATATGCAGGTATGTAAAAAGTTCAAGGTCAAATAAGTTTTAAATTTATAAATTTGGCAGCAATATACAACAATTACACAAGTCCAAATTCTATCCAATCAATATGAGCAAAGGTGTTATTAGTAAAGACGAAGATTATTCGCAATGGTTTAACGACTTAGTAATTAAATCTGACATGGCCGAATATTCGCCGGTTAGAGGCTGTATGATCATTAAACCATACGGTTATTCGATATGGGAAAAGATCCAGGCGGTGCTTGACGGGATGTTTAAAGATACAGGGCACAGCAATGCTTATTTCCCGCTTTTAATACCCAAGTCTTTTTTTAGTAAAGAAGCCAGCCATGTTGACGGTTTTGCAAAAGAATGCGCTGTTGTAACCCACTATCGTCTTAAAAATGATGGTGAAGGAAATATTATTGTGGATGAGGAAGCTAAGCTTGAAGAAGAGTTGATCATCCGTCCAACATCCGAAACCATTATCTGGAACACCTACAAAGGCTGGATCCAGTCATACCGCGACCTGCCAATCCTGGTTAACCAATGGGCAAACGTTATGCGCTGGGAAATGCGGACCCGTTTGTTTTTGCGTACCAGCGAGTTTTTATGGCAGGAAGGCCATACTGCCCACGCAACAGCTGATGAGGCTATAGCCGAAACCGAGCAAATGCTGAACGTATATGCCGATTTTGCCGAAAACTGGATGGCTTTGCCGGTAGTAAAAGGCCGTAAAACTGCCAATGAGCGTTTTGCCGGTGCTTTGGATACTTATTGTATTGAGGCATTGATGCAGGATGGTAAAGCCCTGCAGGCAGGTACATCACACTTTTTAGGACAAAACTTTGCCAAAGCTTTCGATGTAAAGTTCACCAATAAAGAAAATAAAATTGAACACGTTTGGGCCACTTCTTGGGGTGTATCAACCCGTTTAATAGGTGCCCTGATCATGGCGCATAGCGATGATGCAGGCTTGGTATTACCTCCAAAACTGGCGCCAATACAGGTTGTAGTGGTGCCGATATATAAACACCAGGAAGAGCTTGATAACATCAGCGCATACGTCGATTCGTTGAAAAAAGAACTTAAGGCTAAAGGTATTTCAGTTAAGTTTGATAATCGCGACACCCACCGTCCCGGATCTAAATTTGCGGAATACGAACTGAAAGGTGTGCCATTGCGTGTAGCTATAGGCAGCCGCGATATGCAGAACGGTACCGTTGAGCTGGCTCGTCGTGATACTAAAACCAAGGAAACTACTGCACAAGAAGGGCTTGCCGGTAAAATAGAAAGCCTGCTTGAAGAGATCCAGAACAACATCTACAAAAAAGCGTTCGATTTCCGTGCAGAAAATACTACCGAGGTTGATACCTGGGATGAATTTAAACGCATGCTTGACGAGGAGCCTGGCTTTATCAGCGCCCATTGGGACGGTACATCCGAAACCGAACAAAAAATAAAAGAGGAAACTAAGGCGACAATCCGTTGCATACCTTTGGATAATAAACAGGAAGAAGGGAAGTGTATTTTGACAGGGAAGCCGTCAACGCAAAGGGTGTTGTTTGCAAGGGCGTATTAGTCGCCCCCCGGCCCCCTAAAGGGGGAGGGTGTCTGTAGCGAGTTAACTTTAATATCCTTCCCTAAGGATATATTAATGTAAACAGGCTTCATTGTAGGGGATGAAGCGTATTCCAAATTCCCCCTTTAGGGGGTAAGGGGGCATGAAATTCGCAACTAAAGCAATACACGCAGGGCAGGAGCCCGATCCAACTACGGGCGCTATCATGACGCCGATATATCAAACGTCAACCTACTGGCAAAAATCGCCGGGAGATAATAAGGGTTATGAGTACTCGCGTGGTACCAATCCAACCCGTAAGGCATTAGAGGACTGCCTGGCTGCATTGGAAAATGCAAAATTCGGCCTTGCTTTTTCAAGCGGAATGGGTGCTACCGATGCGGTAATGAAACTGCTTGCGCCCGGTGATGAGGTGATAACCGGGAATGACCTTTACGGTGGCTCGTACCGGATTTTTACCAAGATATTTGCAAACTATGGCATCAAATTTCATTTTTTGGATCTGTCTGATCCGGAGCTTGTTCGTGCCCATGTTAACGATAAAACCAAATTGGTTTGGATAGAAACGCCTACTAACCCAACCATGCGGATTGTGGATGTGGAAGCCATAGGTAAAATCACCAAAGAGAAGAATTTACTTTTTGTGGTGGATAATACTTTTGCATCTCCGTACCTGCAAAACCCGATGGATCTGGGTGCCGATATCGTTATGCATTCTGTGACCAAATACATAGGCGGGCACAGCGATGTGGTAATGGGTGCCCTGATGCTGAATGACGAAGATCTGTACAAAAAGCTTTGGTTTATTTATAATGCCTGCGGTGCTACACCGGGGCCTATGGATAGTTTTTTAGTATTGCGTGGCATTAAAACCCTTCACCTGCGTATGAAAGCGCATTGCGAGAATGGTCGTCAGATTGCTGAGTTCTTAAAAGATCACCCTAAAGTTGAAAAGATCTACTGGCCTGGCTTTACCGATCATCCTAATCATGATATTGCCAAAAAACAGATGCGTGATTTTGGGGGTATGATCAGCATTGTATTGAAGGGTGCCGATCTGCAGGAGACTTTCCGCATAGCATCCTCATTTAAAGTATTTTCGCTGGCCGAATCATTGGGCGGTGTAGAATCACTGATTAACCACCCGGTAAGCATGACCCACGGATCTATACCTAAGGCAGAACGTGAAAAGGCTGGTGTAGTTGATAACCTGCTGCGCCTTAGCGTGGGGGTAGAGGATATCGAAGATTTGCTGGAGGATATTAAGCAGGCTTTAAGTTAAGTTTTATATTAAAAAATACGCGTCATTGCGAGGCACGAAGCAATCCCCGATAAGCAGAGCCACTCTGTATAGTTTGGGATTGCTTCGTGCCTCGCAATGACGTTTTTGTAAATATCCATGACAGAAAATCTCAAAGCTTTCCTCGACGGCAAAGTTGCTCAATATAACCGTCCCGAATTTATTGAGAATGACCCGGTAATCATCCCGCATATGTTTAACCAAAAGCAGGATATTGAGATCATGGGCTTTTGGGCTGCTACCTTAGCCTGGGGCCAGCGGGTTACCATCATCAAAAAATGTAAGGAACTTATCACCCTGATGGATGGCGCTCCTTATGATTTCATCATCAATCACGAAGAGCCCGACCTTAAAAAGCTGCTCCAGTTTAAACACCGTACTTTCAACGACGTGGATACGCTTTACTTCATCGCCTTTTTCAGGCAGCATTACGAAAGGTTTGAATCGTTGGAGGATGCATTTGTGCCCCCCGGCCCCCTAAAGGGAGAGGGAAAAGAGCAGGCGGTTGAGCGTTCGCTCAATTACTTTCGCTCATATTTCTTTTCACTTCCTGACTTCCCGCATCGTACAAAAAAACATGTTTCATCCCCCGCGCAAAAATCAACCTGCAAGCGCCTGAACATGTTTTTACGCTGGATGGTACGTAAGGATGATAACGGCGTTGATTTTGGCATCTGGAACCGCATTAAACCTGCGGATCTGATCTGTCCGCTTGATCTGCATGTTGACAGAGTATCGCGTAAGCTTAATCTCATCACCCGCAAACAAACCGACTGGCAAACCGCAGTGGAACTCACCGAAAGACTCCGTGAATTTGACCCGAATGATCCTGTTAAATATGATTTTGCTTTGTTTGGGTTGGGGATTGAGGAACGGTGGGGCGTGCAGTTTTAAGCCTACTTTGCCTTCGCTATTAACTCGTCAAGTGCTTGCTTAACTGTCGGGAAATGCGTGCAAATTCTTGGGTCCATAATATTACCGCCAAAGCCGTTCTCTTCGGTTGAAGCCGTTTGTTCCAATTGCTGAAACTGTGGTTTAAGGTCTTTAGCTTCATAGCTTTGCAATGTCCATATGCTGATTACTTTTACAAAGTCATTGATTTTCTTATTTCTGAGTATATTTAAAAGCAATGTTCTGCTTTGTGGTGTGTTAGAAGCTGCCAAAGCTCTTGCAGCCGATACCTGGCTGTGAAAGTTTACTTCTTCATTTAAAAATGGAATGATCTTATCGTAAAATCCCGTTAAGTTGAGGTGATAAATGCATTCAAGTGCAACGTGCTGGTTGAAAAAAATTGGCAATTCTTCTTTGTCAAATCCGGCAGGTTTTAAGGCAAGGTATTTATTAATGAAATCATTGATAAAACTTTTGTCATATGGCAACCCATGATAGTTATTGAAGATAGCGGTCATCGTTTGCTGGTATATAGGCAAAGTAACCCGGGCCTGGTGATAACTATGGCGATAAGTGGCAGACACAATCCCGTTGTTTATGGCGGCGTAGCCCGCAGTAGGTGTGGCTATACAATATTCATCTTTTTCATTTTTTTTAATGAAGAAATAACAGCTATCTATGTGCTCAAAATGAAATTCAGGACCTTCTCCTGTTGAATAGCTGCAAAGGCTTAAGGCATAAAATTTGGAGATCAGGATTGTTCCTGTTAGTTCTTTGCCGCCTAATTGTTTAAGAATACTTATTGTAACGCCTTTATCCTTGTCAGAAGAAACAACTTTGGCTAACACAAAACTTTCAGCCTCTTTAACTACTTTATCGTGCCAGGGTTCATCCCAGGTTGTTGCTTTTACGGTCGAAATAAACAGGATAAATAATGTGGTGAGCAGGTATCTTAATTTGTACATGATGATAAGGTTTACACGAATAACGACACTAATATAAAAGTATTATTCCATGTCGACTATCGAAATCATTACCAACAATGCTCAATTCATTTATTTCTACGCTTCCTCCTTAAAATAAACCTTATAATAATTCATTGCCCGGCCATCGTCAAAGCCTTTCTCAATCAGTTCTTTATCGCCGTGAATATAGATGTGAAAATTTTTATCAAGCTTTAAAACGCTCTTATAAACACGGGCCTGCTTTTTTACAGCATTTTCTGAGATCACAAAATTATCGGCAATAGGGCTGTCAAATTCCTGCTCGTATTGGTTTTTGAAGCTTTTGAACGATTCAATGGCTTGTTCATTGCCAATTACTTCGTTCGAGAACTCTTCCATATCAAAAGTTTCCTTCTCCTTAAAATATTTCATGGAACGGTTCAGCAGGTCTATCTTATCAGCCTTGCTCATTTCAAATTCTTCGTCGATTTTTTCGGTGATAAAGTTTTTGTAGATGCCCAGCGTATTATTGGTTTGGTTAAAGCTATCATTACGGATCTTTAGTTGCAGAAACTGATCTTTCCAATACATGGCAGCTTCCTGGCCATTGTTGGTTTTATCAACCACTACTACCTTATAACCGTTTTCTTTTTCGATGTTGAAGATCAGTACGCCTTTATCCAACTTGTTGATGTTGATGGCATCCTGCTCATAATCAACCTGGAACCCACCTTTGTCGGGATAAACCTTAAGATAGGTCTCCTTGTTCTCCGATTTGAAGATACCGATGGCATCCAGCGGGTTACCTTCAATTTGTACTTTGTTAAAGTACACTACATAAAGCTCGCCGCCTTTGATATTGGGGTGGAGGGTAACTTTATACAGATGCCTTGCTATTTGTTCGGATGCTTCATGAAATTTAGTATTATCATCAAATACCTGTGTGGCAAAATGATGCAGTTCGTTCAGTCCCAGATCACCGCTGCTGTGCGTGAGGTGGTATACTTCGTTGGCCTTTTCAAAAGGTTTCAGAAAATACTGCATAAGCAGGTTGGGGATGATCTCATCCTTCAGTTCAAGTGGTTGTTCTGAAAGGGCATACATCTCTTCCTGCGATTGATTGCCAACATGATGTACCGAAATGGTTTCGAGCGAAGCTTCAAAAAAAGTTACCATAATTGCCTGCGAAGGTAAAGATTTTAGTTAATGGTTCATGGATCATAGTTCATGGTGCGCCTGCGTTTTTCATGTTCAAGTCATATAGAGTTGGATTAGAAGGAGCCGGTGAGAAAAATCACCACGAAATAACGACCTTTGCACTTTGGTAAATTAGGCGGGCTTCGGCTATGATCTATGAACCATTAACTATCAACTAAAAAATGACAGATAATACCGATACCATAGTAGCCCTTGCCACACCAAACGGGGTGGGCGCCATAGCCGTGATCCGCCTTTCGGGGCCTGATGCCATAACCATTGCCAACAGCGTGTTTAAGGGTAAAGACCTGAGCAAACAGGCATCGCACACTATTCATTTTGGTAGTATTGTAGATGGCAACCTGATTTTGGACGAGGTGCTGGTATCGCTGTTTATTGGTCCGCGGTCGTACACCCGAGAAAATGTGGTTGAGATCTCATGCCATGCTTCGGGTTATATTATTGAAAGCATTATCAAGCTGTTTATCAAAAAGGGGGCACGATCAGCCAAACCAGGCGAATATACCTTAAGGGCATTCCTGAACGGTCAGCTCGATCTGAGCCAGGCCGAAGCCGTTGCCGACTTGATTGCCTCTAACTCTAAAGCATCACAGCAGGTGGCGCTACAACAACTTCGGGGTGGTTTCAGTACTCAGCTGCAAATGCTACGCGAACAACTGGTAAACTTTGCCTCATTGATTGAGCTGGAACTTGATTTTGCCGAAGAAGACGTGGAATTTGCCAACCGCGATCAGTTGAAAAAGCTGATCCATGAGATTACTAAAATAGTGGGTAGATTGATCCAGTCGTTTGAATTGGGTAATGCCATAAAAAATGGTGTAAATACAGTAATAGCAGGCAGGCCGAATGCAGGTAAATCAACCCTGCTGAATGCACTGCTTAATGAAGAACGTGCCATAGTAAGTCATATCCCTGGTACTACACGGGATACAATAGAAGAAGTACTAAACATCCAGGGCATTAATTTCAGGCTGATAGATACCGCCGGGATCCGTGAAGCTACCGATGCCATTGAACAGATAGGTGTGCAGCGTACCATGGAAAAGATCAGCCAGTCGGCCTTGCTGATTTACGTATTTGATGCAGCCGAAATTACCATAGAGGAACTGAATAACGATATTGCCAGCCTGCAAAAGCCAGGTATTACCATGCTGGTAGTGGCCAACAAAGCTGATCTGCTTAACCCTGAGCAATTATCAGCTTTACCCCATACCGATAGAGCGATTATCATTTCGGCCAAAGAGAAACGCCATATTGATGAGCTTAAACACAAGATCTACTCATCGGCCGTAAAAGACCAGCTTAGCGGAGATGAAACCCTTGTAACCAATATCCGTCACCTTGAAGCCCTTCAAAAAACCGAAGAAGCGCTGGTAAGGGTACTGGGAGGCATAGATGGCAGTATTACTTCTGATTTTTTGTCGATGGATATTAAACAGGGGCTTCACTACCTCGGTGAGATCACGGGTGTGGTTACTACGGATGATTTGCTGGAGAATATTTTTAGTAAGTTTTGTATCGGCAAGTGACCCTGTCAAACAACCACAAAAAATGACAAGTTACGGCAAGTAAGCTATTCATTGTTAATAAGTTATGTGTTTTCTTCTTGTCCAAATTCTTGGATAATTGGCCTTGTTTTTCGTATTTTTGTTACTCAGATGTTACTCAAAAATGAATTTTTTTGAGATTTAAAATTTGAGGAGAAATTAAGTCGCCTATAACCGCCTATTTCCGTTTATTGCGCCTTATCAACCCTAAAATGCCCTTATTTGAGGGGGAATTATTACCGATGATAGTTGCAAATTTCATCAGTAATAAAGTCATCGGTTATCTCGCCATATTTAATTAAACTTCTGATTAATAGTGAATTGAAAAAAGGTGAAATTATCGCATGGGCTTGCTTTGCCCAAATTTTGCCAGGCATGATTTTGAAAACTTACCTAATTATGAGTTCTAATTTTACAGTAAACAGAATTTGCGAGCAGTGCGGAAGAGTGTTTTCTGCGAGAACAACGGTTACCCGATTTTGCAGTAAGGTTTGCAACAGCAAAAACGGGAAGATGCGCGCGCGCAATATAAAAATGGCTCCGATGGATCAGGTAGTCAAAAAGGTTTTGAATGAGCGGGTTACTGAAGTAAATGCTGTTGAATTCCTCAATGTCAAAAACGCAGCACAACTGTTGCGCGCATCGGAAAAGATGATCTATCAAATGATCAATACCGGAAAGTTGAATGCTGTAAACCTTTCGAAAAGAAAAACCCTTGTTTACCGAAAAGATATAGACAGGCTTTTCGAACTGCCGCAGGTTATCGAAATAAAAGAGATCATTCAGCCTCCAGTGTCTGAATGCTACAATATGGGAGAGGCACAGCAGATCTTCAACATATCAGAAAAGGCGCTTTTTGATATTATTAAACGAAACAAACTCTTCAAATTTCAGGAAGGGAAGTTCACCTATGTCGCCAAATCAGAATTGAACAAAATTTTTAATCCAGAATTATAAGTATGCCGAAAGTACATATACGGAAAAAGGCGATTACAAATGGACGCCATTCAATATACCTCGATTTTTCGCCCCCTTTACGTAACCCCCAAACCGGAAAACCTCAGCGATTTGAATTTTTGGACGTTTTTCTTTTTGATAAACCGTCAAATATCTGGGAAAAGAGGCATAATATTGAAACAAGTGAGTTGATTGAAAACGTAAGGGCAAACCGGCTGCTTGATATTCAGAATCGAAAATTCGGGTTTATTTCGAACCGAGACCGGAGCGCAAGCTTTATCGACTTCTTTTTTCAGTTTATCTGTACCAGGACAGGTTCCGAATGTGACAACAATGCAATGTCGTATAGGTATTTCGTGGCCTTTGCGGGGCATGACCTGATCTTCAACGATCTTGATGAATTTCTTTGTGAGGATTATAAGAACTTTTTGATGAGTGGTCCGGGGATCAGCAGGAGAGGGGACCCAATTTCTCGCAATACCGCAGCTAATTATTTCGCCAAATTTAGGAATGCAATCAAACGTGCCTACAAAAAAGGGTTGATCACAGTTGATTTGCATAGTCAGGTCGATCCAATTAAACTTAAAGAAACTCATAGAGAGCAACTGGAACTCGAAGAATTTCAACGGTTAGTTGATGCTGAAGCTAAATCCGACCTGATCAAAAGGGCTGCTATATTCGCCGGCCTTACCGGATTGCGGTTTTCGGATGTAAAGACATTGATATGGTCGGAAGTCAGGGGGGACAGAGGCAAATATCATCTGCAGTTTACTCAGGAGAAAACGGAGGGCGCAGAAATTCTCCCGATCTCAAATCAGGCTGTCAGGGTGCTTGGCAAGCGCGGACAGTCTCAGGGGCGCGTATTTCCGAATCTTCATTATTCGAGTTTGAAACCATGCTTCACTGACTGGCTAAAGAATGCCGGGATTGAAAAAAATATCACTTTTCACAGCTTCAGGCATACTTATGCTACCTTACAGCTGGAGTTCGGTACGGAATTGCTTACCGTATCCAAATTGCTGGGGCATAAGAGTATTAAGACGACCCTGATCTATACAAAAGTCAAGGATAAAATGAAGATTGCGGCAGCGAGCAGAATCAAGCTGAACCTCAAAAATCTCAAGGCTGGTAAACGCTGACATATTAATCGGAATTATATTCTTGTGTATTCTTTAGTGATATAACTTTGAATACGCTCTTTTAAAATTTCATTGAGCAGCGTATAGATAGGCGTTTTAGTAAATAAGAAATCTAATGGAGTCGTACCGTTGACCTGCAAATCATAGGTTACACCTTCGTAAGTTAAAGTGCGTTTTTTTTGCTCGTAGATTTCGGCTTGTAATATTGGACTGTCAAATTCATTTTTAAAAAATAAAAGTTTTTTATCTGCGAGACCTCTGGCTTTCAAACGCTGAAACAGTAAACACGGTTTGTGACCTTGCTGCCCGGCCTTAAAAAGACTGAATATCAGCAAGTCATTTTCAGCGAACAGGCCTAAATCGTCTTTAAGAAGAGGAAAATGCTGATCAACCATTTTTCCGTAAGCATCTTTAAAGTGTTTGAAAAATAGTTCTGCTGACTCTTCAAGAATAGATTTTTCCAGGTTCTTCAAGGCCATTATGCCCGAGCCGCCTCTATAGTATTTTCCCGGATAGACCTTTTTAATGCGGTTTATCTCTGAGATTTTTAATCTGTCCATGAAATATATCAGGAGATTAAAATCAAATTTTACAGATGTAAGCGAAACGTATACATTCGGAACATATTTTTTTTCGATACTTTCTTCTGCCTTGCTGATCCGCTGGAGAAAGTATGGTTTTTCGTGCATATCAGCAAAATGGTCAATATTTGTTATGTCGTATTGAACACCCGCTGCATAGTTGGTAGTTTGCTCTGCAACAACGGGCATGATGATAAATAAAAGGTCATGCAGCCGCTGTATTTCTAAATCATCCCATTCTTTACTGATACCGAGATATGCCTGAAATGTATTAATGAAACTTGCGAGATACTCATGCGCAAGGAAAGCATTGTCAACAGCCAGGTTGGTTTTACCAATAAATTTTTTGATATCACCCCGTAGCAGATTTAATGCAGTTTTCTTCGGTTCGTTCTTAATTGAGTTAGTTTGGTTGCTCGAAACGATCACTGATATACCGTCTTCAAACAAATCCTCTGGCTTTATGGTGTCATCTTTTTTTAACTCTCTGATCAGTGGAGCGTTGGTATAGTACGATTGCGGAAATAAGATAAACCTGCTTGAGGCTTTTTTGTATTCTATGATCCCGATACTTATTTTCCAGCAGCCATAAAAGAGGATGTCCTTGATAGCTTTAAACTCTCTGTCAAGCATTGAATTATAGTGATCAAGAAACTGATGAATTTCCCGAATGTCCTGGCCTTCTAAGCTGTAAGCTGGCTGAAAATATTTTCCCAGCTTCCCTAGTTGTAACTGAAGTGATTTAAGCTGTTCCTGGACCTGCGGGTATAATTGTATTCTATCTATTCTGTCACCAATTATTTGGGTCCATTCGCTGATATAATTTTTATTTTTTTTTGAGATTAAATTAGTGGACGGGATCGGCACCATCACGGTTTTGCCCTTTCCTTTTTCCTTGTAGGTTTGGCAAGTTTTGTCGTCAAGGTGTAACCAATAGGCAACTTCGTTGATTTGATCTGCAACTATAAGTATAAATGGTAGTAAATTCTGCTCGGCATAGGCAAACTGGCTTCGTTCACACTGGTATCTGGGATTTTTGATGTGGGCAGTTTGTAAGGTTTTTAATTGTATATCGATCATTCCCAAAGGCATATTTTGCGCATCGGTAATAGTCAGTAACCCGTCGGAATTTGGATATTTATCTGTTGTTTTTATATTCCCCTTGATAAAATTTCGATCCAAACAGTATTGTAGAATATCAGCAGATCTTTCTTCACTTGGTGTTGTTGATGTAAACGAGGCTGGCTTGGTGTGATTGGTTTTTGACATAGCAATTGATGTCTAAAGATAAGTTTATTCATCGGTCCAAGCATAAAGGTGATTCAATAATTAAGCTTATCCCTTCTTTGCCTGCCTGGAAAGCGATTTTCAGCAACAAATCTAATTTCCGCTGCGGTTTTCTTTTTACCGAGCTGAACCCACTCTTTTAATTCCGTCTTATTGAAATAAAGCCTTTTTCCCGGTTTGCTGACAGGTATTTCTTTCCGGCTGACCTTGTTATATAATGATGCAACAGAAACCTTAAGAAATTCAGCTGCCTCCTTTATATCAAGTAATTCATTTGCATCTTCTTCTTTCGGCTGCAGATTTAGTACCATGTTTTCAATCAGTTCCACTTTTTCAAACAGCAGACGCACCACTTCAGGAAGTTCATTAAAATTGAAAGAGTCCATAATGCAATAATGGAATTTCTATGATTAAATCTTTGACCAGTTTATCAGTACTACAGAGATTTATTTTGGTAACCATATAGCAGTTGGAACAAAGTTGGTATCTTGTACAAATGGAAATCTATAAAATAGATGAATGTATAGAAGCAGCATCTTCTCTATCTGAAAAGTTGAAGAAATTAAAACGAGATATTGAGAATGATCCCGATGCTTTTAAGGATAATTTGCCGTTTATAACTGAAGAGATAAGTAAATATACTCAACAACTCAGGGCGTTGAAAATAGACCGATTATTAGCAGACTAGGCTATTTCTATCAATTTCAAAAAAAATAATTTCCTTTTTTACCTTTCAGTTGTCCTGACTGCTATATAGTTCATGTGAATATTTATCCGACCTTATTAAGCTTTTTTTCGGTACTGCTAAAAGACAACTGGTAAAGGTCCTGAACCGGATCAAATGGAGATTGATAGATAAAACCCGCGGTCAGAAGTACTTTTTGTGCGGCATGGTTTTTTTTATTGACAACGGCCCCGAGAACCCGAATATTACGCTGACGGAGTTCTGCGATAATCTCTGGTAGGAGAGTAGTCATGATCTTTCTTCCCCGGGCTTTACCCGACAGGTAAAATTCTATAAAATAGGGGTATTGTTCCAATCGGTAATGAGCCCGAACAATCTGAGGTGAAATAATATCAATTATGCCAAGCAATTTACCCGAAACTTTTTCTGTAATAAAATGGACAAAATTATGACCACAATGAAAATTAAGAATAGTTGATTTCAGCCATGTATCCGCGTCTGCCATAGAGCCGAGTCTTTTCTCCGGTATAAAATGGAGCGTGTCATCATCAGACAGGATCTGATAAATATCAGTCACCATTTTTTCATACCGATTGAAATCTTCCGAACGGAAAGGATGAATATAGAGACGGTCGTTTTCAAGAGATACAGGTTGTAGCATCAGCGCAAAATATTAATCTTAACACCGCCTGTCAAACTTGGTTTTAAACATTTTTGATTTTATAAACCGGGTTATCGCCGTCTCTACATACATTTACTGCAGCCAGATCTTAACTTATCTTTTTGCAACTTTCAGCATCCCTCGGCCGTTCAACGCGCAGCAGATAACAATATTTGTTAGTATCAGGAACAGCTATACAATGCGATCTGCAATGATCATCAAGTAGTTTTGGTTTTGCGATCAGCCGGATCTTCCAATTGGGAATATCTTCATTGCCCTCATTCTTCGTCAGGAACTCATCGATGATCGTCGAAGGGGCTGTGCTGATGAGCTTAATTATCATTTTTTTGAGATAGTCCCGGTAGTCGGTGTTGGCTGCAAGGATTCGCAGATCAGCGATATCTTTGATCAGACTATGTTTATTCAGTCTTATCGCGGATGTCCATGACCACCAAAATTTATAAAATTCCATGTTGCCAATTGTAAGCATCGCCCGCCTAAATTCATTAGACACTTCATTGCCGTTAAAGTAGGTTTTTAAAACTTTGTTGATGTTCGCCATCTTCATGAAATCGTAACCCTCGTCGTTCTTTTTTTGTACGCAATAAAGGATGAATTCTATTTTACCTCTGCAGAAATTGGTGTCCTCGGCTTCAAAAATAACATCCATGTTAGACGGATTGATTATCGAAGCCTTGTCGGTTTCGTGTTTGACTTGCGCTGAACCAAAATTCGATTGAATGGATGATCCTGAGAGGAAAGGATAAATATTTTTCGAGCCGGGACTAAGGTCGTTTATGAGATTAATTGCCCCGGTAAAAGATTGTACGCTGTCGATGGTAGAGTTATAGATAATATTTCGGACAACCCTCATCCAGTGGCCGAATAATCTAGAATCAATGTCCTTTACTTTTGAAAGATAACTTGTTTGCGCATAAAATAATACGCGTTGAGGATAGGTAGCTTTACCGGAAGCAATAATTGAAAACAAGTTGTTTTCTGTCTTAGGTAAAAGAGTCCATAATGGAAAAGAAAAATTAGGCTGTTCGTCCAGGATCGCACTATAAATATCTAAATCACGGCATAAATTTTCATATGCATTAATATCAAAATCCTCAGGACTAACATCGCCGGGGTTGTTAAACAAATTCTGAATTTTCTTGTCGCGATCCTTTGTTTTATCCGGCCGGTTTGCCCATGAACATAGCACTGAGTTGCTTATAACATTGATAAACGCATTATCAAATGTCTTTTCTCCCTTTCCGTTGTCCCAGAAGAGATCCGTCCATGCGGTATCTGCCTTGTGGGATAGCGTTTCAATGGGCGGTTTTCCGTCTTCCCATGAATTTTTATCTATATGTTTAATAATGTCGGCCTTGAAATTTTCAAAAGAAGAAAGTTGTTTGCCACGAGCATTCATTTTAATGTACAGGTCATCGGACAGTCCGAAATCTGCGAGTGGTATATGATGGAAAGTAATCGGTCTGACATCTTCTCCTGTGAGATACTCCCATTTGATTGGCAAAACTTTGAATTTTTTGTGAATTGCGTCCAACATAATCAACATTGCCTTAATTGTTGGATCGTGTTCCCATGAAGAATAGAACCAGGCGGCATCTTTTATAATTCCGCTGATCGTATTTGTTGCGGGATCTATCGGGATATCTGCCGCTACGATTTTTCTACAAAAGTCGTTTGAGCTGGTTCTGATCGTGTAGGTAAATTTGGTGAGTTCTTTTCTTACTGTTGAGTCTAAAGAGTTTTCCTTGGATGCAATATACCAATGTAAAAGAAATAGTGTAGTCAGACGTTGTTGCCCATCAAGTGGCTGGAAGGCGTTTCCTTTGCTGTTACTCCCATAGACAAAATCCAGTTCGACGGGAGCGGTAACCAGAGCGCGGCCCAGAGCATCCAGGAATTTATTCCTGATTTTATTTTTGTCAGGCCTTCCCTGGGCGTAGTCCCGCTGTATGATTGGTATTTCAATCTTTTCGCTGGATTTGATCAGTTGCCAGAATGAAAGTTGTTTTGATATTTGTGTAGCGTTATTCATCCTTTTTGTCCTCCAGTTGTTCAGATAAGTATTTTAGTAAAACGCGTTTAATATCATCGAAATAATCCTTCTGTTCCTGTTCGCCCCAGAATGTCATTTGAGAGACCTGAAGACTGTTAAATTTGAGAAAGACATTCCGGGTGCATATCGGTATGAAAGTACCGTTCTTGTCTCTTTCGATGATCTTGCTTCTTTTTACCGGATATACAGAATTTTTGTAGCCACGGTTAGTTTTTGAATCCAATAGGACCAGATTTCCAATACCATCGGTGCCATCTGTTTTTCCACTTTCATTAAACCAGTCTATGATATCGTGATATAATTTGGAGAATTCCCCCTTTTGTAAGTTGAGTGCCCGGTCTTTTAATTCTCTGTTTTTCTCCAGAAACGGCACCGTTTCGTTCAGCCAGTCTTGTTGGTGTTTTTCGTTTTCCGGCATTTCTTCTCCTGCTGAGTTAATATGTTCGATATCCCAACGCTCCTGCTTATACCGGTCAAACGGAAACCTTGAATCTTCCTTACTATTATTGAGCATGGTCTGTATATTATGGAGCAGTAAAATTCGTTTTATAACTGGTTTTGGATAGGATAAAGTGCTCAACTGGACCTTACTTAGTTTCCTTTTTATTTTAGCGTTTAGTGCTGTTCTGAACTGTTTTTTAGTGAGCCCTTTAGATAGTTCAATTAGCGTAGGTATTTTTTCGCCAAAGGTGATCAGAAAGCCAATCTTATGATAAAGTTTCCGGTCGTCAAACCATTCGGTTAATTTCTGAAAATACAATTTAATTTCATCCCAGTTTTGGGTAACTTCCACAGTAGAGTTTGTTTTAAACTTTTTACTGAAGTAATCGAAGGTGAAGTTCTCGCTTACCGATTCGTCATTTTCCGGCTTTTCTGACATCAGATTGAAAATAAATTCAATGCGGGTGTCAAGCAGGTTTTCTTTCTCATTGATAAAATACCAGAAAGAGGGGTTTTGCAGTGAATATTCGATATTGTCCCATTCGTGGGCAATTTCTAACTGTTTCAGGTTAATATCGTATTGGTCAGATTTTTTAAAATTTGAGGTGTTTAGAAACAGTGCTTTGATTAATTCCGCGTTTGTAAGGGGGATTTTACCAATGTTGATGCGGGTAAATAGTGCGATCGAATCATCTTCGCGGCTTTCGTACCAGATGACTTTTGTTGATTTCAATAGTTTCGATTCAAAGATATTTTCGTCAAATCTTATGTCTTTTTGTTTTTCGGTAAACCAGTCGAAAACCGCTTTATACGCATTTGACATGTGCGAGAAGTCAATGTTGCTGTTGTCTATGACTTTTTCGTTCAATTCATTTTTTAAGAATGTCCAGGAACGTTCCCGAGTGGCGTAATGTATTTCAAATAGTGTTTTCCGGCGATTTTCGGTAAAACGCAAATTGAGATAGTGTAGAATAATGAAAATGGTTGTCAGCCTTTGTTGCCCATCGATTACTTCGAAACAGTTTTCGGGGTCAGAAAAATTATATTTTTCAATAATTTTCTGGCTTACTTTCTTCACAGCGAGCGGCTGGAGGCAATACCAGGTTGTTTGATCAGGTATGGCAGTTTCTTCCGGTTTGAAAGCATTGATATCGTTTAGTAACTCTGTTATTTGTTGCGGTTGCCATCTATAGCCACGTTGATATTCGGGGATATAATAGATATTGTTAAATAATTGCGAAACAGTTCTCAATGCGAGACTGTTTTTTGATGCTGTTTGTGCTGACGTCTCGACGGGTATATTTTCCATTCGATATGAAATAAGGTTAGTGTCCTAAATTAGAGATAAGAGAATTATAATGAAAATTTTATTCGTATTGATAATCGGGGGAAACAAATCCTGAAATTGAGCTAAAGGTTAGGACATCGTTTTATTCAGACCCGGTAACTAAATCTGTGCCTTTGTTATAAGCAACTCCCAGGCTGTAATTACACCAACCATATTCCCCTTGAAGCTCAAATGACCGTCTTGGTTGTAATCTGCATTGCTGGGGATTTTTTTTTCGAAGCGGTTGCCCGCAGAAACTATAAAGAGGACAACGGTGACTTCTGAGGCCATCCATCTCCGATTTGTAGTAATCAACATGACAAAGAAATGTTTTGAGATCATAGGACAGCAAGTGATCGGGTAAATAAGTCCCTAAGAAGTCTTTCATAAATTCATCTTTTCCTTCGAATTCAAATACCATATCACAAGGCGAAATTTGCTCTGTCATGCTTACCGGATCTGCCCGACGAACACAGTCTATTTCAAAAACGGGATTATTGATACGAAGATCGTATCCCTTGGCCATTTCGTTACAAAGGTGGTTTGCCGCCGCATATAGTGATGCCCTGTTTTTAAAAATACTGCGTATTTCATCCAGGCTGGATAAAAAATGCTGTTTTTTTGAAGAAAGACGGATAATAACCTTGTTTTTGATCTCTGCCAAATATCCTGGCAGGAACGGGACTGTAGCTGCCTCTTTTATCATGGTGATGAACATTTCGCCGCAGTTCCAATAGGACAAAGAGATGGAGGCAATCTCAAGAAGGGTGCGAAGATCGATCTTTGGAAAAATATAGGTCGCCACTTGCTCCATAATTTTGTATTCCGGGCCGACCTTACTTTCCGGTATCAGTGGTATACCGCGTTGCTTGGAAACGATCTGGTCGAGTAAATGAGCTATTCCTTCGTACAAATAATACTTGCCAAAATAAACAGAGGTGGTTCCTCTGTGATTGGTAGCGGGTTCTGCGTATTCATATATAACTTTCGGTGTATGAACCTTAATTGGTTTCGGATCAAAAGGATCAAAGGCATCAAATTGCTCCATTTCAATGCCCAGGATGTTGTAAACAATTTGTCCGCTCAGTTCTTTTACCGCACCGCCCAGCAATGCATCGGTAGTGAGCCTAATCAATTTAAGTTTTTCTGCTTTTTCGCCAGTGATTTCACTTACGGTCGAGCTTTCCGGTACATTTACATATTCAGAAAATATTGATCGTGATACAGCTTCCATGTAAAATTGCGTTATTCCTGTCATCGTCGTGATCTCGTGCGTATAATGAACCAGTTCGTGAAACACAGTTATGAAGTTTTGTTTGAGTAAATCCTTTTGGTCTTCGTCGGAAAACGTATGCTTGTCAAAATCATAGCTTAATATGTCCTCCCTGCTGATACCTGTGTTAATTTTTATCAGAAACTTATTTGTAAGATAAACACCCGCATAACGGTCGTTCAGAATCTGCATGTCGTGAAAAAAATCGCTGGTCATTTTTCTAAATTAAACACCAATGTAATCAAACAATTTGCATCACATCAAGGCTTGGTTAATTTATTATTCACGATAGCTTTGCCAGAGAATTAAACGCTGTGAAATATTTCTTCCACCTAAAATAGCGAGAGCTGAACCTTCTTAATCTGATATTTTTCGATAGCGTTTAATGTGCTTTGAATAATAGGTTGTTTGTAGTTTGAAGTATCACTATGGTTCAGTTTCTCAGTCATCATTGCCTCTAATTCGGCGATGCCCGAGTTTATTGCGGCTTCCCGGTGCTGAAATTGTTTTCCATATACGGACAGTCCACATCCTCCTCCGGCGGTTCCAAAACGATAACTCAGCGCATTAGTCCAGACCTGGGCAACACCTTTGCCTATGGATAAAGTGCTGTGCTCGCCGTATCTTGCTTCATTTCCGAATATCAGACTTTCTGTTTCAATGAAAGCCGGCCTTTTGAACCAACCATATTGATCGAAGGCAATGTCAGTAAATCCAAATTCCAGGCCTTTCCTGTAGGCATATACATTCATAAGGATGCTTCTGAAAGAATCGCCGAACTGATTGAACCAGTTGAGCAGTTTAATATCACGCTGTTGAGCCGCGGCAAGTATTTCATTCAGAATTCCGGGTTCATATCCGGTCAGGCGATTTTCATCCCGATAAGCGATGATTTGATTTTGTGATTGGAGATTTAAAATAAGCTTTTCCATGAAATTAATTTTTTATGCCGGTATAAAGCTGAGGGAATGACCTGTCAAGGGCCCCGGTATGCCGGGGTTTATATACCCTTGACAGATCAGGAAGTGCTTTACCTTAGTATCAAAAATTTATTTCATGGAATGTCGCCTTCAATTATTGAACAAACCGGATGTGCTTACGGAA
Organism: Mucilaginibacter angelicae; assembly: GCF_042434235.1. Lineage (NCBI taxonomy): Bacteria > Pseudomonadati > Bacteroidota > Sphingobacteriia > Sphingobacteriales > Sphingobacteriaceae > Mucilaginibacter > Mucilaginibacter angelicae. The sequence continues at coordinate 739,299 of NZ_JBHLTS010000004.1, read as the reverse complement.
ATATGGATATTGTGGGTTTCGTTTTAGAATGGATTTTCATGGCCTTCCTGCTAATGCCCAGGCATACTATTAGTAACGAGTTTACTCCGGAACCTCGCTTGTTATTTTAGAATTATGAAATCCCGCTCCTGGTATTTTGACCAGACTTTTATATTTATATCAATTTCCCGTTTACGTACCTGTGTGATGCAGGCGTTCAGATCCTGAAATACCTTTTCATAATATGGTTGAAAAATTTCACCATCCGGTACAACAAAAATTAATTTATCCTGCTGAAAGGCGATCGTACTGTTATAGGCCGGAAATTTCTGCAAAATATACTTATGTACCCTTTGTAAATATTCGTTGCTCATTGTTGCTTCCGTTATTTAAAATTTCGTCCTTTATGGAAAGCTCCCTCAGTGGATACTGCAGGTGCCGTTGATCGCCCGTCATAATTGACCGGTTTAGTTGTCTCATCCCCGCGTGCCAGCGTTTGTGGCAGATCAGCCGGGGTTTCCGTTAAACTCCGCAACAAGGCCGTAAGGTTAAAGCAGCGGTGAACCACCAAATGCGTCACCCCGTTAGCAATCTGCAATTTCCCTGCTACCATCAGTAATCTTGACTGCACGATTTCCTTGCGATATTTATCAAACAGCATTTGCCAAACCACCAGGTTAGCCGAACCCGTTTCATCTTCGAGCGTCATAAACAGTACCCCTTTAGCCGTCCCCGGCCGCTGCCGCACCGTGATCAGCCCTGCAATACAAACCATATCGCCGTCTTTTTTATACAATAACTCGCTGACCCGTACATTCCTCATTTTCGTCAGTTGCGGCCGAACCAATTTGATAGGGTGATCTTTCAATGATAATCCCGTTGAGATATAGTCCTGAACCACATGCTCACCCTGCGTCATTGGCGGCAGTTCCACCGGTAACTCTAAAGCCGTTTCTGATAGCTGCCCGTCAAAAAGCCCGACCGGCCTGTCAGCCAATGCCGAAACTTCCCATAAAGCCATGCGCCTGTCTGCGCCCAGAGAACGGAAAGCGTCCGCATCCGCCAGTTTTTCCAGCGCCGCTTCCGGTACACCCGCCGCCCGCAATTGCTCGATATGCTGATAACCATCTTCCCGCATGACCGTTAGTTGCACCATGTCATCCTCCCGCAATCCTTTCACCTGTCGGAAACCAAGTCGTACCGCGTAGTAGCGATCGTTCTTCGTTTCCAGCTTATTATCCCAGTCCGAGTAATTGACATCTACAGGCAAAACCTGTACTTTATGCTCCCGGGCATCGCGCACAATCTGCGCCGGCTGGTAAAACCCCATAGGCTGGCTGTTTAATAAGGCTGCGCAAAACACATCAGGGTAATGACATTTCAACCAGGAGGAAATATACACCAACAGAGCGAACGAAGCTGCGTGGCTCTCCGGGAAACCATAACCTTCGAAACCCTGCAACTGTTTGAATACCCGCCGCGAGAAATCTTCCTCGTAACCCCGCGCCACCATACCCTCCACCATTTTCTTTTCGTAGAGATGCAGTTTGCCATTAGCCTTGAACGACGCCATGCTCCGCCGCAGCTGGTCGGCTTCCGCCGGGGTAAAGCCCGCAGCTACAATGGCGATCTCCATCGCCTGTTCCTGAAATAATGGTACACCCAAAGTCCGGCCTAATATCTCTTCCAGTTCTTTGGAAGGATAAACCACCGGTTCTTCGCCATCACGCCGCCGCAAATAGGGGTGTACCATATCTCCCTGGATCGGCCCGGGCCTGACAATAGCCACCTCGATCACCAGGTCATAAAAACAACGGGGCTTTAAGCGCGGCAGCATCGACATCTGCGCCCGGCTTTCGATCTGGAACACTCCGATAGTATCCGCCCGGCAGATCATATCATAAACCAGCGGGTCGTCTTGGGGCACATTCGCCAAAGTCAGTTGAATACCGTAATGAGCTAATACAAGGTCAAATGCTTTGCGGATCATCGTCAGCATCCCCAAACCCAGCACATCAATTTTTAAAATGCCTAAATCTTCCAGGTCGTCCTTGTTCCATTCCACCTGCGTACGGTCAATCATGCGTGCGTTCATGATAGGGCAGAAGTCGGATAGTTTACCCTCAGTGATCACAAATCCGCCGGTGTGCTGGCCAAGTTGCCGGGGGAAACCCATCAGTTCGCAGGTTAGCTGCAATACTTTCAGGATCAATGGGTCTTTAGGGTTCAATCCCTGTTCGCGCAAGCGCTTCTCATCAAATCCTTCTTCGTAGAAATCCCAGATCGTGGCACCGACTCTTTTGATCGTATCTTCCGACAAGCCCATCGCCTTACCTACATCGCGGATCGCACCCTTATGCCGTTCCTGCGTAACCGTTGCCACAATGGCCGCCCGGTCGCGCCCGTAATCATTATATATAAACTGGATGATCTCCTCGCGCCGTTCGTGTTCATAATCAACATCGATGTCCGGCCACTCGTCGCGTGCCTCAGACATAAAGCGGGAGAACAATAAACGGGATTTCGCGGGGTTAACCGCCGTGATCCCCAAACAAAAACAAACTGTAGAGTTCGCCGCCGAACCACGGCCCTGGTGCAGGATACCCAGATCTTCTGCCTTTTGCGTTTTTTTATATACCCGCAGAAAATACCAGGCCAGGTTGCGTCGCTCGATAAAAGCCAATTCAAATTCGATCTGCTTCCGGTGCTTTTCAGGGATCGGGTCGCCAAAACAGGCTTTTGCCCGTTTCCAGGTTAGTTTCACCAACTGCTGCTGCCTGGTCAGCCCGTTTACCAACTGCTCTTCCGGTTCCAGATATTTGAGTTCGTCGAGTGAAAAACGGCAGGCATCTACAATCTCTAAAGCATTAGATAAGGCAACCGGATATTGCCGGAATAGCCGCGCTACCTCATCTAAGGGTTTTAAAAAACGCTCTGCGTTTGGATATAGTTTAAAGCCCGCCGTGTAAATGGTGCATTTCTCCCGTATACAGGTCAGCACATCCTGTAACTCCCGTCGTTCCGCGATATGGTAGTGCACATCGCCGGTAGCTACTAAGGGTACACCTGTTTCCGCTAATCTAAATAAGCGCTTTGCATCCTGGCCCTGGTAATTGAAGGAAGCTGCTAAATAAAGCGAAAGCCCGAAGGCTCGCCGGTATTCCCTGAGGTCACGCAGAAAAACAGGATCTAACTCAAAACTACTATTCAGCCTGTCAGGTGGAACAACTACAAATAATATCCCTTCGCTATGTGCATATACATCTGTTTTATACAATTCACATTTGCCTTTTTCCGCTCGCAGGTTGCCTAAAGTCAATAAAGCAGAAAGCCGCCCGTAAGCTGCGATATCCGTAGGATAGGCTAATAAACTTGCCCCATCCGCCAAATCCAGCCGGCAGGCAGGGATATAACGGATACCTGCCGCTTTGGCCGCCATATGCGCCCGCACGATCCCGGCCAAAGAATTCCGGTCAGTGACCGCGATAGCTGAATAGCCCAGAGCCGCCGCCCGCTCCACCAGTTCATGCGGGTGCGAGCCTCCGCGTAAGAAGCTGAAATTAGAAGTGACTTGTAATTCTATGTAATCCATATTGCCGTTTTCTAAGCAAAAAAGCCATGTAAATACCAGCGTGCATCACCACCGTCATAATGCCCTGAACGAAACACCCAGTAACGTTGTCCCTCGCTGTCCTCCAACGCATAATAATCCCTGTGCTCGCCACTGTCCTGCCACCATTCCCGTCCGATGCGCTCCGGCCCGTCTGCCTTGATAATGCTGTGCCGCTTATCTTTATAAGTAAATGTTTTTGGGGGATTATCCGGCACCAGTGCCATCACCTCTATGGATTCGGGAACCGTTAACAGTCGGATCGGCCGCATTTGTCCCGGCCACGCCGCCGATGGTTCTTCAGTCAGCGAAGCAGCCACTTTCACCGAACGTTCCGGCCAGTAATGCTCCGCCGGTAAATAGCGCCGGATGGCTTCCGCGCCAACCCTGCCCGCAACACGGTCGAGCAGTTCAGCCAGCGCCGTATCTGCCAGCCCGCGATCCACCGACCACAGTTGTTCCTGCACCGTTTCCATATCTTCGACCCGAGGTGCCTCCAGGACAAACAACTCAATACCTAATGCCGGCTCGATCTTGCTGACCTGTAATTTAAATAAGCGCATTAAATGAGAGACGCTATGCGAACCTTTTGTAGTGGTAATGGCTGCTTGTACCTTTCGTCCGTCAACCCGGTGGCATTTGAGCAATGCCTTGCGTAGCCCCTTGTTTTCGGTTTGCAGACGCAGGCATAATGCCAGTAACAACTTTTCAATAGCGATCTCAATAGCGGGCGCTGTCCGGATCGGTTCCAGGCAAGGTAAACGTTCCACATAAGGTACAGGCGGTACCAGGGGCTCCAGTACCTCATCTATACGCCCCAGAGCCTGATCTAAACGGATCAATAAGTCCTTACCAAACCGCCGCCGCAAAGTAGGAGGCGGCATAGCAAGCATTGGCCCGATAGTACGGAACCCTAGCTTTTGCAGCAATTCCAGTACGCCAACATCCAGCCGCAAAGCTGCCGGCGGCAATCCCGCCAGTATCGGCGCTTGTCCGTTGGCAGGAACAATAGGCGATACCCGCGCAAAACGGGACACCGCCCAGGCGGCACCCGGCGTATCGGCTATCGCTGCGCGCACATCAAAGCCGGCTGCTCTTAATTTTAATACGATTTCTTTCAGGTAACCCCGCTCACCGCCCCAAAGATGGGCACAGCCCGAAATGTCTAACAGCAAGCCATCCGGTAAATCGACAGCCACAATGGGGCTATATCGGATACAACCCAGGCCTAAAAGACGGAGTAACTGCGCAGCTTTCCCCGGTGTATCGTCGATCACCACGAGTTCCGGCACCGCTGCCCGTGCGTCCGCTACGGCCATGCCGGTAAAAGCGCCCTGTTGTTCCGCTAAAGCGCTGGCTGCCGTAATGATCACCTTGTTTTTGACAGGTGCAGCCAATACAAAAGGCAACGCCCGCAATTCATGCCGGCGGAACGCCAGCCCGTCCGTCAGCAAATGCCGAAACCAGATAGCCATAAAACGCTTTTGCATCGATCACCCTACCTTCCTTTCTGATAACATCAAAACCTCCTCAACCGGTACAAAGTGTCCGTCCTGCCATTCCAGCACCCATTTACCGGGTTGACCGTTGCGGACTTTGAGCAATTCTACCTGCCAGCGCAGGAAACCTAAACCCGGCAGGCCGCCCAAATCAGCACTTGGTAAGGATTTTATCCGCCAGCGCGCCGCGCAGGCCGTGGATCCCATTTTAGCAGCAGTATTCCGCAGTACAAAGCCCGTTACCCGGCTTTGCTCCACTGCCAGCTGCAAACGCTGCGACAGTTGAAAATTCAGTTCGCCGACTTCACATACCACGGCTTTCAGTCCGGCGCATTTCAAAGCTTCCTCCATCACCCAAAGCGCATCCTTGTCTTTCGTCAAACTGATAAAGATCACCTTGTGCGGCTCCACGCCGAAGACAGTCAACGCCGGGGCAAACAAACGGCGCGACCGGCCGATCCAGACACAGATGCCGCCATTTTTCAGCAGTACAGACAGGATACCTGTTACCAGGCCACTTCCTGCCGCTGCCTGCTCGATTGAACCGCAAATCAGTTCATGTACTGCAGCTATCGGGAATATCCCGTTGGGAAAAGCCTCTTCCACCGGTCCCAGGCCTACAAGTGACCGCGTACCCGTAACCGGCGGTTTATAGCCCTCCCATTGCAAAATATTTTTGCGCAGTTCGCTGATGATATGGGCTTTACTTTCCGGCATGTTAAATAGTGGTTACAAAATTAATACTAAAAATATTAGCATTTTATTTATATTTGAAAATTATTTTTTGCAGTGATCAATTATGACCACCAACAGCTATTTAACCCGCGAAGCCAAAGCTTTTGTTAAGCGCAAGCATGGCCCTGATGAAGTGATACGGATAATACCCGACCGCTTTCACCCGAAAGCTGCGCAATGCTACCGGCTGTATACCTCCTTTGATGAAGACCCGGACGAACTCGGCTGTATCCTGTTCGACGCACAGGGTTACTGGATCTATGATGGCAGCTTTTTAGCTGTTACAGAGCAGGAACAGGTGGCAGATTTTATTATCAATTACGTAGAAAGGCAATGAAAAAAAAGATTGATTATCGGCTGACTATGCCGGAAAAAGAGATACTAAAAGCCAGGGGGGGCGAAGTCATTGAAGGATTATGCACCGGATCAAGGGGATTAGACCATGGAACAGTTAAGTTTTTTTGCAGAAAGCGGACAGAGCAAAGGATTGCCAAAGGAGCTATTAGAATACCACGCCGGATTTATTGATCAGCGAACAAGCGATGAACTATTGCAGCAATTCATTCGGACCACGCCCTGGAAACAAAGCACTCAGATAATGTGGGATAAGGAATACTTAACCCCACGGCTTACTTCCTGGCATGGAGATCCTGGTACAGACTATTCCGTTTCCGGAAAGATTTCCAATCCAAATCCCTGGACATCGGAATTATTGATGCTTAAAGAAAAAGTGGAACAGGCAACTGGTATCAAATTTAACAGCGTCCTGCTCAACTATTACCGCGATGGTAATGATTCTGTCGCCTGGCACAGCGACCGCGAAAGTGTATTAGGAAGGAACCCCATCATTGCTTCGGTCAGCTTCGGACAGGTACGCAGCTTTGATATCCGCAATAAAGCAGATCATAAAGAGCATTATTCGATTAAACTGGAACATGGCTCGTTCCTTTTAATGAAAGCCGGTTTGCAGGAGAATTGGGAACACCGCGTTGCTAAATCTACCAAACCGCTGAAGGCCAGAGTTAACCTGACCTTCAGGGTTATTGTTTAACAAATGATGAGGTCTTTCGAATATCTGCCTAACTTTATGCCGGAGGTAAAAAATGAAAAAGTATGCAATTGAAGAAATATATGACCTGGTAGGGCGGGATGACAGGACCGCATCTGTGACATTTATTCCCGGCACGGCATCTTATCAAAAATTTGGAGCGTATGTAACCGTGACATTTTTGTACACGCAGGATGAGCGGGAAAAGATGGATGAACTGGCTAAACAACAGGGCGCCCATTCGGGTAAAGTCAGGGCAGAATATCTGGTGGGTGATCTGACGCCTGAACTTATAAAAGAGTTGCAAACCACCGGCATTGACGCTGACGACATCCTGGATATTGCATATTTTCATGCCAAGCCAAAAAATACATTCCATTCGCAGGAAGTCCGGACGATCAAAAAAATAGAGATACCTCTTGAAATAAAACCTAAAGGCGGTGATTATGACTGGATTTATGGCTTCACCAAGAAGCTGATAACAGACGGTATCGGCATCACACCGAAACAACGGAATTTTTATCTGGCAGCCAAATTGATTTATGAAGAAGCGGAATTAACGGATGATGAAAAAGCGGAGATTTACGCTGAAGAAACTCAATTGAGGGAAGGAGTTGAATGGGAATACCTGCAGATCAAACTAATGCGTGAAGAGATTACAGCTGAGGAGACCAAGCGATTGGGATTTTTGCTTAGCGAAAAGAAGAAAAGTGACCAGGCGATACTGGATAAATATTTGCAGCAGGTGGGCAGCAGTATGCAAAAGTTAGTTCAGGCCAATATTGATCAGGCCGTTACCATGCTGCTGATGGTTCAGAGTTTTAAGGAACAAAAGTTTAATGTCATGGGTAAAGTTCCTGTTTACCTGGATATAGATGGCTTCATGCACGTTTATATGCGGCACGTGGAGGAAATGAAAGTTAATGACCGCTTTGAACATAAGGACAATTTTCAATGGGCGACCGAAGATGTTTTTACGGTAATGAAAAAGGTTATAACCAGTATTGATGAAGAGATCCAAGCTTTTTTTATCGCCCGCCCGAACACACGGTATAGCCGTTATGGAAATCAATCAGTTTACTTTGAAGGTGATTACTACACTCTTCATATAGAACTGGACGGGAGGATAAGTACTTTTCATAAAAACAGGAAAAAACGTACTGCAGCTGCCGAAGCTGCAGAATAGGCAATTTTGTTTTTCTGGGTACCGGGTCGAATTACCTGTGCTCATTTAACCGGTTGGGAGAGCGGCCAGTCATCAGATAACAGATCTTCCAAATCTGTAAAAGTAATATCTATGGGAGCGGCATCAGGATAATTCTATGAGGCCGCTTCCTACCTGGAACTGTATTTTATCAATTATACAGAATCCCATTGATCGGAAAGACCCTGGTCTCCGGTACAATATAAACGTATCCGTGCTTTACTCAGCCGTGTTTTCTTGATTTAGGATCTCCAATGCCTCTTCTTTGGTTTTAAGATGCAGCTTTTTGATATTATTCATCAGTATAGCAACCTGACCAATAAATTTAAGGCGGGTTTCGTCGTCTTCAGCCGTCATTACGCCAGCTCCTGCTGCTGCGATGATGCCATTGAAAGTCTCTTCTTCTATCAGTATATATTTAGGTGTTTCCATACCGTAAATATACGCCATGTTGATGTACATCCTTATGCGGTTTGAGTTTTAATAAAAAACCCCTGAACACTTGCTACCAGGGGATTTTAACCTAAACCTTATCACAATTGCGGACGGGTTGTCCGCGACTATAAAACGTAATATATAAATTAAAATTATCAGCGGCGAACAGAACTGCGGTCTTTTGATCGCATATATTCATTAAACATCCGTTCGTTAAGGCGTCTCGATGCTTCTTTTTTTGCTCTTCTGCTATAACCCCAGAGAAAGAGTGCCCATATGCCAAATGCCACACCAAAACAGGGAAACGGATTTTTCATACTCAGCGCACCAAAAAATGCGAAGGTGGAAATGAAGCAGGTCGCTATAAAATAGAATGCGGTTTTCATAATGATTCAATACCTAAATATACTAATTTACTTAGTATGTCGCAAATGTTCCTGTTAATTTATTTCGTAGATATTATTGTTTTTCCTGGCTTCACGGACATATTCCCTGATGGTTTCAATGAGTTCTGAAGCAGGAATTCCCGAAAGCAGCAACAACGGGTTTTCAGCATCTGTACTTCTCAGGGTTACATTCATCAGTCCAAAGACCTGCAGCAGAAACGGCCGGGTAACGATATAATCCCTGATGCGGTACATTTCCGTATAATCGGTTCTCCGGAAGAAAATACCGCTGCCTGTCTTTATTTCTCCGGGTGTAATGAGGTAGGAGCAGCTCCGGATATACACGAGGCGATAACAGGCTGTGGCGGCAACCGCGAAGCTGAACAGCAGAAAATAGGGGGAAAGAAACCATGCCAGCAGCAGGAAGGTCAGGGAAAGAAAAATGAGCGGCAGTATTTTCAGGAAAGCGAAACTCATCGCCGGCCTGAGCAGAATTTCATTGTTTTTTATCATGGATCAGTTGTTCTAAAAATGTATTGTGCCGTGTTGGTTTCCTGGTTCTGATGCATGTTCTGAAGCCTGCGGCTTTTTCAAACGAGTTCAGGCTTAGTTTTTCCGGGTCAGCTTCAAATACGGTATTATTCATGGTCAGCTGAACTTTACCGTTATGCCAGTACAGGCGGAGCGCCTTATTCCGGATGCCCGCGGCGACCGTGATGTCGGCCAGCCTGCCCAGCAGGTCGTTGCCGAAAACAAGGGTAATTTTTCTTTTTTGACAGTAAGCCCTTATCCAGTTCAGCTGCCGCGTATGCGGCAGATTACCTATTGCGATAAAGGAAAGCACCGTATTAGCCGGGTGACGCCATGCATTCAGGGCCATATAGGCAAGGGCTTCCATCGCGCTTGAAGTAATGATCAGTTCTGTAGCCGGATAGTTTCCCGCAAGCCACAGGTCACTGGTTGTAGGTACGAGATGAAAGCCGGGGCCAAAAAATTCCTGTTCATCCCCGTAATCAAAACGCAGTTCATCAATATCAAAATAAGCCTGGAGTTCCTCTGAAACTCCAAGCTCAGTTAACAGGGGATGCATCAGCGGGAACTGCGGCTCCTTCCGTCAAACCGGATATGATCGTTATTGATCACAGGCCGCTGGTCTTCCATATCTTCCACTGCGCTGTAATAACCGGGACTCAGGTATTCTGCTTCTTTCAGATCATGTTTCTTGCCGAAAGCTGCGTTCAATCCCTGGTAGAGCATATAAGATAGTTCGCCGTCGATCATGATTGATGCCACCAGGGCAAGCCGGTTAGACCTGATGCCATTGACATCGGTTGCTGAATAATTGAATACGGTACGATCAGCAAGTTCAACGGCCTTGCCTTTACGGTAATTGTCTTTCTGCGCGGGAGTCAGATACTCGCTGTTTACCATATCCGGAACCAGGATCTTTTCGGTATCTGAAACAATAAACTCGCGGGTTTCAGCATCGTATTCCACAAGCACCTCTTTTTTATTTCCCTTATTGTCTGATGTCACTTTGAGCAGGCTGGCGACCTCGCCCTCTTCCAGCTGCCGGGCATCGTTATCATCGAGAAAATCCGGTGTTGCCGGTTTCCGGTAAATCGGATGAATCAACAGATCGGTCTTTCCCTGCTCATTCCTTTTCAAAGAAATTTTGGCATCAATGGCCCCGATCTTAATACTTTCCGTTTCGAGGTTTTCCAGATGTATTAATTCCGTTCTTCTGCCGGAAAGTAAGGCTCTCAGGTCGGTCATATTCAATAAAAGCTGACCTCCTGAGGCCAGCCCGATCGTTTCCAATTCGCTGATCGGAAGCTCGTGCTCTTTAAAACTGATCAGGTTCATATTATCTCCCTATTTTATGTGATTGTTCCTGTTCCAAAACCGGCCCGGCAGCCTGCGGGTTATTTCTTGCTTCCACCAGGCTGGCAAAAACCTTGTCAGTCGGTTTGATCTTAAACCGTTCCCCGCTGTCCGTTTTTTCCATTTCAAAGGTTTTGCCTTTTTTGTCCAGTACCTTGTAGGTGGTGTTATTATAAGCTATTTCTTCACCTTTCGTCAGTGTGGTGTCTACAGCAGAACCCTGTTTTACCTCCCGCTGCTGACCAGCTCCAAGCAGGAGGTTTGCAATCTTCTGCGCATCGGCGGATGCCCGGGAGATCTCGAAGGGCTCATCCTTTAATATTTTTGCCCAGGAACCGGTGTAGGCCGCATGCTGGCCGAAATTATGTCCGATCTTCAATTGAGCACCAACTATCATAGCGCCGATAGCCGCACGCAATTCTTCACGGGCATAATCCATGGAGGCGAACTTGCCTTCCATCGGACGGTTTAACCGGCTTTCATGGCCTGACCAGTGTGCCAGCTGATGTATTGCAGCCTGGTAATATTTCGTTTCATTTTCGAAGGCACTTTTCTCCGGCAGATGGATCTCATCCTTTACCTTATCATAAAAAGCCTCCTGCCCGCCGTGGACAATAACGGCCCCACTGTCTGCAAGCAGTTTATCAGCTCTTTCCATCGGCGAGAGCGGCTGTTCGGGAAGGGATTTCAGCCAATCGTCCAACGGCGGAATATCCCTGATCTGGGCAGCATTGAACAGAAAGGCCTTGCCGTTCTGGACCTTATCGAATTCCACGGTTTTGGTTTGTGTTACACCTGCCTCATCTTTGACCTTTGCCCCGTCAGGCGTGCGGAGCGCCTGGATCTCGCTGCGTTTTGGGAAATTGATAAGGGTTCCCTTAGCGCCCTCTTTGACCAGATAACCGTTAAAACTTGCCGTGTCGGCTGACATCCAGCGCGGATCATCATAGCCCTTCAGGGATAGGTTGATGGCATTCAGGGCGCTGTATCCTTTGCCCGTAATCGGGTTAACGGGGGGAACAAATGCAGGCATCCCGTTTTCTTTTACCGGTTTCTGAAAGGGTGAGGTGCCTGCTTTGAATTCTGCGATCAGTTTTTCTGCAAGCTGCGCGTAAAGCGGTTTGAAGTTTTTACTCATGATTTTTTGTATTGATTAATTTTTGATAAATAAATTCGAGAGGATCTATGTAGCGTCCCCGGAAGCGGATAGAAAAGTGAAGGTGCTCTCCGGTAACGCGTCCGGTTTTACCGGTAATTCCGATGGGCTGTCCGGCTTCAACCGGTTCATCCGGCGCGACAAATACCTGGCTTAGGTGGCCGTAAACTGAAGTAAAGTCCCCGTGTCCGATGCCGATATGTATACCAAGCAGGCCATCATAGCCCGCATCGGTCACCGTTCCTTTCATTATGGCATAAACCGTATCAGATCTTGCCCTGAAGTCGATCCCGTTGTGAAATGCGTGGATCCCGGTAACGGGGTGCCTGCGGAAACCAAAGGAAGAAGTGATATACAATCCGGTGAGGGGCAGGCAGATCAGGCAGCAGGCTATACAGGCCTTCATCGCCTGATATATTGGTTATGGCGTAGGCCGAGGCTTTCTTCGACGGACACCAGGCTTGCCGGCCAGATTTCCGGGTTATCACGTGCGATCTCCAGCGCGTTCCAGATATCGGTGCTGCGCCCCATTTTCCGGAGCGTCGCGATCTTAAAAAGGTCTTTATATCCGTTCAGCGTTGCGGAGTTTGTGCCCGCTGATTCCCGGGAAAATAGCTGTTCACTCTCTTTCAGCAGAAAGAGGGCGTCGGATGGATAGACAGCTTCGGCTTCATCGGTGAAACGGAGATATACCTGGTTGTGTAGAGAATCCACATAAACGACGATTCCGATATCCCCTTCGCGTCCTGCGGGGTGGTCTTTAAGGTCAGGGTGCACCAGAACAAGGGTGCCCAATAGTTCGTGGTCTGTCATGGTGTTTCATTTTGGTTTTTGATAAATTGGGCGGCTGGTTTGAACAACAGGACCATATCTTCTATTTCCCGGCTGATCCGGTTAAAGTTCTGCCGGAGTTTCTCGTCCCCGCGTCCGTTAAAATCATAGTAAGCAGGCAATGGCCTGTAGCTCTTTTCCTCAGCGGCTATTTCTGCCATATCAAGATTGATCCTGCAGTTGACGGCGGATGTTTCAAACCGGCCGGTAAACTTTTCCTGCACATCCGCGGCGATGACCCCGACCATCTCGCCGGCATTCAGAGAGGCGATCTTTCCTGCCGGGATCAGTACTTCCAGTTTTTCATTAAGGGAGGTAGATGTTTTGTTGCGGTCGATGGACAAACCTTCCCCGATCTGTTTTGATTTGCCGAACAGCCGTTCCAGCCATTCCAGTGTTTCCTTATTGCGGACGGAGCCGGAGAGTACGTTGCCCACGACGGATGTTATGGTTGCGGCCGTGTCCTTACCGTACTGCTGGTTAAACTGCGGCAGTTCCTGCAAGCCCATCAGGACGGCGACCTTGTTGCTCCTGGCGGTAGCGATCAGATTTTCTACCTTATGGACAAACAGGGTAGGCACCTCGTCTATGATCAGCGCGGAGGGAAGGTTGCCTTTGGTGTTGATGAGTTTCGTCAGGCGGTTAATGACGATCGAGTAACATGCGGAATTGATATTCTGCGTGTTGGGATCATTGGCCAGTACAAGTATCCCCGGATTATCCCTGCCGGAAATTTTGAGGTCAAAATCGTCCCCGGAGAAAACCCAGTAGGTTTCTTTGGTTGCCAGCCTGCTGATAAATACTTTCAGCGTTCCGATCTGCCCTTCCAGCTGGTCAAATGCTTTGGCATGGTACGCCGTCATAAAAGGAGACATCAGGGAGCGCAGTTCCGGTTCTGATATGAGGGCATTGAATATTTCCTCATAAGAACGGTTCAGCATGGCCAGCACATGGGGCAGGCTGGAGTATTTACCGCCTGCATACTTGCTGAGAAAATAAATGCAGGAAGCCAGAAAATTAATGGCCGACTGCGTGAAAAACTGATCGCTTCCACCTGACTTATCCCCCTTTTTAAGCGCCTCTATCAGTCCTTCGGCGGTTTCCGCGGCATCTGCCAGTGAACGGATATAGTCAGCCCGCCAGGGATTGATACGCCTGCTTTTTTCAGGATCATTCAGGTTTAATACATGAAAGGTGTAGCCTTTCAGTTTTCCCTGTTGCTTTGCCTTGAGGTAATGGTAATAAGCGATCTGTCCCAGGTCTGGAAACTTAAAATCATAAAGACATACCGCGAATTCTTTGGCGATCAGCTGCCGGATGAATGGATTTACGATGGAGAAGCTCTTCCCGGAGCCGGGCGTACCGATCACGATGGTACCGCGAAAAACATTACAGATGTTGATCCATCCGGAGTATACCCGGCGCTTGTGATAGAACAGCATCGGGATATTTACAGAGTAGGGGTTTTCCGTTTTTTTAACGGGCTGCATAAAGCTTTCGGCTTCCGTATTCCATTTGTCCTTACCGAGACCTGACCTGATTATCTTGGATATATTATCCATCGACAGGCTGATGAGCACAGCACCGGTAAATGAGCAGAGCATGTAGAGCAGGTCATACCATTTCGTATATCCGCACGCGGGGGGTGAGGCCCGGCCCTGACAGGCTATGCTGCCAAAAAACAAAAGCAGTCCGGATGCCAGGGGATAAATGATCTGCTTCCCCGGGTTCAGTGCTGTATCTTTTTTCGACAGGGTGCCGATGCTTACGAGGCAGATCAGACCGAACGTAGCCAGCTTGCTGTAGATGAGCTTACTGTAAATTGCAATATGGCTGATCTTGTCAAGAGGGGTAAAAAAGATGCCCCAGAACGGGGCATCATGATATACAAAAATGGCGGCTTCCAGCAATATGGACAAATAGATACTGCATTGCAGGAAGCCATGCAGCTTCTGCTGTTCACGTGTTTCTTCCATGTAATGGTTTCAATTTCTTGGGGTGACGATTTCTGCCCGGTGTCATTCAGGAGAATGTTGATTGCCGGCATATGATCAGCCGTTTTTGCTGTTTTTGAAATGCCCTGTTTATTCTTCCTGTAAATAGTTTGCTATTGTTCCGGTTACCTCATACCTGAGAAAGCTATCATCCTCATCCAGCCCTGTCAGCAGTGGTGCGCAGATCTCCTGGATATTAGTCAGTTCGTAATGCAATACGCCATGGCTGATAAAGCGCAGGTAGGCTGCCGGGAATTCCTCCTCCAGGACCAGCCTGAGATAATCATAGGCTATCAGGGTTGTCATAAAAATCAATTGGGTAGGGTATCCGCGTTCAGGATATCCCGGTAAGAGATCTTCAGGGTCAGGATACGCCCCGAAATTTGTTTTTCGCTGAGTTCTGCCAGCAGTATCTTGTTGCCTGGAAAACTCATTTTTTTGAATACGAAGATGTTCCGGTAGTTCTTTTCAAATTCCGGGATACTGAATAGTACAAATTCCGGTTTCAGTTCAAAGGACTGTACATTGGAGGCCTTGGTTACCTTTTTGTCATCGATCCTGAACCGGAAATCTTCGATAGTATATTTCAACCTGGTTTTGTTTCTATAGCTGATATCCAGAAAAATGTAGTCCCCTGCGCTATATACATGGTTCAGTCTGCCGGTCAGGCCAAATGCGCTGACCTTTTCCATTTTTCTTTCCGGCCGCAGCGAGATGAGGTTGAGCGCCATGCTTTTCAACTGGTTCTGTGAAAATCCAATCCCGGAAATATCCAGCGGGCAGATATCCTCCGGCCCGATACAGATTTCCGTAACGGCATCCGCCGGTCCTGGAACCAGATGGTACTGTGCAATAAATTTTTCTCCGGCTATGGTGAGCACGGCATCGGTAAATCCTGCTGCGGAATCCCTGAGCCGGATACGGAGTACATTTTTCAGCGGCAGGTCGCCTGCCAGTTCTTTGGAGGATATATCCACGTATTGTATGGGTTCCGGTGAAATAAAGTGGAGGGTCAGGCTTTTCGGAAGCGCGATCTCCCGCACCTGATGCTGCGCATATAAGGCATTGGATAACAGGGCAGCCAAACAGAATAATAGCTTTTTCATGATTTTTTGGTTTGATAAATTTGTTTGCAGCACATCCCGGCGTCTGGCCGGATGCGCGGTTAATAAGATCTCTGCGTATTCTGCAGGGCATCGGTATCGATCAGGTAAATGCGGGAGTTATACTTCATCTTCGCCTTGTTTTTGCGGATCAGGCCTGCGATGGCTGATGAAGTGGATTGGAACAGTTTATCTACAGAGCTCATGATAAACTGGCTTCCGGCAGAATTGCCATCAATGGTGACACCCTGAACGGAGCTGCTGCCAAGATCTTTGGTAAATTCACGGAATGCCGATGAGGGAACATAAAGGCCGGGCATACCGTCAAGGTCATAGACCTCCAGTTTTACCGGGAGTATCTTTCCTCCCGATAAAATGGTCGTAATGGTGAGCGTAACCCGCTGCTCCGAGAAGCCGCTGATTTGTGCGAACAGGTAAGTCCCTTTCCTGATCAGGTTTCCTCCGGCTTTGATATCCTCCAGCAGTTTCAGCCGCAGGCGTGAACCGGCATAACCGGTTATGTTCTCGTCTATGACGGCAGTGATAAATTGATCTTCAGCCGGGGGCTTTACCGTGTTGAAATCAGCGGGTATCGTATCGGCCCTGGTGACAGTCAGCCGTTTTTCAAGTGCCTTTTGCTGTGCTGCCTTTTCAGCGGCCTGCTGTTTTAGTTTTTCCGCTTTATAAGCCGGGTCGTTCATTTTGCCGGCGCTGTCCATATATGCCATCTGCTGCCGGAAAATATCCATAGGATCTTTTTCCTTTGTTGCAGGAGGCTCAGGATCCGGCCCCGGCTCCCTTCGGCGCTGCATCGTATTCAGCGCAGCCGCAAGCGCTTTGTCGTGGCTGACAAGCTGCGGCGCATTATATTTCGCCTTTATGGCACGGTCAATAGAATCCAGTGTATTCTTTTCGCTGCCGGTATAATTGTCTTTAAAGCCCGGATTACCGGAGGCCTCTTTGGGGATTATATTGACTGCGGAATACCCGTCGGCTTCCTTATAGGTATTTCGGTAGGCATCGAGCTTATCGGCCAGCGCTTTTTTACGTACGCCGGCGGATACCTTCCCCACGCTTCCGTTAAGCCCTGCCTGCTGTTTTATTTCCTGTTTCGGTTTGTTAAATGTGCTTTGCCAGACATAAAAGAACAGGAACAAAAAGGGCAAAGCGAGCAGTGGCAGCACATATTTGGGCTGTTTAAAATTGATTTTCATAACGAATTATTTAGGAGGTTGATGAATTTGCTGCAGGCGGCTGAGCGCGCTGTCGAGCAGCAGGCTGTCCACCCGTGTGAGGTTTTTCCTGGCGGCAAGGCTGTCAACGGTATTCTTCAGCCTCAGCGTTTCCCTGAGCTGTCCGGTAGCCAGCATGATCTGACTAAACCCGTCTTTAACCACGTTCAAATGTTTCTTTTCGGGGACAGCACCAGCTTTTTCGGGATGCCTGAACACGGTAAAGGACAGCACCATGGAAACGAGCAGGAGAATGACCATCCCCGAGAAAAAAAATCGCGGGTAATCCGACAAGGCGGCTGAAAAACACCGCCGGGCTTTGGTGAACCAGGGTTTGAATTCGTTTTGGAGTTCACTGAACAGCGTATCCCTTGGATCGCGGTTAGAATGTATTTTTCTCCACATCTTCGAGGTCTTTATTTTCCAGGGTTTTCCATCCGGTGATGAGTACACCGTGGGGGTTATTATTACTGCGCGGTATATCTTTCAGGTATCCTTCAGTGATTAGCGAGCGTACGACCGTTGAACTTCGCCGGTCGATCTTCAGCCTGCCATAGTACCGGAAATAATGTTTCGGCATATCTATCGCCACTGAATCCGTTTCGAGGGTGAGCACCGAACTTGATGAAAGGATCGAGTTGAAGAAACCTTTCTCCTTCAGGTCATTATACTGTTGCATGCCCGATTCATCGATCAGGTACATCGCTTTTTTCATTTGGTATTCCATATAATTATCGTCCGGGGTAAGGGAAAAGAAGAGGGAATGAAAGAGGTCAACATGCGCACGGTATTCAGCGGGCCTGTTCAGCTGCATATCGGTCTGCCGGGCCAGTATGGGCACGCTTTTATCCAGTATATAAATACTTTTCTGGGCATTGGCTACCATTTTATAAGCATAAAAGCAATTCATGCCGACGATAATGAGCGCTGTCAGCAGGCTTCCTGCAGATATAAAAACCGCAAGCCGGATCCTTGCTTCAATATTTTTGATAATCATAAACTGGGGGTTAAAAGAAAAGGCTGCCGGGAGGGGGCAACCTTTATCAGGTTAATGGAATGAAGAAGTTTAGAAAAAGCTTCCAGAGACTTTCCTGGTTGCGCTCATCACGGTACCGGCACTGCGCCCGAAGGTGGAGGCTGCAGAACTGATGCCGGATGTAGAAATGATCCAGGTGGAGATGCTCGGAACCGTAAACATGCAGATCGCACCGATCAGGAACACGATGATCACGGTCCCGAAGGACAGGATACCATTGCCTGCAAACCAGGCCATCTTTTCGAGATTGGCGCTTAATCCATCCTGTCCTACGAGCTCCTGATATTTACTGATCTCAGAGGTGAGCGCATATTCCTGCATCAGGCCGACGATATACATGACCAGATAGGCGATACCGGAATAAAGATTAACGGATATGAAACGTGCTATCCAGGTGCTGAAACTGTCGCGGAACGCAGGCAGGATACTCACCGAAACGGCAAAGGGGCCGAGGATGATCAGTATGGTGGAATAAATGATCTGCAGCATAAAGATAATATATACCGCCAGCCGCAATATCCATATCCCCAGCAGTTCCAGCAGCTGGGTGAGCAGGAGCTGCATACCGATCTCCAGCCTGTTCTTCAATTCGATCAGGGGAGACACTACGGTGCTGATGCCCTGCTTCACTGTACTGGTGACGGAATCCCATGCCTGCCCGTACCAGGTATCGCTTTCTTTTTCGGCAACCTCGGTCTGCGCCTGAAAGGTATAAAGCGAATTGGCCACGGCAAGCATCAGGTTTGCCCGGTTAAGGCGAAGGTTGTTAATGATGGTTTGTTCGCTTTCAAACATCTGTTCCGTACGGTTGGCGACCAGATCTGTCGGAAAGGCGATCATCTTAACGAAAGGGCCCCACCATAAGATGATCATAGCCAGACCGAAGGGGCGCAGCAGCGGCATAATTTCCAATCTTTTGTCTCCTACCATCATTTCATAGGATTTAATGGCAAAGAAAATGATCATGAAAATGGCGGCGAGTGTTTTCGCATCGCTGATAAAAAGATCGAAATGCGTCCAGACAGAATCCTTCAGGCCTTTAAGAAATACCATTACACCTGTTTCATAAACGCCGTCCCCCTGCAGGTATTCGAGGGTTTTACTGTTACTGATATTACCGGCCGGCTGGGCTGAAGCCACCGTCATCCCTGATGACAGCAGCAGGATTAATAATAATTTCCTCATTATTGCAGGTGCTGGAGGACTTTTCTGGCGATCTCTATATCGGTCTGCGGGGTCCAGTCGCTTACCGTAACCCGGTTGCCCTGCAGTCGCTGCTGCCTGGCTTCCATATCGATGGTCGTTTGGGCCGATGAGGTCCGGATAGCCCAGACACCTGCCAGCCGGCGGTATTCATTCAGTAGTCTGTAATAAGCCATGATCCGCGATCCGCGCTCCATATCAGCGGTATGTGCACCCTCAATCCTTTCTTTCAGCCGGTCGAGTTCATTTTTATACCAGCTGTATAAACCTTCCGAAACCAGCCGGGTACTTACCCGGGGCGGTAAACCTGAAAGAATGCCGGCCATTGAGTTATTGAGCACAGGTTTGAATTCATTGCCGTAATAAAACATCCATAAAGGATCGGCACCGGCAGCCAGGCGGGATTGCCCGGCGATCTCTGAAAGCGCTGTTTTCCGAATGGTATCTGCCTGAAGCTTGTATTTGTTATCCGTACTGTTCATGGCTGCGACCATGCCGAGCCGCTGGGTTTGCGGGCCGTTAGGACTTAAGGGCCGAAGGTCAGTTTTATGATAATTAGGGTAGAAGAACCCCCAGGTCAGCCAGTACCAGGGGTTTAATCCTAAAAAACCGGATGTAGGTGTGAATTTTTTCTGGTCCCACTGTTTGAATACCATGCGCTCCTGCTGGTAGCGGATGCTTTTGTCGGAAACGATAGATTGCGCGAAACCATTGGCCGTGCAGAACAGCCCCGTAATGAACAGGAATATTGTTTTTTTCATGATCTTAACTTTTTTTAATTATTGTCTGAGATATTTTGCGTTCTGAATGATCTGTGCTACAAATACCTGATCCCTGCTGATGTAACCGGCAAAGGGGTTTAGTGAAGCGATGATACCGCGTTCCTTTGCCCAGTACATCGCTTTCCAGGCCCCGTAAGCCAGGCCGTCAAGGATCTGCAGCTGTTGAGTTACTTTCCGGAGCAGCTCATCCCGGGAATTATAATCGGCAAGCATGTTATTTCCCTCTTTCAGCACATAGCCGGAAACGTCGCTCACGAGAGCGAGTGCCCTGGCTTTCATTTCTCCGGAAAGGTTACCTGCGAATGTCAGAAGGTATGGCTCAGTCTTCGCCATGTCAAGTGCCTGATTGATGTAGCCGGTCATATCGGCAATGATGACTGCCATATTCTTCATTTCCAGCCCGTTCTTAAGCGCGGAGTTCACATTGGACAAGGCCTGATAGATCATCGTTTGCGCAAGAATGACCGAACCGGTGTTCGTATTAAGGTCATTGATATTGTTATTGATCCTGCCGAGGTACTGGGCGTGCGCGGATTCCGCTGAGCTCCGTACCGTGCCGTTCTCAGTAACAGCAATAAGGTGCTGATAATCGATAACATACCGCTGGGCCATGAGCCTGGCTGAAAAGAAGAAACAACAGCATAAAAAAAGGCATTTTTTCATTTTTTAAGGTATTTGGCGTTTTGAAGGATGTCACCGGCAATGGCCTTATCGGCATCAATAAAATACTGAAAGGGATTGGCCGCTCTGAGCAGGGCGGAGAGGCTGGAATACTGCATCATGCTCAGCATGTTCCCGGACAGATCCTGAATACTGCTCAGTTCGGATATCACATAATCGAACAGCAGTTTTCTGTCGGAAGGCTTCATCTGGTTAATATCACCGATGGAAAGGCTCAGGCCGGCCACGTAGCTCAAAAGACTTTTTGCTTTCCCGGCGAACTGCAGGGCGGATTGGTATCCGATTGCGATCAGGGCCGGGTTCTTCTGAACAAGCTGCATGATCTGTTCCTGGTTGCTGATGATCCGGCTTACCATAGGTGAGGCATAAATGCCGATATCTGCGATATTGATCGCCGTACCCAGTGTGTTGTACCGCTGCTGCAGCGCACGGTAGGTTGCTTTCAGTTTTGAGAGCATGGTCAGATTAGCCTCTTCATTTGCTGAAGTGAGCGCCTGTCGGTTCCGTGCTTTTACCTGCAGCTTATTTTCAGCAATGGATTCATCCACAAGCTGATGAATACCGGCAATATCCAGTGTGTTCTTCTGGGCGCATGCCAACCCGGTTGCGCAAGCGAGCCCGAATGTTACAATCAGCTTCTTCATGGTTTCAGGTATCTGGCATTCGTCAGTACATCATTGGCAATCCGCACATCGTTATTCTGCCATTCCGCCCAGGGGTTGAGGGAATGAAAGATCCCGTTCATCCGCGCCCAGTACATGGAGCGGTTCATCCCGTAGGCGATACCGCGGAGTATCCGCATTTCCTGGGCGATATGGTTCAGCAATTTGCCGCGCTCGCCGGAATCCATCAGATTATTGTTGCCGCCCCTGAGCACGAATGCGCTTACATCTGCCGCAAGGGTAACTGCTCTTGTCTGAAAATCCCGGGCGCCCTGTTCAGCGAACAGCAGCAAAGCCGGGTTTGACCGGGCAAGCTGTACCGAATTTTCGACGTCTTTAACGATATCGCTGCCGCAGGCTGTTATTTCCTTTATGCTTGTCAGGTTACTGATCACGGATGCCACCTGGCTCAGGCCGTTGTAGATCTTGTTTTGCAGATTGTTGACGATAACCAGCTGCCCGCTGACGGCAAGCTGGCCTTTCTGGATCAGGTTGAGCCTGTCATTGGTGGTATTGAGCTGGCCATTGATAATTCCTGCGTTTACGGCGATTGCAGCGGATGTGGCCGGATCAAAGACAATTTCCTGTGCGGCGCAGCGCATAACGGCATGGCACAGCAGTATAATGAGTAGTTTTTTCATAAAGATTGGTTTTGGTTAACATTTCGGATAAACTGCGGAAGGGACAGCCCGCTCCGGATGAAATCAGTGACAAATGCGTCAAGTCCTTCCTGATAAGAACCATAGCTGCCGGTGTAGCGTTCAACGGCGGATTTTTCCGGCTTTTCGGTTGTGTAAGTGAGATATTGCTCCAGCGAGACCTCTACACCGTATACTTCACCTACTGCACCCCTGCGTATATAAACCTCTTTAAACCGCCCGCGTCCTTCGGTGTTCTCCAGCTGATTGATCGAAAATATCTTACGCCGTTCGGTTTCATTGATCGACAGCAGGGCGGCGATCTGGTCGTAATTATCTTTAAATTTGGTTTGGTCCAGCAGAAAAATGGTATCTGAATTGTTGATGATGCTGTCTTTAACGACAGCATTGCCGATGATGTCACCCAGTTCCTGCGTTACAACGATAGCTTCCCCCCAGAACTTGCGGACTGTCTTGTAGAGATACAGAATATAACCGGCCATAAGCGGACTTGCTATTGCTTTCCACGCTTCTTCAATGATCAATGTTTTGCGCCTGTCGGAACGGTAGCGCATCTTTTGGATGAAGACATCCATGATGATGAGCGTCACAAGCGGAAAGAGAATCTTATGTTCTTTTATACTGTCAATTTCGAAGACTATAAAGCGTTCGGTAAACAGGGATTTATCAGTCTCATTGTTCAGAATGGCTGCAAACTCACCTCCCTTATAGAATTTTTTAAGTACGTAACGGAACTCATCAAAGTCAAATGGGATTTTTTCTTCTTTTTTGATCTCCGGTATTTTTTCCAGCGCGAACTCATAAAAAGTGTTAAAGTTCAATTTTTCGCCGGTGGTAAAGAATTTACCATAATACGCTGAGATCACATTGGCAATTACATCACGTTCAACAGGACTGAATATTCCTTCGGCCCCTTTCCAGGCAACGGCGATCAGGGTACACAGAAAATCCTTTTTTTCAATATTGTATTCTGCTTCAGTGATCTGAAAGGGATTCATGGTAATCGGCTGCTGATCGGTGTAGGTGATGTATTTGCCTTTATAGTATTTACATAATCCGGAATAGGAATGGCCGGTGTCCACAATCACCATATCCATGTTGTAATTCATGTAATTTTCTATTAATGAACAGGTCAGAAAGCTTTTGCCGGATCCTGAGGGGCCTAAGATGAAGCGGTTTCTTGAATTTATGCGTCCTGTCCGCATAGGGAGGTCAGACGGATCAATGGCTACCGGTATTCCCTGCCGGTCTGTAAACCTGATCAGGAAATCAGAAGGCTCATCTTTCGGCAGCGATTCCTTAAAAAAGAAGCAGGCTGCAGCGTCGCAGGTGGTCAGGAACCAGTCATAGGGTTTCAGCTCAACCGTGTTCCCGGGCAGAATACTTCGAAACAGTTCAAGCTGGTTATAGGCATTTTGACTTGGAATAATGCCCAACTGGAACAGGGAGCTTTCGATATAGTTGGCCGCTTTCTGTACGGTGCTTCCCGGCGCCGCCACCAGTATATTGAAATGGCAATTGACCAGCAGCTGGTTTTCCCTGGCAACATCATTCAGCAACTGATCTATATCCTCAACGCACAGCTGGTTAGCCGGATCAGGAATGCCGGAGTGCCGTTTCTTTTTCTGTTCCAGTTTGCGGAGCGTTACAGACTGGTTGGGGATCTCTATGACCTGGTTATAAACAATGACATCACAGGCAGGAACCTTAAAAAGAAAAGAAAGAAAATCCACGGGAAAACCACGGATACTTTCCTTATCGTTAAGCTCAATATGCGTGCTTACTTCGGGCGGCAGATCGATGCTGTCAATATTGACAAGGCTGATACTTCTAATGGTTTTATCCCCGATGCTGACCCCTGTTTCTGAGGGCGACAGGTTATTCAGGCTGATATGGCCGGGTCGAAAGTTCATACTGAGCGTCTGCAGAACCAACAGGTTGATGCCGCTTTCTTTCAGTACTTCAGGTGACGGAAGGATTTCGAGGACCTTACCGACTGCCTGGCGGAAATCGCGGAGCATTTTAGCGTCATAAACAAAAAAGGCCCCTTTTTTTACCTGCCGGGTGATGGTGATCCAGGTTGCGACCTGAAGGTGTTTCCTGCCTTCGAAATGCGTGTTGTATTTTTGCTGCAGATATTCAGTTGCGGGCTTTCCTTGCCAGGCGGAGCGGCTGATGATATCCTGTTTCTGGATAATGTACCCGTCTCCCAGAACCTTCACGATATTGAGCAGCAGGTGGTGAAATTCGTCGTAACCTGCAGGATCCGCGGAATAGCGGATGACGGGATTTACAATACGGATGATCACGGAACATTCACCGTTTTTTCCGATGAGCAGATCGTACTCACCGCTTTTATCCACACCCGCGTAGGGAATGTTAAAGAGAGTTTTTACGGCCATAATGGTTAATGATGTTGATGCCGGTACTGCGGCTTTTGGCGTGGAGACCGCCTTTCTGCTTTCCGGCTGTGAACAGCAGGCCGCCGACAATGCAGCCGGTGAGCACCAATGCGCCCAGCCACATATTGATCAGGGACATGGTCAGTGCGCCGAGGACAAGCCCCGTCAGCAGGAAACCCAAACCCCAGTAAATGAATTTTCCTTTGAAACCTTTGAAAATAAGGGGCTTCTGCAGCCCCTTATAAACAGCATACTTCCTGGCCATTTTACAGGCCGAAGAAGGCTTTGATCACCAAAGCGGAAACCACAAGGAAGACGCAGCTGCCCCCCCAACCCATAATCTCTTTGTTGATATCCTGGTCACCGCTGTTCCACTTGGAATAGACGCGGACAGCACCAACGATACCGACAATACCGCCGATCACAAGTGTGATGTTGGTAACCGGTGCAACGTAGGTTTTCAGGGTTGAGGTAGCAGTGTTCAGGCCGTTAACACCGCTTTGGGCAAAGGCCGGTAGAGACAGGGCCAGCAGGATCGCTGAAGCCCACAATTGTTTTGTTTTGTTAAACATTAAATCAGGAATGATAATGAAGGCGGAGATCTTTTAAAGGCAGCCGGAGAGGGAGCCGTGGTATAATAAAACAGGCGTTCAGATCACGAACAACGCCATCAGGATACGCAGAAGCGATAGCCGGCAGCTTAGCTGACAAGCTGCAAAACATAATTGAGAAGTGGAGACAGGGATCTTTTATAGCTATCAGGGCGATAGCTTTATTCAGTCAGAAGGCGTTCAGATCCCGAACAATGCCTTCAGGAATGCACCTGCAAGGAGCATAAAAAAAGCGGCATAGAACCATGCCGCTACGTCTGAATCAATCCGGTCTTTTCCGGCTTGCCAGTTTTGGTAGATCTTTGCCGCGCCAGTCAGTCCCAGGAGGGTTGCAATGACGAGCGAAAGGTCGAATAGGGAGAAAAAGTCTGCAGCAAGGTCACTCCGTGCCCGCTGCATTTCATCAATTCCCGGTTGTGCGGAGGCACCACATGCAAGCAGGCAGCCGCAGAAAAAGAGTATTGATTTCATATTTAAAAGCTTACCGGACGCGTATATTCGATAGCTTCTTCGCGTGCGAGATTAAATAATTGTTTCAGGCTCACGCCACCGGAAGAGAGTACCGAAGAATCGTAGATCTGAGGTTCAGTATCGGGGATTTCCCTGACCGGTTCTGAATATTCCTCAAATGACAACTCATGGGAATTTTTGTCTTCCGGCAGTTTACTGCTCCGTAGAAAATCCCAGCAGATAAGGGCCGCGTAATAAGCGAAATAAATGGCGCTCAGCCAGAGCGCAAATCTGATCCAGTTCATAATTCTGTGTTTTGAATAAATTGTTTGATTGTTGTTTTGAGTTCCGGGCAGGTATCGAAAAGGTGCTTGACCGCGAACGAAACGAGGCGGGTTACATCGATTCCGGTGGCCATTTTAAACTGGTTCATTGTCCTGACCGTTTTTTCATCGAATCGGGCGTGCACCATGCTTTTGTTACCGGAAGTATCGTAAGCAAGAATTGCGGTGATGATCGCCGCTTCCTCTTTCGCTTTTGACTTTACTTTTTTACCGGGTTTTTCAGCAGATACCTTTTCCTCCCTTACTGCGGGTTTAACCAGTTGTTCCCGTAGCTGATCGGCCAGTGATTTCATGTTTTCCATAGATAATCGGTATAAATCTGTTCAAGAACAGGGGTGATGACCAGGGACAGGCTGACAGGCGTATAAAAGGTATTCACGCGCTGAAAGTCTACCCGGTCAGGCAGGACAGGAGTGATCTTACCAAACTTCGAGAGCTGTTCATTGACTTCCAGCATGATCTCATACCTCGCGTTGGATTTGATCCTGTTGGGAACAAATACCATCATGATTTTTGGGTTGATCCGTTTCATGACCACCGTGAAAAGCACGGTTGACTGAAAAGTAAACTCATCATAAGCGAAAGGGCAGATGACCAGGTCAGCGGAAGTAAACACCGGGATCAGGCCGTCATCATCCAGTTTTCCCGGCAGGTCGATCAGGATGACATCTTTGGCACTTTTACAAAGGAGGTCACGGAGATACGGGTAACTTTCAAGATTTGCCGGTACTACATCATACGGTTCAGCATTCTCTAAAATCTTGGCTTTCTGAAATTTCTGTGCGATAGACTGCTGATAGTCCATGTCGATCACGGTAACCGGGCAGTTCTTTTCCTGCGTCAGAAAATTGGCCAGCACCAGGGCGAACGTACTTTTTCCGGCACCACCTTTTTGGTTTCCTATTATTATAATCATATATCATATTGTTTTTATCTGGTATTGGTGCGGGCTTTTCGCTGCCGCCTGCGGCGCATGCCGTGTATCTGCTGGTCATCCACATCATCCGCGATGCTTACCGGTTGAACATATACCGAAGGTTCCGGGACAAAATTGTCCGTCAGCTCTTCAGCAGGTTTGCCGGTGTTAAAGGCATCCGGTACCACATTCAAAAGTTCTTTCAGCGGAAGTACCTCGCTGCCCTTGAATACCTGTTTGGTATCGTGATCGATAATGGAATAGCCGTATGGCTTCTTTCCTTCGGCGGAGTGAAATAGCAGGTCGATGTGGAACCGTTCTTTCATCATGCCGGCCAGCGCCGGAGCATTTCTGTGCCGCCTCAGCAGGGCTGCAACGTCTGCTGCCCTTTGTTTATCGGGCAGATGTCTGCTGATCTTTTCTTTTATTTTAGCTTCATCAGGGTCAATCCCCGGATAATTCCGGGATTCCAGGATCATAAAGAACTGCGCCCTCGTACTGAAGCTGTACTGCATGGCCAGATCATAACCGAGCACTTTACTGATGCTCTTTTGTGCCCTTACATGCTCAAAAGCGCTGCTGATCTTTTTTCCTTCCCGGTTAACACGGGTGCTTACGATGTGGACATGGTTATTGTCCGTATCCTTATGGTAAACGATCAGGTACGGCTGGTCTCCGTAACCCATTTCTTTCAGCCAGCTTTCAGCAATTTGGGTTAAGGCGGTCTTATCATATGTCTTTCCTTTTGCTGAAATGACCGCATGAAATTGCGGAAGCTTCACATTTTTATTGAGGGCAGAAAGCGCTGACAGGTAGTTGATATAATCCTGCGGTTTCAGGTGCCCGAATGCCATTAAAGGGCCGAAGTTCGCGGTCTTCTTCAGTTCACCCTTGTTGCGGTCAATTTTCCGGGTGTTGTAGTTTACGCCGCCAAACGTGGCTGTCGGATCCAATATTTTAACGATCATACCGGCAGTTTCCGGGATATTATCCCGATATCGTCATAGCTGGCCTGTACCGCTCCAGGGAGGCTATGGTGTCATGTATAGCGCCGCCATGGCTGAAAAGTGCGATTCTTTCCAGTTCAAACTCCCTTGATCTTCCCATGACAATGGAATGGTAACCGAAGGTGATCACGATGCCTTCCGGCTGCAGGCAGCTGAGGGCCGCATCTTTCAGTTGCCGGAAGGGGCTGCAGACTATCCCTTTGTACAATTCCATGCTTTTGCGGAATGCGTACGGCGGATCTAAAAGTATCGTATTGAATTTTGGTCCCTGCCAGGTATTCAGAAACTGCACCGCGTCAAGATGGTAAGCTGCGGGCATGTCAAAATCCAGATCATTGCGGGTTTCGTTCACCTGCAATATGGTTTTGCCTGCAAACAGGTTAAGAACGCTGCCCTCACATCGCTGTTCAACCCAGGAGCGGACCGGTTTTATTTGAAAGGTATAGCGGTGAAGCGGACAGCGGATATGCTCAAAAATGACCATCGGCATTCAAGGTTTTTAAAATGAATAATGAGATTGGAAGAAGTGATATTTTGCGGGCAGTATATCTGCAGAGCTTGCTGACAAAAGAGCCTGGTAACCTGCTATCGGTATAAATCCGGATCAGCATACCACCGTAACCATGCAGCCAGGTATCAGAGCAGCTATATAACATCTGAGCGCTGTATCAGGCTAACATTGCAGCACTATAACTATATAACACTGTATTGCGGTAACGGCAGAACATTACAGCTTAACAGCGGCTGATCTTTATAGCTGAATATCGATGAACCCGGATATCGTTGTACCTGCATAACCACATATCGTTATACCTGTAACGGCGTAACGCTGTAACTGTATAAGGGAAGAACAATGTATCTGTACACCGGAAAAGCTATTTACCCATTAGCTGAATAATCTTACGGAGGGATGTTTCCAGCAGCCGCTGAATGGAGATATAGTCATTCAGCAACGTGTTAAACTGAACAGCTACATGCGGCTGCAGCGATCCTGCGAGTTTCATGGTATTGGCATGTTTGGCCAGCTGATTGATATTGTTCCCTGCACGCCCCATTTCAGCACCGATCCTGTCAATGGATCTGATCAGTTCCCCGGAGTTAAGAAGAATTTTACCCGAATCGTTTAAAGCCCTCATGCGTAACAGTTCGGTTTTACTGATACCCAGTTCCTTTTCAATGGCCAGTATGATATCGTATTCTTCCTGGGTAAATCTTATGTCCAGTTTTTTAACCCGACGACCATCTTTGAGTTTTGGCCTTCCGTTAAGCTTTTTAAATTCAGCCATAAAGAAAAACGAGTTGCGAAGTTTTGACCGGGACCCCGTAGGGCAAGATACTTTTTGTCTGACAAAAAGACATCTTGCCTTTACGGAATCAAAGTTGATTCCGGTATTTAAAACGGTTATTCAGACAGATAAATTCCTGCGGTTTCGTTCAAAAGGATCGTTTGCCGGTAGTGTCCTGAGCGTGGCAATGAGCTTATCGTTGTAGTCATTGAACTTCTCGTAAACGGACGATTTATCCGAAGCATAAGGGAGCGATTCCAGGAATTG
This sequence comes from Mucilaginibacter angelicae, assembly GCF_042434235.1. Taxonomy (NCBI): domain Bacteria; kingdom Pseudomonadati; phylum Bacteroidota; class Sphingobacteriia; order Sphingobacteriales; family Sphingobacteriaceae; genus Mucilaginibacter; species Mucilaginibacter angelicae. The sequence goes on along the minus strand of NZ_JBHLTS010000004.1, from coordinate 709,897 downwards.
CTTTGTCGCCTGAAACCCGGAATTATCCCGGTCCAGGTAGAGATCAATAAAAGAGAACTGCTTAGCCCTGCCGATTCCTTCATGCAGTAAGGACAGCGTATTCAGGACGATAATGCTGTATCCGCACTCCGGATTATCTTTTAACCAGCTGAGGTAATTGATGAAGCCCTCGAATACCGCTACCCGTTTTGGGTCGCCCTGAATAAAGCTGATCGTCTTTTGTCCGAGGCATCCTTTGAAATACTTGTTGCGGACCTCCCAGCTGCCGGACTCATTTTTCCATCCGGCGGCAAAAAACTGTTTTTTCCCGCCTTGCCCGTCTTTTACGTGATAGTAGACCTCGCTCAGGTGCTTTTTGGCCAGGTCGAATATGCCGCGTCCCTGCAGGTAACCGGTGATCGCCGGATGTGTGCCCAGCGGCTTTACGTATTCGATGACATAATTTTTGGCTTTAACCGGTAATCTCGGCCGGTGTTCCTTACGGACCGGGGAGATATTACAGGCGGTCTGGATTTTCTCAATCACTTCATTGAATTTGAGGCCAGGCCAGTAGGCGAGGCCCAGGTCGATGATATTCCCGCCTTTACCGGTTCCATGATCGTACCATGTTCCTATTTTATCATCCACGCTGAATGACGGACCGTTATCGCCATCTCTCAGCATACTATGGTACATGTGTTCCTTACCGTATTTTTTAACGGGTTCATGGCCCAGCCGGCTCAGCAGTTCTACTATCGACGCATGTTCTTTAAGTTCCCGTGCATTTAATAGCTGCGTCATAATAAATTTGTTTTTTAATTGATGTTTCAGGAATCCGGGCCATCAGCCCGGATCATGGTACCGGCAGCGGGCAGCGAACCCGTATAATCCGATTCTGCCGGTATATTTTTTCGGGACTACTCACGTCGGCATCTACATGCCGGGCTCTCGCCTGCCAATGCGCTTTCGGTATTTTGATATGATCTCACCTTCGCAGAATTTTCCGCTCCTGCGGAATAATGCTTTGTCCCCGTATGTCAAAGAGCCTTCGGAAACCTGTAAGGGTTCCTTTTTTCTTCTGCATCTGGCAGAAGTGAATGTGGCTGGCGATGAGTTTTTCGGACAGCACCGGAGTTAACTCCGGTGCTGTCCGGCTGATTTCAGAAAACCTGATCCTGATTGAGCATTCCGCTTTAAAGCCGGATGCTCAATCTGCTGATCTGCAGGTGTCTGTCATCGTCAACGGGATCAAAAGTGAGGGTATCTCTGACGGGGAAATGAGGAGCTTTTCGGTACTACCGATAAATAAATTTGAAATAGTAAGCTGCTGAAAGGCACATCAGCGGGGATTTCGATGCCGGGTTAGGGAAAAGCATATCGAAAGATGTTTGAATTTTGAAAATCAAATGATTGCGGATTTTTTTCGTTTCTGTAAAGGCCCTATTTTATGAGCCAAATCGCAACAAAAAGAGGCAGATTCGGTATATACTTAAATGGGAAAAACTACTATGATCACAATTTATTTCACTAACGGAGACTTTGATTGTCTGATCATTAAAAGCAGCGATCAGTTAAAGGTAGGTAACATCGATATCACCGGATTGAGATCCGTACGGTAGTAAGAAAAACAAACGTTTTATCTTGATGCTTTTTGATTAAAAGGCGCTTTACTTGAGATATGCGTGCTTTTTCTATCATTAATCAGAAATTGATCTAACCCATTCGGATCTGTTGTTATTGATATCATTATAAAAAAGTTATGAGCCGGCGGTGTGCTAATCGCATCAGGACGAGAAATCGTCCAGCATGTTAAATGACGGTACAAAAAACATCGTCCCGGTTTTCGCGGTGCTGAAATCCAGGATCCGGTCATAGTTCCCTTCCGGGACACCGATGAACATATTGTTCAGCATTTTCTGTACGGTAGAAAAAGTACTTGCATAAGCGATAAAATAGGTACCCATATTATTGGTAGACATGTTTCCGAAGGGCATGTTATCCCTGACAATTTTTAAATCGTCGCCGACGTTGGCCAGCGCACTATGCGAATTAGATGGTTTCACATCATCGGCCATTTCAATATCGTTTTCTTTTGACCTGCCGATCACCTTCTCCTGGGCCTCGGTGGATAACCCTTTCCAGGCGCTCAGGTTGTGCATGTATTTCTGTACGAAAAGATAACTGCCGCCCTTGTAATCCAAATCGTCATCGCCCACAATAGCAAAGAACTCGCGGTCTATGCCATGCGGGTTTTCAGTCCCGTCAACAAAACCTAGAATAGACCGGCTATCCCAATACCGGAAACCATGAACCTCTTCGGCACAATCTGCCACTGGTGTCAGGATCTCGGCAATCGCTGCTGCCATATCATAACAGATACTGGCATTGTCAGCCCTGATATGCAAATGCAGATCGCCCCGGGTTGCTACAGCGGTATGCTTTGAGCCCGTAACCGGGGCAAAATTTACCAGCTCTTTGGGTAGGGGGGCAGGCAGGCCGAGTCGCAGCCAGGCATCATGCCCGATCCCGAGTACGCAGCTGGCCCGTGATACCGGGAACCGCACATTGGCGGAGTTATTTAAATTAATGACCAGTTTACAAAGCCGGTTGAACTGCTCTTTGACCTGAAGATCATCTTTAAAGTTCCACACCAGGAAAATGGTATTATTGTTAGTATAATCCGTTACATTCTGTGAATCTGGTGTCATTAGGTGCGATTAGATGAATGATAAAAATAAATCAGGGCCCAGGGAAATCCCCGGAATTGTTTGATATGATAAATATAGACAAGAAAATATAAAATTAGAAAAAGGGAAGAACGGATCAGGGTAGCCCCCCTTTGGTGGCAGCTTTATGATTGAAACTGATTCTCCAATTGACTCCGAACAGATCATAACAGATCCAAAGTAAGCGTCCCTGAAAGTATCCGAAAGCGGCTGCTTACCTTTGCAGTACCGCGAAAGTTTATGCGAGCTCCGGCATTAAAATAAAAATGGTCATCCTAAGTTGGCGAAAAATAGCGGATAAACGCCGTTTGTCCATCAGAACAACAGTTTGCAACCTTTTAACTGTTTTAGACGGGTACGGGGCCATTACATATAGTTTGATTTTTTAACCAGCCGCTTAATATCTTTGATCCATATTTTCCGGCCATCCGTTTCCAAAATACCTTCTTCTTTAAATTCCTTTAATAAGCGAATGACATTTTCCTGGGCGATCCCGGCCAGATTGGCCAGATCCATCCTGGAGATATTCAAAATAATATCTTGTTCACCAAAGCTATCATCTTTAAACTTTTCCCTCAGCACGATCAGCGCTATGGCAAGCCGTTCTGTCGCTGTCCTTTGTGAAATCACCGAAATACCATTGGCCAGCACACTAAACTCATGACTCAATGTTTTCAATAATCGCCGGGCAAAAAGCGGTGATTTATCAAGAATAGTTAAAAAATCTTCTTTAGGAATAAAACTGATGAGGCTATCTTCCAGGGTGGCAGCAGAATCAGGGCTGCGTTCTTCGGCTAATATCGCGTGGTAACCGATCAATTCACCTTTGTTGGCTACGTATATAATCTGCTCTTTGCCGCTTTTGTCAACTTTATATTTCTTTATTTTCCCCTGGTGGATAAAATAAATACCCGACGGCACGACACCTTCCCTGAAAATAATTTCCCCTTTTTGATATCTCTGTGCGCCCTGCCGCGAGATCAGGAAATTGTACTCTTCTTCTGAGAGGGTATTGAGAACAGACTGTGTTGTGAATTCCCATTTGTCAATCGGAAAAATTCCAGATAGGCTCATAATTCAAAGATACAAATTTATTGAAGCCTATGTTTATTGGCTGCGGCACGCTGCAAGCATGCGAAAAAAACGCCGCTTTTAGGGAGGCGTTAAAGTTCATATTTATCAGCAAAAACTGATAAATATCAGCTTGCATACTGATGTCATACCATGCCGCTCCGGTTACTATCGTTCTAAATTTGTTTGCGATGAGAGATGACCTGTTTTCGCCTCTGCCGCCTGGCGCCAGGGATCAAACCCAACCAAAGATAAACCTACCGCTGAAAAGCAAGATGATTAAAAGTCTCTTATTCAGCGATGATGCGGAATTTGATGGGATATGCCCGGAACATTTACAATTGTTATCGCACACATATTTCACTCCCTTACCCATTGCCAGAAAAGCCGCGGCTTTTCTTTCCTTTCCTAACGCGAGGGTGCTTGATATTGGCAGTGGCATAGGAAAATTCTGTCTGACCGCAGGTTATTATTTTCCTGAAGCTTTTTTTTACGGTGTTGAGCAACGACATGAATTGTATCATCTGGGAGAAAATATCAACAGATATTTGGATCTGTCTAACGTGAATTTCATTTACGGTAACGTCACCCAGATTAATTTTAAGGAGTTTGATCACTTCTATTTTTATAATTCATTCCACGAGAATATTGATCCGGTAAAGCAAATTGATAATAGTATCGAATTATCGGAGGGGTTGTATAACTACTATACCCAATACCTTTATATAGCATTAAGCGCAAAGCCCTCAGGAACGCGCCTTGTCACATTCCATAGCTCAGAAGACGAGATCCCGCCCGACTACAGGCTGGCAGATGTTTCCTATGATACATTGCTTAAAATGTGGATCAAAGAATAGTGCAGATGAATGTATTCAAATTTTTTAGCCGCTCCCTTCACGGGTTTTGAAACCGATAAGAAAACAACCGCATGCTTCATGATATTTTAAGTCCGTCCCTTTTCCGTAAAGACCATGTTTTTGATGAGCTTTACCCCGAACATATCCAGGCATTATCATCTATGCACTGGACTCCCGTTGACATAGCAAAAAAAGCAGGTGAATTCCTGGCCATTCCAAACACCAGGGTATTGGATATCGGGAGCGGTGTCGGAAAGTTCTGTCTGGTAGCGGGGTTTTTCTATCCCGAAACGACATTCTATGGTATTGAGCAGCGAAGCGAACTATTCACTTTTGCAGAAATAGCCAGGGAGGAAATTGATTTACCTAATGTAAATTTCACTCATGGCAATCTGACCGAATTGAATTTTGATGATTACGATCACTTTTATTTTTATAACCCTTTTTACGAAAATATAGAACCCGATAGCAGGATCGATTACGCGGTAAAAGCTTCATTTGAACTCTATGATCGCTATAGCTGGTTTGTTTACGAAATGCTGGACAAAAAGCCCCCGGAAACAAGGCTCGTAACATTTCATGCGACCGATAGCCAGGTTCCGCCATGTTACAAACTGGTCAGTAATTCCTATAGCAGGTTTTTGAAAATGTGGATCAGGGAATAGGTGCAGGTGATTTCATGCCTGCTATAGGAATTATAACGGATATACCGATCGGAATAAAAAACAAACAATAGTACAATGCCAAAAACATCAAAATCATGGGCCATGCTTAACGCCAAATGCCCGCGCTGCCGCAGGGGAAATATGTTTGAAGGGGGGATATATAAACTCGGCTCCAACGGCATCAATCTGAATTGTCCGCATTGTCAGATGGTTTTTGAAATTGAGCCTGGTTATTTCTACGCGGCGATGTATGTGAGCTACGCCATGAATGTAGCAGAAGGAGGGTTTTTATGGGTAGCCACCTTCCTGATCACCGGAAATAACGATTCACCCTGGCTATATCTTGCCACGATCCTGGGCGGCTTATTCCTTCTTTCGCCGTTGAATTTTCGTTATTCCCGCGTGATTTTACTGTACTGGCTGTCTCCAAAGGTGCATTATCACCCCGAACTGGATACGGATATGCCTTTAGACGGGAATAGCTATAAATGGTTTCGATAATGAACAGCAAGATAAATTTGTTCAGGCTAAAGCTTTTTAAAACGGGCAAACGATGTTTTATCGGAAGCAATCATTTACTAAATGCACAATAGGAACGGCAGATAACTCCCGGATAAGTAAAAGCAGGCTGATTATCTAAAGGTGATAACGTAGGGTAATAGACCTGCTAATGGCTAAGATCAATCCCGGGGCGAGCGTTTTGTTTTCTTCAGCGGGTTGTTCTATCCACAATTTGTTTTCATTCAGAATAAAAGTATAGTTTTTACCCTCCAAAAGAATTTCAATGATAAGATTCTTTTTACTTGGCGCAGACAGGATATAATAGACATAGTCGCGTTGATTATAATTAACACGTAAAGGAACTCCGATCATAAGATAACAGGAATGGTTTTAAGTCTTTGAGTATATAAGAGAGAATTATTGGTATAGGCCCCAATGTAAATATTTGTCTGGAATATTTGGAGGTGATGTGGCGTCAACGATAAGCACGATAAAATATTAAAAAGACTCGTCAAACAGTTCATTAAACAGCTGGCTTTTTCTATGGGTGATCTTCCCTGCGATGACTCCTTTTTTATTGAGTGCTAAAACCACAATAAAGTGCTCTTTCCTGACTGCCGGCAAAAGTTTAAGTAGTTCAGCGATGATCTCATCTTTCTTTATGCTTATCCCGGCTTTGAATACCGCTACTTTTACAAAGTCAGCGGCGATCCCGCATAACAGATCCAAATTAAAATTACAGGCTATACGGGGAGGATCAAAAATAAATCCGGCTTTGTAAAGATCATATCCCGTGAAGAATTGATTCTTGATGCTACCGCCTTTTTTTGATAAACTCATCGGGTGTTTTGGTATCCGGTTATCCCTGTTTCCTTAATGGTCGGGGTTTTCCGGTTGTCAAAAGTACTTCAAACTTAGTCTGTCAAAGGGAACAAAATATCAGCCCTGATACTGATATTTATCAGGTTGTATTCTTATAAACATTTGAATCACCGCCATAAAATAAGCCCGGCCAATTTTGGCCGGGCTTATTTTCCCAAAACAATTCTTTTATTATTGATTGTTTTTCTTTTCCGTTACTTCCTTACGAATATCCGTTGCAATAACTTTTAATTGCTGCATCGCATTTCTAACTCTGGTTCCTGCAGCTTTGTTGCCTTTTTCATAAAAACTGACTACGTCGCTTTCCACAGAAGCCACCAGATCTTTTACCGATTTGAATTTTTCCATATGTTTTTTATTAAGTAAATAAATGATGTTTGTTTCCCATTCTTTTTAAAAACAAACATGCAAAACTAAGATTTCTTAGAATAAATAGTTTTTTTTGATCATAATGTTGCCGGTTATTGCCATTACTAGATATTTTTTCGCTGTCAAAAGGGATTTCCCGTGGTATGCCCGGGTTATCAGACTTTGATTATCCAAAGCCGTAAGGATCTGTTTGGCCAGCCATCATATCAAATTGGCTGAGTATCAGAATCACAAGTTGGCATCACTCAGGCCCTGGCCTGTAAACTCAAACAAATGCATTTCAGCGGAACATATCTGCATCAGGAAAGGAGCAGTAAAAGCGCAATACCGAATAAAAGGATTGAAACGATCAGGAATTGCCGCTCTCGATTTTTTTAAGGATCGCGTCTTTCATCTGATCAATGAATTTGGTAACGCTTAAACGTTTTCGCCGTTCGATTTCATTAAAGCGACGCTGAATGATGCCAATTGATATATGGAGGGTGCTTTCCAGCCAGCGAACAATCTGGTTAAGGCTTGCATTCCCGTTATTGAGCTGTCCGGTAAGCCAGATACCATACGCAAGTTCCACCATATTTACTGAATCGCCGGTCCAGCTAAGTTCAAATGTCTGGTTGTTGCTTTTTGACTGCTGCAATTCGGGGTGTGCTATCCGGGCTATCTGTTCAAGGATATGGCACTGTATGTGCTCATAGGCAATAAACTTCGCGAAAAGAAAGGTCATGGGTGTTGAAAACTCATTATCTGATTCCGGGAGGTCGGCAACAAGTACGGAAAGCGGTCTTGCACCGGATAGAAAATAGATCCGGTCAAGATCGGAAAGCCCGGATTTGAAATACTGGTAATGAAAACTATTCATGCGAAAAAAGCTTGTACGTGCTTTAAGTTCATCCTCGTAGTATTTGAGCCGGCTTTCATCTGTGCCGATAGGTACATTCCGGTGAATGTGGTATTTCATAACCTCTTCTATTCTGCAGGCGAGTAATTCAGGCTTAAATTGCTTGAAGAAGTGAATTTCTTCCGTTTCATCTGTAAACTGCAGGCTTTCACTGAGGTTGTTCAAGGCCATTTGCGCCTCATCCGTTATTTTGAGAGCCTGAATGAGCCTGTCAGATCCGATTTCCCAACGGCTCAGTTCATATAAACTGTCATTTAAGTCCGATTTGATCTTTTCAAGGAGCTGGTTCATAATAGTATTATTAATTTTTAGACAATACTATTCCCTGAGGCGGGAGTATCGCCTGTTCCAGGAATAGGTTAATAAGCAATGGTTTATTCAGATATTCAGGTATCTCCGGGCAAGCCGGGAACCTTCGGATATTACGGAAAATACATTACAGACCTTCGGCATGAGGGCGGTAATAAAATAACTGAGAATTACCTCAGCCATAAGCGTATTATAGGATATAGCCAGGTGCCTGATATGGTACAGGCAAAAAATAAAAACAGCAATAACGTTAACCGTTCCCAGCCACTCATACCATAAATTGAGCCTGCTGACTGCTATGGCCAGTGCTTTCGCCCGTTTCAGGTACCTCGTTTGATTTTGCAGATGTGACTGCAGGGTATCGGCCTGCCGCTGTATATCCGGTAAGTTAAATGCGGCGCTGAGCAGGGCATTTTCACCGGATACTGACATTTCATTGAGCGCTGCGTGCTGATAGGAAAGTTCCGGTGAAGTTCGAATGGCGAGAAAAGTTACCAGGATCAGGTAAGCCGTATTGATGAAACCGACGGCTGGATCGAAATACCATAAAGCAGCGGCAATAAGGGAGATAATGCAGCCTTCGGACATCATTACCATGATGAAGGCAGACAGCGCATTCTGTATTTTTTGAATATCGGCGAATCCCTTTTTGATGATATGCTCGTTTATACCCGGCATAAATTCCGCTGAAAGAATTTTCCTGATAAAGCCTCCTGTAAAATATTCCCTGACCGCGCCGTTGAGCGTGATCAGGATATGCTGCCTGACATAGCTGAGTAGGCTTTTAAAAAGCATCATAAAAAGGAGTAATAAAACGACAGCGATAACCAAGCTGTTCTTTTTATCCGCAAGCGAATCATTCATGCCCCGCTGCAGCAACCAGGAAAGGGCGATCCCGAGAATGGTAGAACAGATATTTAAAAACGGAACACTGATCAGTAATGCTTTCCGGAACGCTTTGATTCTTAAAAGACCAAACCATGGATGGCCTGTTATTCCATAAAGACTTAACTTAATCGGATCAAAGTAAAGGGCTGCAGAACCCGGCCAGGTTTTAAGCAATTCCATTTCTGGAATAAAATGCACCTGCGTGGCCGGGTCGCCGATGAGGTACCTGTAATTGGCACTTTTCTTTTCCGCCCCAAAGCAAACTACAAAATGACCTTCACCTTTATGGTTGATGGTGTGCAGGATACATGGAGTCTTAACTCCCCGGATCGAGCTGAGATCCATTGTCACACAACGGGATGGGAGCTGCAGATTTCCGGCCAGATTGCGAAGTTCCAGAAGTGAAAACCCGTCTTCGGATGCTGAATAATCCGAGATTAGCTTATCGGCGTCATCATAGCGGCCCCCGTAGTTTAAAAGCATGCTGAGGCATGCGATGCCGCAATCATTTTGGCCGGCCTGGCCGACAAAAGTGTTATAAATGGTGTATATATTTTTCATGGGCATTAGGTAAAAAAGCAAAAGAAGAAGCGATAAGCCACATTTTAACCGGTGGCGGGAAACAGTATCAAACTGAAGAATGTTACGGCAGCAATCCAGACCAGTAAGCCCGGTATATAGGAGAGGGCAACCAGTTTCAAAGACTCGTCATAGTTAAGTTCAGAAATTTTGGATATGCCCAAAGCCAGCAGGAACCAGTAAGCGACCTCAAAAAGGTTGAAAGTCTGCAGGGCATAAAACCAGTCCGCCGGAGCATTATTAAACAGGCTCAGGGCAGAGAGAATATAATACCGGTGCCAGTCCAACAAATTTCCGTGTTCAAACGTATAATGAAAACTAAGGATCTTTATGGCTGCAGGGATGAGAAAAATAAACTCGGCGAGAATAGTGATTTTCAGGACGCTGCGAAATGAAACCTCTTCATTATGCATAAAAAGGGCGGTATGAATGATCAGCGCGATGACGCTGATTTTCATAAGCAGGTAAACAACTGATGAAAAATACACCCATTTTTGCAAAGCCTGATAAATGCTGAGATCCTGTCCCGGGATACCGGACAGCGGATCTCCGTTATTTTCATAAAATCCGGCGGTAAGGATATAATGATCTGTAAGATAGATCAGCAGAAAGGTGAGCAGCAGGAGTAATGTCAGGCTCAGCATACCATATTTATACAATAATTTCATGTCCGTAGATTTTCAAGTAAAATTCTGCCGGGACAGTGCCATTTACAATAAGAGGGAATTGTAAATTATAAGTAAAACTGATAGTGTAATAAAACTAATATCCTATGCCTGACCTGATCAGAACACTCAAAGACATCCCCGTTACACTGGTCATCATGGGGATTATGATGGTAACCAGCATCGCTGCATTCCGGAAACATGATTTCTATTTGAAAATGATACTTCATCCCAACAGTATTGTCAAAAGAGGAGAATATTACAGGCTGGCAACTTCCGATTTTGTACACAATGATCCGATGCACCTGCTGATAAATGAGGTGATGGCTTTTTTCGTATGCGGGCAGTTGGAGGGATTTTTAAATACTGCAGAGGATCACGGCAGCCTGATATTCCTGCTGATTTATTTGCTGAGCCATTTTGCCGGCGTACTTTTGGTCACCTGGCGGCACAGAAACAGCTATGTGTATTCCAGTGCCGGGGCGTCAGGCAGTATACTGGGTTGTATGATGAGTTTTATGATTATCAGGCCTGACTTTATCGCATTTTACCTGCCGGGCGCAGGCGGAATTAAAAATATATTTGCAGGATTCATTTTGATAGCCGGCCTGATCGTTTATCAGTGGAGATCCCGGAATCAGATGATGGATCATGAACTGCATTTCTACAGTGCGCTGGGGGGCATTACGGCTACACTGGCGATATTTCCGGAGGTGCTTTAACGTCACCGGGAAACCACAGTTCCCGGTGACGGACTGTTTACCACCAGCCCAGGCAGGACGGGCCGGTTGCTGCAGCGATGGCGCCCACAGCCGCTCCGGCTCCGCCGAACAAACCGCCGACAGTAGCGGATACCACAATGTTGTAGCCGCAGGAAGCTGACCCGCCTCTTAACTCGTTTGCTTTCGCGTCACTTAGATCTTTCATATCTCATTATATTAAGTCAGGTCCCAAAATCGGGAGTTGAAGTAAAGGTCAAGAGAGGCGGTGTTGTAAGCTAAAACCTTAACTTGTAATTTATTACTTTTGCTTATAGGAATATTATTGATGGGATATATATGATGGACAGCATCGGAGATAAAATAAGAATCCGCAGGCTGATGAAAAGCTACAGTCAGGAGTACATGGCATTCATGCTGGATATTTCGCAGGCAGCCTATTCAAACCTGGAGCGGAACGAAACAGAAATGACCATTAAACGCGTGTTTGAAATAGCTGAAATTCTGGAGATATCGCCGTTTGAGCTGATGCCCAAACCAAAGTTCGGGAGTGGTATCAACCACCTGCAGTTCTGGCGTACGATCAGGAAATTAAGCACGATATGGAAGGATGATATCAATACCAGGAGGTCAAGCCCTCCGGTCTTATAACTGGTAGTTACAGTGACACAATAAATATGAAATGCAAATAATTTATAAGTACAGGTTATAGTATTTTACCTCCCGATACTCCAAATTCGCTCCTGCCAATTTGAGAAGGGGTGCTATGGATTATTTATCTTATGGAAAGCGGCTGGATTACATCCTGGAACTGATCAGAAAAAATCGTTTCCTGACAACGGAGGATGCAGCAGCCCGCTTTAACTGCAGTACCCGGACAATAAAAAGGATGCTCAATCATCTCCGTGACAAGGGCTATGATATCCAATACGACCGCCTTCAGAAAAAATATTTCATCAAAGAAAAAGAGTGACATTTTCTGTCATTAAGCCCGGTATACCTTTATGCTATACATCGGGTTATGGAAAAAGGCACAGACAGATTCTTAAAATACGCCGCGGGGCTGATCTCCCTTTTATGGTTTTACGCAGCTGTCAGTAAGCTGCTTAACTTTCAGTATTTCGAAGAGGCAATGCACAAGCAGCCGCTGGGCGGGTCACTTCAGACACTTCTGATCTATGGACTGCCTCCGGTCGAGGTATTGGCGGGGATATTGCTGATTGTGAGAAAGACTATGCTGCCCGGACTTTATATTTCCGCAGTCCTGTTCCTCATTTTTACGATTTATACAGGCCTGATCCTGTTTCGGTTTTTTCACCACATCCCCTGTGCCTGCGGCGGATTAATTGAACATATGGGATGGAAATTTCATTTGGGGTTCAATATTACATTTTTGGCGCTTAGCGCTGCCTCGATCATAATCTTCAAAAGAAAGGAGGCAGGTGACATATAGTATTTATTTGCAGACCATCGCTTTTATGGGGGAGTTTGTGAAAGCGAAGCAGGGGCTGCCGAAAACCTGCGATCAGAGTAGGCGAGAGTTAATTAATCTATTATAAAACACTAAAGTTTTTTCTGATGCTTTTTGATTTAACAAAGCATTGTACAAAATGAGGAAATTATTCATTCCTGCCGCAGCCATCGTTATGGCAATCGGCTCAAGTGCTTTTACTGCTAAAAGAACCACCAGTAATTTTTTTCTGTACCAGGGAACAACCCACTCGCAGACAGATATTCAAAATATCAATAACTATGTCGCAAGCGCGACGGATCCCTGCAATGATGTAGCGAACGTTTGCGGGCTTACTTTAAGTACAGCAAAAAATGTCGGTTCAACACCGACGCCGGCCGAGTTTAACGCTGAAAAGACGAACCTGTGGACATCACAGCAGAATCATGCGCCTGCTGATGCTGCGATTGCCATGGAGCCGTAGATAAATGAACAAGGGGGCAAATGCCCCCTGTTCATTTAAGGATTTTGCTGTAGTCCGCTAAGATTAACAGCATTCTGGTCAATCTGGAAAACATACCGGAGCCCATTGGGCTCCAACGTATAGGTAGCAGTACCTAAATTTCTGGTCAGGGTTTTAGCATAATCAGGTTCCATATTGAGCCTTCTTAAATCGGTCCATCGCAATGACCTAAAGAGTAAATCCTTCCTTCTTTCCTTTAGAATAACCTGAAGCAGCTCTTTCGGATCAGTGATGTTATAAGCGATAAACGTGCCCTTTTTCCATCTGGTGAAAAGCAGCATATTTAAAGCGTTTAACGCTTTGTTGCTGTCACCGTTCCTCACTGCTGCTTCTGCTTTTATGAAATACAATTCATTCGTTGCAATTCCGGTAAATAAACTGGCGCCTGCCACCCCGGTATAATTACCTTTAAAAGCCATACTGCCATTGGCATTTTTCTTAAACAGGATTGTTTTCCTGAGATCCTGCGGTGCATAAGAGGCATAAAGATTCGTATCAGTTTTTGCTTTTGCCTGGGACAGCGCCTGCGGCCCGCCGGCTCTCGCATCATAAATTACTTCATCATTAAACTGCCTGAAGGGTATGGCGGCCGCAGGGTTTAACGTGTTATAATCAATCAATTTGCTGTATAGGTTTAAAGTGGAGTCAGCATACGAACCCGCGTTTTTGAAATCGCTCATGGACAGATATACCCTCGCCAGCATACCGTAAGCAGCGGCTTTACTTGATTTATATTTCAAATCCGGGATCGGTGGCAATAGGGAAACGGATCTTTGAAGATCGTTTAAAATGGAGTTATAGGTCTCCGATACCGTTGAACGAGCAGGCTTGACCGTAATATCCGATGTCAGCCGGAGGGCTATTCCCAGATCACTATTGGCCGATGTCCTGTTATAGGCTTTAGCATATAGTTGAGCCAGGGCATAGTGATATGATGCGCGGACAAACAATGCATTGCCTTTTATCGTATTCCGCCGGGCTTCATCTCCGCCCGAAACTTTGGGGAGTGATTCAAGTAAGATATTCGTGTATTCAATTGCCAGATAGGGTGAAACATAATCCCCTACAAAATTTGGCGATTTCTGCCAGCTATAGTAAAAACGCTGCGGGTCGATCAGGCTGTTAAAATCGGTTGGCGTCAGGTAAAAATCATCCGATGCCACTTCCGATGCCGATGGATACCGGCCGTTTATGATGCTGTAGGCATTCAGAATACCTTCGAGGTCATCAATAGTTGAAGGCGTAGCAATGGACTGATCCGGTTTCGTATCCAGGTATTTTCTGCATGCGTTCAGGGATAGCAGCAGCAGGAACCCGAATAGCAGGAAGTGGAACCGGGAATTACTTCCGGATTTTGGTTTATGTGAATTTTTCATGTCTGAAAATTTAAAGGTTGGCTTTGATTCCGGCAGAAAGGGATACCGGCGGTTTATAACTATAAAGTATGTCCGGATCAATTCCTGCTTTGTTTGCTTTCCATAGCATCAGGTTCAGCTGATTGGCGTACAGGTAAACCTGGAGCGATTTTATCCCAAACAATCGCTTCATAGGAGCAACAGTGTAACTCAGGTATACTTCTTCCAGTTTAACGTTGTCCGCTCTTTCCACATTGACCGATGCAAAGTGGTAGAATTGATCCCGGAGATCATTCGCGGGGTAAACAAAAGACGGTACATTGGTATGACTTTCATCACCCGGATTTTGCCACCGCTGGTCGTAATCAGTGTAGCCTGCTCCATATGTTATAAGGCCGGTGTAGTTTGTTACCGGGCGTCTGAAGTAGTAATTGAACCTGTACGACAGATTAAAGGCCAGTGAAAACCGGTTCCAGTCGAAACTGTTCCTCAATGTTCCGAATACCGGGGGCAGCGCCGCGCCGCTTTTTACCTGCTGGTCAAACGGGTTTTGTGTAATCGCTGCATAATCTTTACTGACGGCACCATTAACATAGCCCTGCGGATCCCCGGTTTTGGGGTCAAGCCCTGCCCATTTGTAACTGACGATCACATATGGATTTTCGTTCAGCACCGGAAAGATGATGTTGCCGTCGCTGACCAGTCCTGCTGTGGTTGGCGGGTTCAGGTTTTTGGTGGTTTTAAAATTGATATAGCTGAACAATAAGGTCGACTTCCATTTCAGTGATCCGTTCAGATTGACAGAATTTAAAACAACGTCAATGCCCCTTGAAAATATCGTAGCCGAATTTTGGTTTGCACTTGCAAAGCCAACGGTAGCATCCAGTAAGACGCTGTTGATCAGATCTACGGATTTTTTGGTGTAATACTCGAATGATCCGCTGAGCCGGTCATCAAACAGGCTGAAATCGAGACCTGTGTTAAAGGTTTTTACCTGTTCCCAACGGAGATGCGGATTAGGCGGAGCGGTAATCCCGACAAAAGGAACCCTTATCGGCGATGTTGCGGCGGTATAATATTGAATTTTCGTCAGCCCTGATTCGTTAGGGGACAGGTTGCCGCTCACACCGTAGGTCATTCGCAGGCTCAGCCGGGGTAGCCAGGAAACATGATAGAAATGTTCGCGGTCAATTTTCCATAACGCGCCTGCCGACCACAGTGGCACCCATTTTTGATTGGTTTCAACACCGAACAAATTGGAAGCGTCACGTCTGGCCGAACCTGATAAGGTGTATTTGTTATCAAAGGTATAAGCTGCATTGGCAAAAACCGAAACAAACCGGTTCAGGTAGCTGGTATATTTGGTGTCATTGTTAATATAGCTGTCGCCGAATATCCCGTCATAGGTAGGATATTGGTTGGCATAATCCACCCCGATCGTAGTGAGTGTGTTTGGATCATAACCATAAACCAGTTGTGTCGCTGAATTGCTGCGGGTTTCCCTTATTTCGGAGCCCGCAATTGCGGAGATCTGATGTTTATCGCCCCATAATTGATCGAAGCTGAGTTGCCCGCGTACAGCCTGTTGTTTGTTAACCTGATCATAGGTGTTCAGTATCCCCTTTTTTGGAACAGCATAAGTGATGCTGTTATCTGTGAGCTGGGTAAATGTATTGATATAATCACGGGTCGAGTAAGAATTCAGGTTCTGAAGATTGTTTGCTGATGACCACGATTGTTCATACTGATACCTGATGTCGGCTTTCAGCCAGTTAAAAACCTTGTACGAAGAGCCCATATTGAATAAGATATCAGTCATTACAGACTTGTTGTCATTATTGGCGAGTTCCTGCAGCGGCCGGTATTTCCAGTCCAACAGACGTCCGTTACCTGCTGTATCCGTAAAGGCACGGCTGTAGTACAGGTCTACCGCTGCAGGTGATCCTTCGCTGTTCACGAGTTTAGCATAGGGGGATATGGTCGTATTGTTGTACCTGTATGCTCCGTAACCACCCGGGCTATTGGCCGTTGAATTTGTCCGGGTCAGGATGACATCGGTGCTTAACAACCATTTTTTTGTGAGATCAACCTGGCTATTCGACCGGATGGTCAGGCGGTCATTATTGTTGCCGCGAAGGTTAGCCTGGTCTTTATCATAACCCGCCGATACGAGATAACGGATACTGCTGCCTGAGCCGCTGAGGTTTAAATAGTATTGCTGGTTCAGAGCATTACGGTACAGGTACTTTTGAAAATCATTTCTGACGTCCTGTGTGCGCAGGATATTTATTTGCTGATCAGCCTGAACGGTTGTAATTTCACCGTTTTTTGCCTGGTTCAGCAGCGAGACAACCTGTGAAACAGCAGGAAAGGAAGGATCTGAAAACAGGTTGTCGTAATAGCCCAGACTGAAAAGGCTTTTCTCCAGGTCAATATAACTGTTCACCGGTATTTGGTTCCCCGAGAAAAGGTTTGGCCTGGGTTTCAGCGTGAGGTTGGAGTTGAAAGACACTGTAAGTGGCTGGTTTAGCTTCGCCTTTTTGGTGTTGATGACAATAACGCCGTTTCCTGCCCGCGCGCCCCAGATCGATGATGCGGCCGCATCCTTCAAAACAGTGATGCTTTCAATGTCATTAGGGTTGATATTATTGATATCCCCTGAATACGGGAAATTATCAAGGACGATCAGCGGCGATGATGCATCATCATTGAGCGTGCTTAATCCGCGAATCTGAATAGTCTGCCGGTTCGGATCGCGCTTGTCGATAAGTAAACCGCTCGTCAGGCCGTCAAGCCTGCTCAGAATATCAGGGCCTACCCGCTGACTGATCAGGTGATTGTCAAGCTTGTAGTAAGAGCCGGTGGCTCTTTCTTTTGGAATATCCTGATAGCCTGTGCTTACCACTACCTCCTTTAGTTCATTGACCAGCGGCTCCATGGTAATACGCAGGAGGGAAGCCAGTTTTGAATCGATGATCCTTGTTACGGGTTTATATCCAACATAGGTAACAGTTATGGTATCTGTTCCCATTATGGTCATTTCAAAACGACCGTTTTTATCAGTAGTAGGACGAGGGTACTGATGTTTAGCAGTTATCGTCGCGCCTTCAATTGGCGTATTTGTTTCAGATTTTACCTCACCATAAATCTTTACAAAGTCCTGGGAGAAGGCAGCATGCAGATGAAATGCAAATAATCCGAAGCATAAAAGAAAAAATCTGCGTTTCATATAGTCACCTTTCTTTGAATTGACCGGTTTCTTTCGACCCTGTGTTTAAGTGTGACTTTCTCGCCGGCCAGAACCTTTGCTATATTTTCTGCTGTCAGCTCGCTTTCATCAGGAATGGCAACAATTGTCCCCTCCGGGCCGATCCAAACAGCATATGGGACTCCGTAAAAGCTGAAATTTTCCGAAAGTGCTTTGTCCCGGTAAACTATAGGAAGTGTAAATGACCGGGCAAACCATGAATTCATGCGGTCGATCACTATATTCATACTTCTTTCGGTTTCCTGGTTATTATCGGGATTGACCAGAAATACCTGAAGTTTCCCCTTGAACTGGCGTTGAAGTGAATCCAGTTTAGGGAAACCGGCTATACATCCACCACAGAAAGAATTCCAGAAGTCAAGAATGATCATCTTCCCTTTGAAGTCTGAGATTTTTGCGGTTTTTGATTTCCAGTTCATGATGTTGCTGATTTGAACATCAGGCATTTTGTCGCCGACTTCGAGAAATTTGGTTGTTGGTTTTGTTTGAGATTTCGCCTCAAAAAAAAGGCAAAGCAATCCCAGTAAGCATATTTTTAGCTTCATTTTAATTGGTTATATGGTTAATACAGATTAATTTGTCCTGAACCGGACTTGAAGATGGTGCTTAATTACTCTGGGGGAGATATTAACAGCAGCCAGGTGTGTTGGCGATAATTATTCATTGTTATCCCCTTCCTGCGAATTTAACAAAGCCCCGTTCGCCTGGTGTACGACGTAGACCGCCCCCACCAGGTCTATTAACTGATCGAAGAACAGGGCTATTTCTTCATCGGAGACTTGCGCCTTAATTTTACAATCTTTCAGCGCCCAACATTGTAGTAGTTTCCAAAAAAGCACTTTTGCCGATTCAGGAGTGTTATCTCTAAAGAAGGATTCCATTACTTCTTTTAAAGTTAAACGAGATGTAAAATTGTTGTTTATATATACCGCTTCCATTTCAACTGAGAATTGGGCAAGCCGGTCGGACGCAAAAAACCATAGGCGTGGACTCAACTTACCGACTTAGAGCACCTGAGAGGCTCACCAACGATAAGCGAGCCCACACCTATGGCATGGGCAAATCACTTACCGTCTCGTTGGTTTGAAATTTCTCAGGTTTCTAAGTCGAGACAAAAAGCGAATGCTTCAAATTCTTTTAATGAAGTATCGCAAAACAAATATAATCTTTTTTTTGATTTGCGGAAGAATATTACCGCATTTAATATAATTTATTAAAAGAACTTGAAATGGATATATATTACAGAAATTGAAAGGTAATTACAAAGGTCTTCAGGAAAGTTTTGGAACTCATCTTAAAAAGATAAGAGAGAGTAAAGGTTTATCATTAAGAGCGTTAGCTTCAAAATGTGATCTTGATGATAGTCAAATTTCAAAAATTGAAAATGCAAAATGGGATGTTCAACTTTCTACGATTTTTGAACTTGCGAAGGGCCTTGAAGTAAATCCAAAAGAATTGTTGGACTTTGAACTATAGTCCTATAATGGATATTTTCGATCGTATTTAACTGCGTATATCGCATCTTAACTAAGCCATTCTATTTGAAAATCAGCAGCGTATTAGTGACGGCTTGGGCACGAATCATTTTCTTATTTTGCTCAATCATTTGACTGTTCTGGTACATCATCTGATAATTTTGCTGGATTTGAAAGTTTTGGTTCTTCAGTTGTTGCATTTTAAACAGTTCATCTTCATAAAGATTCAGGCCTTCTTTAAGGGAATCGATTCGTTTATCTAAAATATACCCTCCAATGGTATCTACAGCATGAATGGTCCGATATTTTGGTGGCAGAACAGTAAACTCCTCCAATTGATTAACCAACTGATTCATCTCTTCCGTTAACCTAAATATTTCCGGTTTGCTTTTTCGCAGCAGAGTTTTGCGTTTTAACCAGTCAAGGCCGTCCCCGATAACAAATCTCAAAAAAACAAATGTAAGCGGGGCTATATACAGAACCGCGGCTACATTAAATTTAGGGCCAGGCCCGGGGCTCATCAATAAACTAATAAATAGTAAAGTACCTATAACGGATAGAAAATTAAACAGTTTCTTCCGGTTATAATTCTGAATGTAAAACTTCAATCCCCAGATTTTCGAGTCTCTGTCAACATACTGTACGATTAGCTCTTTGGAATTTTTTAAATTATTGAATAAATCTTGTAAATCCATCGGTAAATGTTCTTACTATAAATATAATATTTTGCTTATAAAAAATATAATAGCCTTGACTAATATTTAATTTGGTTGTCCTTCCTGTAAGGAAGACCGTTACAAAGCAACAGAATGAATACCAAAACTTAAAGAAAAAACATATTAGTAAAACTTATAATCGGTTGAAAATTTTGAGTTTAATAGCTAAATAAACCAAGCACCATAACAGTACCAAGGCCGAAGCAAAAATTACTTGTCTCTTCTTATTCAATTGGTATAAAATACTTGTGATCCTTGAAACTACTTTAATAACTAAGCACAGCTTTAAAAGCTTTGCCGGTTTGAACAGTGAGTCTGCAAAGCTAAATAGTGTTGTGTTAAAACACAACACTATTTTTATAGAAAACAACCAATTTTCACGCAGTTGTTAATACTGTGATGGCAAGTGAAACCTCTAAAGACTATCTTATTAAATTCGGCCATCATCTTCAAGCGCTCCGAAAAAGCAAAAACCTATCTTTCAGAAAATTAGCCGCCAAGTGCGATTTAGAGCATAGCGATATCAAGAGATATGAGAAGGGGGAAATAAACATGACATTTTCGTCCCTGTTTGAACTGGCTAAAGGGCTGGAAATCCCTTTAAAGGAATTGATGGATTTTTGATATCTGCTGACTAATCTTATAGATCTGTGATGGTCAATTAATAGAAAATTTTTTATCTCCGCCGGTATGCGTACTGACCAGTACAGAAACAGTGTCCAGTTTGTTGGTAGTAGCTGAGAGCGTTTTTAAGTAATCTACATATTCAATCATCCCATATACTATATTGGTAGAATGTATTCCATAACCCTGTTCGTGAAAACTCATCAGGACCGGAAAATGAGGATGCTTATACTTTTCGTTCAGACCAGCAGAAACTACAGCCTGCGGCTCTTTTCCTTTTGTAACAAAATTCCAGAAAGGTGAATGGTAATTCTTTGAAGAACCATGATGAGGTAACTGACATACCCCCATTTCTTTTCTGTGAAGGTTTTTATGAGAATCTTCCGCGACAAGGCGTTCAAATGTCGGCACCTCACTGTCAGAAGTCAGTAGGTAGAATTTATCTTTTGTCGTTATTTTAAAAATGGTAGAAAGGTAATTGGCGCCCCGGCTCGCGGCTTTCTTGTTTTTTATTGGCTCCAGATCTACCATGTCAGTGTAAATTTTGGCTTCGGTACGGCTTGGAGAAAGGCATTTTATCGTTACACCATCCATTAATTCGTACTGGACATCCTCAACAAGAAAGCTTATTTTACGGATTACAGTCTGCCTCACAAGTAAGTCAACTTTATCAAACAATGCCTGAAGATCGCTCAACGCTTCTGTGTCTATTTCGACCCTGCTTAAATAACGGTAATAATCATTTGCAAGCAGATGAAGAGTATGCGCGAAACGCAAAACGTTAATGCCTTTCTTTTCAATGACATTGAGCAATTCAACCATTCCCGAATAATGATCGCTGTGCGGATGGGAAAGGAAAATAAATTCAATCTCTTTATACTCTGAATCTTCTATATA
Source organism: Mucilaginibacter angelicae (assembly GCF_042434235.1). Taxonomy (NCBI): domain Bacteria; kingdom Pseudomonadati; phylum Bacteroidota; class Sphingobacteriia; order Sphingobacteriales; family Sphingobacteriaceae; genus Mucilaginibacter; species Mucilaginibacter angelicae. The sequence goes on along the minus strand of NZ_JBHLTS010000004.1, from coordinate 688,481 downwards.
CTGAGCCACAGGATTCTTTTTATCCTTTTTATTACAGTCGATAATACCTATTTTCCTGTTACCATCATCTTCCCATTCCAGCAGTATTGAATCTCCCTGGCCTACATCTTTAAATGTGATTTCCATGCGTTATTTTTCGATAAAAAAAGCGTTACCTTCCAGCCCCCGGAAAAAATCAGGAGTATCAAAGAGGGTTTTCAGATCTTTTGTTTCCTCAAATATGTCGACAAGGCGGGAACCGGGTTTCGTATACAAATGAATCCTTACATATGTTCCGATTTCAAGTTTTGTGACTTTTGCAAGAAGATCCATATCAAATCGCCTCACCTGATATGTTGGCTTCTCTGTATTGATACAACAATTAATTAATACACCGTCATCCTCGACGTCTACGATTTCGCCGTATATAACTTCTCCGTTAATAGTTTCTTCGTCGGAGATTTTTTTGATCAGATCAGTGACTTTGCCTTTAAAATTGAAATCCGGCGGGAAATCAGTTTTTTGCCAGGCTTCCACATAGGTAGGGGGAACATCGATCTGATTAAGCACACTTAAAAGATCATCCCTGTGATGTGTATCCTTGGACCAGATAACAAGATAATATCTTGCATTCTTAGGGATAATTGTTGAAACCCACTGTGCCGGGATCTCAGCATCAAAATCCGCTTTATAATAAAGATCCAGAAATATCAGTTTAACTGATTCGACGGGCTTTACCGGAAAGGCGGCAAGTTCAGGTCTTGCATCAAAAAATATAGTACCCGTATTTAAATCCTGAAGTATATTTTTGAGTGGAGTGATCTGATTTTCAATGTCATCCACAAAAGCTACCTGTGGTCCAATTATCATATTTAATCTTCCTGATTTTTATTAAAAACTAATTCAACTATTGCGCCGGTATACAGATCACTGATTTCTGCTTCGCTGTTTTCAGTGAAAATTTTCAGCTTGCCATATTTCATCATAATTGTATCGATCAGATACATTCCAATCCCGATTCCGCCTTCCTTCCTTGAAAAGAACGGCGTAACAATTTCCTCAATACTGTCCTTAAAACCAGGGCCATTATCGGCAATAATTATGCTGGTCGCATGGTCTGATTTGGAAACTTTTATTAATATTGATTTGCGTTCCCTGTAGCTTGTGTCAAGCCAGTACATGCTGTTATCAATAAGATTCATCAGAACAGTTACAAGATATCTTTTATCACATTTTACAGTAATCTCAGTATCCTGCATTTCGATGGATACCGCGATTTTCCTGACCTGTAATTTCAACTGATAATTACTTAACGCCTGATTTACCGCTTCGTAAACGTTAACGGGTTTTGTCCCCGCCTGTTTAAGTACCGACAAAATACCGGAAACATAATCGTCCAGTTCTATTACCTGGTTTCTTATTCTTTCCTGATCGACCGGAACAATATCTACCGTTTCTTCCATTCGTGGAACAAGCTTTTCAATTTCATGTAATGCAACGGATGCAGTCATGCCTACACCGGCCGGAATCAGTAAAGTTTCCTGCGCTTTTTCGTAGTCATTTCCGATCTTGGCCGCTTCTTCAAGAAGTTTTTGCTTTTTGTTTTCGTCATCAATTTCGGCATCATTTATCAGGGAAACAAAGTTCGAAACCCTTTCTGTGAAAGAGGTGCCTGAATCTCTCTTATTTGAGCGCATCCATTTCAAACGGTCTTTTTGCCTTTCAATCCGGAATTGTGTAAGAATATATTCAATTACCATTCTGAAATAATCAAAACTTTCATTGCTGATAAATCCCTCACGGTTTGTCTTTTCAATCAGTGATCCGGATGTTTCTGAATTAAGATAAATAAAACCGATGTTCTGGTTATTGGAAAACCATTCTTTATTATTCACCCGTTTGTTGTCAAGGCCGAGCCAGTCATTTCCCGGTTCACCATAATCGTAAACGCGAAGATCTCCTTTGAATACTTTGATCCCATATTGGTCTTTCAACGTTTTCTTTAAAACATCAGGTGTATAAGTAACATCTTTTAAAGACGCCGCATCAAGATCATAAGAATATAACTCAATCATGATCTCGCCGAAGGAGAGGGGTTTCACTGCTTTTTCGTTCAGTATCTCTTCAAGTTTGTCCGAATCAAAACCTTTATTCTCATAATAATTTCTGAGAAGCGGACGTATTCCACCGGATATATTTACATCATAATTTTTGTCATCCTTAATTTTATGACTCCCGGCAGCGAGATTGTTGGCAAGTTTAAATTCATACTCGAAAGTGAGATTATAATTTCTATCCAGAATAGCAGTAAGTTTATATGGTGCCTGTGATAACAACTCATTTATATCCGGGAATTTATCCAGCCAGTTATTATTGAAATTAAGATCAATATTAAACTTTACGGGATCGTTTTTTGGTGAAACCATCGAAACGGTGTGCCGTTTAAGCTGCCTTGCCATACCTCTGTTCCAGGTTTCCTTCAAGCCCGAAACTTTGATATAGGTGCCCGGTGCATTTTTGAAGTAAAAACTTTCCGGATCAGTGTTCTTCTGGTATTGAATGGGAACATCAGACAGGTATTTTGATTGCGTAAAGCTTCGCCAGTCTATTTCAAGATTGATTTCATAATCCAGTAATTCCCTGATCGCTTTACCCTCCGGATCATATTTAATAATACACGGCCGGCTGATCAACTTAATAACGCTGCCAAGTTTGTGCACGGCAAATCTGCCGACACCTTTTTCTCCCATTGGAACCCTGTTAAATACCGGACTGCGGACGATCTGTCTTTTTCCGTCGGAATCCAGAGGTTTCCTGTAAGCGGTGCCCGGTTCGAGCCAGACATTTTCAAGAACATCTTCCGTCATACCGGTTCCGGAGTCTTTTATAATAATACTGGCGGTTTCTTTATCGGTAATATTATTGAAATAAACATTCACGTTCTGAGCGTCCGCATCATAGCTGTTTTTAATCAGCTCGTAGATAGCCATTACCGGATCCTTAATCAGTTCTTCTCCGAGGAGGGTAAGTATATGCGCTTTGGGTTTGAAATTAACATTACGGGTTTCAGACGAGTTTGAATGCGGGATATTTTCATCCAGGGTAACAACAATATCCTCATCTGTAATTGTTTCCACTTCCTCAACAGGAAAGAAGGGTATTAATTTATTGGTGTCTTCACTGGTAATTTCAAAAGTTATCAGGAAAACATCGATCGTAGCCTGGTCGGTTAAAATAAATCCGAGATATTCGTCCGAATTCTGTTTTACGATAACTATAAATTCACCCTCATTAAATGATTTGCCAAGCCTGGTAACACGGTATTCATTTCTTGTTCCCGCTCCGTAATATTTAAAGCAACACTTTGATGTTGTTCCGTCAAACCAGGTAATATCAGCAAACCTTTCTTTGTTCTGACCTTTGATTCCGGGAGTATCAAATATTAATGCCTGCGAGTTTTTGGGTATGTATAAACCTGCCTGATGGGCCCCTGTTGTGCCCGCATCATTAGCACTTATAAATTTGCAAAAGCTGTATTCATTGGCTTTTACCGCCGCTATAGCACCTGATAGCTCATCAGTCATATTAATATTTAATATTAAGGTTTATTTAAGGTTAAAGATATTAAAACAATAGTGGAGTTGCACTATATTGCTTTTGTTTACCATTAATCATTTCAATAAATTCCTTTAATGTAAGGAGCTGCTTCTGTTGGGCTACAGAATACGTGGAATAAAGCGGGGATGGAATTACCAACTGTAAATTATTGGCAATCATTTCCTCAGTCTGGTTACGGCTTATCGCAGGTTCGAGCGTTATGAGATGCTTGTGAGGGATTTTTGCCGCCTCTGAAAGCACCTGCCGCCATCTGTCTTTAGCAGTTGTTTTAAGCCCCAGCATTGTTAAAAGTCGGGTGTCAAACAAGGGGTCGTGGTAATATCTGATTCCGGGAAAAATGAAATCAGGTTTGTTATTGCGTTCAGTTACAGCACCATGAGAGTAATGAATTTTATTCAGGGAGAACAAAATAGCGAGGTTGTTTTCAAAGGAAAAACCAGCCCGTGATTTTCGCCGGTTTTGTATGCTGAGTGACAATTTAATGAATTCTTCCACATCTGTTCCGTCAACTCCGAATCCTTTTATTAACTGTTCTTTGACAATTACTTTTTCCAGTGTTTTAAATAAGAGTTCCTCACGTTCCAGCCACGCCATTAAAGTTTCGTCCGGTTGTTCAACAGGTGAAACATCTTTTAGGGTCGAACGTGCATAGGCTGAGAACTCTTTTGTTGTCGGAAAGCTGTATCCGAATCTTTTGATTATATCCTCAAGATAATCAGGTGCTGTATCTTCGTGCTCCATGCCGAGTGAAGAAAGAATATACCGGCCTGCAAAACCTAAATCCCGTTTATCACCGGACAGGTCTTTAACAATAAACCTGCTGGCTGCCTCTTCTATGCCAAAAAGCCATAAAAGCTGTTTTTCTGACGTTGAAAACTGAGGAGCCACAATTACCGCCAACTGGTCGTTGCCGGTTTTCCCGACCACTACCAGGTCATTTGCTTTTGCCGCTGAAAGCACCTCGTTACCCGAATAATAAAACCTGTACTCTGTTCTTGTCGGATGGTTCTCCCGGGCGTCATACCATGTCATAAACCCATCAGCTTCCAGCGATTTTTCCTCGTCATCAGAAAGGAAAATGAACTTGGTTGTAAATTTCTTTTTGTCAGAGCCAAAAATAGTTCTGAACTCATTTATTCCGTTAAACTCGTGCTGATTTGAGGTGTCTGGTGCCACTTCGACCTGACTGAGGCGTTTAACACCGACACCTGAAAAAAAGCTGGATAACGGACTTGACATTATTTCTGAAGTTGCAGTAAGTTAACTACCTGTTCCCCGACGGCCTGAATAAGCGGCATAACTACGGAGTTCCCAAATTGGCGATAAGCCTGAGTGTCCGATACCGGAATTTTTAATGATCTGGTTTTACTTTTTGTATTGATAGGATAAATAGGGTAGCCCTGTAACGCGGCAGCCTCATGAGGAGTCAGCCTTCTCGGGTTTTTATCGCCCTGGGGGATCAAAATTTCAGCACCGTCTTTGTGATAACGCGCACTGATTGTACGTGTAACTCCCTCCGGATTTACCAGACCGAAACCAAATCCATTGCCTTTTTCCCTGTGCTTCTTTGCGTATTCGTTCAGGTAATTCCAAAGATGATCACTAAGCGTGTATTTGGCTGGTACATCTGCCTGAAGTATGGTTTTTGCGGCCTTCTTTTTTTTAGGGTACTTAATTGTGTTAAAATCGAATTTTACGTCTTTCCCGAAAACATCTTTATCAAAACCTACCATAAAGGTCCGCTCCCGATGTTGCGGCACAAATGCGCTGCCGTCTATAACCCTTTTGTCAAATGAGTAATTCAGCGCTTCCAGTGTTTCTTTGATAACTTTGAAAGTATTCCCCTTGTCATGGCTCACAAGGTTCTTTACGTTTTCCAAAAAAAATGCTTTGGGGCGATGTGTTCTGATAATATCTTCAATATGAAAGAACAGGTTACCCTGCTTTTCATCCTGAAAACCGTGCAGGCGTCCAAGGCTATTCTTTTTAGAAACCCCGGCAAGAGAAAACGGCTGACATGGAAAACCTCCGCATAGTATATCAAATTTTTCAGGAATATGTTCTTTAACCTGCTCACTGGTAATATCGCCGAAAGGAAAATCGCCATAATTAGCGAAGTAGGTTTGCTTACTGTATTTATCCCATTCTGATGTAAAAAGGCACTTTCCGCCTAAATTCTGAAGGGCCATTCTGAATCCCCCAATCCCTGCAAACAAATCTATAAAGGTGAATTTTTCCGCGCCTTTATCGGGTGAAGGAAAAGGCACTGAATTACTTTGAGTTAACAATAACTGGATTTTATCATATAAGGAATCAATTGATACTTTGTCGGTCAGATGCCCATATTTCTCCAGTAAATCAATTGCATCGCCGTAAACTACTTCATTGGTAGAATGATAATGACTAAGCAGGGCCAGATCGAAATCGTCTGGTACAGAAGGTGTTTTGATTTTATTGGGTTTGCTTTTAGGTGCTTTCAATTCCGCTTTATCTTCCATTTATTGTACTTAGTTTGCTTTAGCAAACTAACGAAATTTTAAATAGAAGGCCTAATTTTGTTAGTAAGATGAGCCAAAGTCTGTTCAGCTTTGCTTTTTTTCAAATCGCATTCCCAAATTTCAAAAACATGCCACCCTAAGCTTTCCAATGATATAAGGGCCTTTTTATCGTTAGCGATATTGGTTCCAATCTTATTTAACCACCAGTCGGTCCTTGTTTTTGGTACGACAAAATATCGGCACCCTTCATGGCCGTGCCAGAAACAGCCATGAATAAAAATGACTGTCTTATATTTTGATAAAACAATATCCGGTTTACCAGGTAACTTTTTATCATGTAACCGGTACCGGAACCCCTGGGAAAATAAAAATCTTCTGACGAGCATTTCGGGTTTTGTATCCTTGTTGCGGATACGTGACATATTGAAACTTCTCGTTTCTTTGGAGTGAACATCGGTCATTGGAACAAGGTTACAAGTAAGATGCCTGATTAAATTCCCCTAACTGAGGACGGTAGAGGTATGTATTTATCCAGTCCGGTTTCCTTAAGAAATATTTCCTGCATAAAATCATATATATCAATACCGGCATCTTTACAAATCACAAAAGACCTTTCCATAAGAGAGTTACGCAGGGTTGCGTCTTCAGCAGAAAAGGTCGGTTCGTTTGTTTTTATATTCACGTAATTTTCAAAAAGCTCATCAGGGTGGGCGTTTACACCTTCTTTAGCAAGATCGCGCATGAATACTTCAACGTCTTCAATGGTGTGAATTTCCTGTATCATACTACTTTCCAATGTGTTACTACTCTGTTTTCCTCTGCCTGGCGCAGCATTATTTCAATACCTTCTTCTATAGACATCGCCTTTCCGAACTCCCTGATGGATGATTCATCGCTGTAAACACCGTTCCTGTCATTCCAAATCAGCCACTCTATAACATCTGTTCTGCTTAGTTTTGTAATCAGTTGGATCAGTTCAGCCTCAGGAATTTCAACCACTTTGATATAGGGATAATCATTTTCTTTCCAGAAACTCTTATGTGCATTTATTAAATCCACAACCAGCTATTTAATATTCCACGACTGAACATAAGTGGCCAGGTCGTCACCTACAACAACCAGTTCATCCTTGCGGACCGGAATACGTTGAGCATTATCCGGGTTTGTAACATTCCGCTGCAGTTCCTTAAGATTAACTACCAGTATATCGTCTTCTGCACTGAATTCAGAAGGGTCTTCTGTAACGATATAGACGTCTTCCGGTTCCATGTCAGCAATATCTGAAATAATTTTGCAGATCTGGCCAGGCTTGCCTGGCATCAATGTAGAATTCATATACAAATTTATTAAAATTAGATTGTTAAATGCTTTTAAAATAAGGGGACGTTATGCCCTGATTTATTGAATACGGATAAATACGATTCAGTAGCTGCAGGATGACCTTACCATTTCCCTGTGTTTTTCTTTCAGCCGATCAAACTATAAGTGCCCGTAAAACTCTTTAATTTTTCGAGAAAAGCTGTACCTGATCCCGGATTTTCCTTATCCAGTTCATCCGCTTCCTGTTCTTCTGCATAGATCAGTTTATCCCAGTCCCCGTACTGGTAATAACACAGCCGGATATTGAAATGGTGATATTCAATTTCTACCCTGTTCATCGGACGGGAAAGAAAGGGGACGGCATAATATAAACCCATTGGCCTGCGGTTGCGGTCACACCAGATCTCAGCATGCATGAAAACGTAAATACGGGGCGGGTATTTGGTCTGCGGTTTGAAATAGTAGTCAACCCTGCCACTTGTTTTTCTTGGAAGAGTATTCATTCTGTCAAACTCTGTTTTTTCACAGGAAGACATGACGTAACCATCTTTAATCTTTACCATCTTCTTAAAAATTAATCAGTCTTTAATCATCAGGAGATAACTGTCATACCGCTGCGTAATGTCTTCTCCCTTTATAAACCTGCCCCTGCCGAAATCGTAACTCTCTTCATAAAAATATACCAGTTTGGTTTGCATGCTTATTTCATAGAGGTAGGTAGCGTTAATCCGCTGCTCGCACATTGTGCAATGTTCCTGAAGCAGTCGCAGTTCTTCACCGGCGTTATTCAGCTTTAGAAGCGGGAGTATCAGGTTTTCGACAATATATCCCTGTTCTGGAGCGCTGCTACTGTCAGCAACGCATTTGATTTTCCTGCCGTTTGACAAGGTAATATGTATGTTGGAGCGTGTCATATTTCTTTTGTTAAAAGAATGAAAAAGGGGGATTGCTCCCCCTGAATGATTAATTGAATCTTAAAGCATCTGCACCGTGGACCGCGAAATCCCGGCAGAGGTTAAATGCGTTCTGTCCCCGCATTTTTGCGGTTCCTTCGATAATAGATTTGAATTTGGCTTCCTCGTTCTTGTAATTCCTTACATTCTGAAAATAGCCGGTCACCGAGTTATAAGCACCGAATACCGTACCCGCGGTAGTCCCCATCTGCTGCGTGGGGCTGCTCAGCGCATATTCACAGACCTTATCAACGATGTTGGTATAGCTTGCTGATAGCTCACTCTGTTCGCCTGCCTGCAGGTTTTGCAGTACCTCTTTATTGGGTGCCATGGCGATCTGTATTAGTTTTTTCAGTTCAGCATCGGTAATGCGTACCTGCGCCCAGTAATTTAACAATCCGTTCAGTTCGCTGCTGATACTGCTGCTGATGCCCATCAGCGTGTGCGCCTGTTTTATCCTGTCGTTGGCTGATGAAGTGTGGCGGATTTTCACGGCGTTGCTGTGGCTGCTGAGTGCGGCATTAAGCGTGTTGTTGCATACTACTCTGACCGGAGTAAAGGCAGCGGTTATACTGCCGAAGCCATTATGGGAGGTGGTCAGGAAGAGATATTGTTCGATCAGGTCGTCTTTGCCCACACGGATATAATCAGGAAGTTTGGCTGTAATAAAAATACGTTCACCCTGACCTAAAGCACCTGCCGTTTCATACAGGATGCCATCCCCGCCGTCAACGATGGCATCGAAAAATTCAAAAGCATTGACGTTTTGTACGATCTCGTAGTCCTTGCCGACTACTCCTAAAACATCCTCGGTATCGGTACGAACGGTAGCGAAGTAGTTCGGTACACGGATTTCTGGAATGATCGGATCGGTATCACCATAATGATTATCCGTGTCATAAGTAAATAGGGGGCGTTTTTCAACAAGGTAGTCCAGGCCTGCGTACCTGATGGCCTCGGCGCTGGTGGGATATCTTTCAACAATTTTACCTAACCCGTGCCATGCCCGTTCCTTTACGCTGAAGAAGCTGTAATCGTTGTTTTTCTGATTAAAATTGAGATTGTGTGCCATGATGTTTTATTTTTAATGTTGGTGTGTAATATTTATCCGTTGTTCAAACCCTGTAGTTTCCGTATCGCCTTTTTTCTTTCCAGTAGTTTTTCGAGTATTTCTTCGCTGCTATCATAGTTTTGGTTCTCAAAGCGGTAAGTATCCGTATCCTCGTCAAAGTCGTACGCTGCGATATCGTCCCAATCCAGCGCAACATCAGTAAGCGTACCGTCTCTGTAAGCAGCTTCCCCGAATACACAGTTGCCGGGTTCACTGTAGTTGTACCTGAAACCTATTTTAAAATGGTCAGCGATAGCAACTATCACCTCTGTATTCGGCGACCATTTGGTTTCATAATAAAGCACACCGCCCTCCCAGCGGATTTCAAAAAGGTATCCACTGTCAACCTCTGCAAAAGGGGGGAGCTGCCCCCTGCGTTCCTTTTTTTCTTTTGTTGCCATTGCTTTAAAAAGCCTTCCCAATTCCTCAAATTGGCTATGTTCGCCAATAAATTCTACCGTGTTGCTGCACCAGTTTGCCATGTTTGCTGTTTTAATTGTTTAAAAATTATTTTTCTTTTTTGCCAGCCTCTTCTTTATGTTTTTTAGAGGTAAGGGGAAAAAGAAAGCAGCGGGTTGTGGCCGGAAAAGGCAAAAGGAAACGAAATAAATAGGGGGGACCCTCAGGGGAGTAAACTGTTTATGTCGTAGTCTTTTGACGCCCCGTCAAAAAATACGGACACGAACTTGGCTGTACTTTTTATCCGGTCGATAAAAAACAATACGGAGCGCTGACCATAAGAATGAAATACATGTAAAAGTCTGTTTGAAGATTTTGAAAGGCAGTGAAACCCGAAAGCCAGGTCAGAGCAAGTGCCTGTCTGCAGGATGAACGGGAGGGAGCAGCCAGGTTAAGCGGAGTATACGGTCTGATCCGGGTTGTGGCCGGACATCCGGCAGACAGGCTTTTGCTCCGCCGGCCGTGATCTGGTGAAGGCATGCAGCAGAGCGGAATGAAAGAACCGGATAGAAGGTCCGGCATCTTTCTAAAGAAACTGAAAAACGCTCCAGTTTGCCAGCTGCAGGCTCCTTTTGATTTATTTCCGAAATCACGCATATGATAACGTTTTGAAAAAGGGATCAGATCGAAATATCTGTAAACGCATTTCGTGAATTGGCGAAATAGAAAGAATTTTAAAATGGCCGATTTGTAATCAAATGGCTATTATACAGTTGTTTAGCCATTGGCATGCCACTTGGTATGTGAGGTGCAGGTAACAAAAATCTAATGATAAAAACATCATTAATAATTCTGATAACCAACTATGAACAATATTCCCCCTTCCGACAACAGCCTTCTTTACTGGATGATAGCTTTATTCGTGCTTGTCCTTGTATTTGGCATGATTGCTTATCCGTCAAGCACATTGGGAAGAATCCGTAGAAAAAAGAAACTTAAATTATTAAAACGGATAAAAAGTTTAAGATCAGCAACAACTGAAATGGGAACATATTTAGAGAGTGATTCAGTATTAGCTCATATTAAGAAGCTTACAACTAAGGAAGATGAGCTAGATGGGAAAGAAAATTTAACAGATGCCGATATCAATGAATTGCATCGGGTTAAACTGGAACTCGACCAATACTGGGACTTGCTCCGGCAAAGAAGGGCACGCAGCGATGCGTATAAAAACTCTGAGACGGCAGCGATGCCGGATATAGACACAAATGAGAACTACGAATAATAAATGCTCTCTAGTATGATGAAATTCCTAATGAAAGATTATGGCGAACAATAATTTATTTACACCGCTCCAAATCCGGGGGCTTGAATTAAAGAACCGGATCGTTGTGTCACCGATGCAGCAATACAGCGCAACTGACGGCCTGGTCAACAACTGGCACCTGGTTCATTTGGGAAGCCGCGCTGTAGGAGGAGCTGCGCTGATCATCACTGAAGCGACGGCTGTTTCTCCAAGGGGAATGAACACTCCAAATGATACGGGGATCTGGAATGATGAGCAGGTAAACGCGTGGAAAAACGTAGTTCAATTCGTACACGAACAAGGAGCGAAAATCGCGGTGCAACTGTGGCATTCGGGTGCAAAAGGCAGTCATTCCCACCCCCGTGATGGCATGAAATACATATCGGCGGAAAATGGCGGATGGTTACCAAAAAGCGCTTCGCCTATTAAACTGGATGATACCTATCATTCTGAAGCGTTGAGTGTCGAAGAAATAGCAGATATACGATCTTCTTTCGTGAACGCGGCAATGCGAGCAGTTACTGCGGGTTTTGACAGTATCGAACTGCATGCCGGCCACGGATATTTGTTTCATCAATTTTATTCATCTTATGTTAACCGCAGAGACGATGAGTACGGCGGAAGTTTTGAAAGGCGTATCGGTTTATTAGTAGAAACGGTGAAACAGATCAGGCAGGTCATTCCGGAAGACATGCCGCTTTTTGTCAGAATATCTGCTGTGGATTACCTCGAAGACGATGATGCCTGGAGGATTGAGGACAGTGTAAAGCTATCGAGAATCTTAAAGGAGAACGGGGTTGATGTGATTACCGCATCGGCAGGCGGTTTCGTCTTTTTGGACAAATCAAGGGTTTACCCATCCTACCAGGTACCATTTGCTGAAAAGATCAAATCGGAAACGGGAATAATTACAGGCGCTGTCGGGGCTATTACTTCACCGGAGCAGGCAAATGAAATTATTACATCCAATAAAGCAGACCTGGCCGTTATCGCCAGGGAATTCTTAAGAGACCCTTATTTCCCGCTCCGTGCGGCAGCCAAATTGGAAAAAGATATACCTGTTCCTTTTCAATACAAAAGGGCCTTTTAAACATGCAAACGGAATTGAGCAACGGATATGGATCAGCGGGATCAATAACGCTCATACATAAATATTTACAGGAAACCTATTAACAGCAATATATGAATGGTGACGTTTGCGAGCATTTAGAAAACTTTACAATTATTCTCCCTGATAAGGACGTTTGCGAGGAATGTGTAAAGACCGGAAGTTATTGGGTGCATTTAAGATGCTGCCAGACCTGCGGGGCTGTTTTATGCTGCGATTCCTCGCCGAACCAGCATGCGAGACAACATGCCCGTAATACCAAACACCCGGTTATAATATCGGCTGAGCCGGATGAGAAATGGGCCTACTGCTTTATCGATGATAAAGCTATGGGGCTTTAACGCTTATCTAAATGAATTTGGACAGTATGCAAATCAAATCTTTATAATAGTTAAAGCAGGAAAAAAATGGAACATCAAAGCGAAGAAAAACCTGTAAAGCAGGTTATAAACATAGAAATAGTAAGTGATTACATATGTCCATGGTGCTATATCGGAAAACAGCGACTGGACCAGGCACTGGACTCATTAAAAGATAAGTACGACTTTAACCAGACTTTAGTCCCTTTCGAACTAAATAAGGATATGCCGGCAGAAGGTCAGAATCGGAAGCTTTACCGCTCTGGAAAATTCGGTAGCTGGGAGAAATCCCAGGCTCTGGATGAGAATGTGACAACGGCTGGAAAAACAGTGGGTCTTGATTTTAACTATGATAAAATAGAGATAACGCCGAATACTTTCAAAGCCCATTTGCTTATCAGCTATGCGCAGGAAGTGAATAAGCAAATAGAAGTTTCAAACGAATTGTTTAAAGCTTATTTTACTGATGGGGAAGATATAGGAAACGAAGATGTTTTATTAAAGATAGCTGAAGAAGCCGGGTTAGATCCGGTAAAAGTAAAAGAGGCATTGCAATCGCTTAAAACCATAAATGAGGTCAGAAGCATAGAAGCAAACTATGCCATGCGGGGTGTTAATAGTGTCCCCCTGTATATTATAGGCTCTAAGGCTATTTCGGGTGCCCAGGCAAGTGAGACCTTTGTTCAATTTATTACACAAAATGCTGAAAATGACTGACCAATCTCTTCATATAGGAATCATCGGCGGCTCTTTGGGCGGGCTTGTTACCGGTATAGCTTTACAAGAAGCGGGACATCATGTAAGCATTTACGAAAAATCGAAAGGGGAACTGGAAGATCGGGGAGCGGGCATCGTATTGCAGGATGAACTGATTAACTTTTTTAACAAGTATCATATCGCGTCAATTAAAGATATCAGTGTCCCCATTTTTAAAAGAACATATATAAATAAAGAAGGTAATAAAATTTACGAGCAGGATGTAATACAATTGATGACCGCCTGGGGAACAATATACCACCGTCTGCAAAAGAGATTTCCCAAGGAACATTATTATTATGAGCATAAATTAAAATCATTTTACCAGGATAAAGGAAGAGTGACAGTTGAATTTGAAAACGGGAAGAATGAAAATTTTGATTTGCTGATTGGAGCAGATGGTACCAACTCGACAGTAAGAAACGAATTATTTCCAGAGATTCATCATGTCTATGCAGGATATGTAGGATGGAGGGGAGTTGTCCCGGAAGCAGAACTTGATAGTAGGGTTTTAAGAGAATTTCAAGATCGTTTTACATTCTATAATATGGATCACAGCCATATATTATGCTACCTGATTCCTGGTAATCAGGATGAGGTCAGTGTAGGGAACAGGAGGCTCAACTGGGTTTGGTACTGGAATGTTAAGCCGGGCGAAGAGATTGACAGTTTACTTACCGATATTAACGGTAATTTGAGAAACAGCTTTGTACCGGAGGGTTATGTCAGGCCGCAATTTATTGATCAGCAGACAGCGATAGCTGAAATGGTTCTGCCACCTATATTCCAAAGTCTTTGGACCGCTACCAAAAATCCATTTTTGCAACCTATCAATGACTTGTCCGTTAAGAAAATGTATCAGGGCAGGGTGGCGCTGGTTGGAGATTCTGCATTTACACCGCGGCCACATACTGCGGCAAGCACAGCTAAGGCCGTATCAAATGGTATTTCACTTGCTCATTTTCTTAAAATCAATGGAAATGATATTGAAGCTGCTTTGAGACAATGGGAAGAACCGCAATTGAGTTTAGGAAATTATCTGTACAAAAGAGGCGTGACGTTAGGGGATCAGTCCCAATTTGGTTATTAACAAGGTATTTGCAGGGCAATTAGGGAATCCGCGTTCCTGAAAGCAATTAAATTGCCAAAAGGAGGTAGTAAGGAGTGGTTAGAATTACCAGCTACGAACTGCATGAATCAGGCCAAACCTTTGCTGAATTTATATTTGATCACCGCATCGTCTTCTCATAAATTTAATCTATGAAACTTAAGACCACTGCCTTTCTTCCGTTTGCTGAAACACTATTCCGGACATTGTGGCTTGCAGCATTTATTTCGAACATAGGAACCTGGATGCAGAATGTCGGCGTGGGCTGGCTCGCCGCGACTTTCTCAGCTTCACCGTTCCTGATCGCTATGATACAAACCGCTTCAGCGCTGCCCTCGTTGCTCTTCAGCTATCTGGCGGGCGTCATTGCTGACCAGATGGATAGGCGGAAGCTGCTTGTCTGGTTGCAGATACTTCTGTTTGCAGTCGTTTTTTTTCTATCCCTTTTGACTTTTCTGAAGCTGCTGAACATGAATATTTTGCTGGTTTTTACATTCCTGATCGGGCTGGGTACAGCCTTTACAACACCGGTATGGCAGGCGATCACTCCTGAGGTGGTCAGCCCAAATCTGATGAAGGAAGCCATTGCATTGAACGGCGTGAACTTCAACTTGTCGAGAGCTATCGGCCCTGCTATCGGGGGCATTATTTTAAGTTCCTGGGGCATACAGGCCATTTTCCTGATTAATGCCCTGTCGTTCCTTTTTTTAGCGATAGGGCTGCTGCGCTGGCACGATGCAAGGAAAGCAAACGTGCATGTAACCTTCCGGACCGCATCAAGGGAAGGGTTAAAGGAGGTACGTAAATCAGTTCCGTTCCGGTTGCTGCTTGTGCGTACCATTGCATTTACCGCTTTTGTCAGTGCATTTTTTGCGCTGCTTCCGCAGCTTTCCAAATATATATGGGCACAGGACAGCAGCCAGTACACATGGTTGTGGGCGGCGGTGGGCGCAGGAGCTTTGGTGGGAAGCTATCTTTATGGTTTATGGGGAAAGTACATCGGCGCAGGCACGGTCGTGTTTGGCAGTTGCCTACTCATTGCTGTTTGTTTCATTGGCTTTACGCTTGTTTCGACCTTTTGGCCGCTGATGACAACGATGTTTGTGCTGGGTATTGGATGGATCAACGCGACATCTACGTTGAATGTTATGGCACAGGAAAATTCTCCCGCAGCATTCAAGGCCCGTTTTCTTGCGGTCAATGTTACTGTTTTCCAGGGCGGTTTGGCGATATCGAGCGCCTGGTGGGGCTGGCTATCTAATCATATTACTTCCCTGATGGCACTTCGTTGGGCTGGTATCGGAATGGCTATTTGCGCCATATTGATTAACCGGTTTATGCCTGTAGAAAGTAAGCCTTTGCCGGGTGACGCCGTAGCCTGTGCAGATCCCTTGCTTCAATATCAACTGGATGAGCCTTCTCAGTAAATAAAGCGCAGAATTGACTTGCGCCTAAAGAATTCCTGAAGCCCGGTTATCCGCTGCTTCTACTACAATGGCGTATCTTCTATTAGAATATTTTTACCTTTGCACGCACAAAACAATACTATAAATATGAATGAACTTACGCCGTGTCCCTTATGCAAATCAACTTACACGTACGAAATGGACAACTTACTTGTATGTCCGGAATGCGGGCACGAGTGGAGCCAGGAAGATAATACAGAGATCGCTGAAGCGTTTGTTGTGAAAGACAGTAACGGAAATATTCTTCAAAACGGGGATTCGGTGATAATCATCAAAAATCTCCCGGTAAAAAGTTCATCCCAAAATATAAAAGCAGGAACCAAAGTAAAAAACATCCGTTTGGTTGACAGCGACCATAACATAGATTGCAAGATCGATGGGTTTGGCGCAATGGCATTAAAATCAGAGTTTGTAAGGAAAGCATAATATGTTTCAAATCGACTCCGCTAAGGAATCTTCCTGTAACACAATTGAAGGTTTTTAATAATTTCCGAGTTGTTTAGCACCGATAAATCGCGTTAGTTTTCAGCCGGCAGTATAGTGTCCGGCTTGAAAGCTGTCTTTATTTTTACCTGTAGTCTACCAATTGACCATTTTGAAATAAATAGAGTATTTTCGATGTCCTAAAATACGATCATGATAAAGCACATTGAGTTTGTGGAGCCATCCGAACATTTTAAAAACTATACTGATGATAATAACCCTCTTCATAAACTGGGGCCGCTTGCTCAAATCAATTTCTTTATCGGTGCCAATAATAGTGGTAAAAGCCGTTTTATAAGGAGCCTTGCGAGGGAGTTTTATTCTTACGATCCGAGATTTGAGTGCCGTATTAGTTTTCATGGTGAACATTATCATATCGGTATACTTGAAATAGAAAAACAAAAAGTGCTGCGTTTAATCCGTAGGCACCTTGAATTCATTGGCGGACATTTTTCAGATGTCGGACGAGATGGCGCTGTAAAACACTATCTGCCTAATAAGAAATTTTTGAATGAACATGATCTGGCGAAAATGTTGAGTTCAATCACTACTCAAGTAATGAACTTCAGCGAAAGTGTGATTACTGATTTTGATGAGCGGTTTGCAATGATAGCATCACTTAAGGCAGAGCTGGAAATACTAAAAGAAAAAATTCTGCCACTTACGCCTATGTCAGGTAAGAAGTTTAGTGTTACCTATATACCGGTTTTAAGATCGCTCAGAAGGCTGTATGAAAGCAAGGAAAAAACGCAGGGAATTGAGTCATTCAAAGAGTTGCGATTTGATAATTTTCAGCAAATTGGGAAAGACAGCCTGAAGATCCGGACTTTGCTTGACCATTTTATTGAAAAGGATGAGTACGGCAGTAAAGATGATCAACCGAGTTATTTCGTAAATTTCGGCGCGGAAGATATTTTTTCGGGGGAAGGGCTTTACGAGGAGGTACGTTCATTGATGAACGGAAAAGAATCGAAGCGTGCGGTGCTGGCAGGTTTTGAGGATTTTTTAAGCACAAGTTTTTTCAACGGGCAAAAGGTTGAAGTACGGAGTATTTCAGACGAACGTGGTGAAGAAGTGCATATCAAGATTGGTGATGAAAACGAATTTCCAATCTATCAGCTTGGTGATGGTATCCAGGCGATCATATTGTTGACCTTCCCGATATTTTTGAATCAGCACAATGAGCATCACCTTGTGCTCTGCGAAGAACCCGAGCTGTATCTCCATCCCGGAATGCAACGGATATTTATAGAAGTTATGCGCCGTTTTCCCAAGATGCAATTCTTCATCGCGACACACTCTAATCATTTTCTGGATACCACTATTGACTATCCTGATGATGTCGCAATCTTTTCTTTCGAGAAAAAATTGCAGATGAAGGAAGCTCACTTTAGGATAGACAGGCTGTCGTCTCCCGGTCTGCCTATACTCAACCTACTGGGTGTTCGCAACTCATCTGTATTCCTGTCGAATTGCACGATATGGGTAGAAGGCATTTCTGACAGGATCTATTTGCGTAGATATCTGGAATTGTATATGGAACACCTTGGTAGAGGTAAACTTCGTTTTTCGGAAGACCTGCACTTTGCTTTCCTGGAGTTTGGTGGCAACAATGTGGTCCATTATGATTTTTCTGACGAACCGAAGTTAAGTGAGGCAATCCGCGCGAGCCGGGTAGCCAACCGGATATTTCTTATTCATGATGCCGATACGGGTAAAGATCAGAGGCATGAATTATTATTCCATCAACTGGGGGATAATTATCATAAACTACCTGTACTGGAGATTGAGAATTTATTGAGCCCGGAAGTACTAAAAGCAACACTAACGGCCTACAAAAAGGTTGCTTCCGCGGAGCTTGGATTTGGTGAGGTGCCGGTAGAAACCTTCCCAACACAGTCTATTGGTGAAATTGTTAAGGCCATGATATCTAAAGGGGAGATAAAAAAGATCTTTACTGACGACGGAAAGCTTTATAATAAGGCAGAATTCGCCCGGACAGCGACAAGTTATATGCATCATTGGAACGATCTGAGTACAGGTGCGCAGAAACTTACGGAAGGTGTATACGCATTTATCAAAAAACACAATCTACCGTGATCCTATTCGGATCTGGGCAGATATGAGGCTTGACCATACTAATCCGTACACTTTAGAGCACCGGGTTATGTTGATAATTTGGCTCGACCGTTGAATGATGTGTATTTTTATGTTTACTTTCAATTATATCGCCAACCCTAAAAATCACGCAGATCATTTGGCTAATTATGCGATTTTCCAAACTGAAATCGGTATATTAAACGGATTTAAAATTCTGTAAAAACAGTTCAACTCGATGAATATACCAGAAGAAGTGACGACAATTCAAGAAGAATATAAGAACCTAAACTTCTGCTACTGAAGATTAAATAATATACTGCTTCAGGTTATATAGGAGTATTTACAGCAGATCCTGACAGCTTGGGAAAGAAGATTGGAAAAAATTGGATTTCGACGAATCTGAGGCAGAATAGCATAAGTAGTTCTTACAAATTCAATTCAAGACGCCAACAATATGTTTACGACGTCGGATGAATATAGTCCGGAAAATAGCCTAAATTTAACTCATAATTTCAATGAATAGCAAGATTTTTATTTCACACGCCTCTGAAGATAAAGAGGACTTGGCAAGGCCTTTAGCTACGTTGTTGCAGGCCGAAGGATTTGAAGTTTGGTATGATGAATTTCAGTTAAAACATGGTGATAGTTTAATCGAATCTATTGATAGAGGTTTGTTGACATGTGATTTCGCAATTATAATATTAAGCCATAATTTTTTCTTAAAAAAATGGACCAGGAGAGAATTGAGGGGTTTGGCTATGCGGGAAATTCATTCAGACAACAAGATATTGCTACCGATTTGGCACAATGTTACATTAACAGATGTAATAAATTTTTCGCCACCGCTGGCAGATAAATTCGCTATTAATTCAACAATCGGATTAGAGGCGATTATAAAAAAAATAAAACTTGCGTTAAACCCGAGAGTAGTGATCCCTCATACAGTTGGTGGCGAACCATTTGTCTATCAAAGCGGGCACAATAAATATACTATAAAAGATCCGTTGGGGCATTTTGCATTGGCTCAAAAGACGAATTGGTTTTATACTACTGAGGAGGGAATTACAAAGATTAGAAGTGGGGGAATGTCATGTACAGGTACGATTCAAAATGTAACATCTAATTTAGGCATAGTCGAATTTGAAAAAGAGGCGGGCAGTGGTGTTGCTTATACTCACTTATCGGAGCCATTGGTTCCTTACAAATTATATGAACACTCTATATTTTTTGAGACTATCAATAGTTATTTAGATATAACCGAATCTGTTGCAACAAACCTTCCAGTTAAATTCGGCACGATGGGAAATCATGTTTTTTTTCCGAAAGAAAGACGTCCTACAAAAGTATATGGTTCACTTGTTCATAAAGGCAAAACGATTAGCATTGAGCCATTTATTTCTTCCGATAAATTATATATAAATCTGGTTATCAATGATGTACCAGATGGTTCAAGATTGATATTATCCTGGGACTGGTGATTTTCAGATTATTGTTATAAATAGGATAATATCTTTAGTTCTTTCATAGAGGAATCGCACCGGTATCAATAAGCAACAAATTTAAATATCCGTTATAAAAGAGCTCTGATAACATTCAAAAACTCTGATAAGTGTTCAATGAATTTTTGTTCCAGGTTGCCAGCGATGCCGATATAATGAGAATTGCGGTTGATAAGAGGGGCGCAACCTACAGCCCGGATAACTTTCTTTTAAAGAACTCTGCAACCGTTGTGTTTTTAAACGGGAATTCCATGCTGTTCATTTTCAAAGCGGCTGATCCGGCGGGCTGATACCCACGTGAGCGTTCGAGGTATAGTCTTAACCGGAACGTTTCCGGCCGGAAAAACCACAGCCATAGTTTTGACCGGGACCTGTACCTGTATGCGCGGGAGGTAAGCCGAGTCAGTATCTCAGCAATCATTTCACCGGAAAGGACGTCTCCGGTAACCTGGATGGTACGGCGTATAAACTTGCCGGGCTCAGCAAAGATAAAAGCAGCGCAACGGCCGATATCCCTCAGTGCGGTATAGGGTATGAGAGATTTCGCCGCGTAATTTCCTGACACAGTACCGGCGTCTTTTGAATCATTCTGCCAGTCAATATGCTCCATATAGACAGCAGACTGGAGTATTGTGTAAGGAATATCCTGGTTAGACAGGATATTTTCCAGCCTCAGTTTGCTGTCAATAAAGCTTACACCGGTCCGGCCGTCAGCGAAGCTGATAAAGGAACTGAAGATCAAATGGCTGACCTTTGCCTGTTTACACGCCCAGATGATATTTTTCCCCTGTATAATTTCACTTTCAATATCATATTCCCCTTTCAGAGCGCACCAGGGTTGAGTCAGGCCGAATACGCCGTAGGCACCCGCGAAGGCTTGTACAAGTGAAGACAGGTCCCGTGTATCCGCCTTCAGCACCGAAGCTCCTACAGCAGCCAATCTGAACGCGGCAACTGACTGCGGATCTCTGGTAAGCGCGACAACGTTCCAGATCCCTTCCGCAAGCATGGCGGCGGCAACAGCGCCACCCTGGTTGCCTGTTGCCCCGCAGATAATTATTTTACGTTTGAAATTCATAAGCCAGGTGGTGAAAATGATGTGTATCAAAGCAGGAAGATGCTGCCTGCACATCCATGTCCTGATGACAAAAATGGACTGTTAAATTCCGTAGGTGCCTGTTAGTGCCTTTTTTTCGATGCTTTTCGCAAACAGCGGTGTTTCCTCCCTGTTATGGCTGTCCGAGGCCGCCTGCCTGGCCGCCGCTGCCTGTTCAAGCGTTATACCGTGTTCCTTTAAAAAGCTGAAAAGTTCGGGTGTTGCCGTTGCATGTATCTCGTTCGTGTATTCACAACTGATGTCATCGATTTTTTTAACACTGAGTTCCCATAAAACCTGGACCTTGGTTCGTCCGTTTTTTGTAATGGAATCAGAAACCGACAACATCCTGCAGTAATGAGGTTCGTGAACAACGGCAACGTAGTGCTGAATTACCAGTGCATCGCCGATAGTTTCGACATTAACAGACATCGGAACACCGTCATAAGTAGCGGTTCTTCCGGCTGCGATATGATCTTTTGAACAACGCTGGTATTCCTGGTCGGGAAGCTGCAATAGCCAATCCGCGATATCTATCTTTTCTATGGGCGCATGTATAACAGCGGTTACCACCGAATGAGAAAGCGCGTTTTCCGGGGTTTGAATGATTTCCATGTAAATTGTTTTGAATTAGATGAACAAAATCCCTTCCGGTGATTAATTGATTGCAGGTCAGTGTTTTATTGATTCTTTAACCGGTTGTTCATTACGAAATGACGTTAATTTATGACGGCGGTCAAAAAAATTAACAGCGATGGGTTTTACCGCACCAGGCAGCCGGCATATCATTGCCATGCCCGCCGGAGCAATACTTTCTGCATTTTCCGGTGAGGGCGCTGGCTGGTCTGGGAGTGCTGACAGGGGAGGGGGCATACCTTTGTGTTCATAAATTAACGGTATTTCGTCAGCTATTTTTACCTGGGTTTGATTTAAATATTTGATTTACAGCTTTTTGGTTTCTGGTTGTTTTTTTGGACTGTGCAGATAAAAAAAACAACAATACCATGCTAACCAACGCTAATACACCCCCTGCAACAGGATTTGATCCTGATAACTTCCTGATCGTGCCTGCGAGAACCTTCGGGGAGCTTAAGATCGGCGAGATCTTCAGAGCGCCAAGCCGCACGCTTACAGATGCCCATTCCGCGGCTTTCCAGACCGTTTCCTGTGATAATCACCCGGTTCATTATGATGATGTCTGGGCAAAGAAGCACGGACATAAAGCTCCGGTAGTCCACGGGCTCCAGGTACTTGCCTTTACCGCGCCGGGTGCTACGCTGTTCCCTCATGTGATCGGGGAAACATTTATCGCCTTTACAGAACTTTCCTGCAAATTCCTGAAAGAAGTGAATGCAGGCGATACGCTGTATCCGGCACTGGAAATCATATCGCTTACACCGCAGGGGGACACCGGATTAGTTGAAACGGCCGCGACCATTCATAACCAGCATGGTGAATTGGTGCTGTCCGGTACACACAAGTATCTTCTAAAAATAAACCCAGCCGTATAACTGAATCAAATCATGGAAAATACTTCATCACAACATACTTCCAAACTCCATAGCACAAATAAGGTATTTGTTCTTGTACACGGCGCATGGTCCGCGCCTTTTGTGTGGGAAATGGTTAAAGAAAACTTATCTGAATACGGCAATCCGGTTTGGGCGATTCAGCTGCCCGGACATGGCAGCGATCATACGGATCCAAAACTTTTGCACATGGATTCCTATATAAAATTTGTAAGTGACCGTATTGAGAAAACGGGTGAAAAGGTCATTCTTGTCGGTCACAGTTTTGCAGGCGTTATTATTTCCGGCGTTGCTGAACGTATACCTGAACTGATCGAAAAACTGGTTTTTGTGGCTGCATATGTTCCGCAAAACGGGCAGTCTGCTTATGCTATTTCTTCGCTTGATAAGCAATCGCTGCTCGGCGCTTCCCTGCTGGTATCGGACGATCACTCCGGATTTGATATTAAAAAAGAAGATATCATCAACATCTTTTGTCAGGACGGGTCTGATGATGTTCAGCAGCTGATCCTTGATCACTATAAATCTGAGCCTGCCGCCCCTTTCGCTGATGAGGTAGTGCTCAGCGAAGAAAGGTTCGGAAAGGTTGCCAAATATTATGTTGAAACAAGTCGGGACCACGGAATCGGTAATAAGCTTCAGAAAGAAATGATTGCGGCCGCAAAAATCAAACATGTTTATGAACTCAATGCGGGGCATACGCCGCAGCTGTCCAGACCGCGGGAGCTCAGCGATATCCTGCTGAAAATCGGACGGCTGTAGTTTGCCTGACCATTGCTTTGAAGACTCCGGAATGTATGAATTTTAACAGAAGCTTAGTTAAATGAACAATTTAGCCGAACACCTTTCCAGGTACCAGTTTGCCTTTACAGCGTCCTATCATATCATGTTTCCAGCCATCTCCATAGGCATGGCCTGGTTTTTAGTACTGATCCACGGTCTTTACCTTAAGACGGGGAAGAGCGGTTATTTCAGGATCTATAAATTCTGGTCCTCGGTTTTCGCGGTAAATTTTGCGGTCGGCGTGGTGACCGGTATTTTCATGTCTTTTCAATTTGGGCTGAACTGGTCCGGGTTCGCTTATGCTGCAGGCCCTGTTCTGGGCAGTATCATCGGGATGGAGGTGATGACGGCCTTTTTCCTGGAAGCCGGTTTCCTGGGGATCATGCTGCTGGGCTGGAACAGGGTCAACAAAAAGGTGCATTTTGCTGCGACATTTATGGTGGCATTAGGTACACTTATCTCTTCCACATGGATAATGGGTGCTAATTCCTGGCTGCATACGCCCGCGGGCTATGATATCAGGAACGGACAGTTTTATATAACCAACTGGTGGCATGCCGTTTTTAATCCCTCATTTTTCATCAGGTACCCGCATATGCTGATGGCTTCCATGTTCTCTGCCAGTTTTTTGATCGCCGGTATATCCGCCTGGTATCTGCTTAAAAACCGGCATGCAGATTTTGCCCGAACCTGTTTTTCCATTGCAACGGGTGTTATCACTATCCTTATACCGCTTCAGATGTGGGTGGGGGACAACCTTTATGGAAAAATGTCCGTGTATCAGCCTGCGAAAACCCAGGCGCTCGAGGGTTTCTGGGAAGATACACCCAACGCGCCTTATTTGTTATTTGTAAACCCCGACCAGCAAAATCAGCGGAACACCGTTCAGATCGGTGTTCCGTATATGGGGAGTATTCTTACAACGCATTCTATTCATGGCACCGTCGCCGGATTAAAGCGCACCAGGCCGGATGAGCAGCCCAACATGGCGATCACATTCTATTTTTTCAGGGTCATGTTTCTGACGGCCATACTGATTTTTTTTATCGCAATGACCAGCGTAGTGCTTCGATTTACCGGAAAACTTTATACAAAAAAATGGTTCCTGCGTCTTTGTTTATGGACAACACCTGCAGGTGTAATAGCTACCATAGCCGGATGGGTGACCTCGGAGGCGGGGCGCCAGCCTTATGTGATCTTCGGTAAGTTAAGGACAAGCGCAGCGGCTTCGGTGCTCAGCAACGGAGAGGTTGTATTTTCATTTACACTGTTCGTGGTAATTTATCTTGGTATGCTGGGAGCCTTTATTTATTACATTTCCAGGCTGGTTAAAAAGGGGCCGGAATTGCTGCATGAGACTTTGAAAACGGACAGTATGAAAAAAGAGCTGTTCACTGCCGGATTGCCGGGTATCGTCAAATCTTCTTATAAAAATTAATGCCATGGATATTCATATCGTTTGGGCCCTGATCATTGTTTTTGCAGTGCTCATGTACACCATTTTTGACGGCTTTGACCTGGGTGCAGGTTCGCTGCTGTTGTTTTTTAAAAATGAAAAGGAACGGGATACCATTGTAGATACGATTACTCCGGTATGGGATGGTAATGAATCGTGGATCGTTCTTGCCGGCGTCGGGCTTTTCGGCGGTTTTCCGAATGCTTATGCCACGCTGCTGCCTGCGCTGTATATCCCGGTTATTGTAATGATCATATCCCTGGCTTTAAGGGGCGTTTCCATGGAGTTCAGGTTCCTCGCCAGTTCCCGCCGCAGAAGCTGGGATATGGTTTTCAGCGTAGCCTCCGTTCTTGCATCTTTATGCCAGGGCATTATTTTAGGCAACCTGCTGGAAGGGATCCGGCCAAGATCCGGTGCGGACCTGAATACCACTGATCCTTTCTACTTTTTAACGCCGTTCACCTTATGTACCGGGATAATCGTCCTGCTGCTTTATATGGTAATAGGGGCTAACTGGCTGAATTTTAAAACCGACCGTCTCCTGCAGCACCGGGTAAGAAGAGTTGCCCGCGTAGTCCTGGTTTTGACGGTGTTTTTAGCCGGTTTAGTGCTTGCCGCGAGAAAATACCTGTACGCTTTTCAGCCACGGTTCCAATTTCATGGCGATTATGATGGGTTGTCTGTTCCTTTCCCGGTGTGGATCTCCGGCGCAGCCCTGATGATGCTGGGCATCTATTATTGCCTCAAACTTAAAAATGACAAAATTCCTTTTTTGCTTAATATTTTCCTGTTTGTGTACCTGGGTGTTTTTGTGATCAGTCATCTGTGGCCGTTCATCGTTGCACCCGTTATCAGGATCCATGATGCCGGCGCTCCTCTTTATGGGAACACCGTTTTGCTGTACGGTGCCTTGATCGTTATACCCGTCATATTATCTTACCTGCTTTATTCTTATTACGTTTTTAAAGGAAAAACAGGTGTCTCTCCCGATTATGATCCGAAACTTACTGACGAACAGGAGGATTTAAAACAGGACAGCGGGTTGAATCCGGAAAACAGGGTTCCGGTAAAATTAAACCTGGCCATAAAAATCTTCCTGAAACTTTTCTGGCTGGCTTTATTCTTCATCATCCTGGGCTTTTTAGGCGACTTTACCGCGCTTGGAACTGCAGTCCTGTTCATTATTCTTTTTTGTGCGGGCTGGTATAGAACTTCCCGGAACGAAAATACCAATGCAAAAGAACTGTGAGTATCGAAATTCCCATAACTGATCCGAAGGATGAGGAGGCACTTACAGCTGCCCGGTCACAGCTGGATGCCATGAAAGACAAATGGAAGGTAAATATCAGGCTGATCGTCACCCTAAAGACAGTCCGATATCTGGTAAGATTTGTCCAGCTCATTTTGATTGCCCGGCTGCTGGCAGGAGCGGTACTGAAAAAGTCAGCCACAGGCAGTTATTTATCCTTTATTTTACTGATCGTACTGGCCGGATTATATGTGTGTACAGGATATCTGACTGATAAGATATCCGCCCGGTTTTCAAAAAAGATTATCGATCATGTCAGGATTTCGGTACTCGAACAACTCGAAAAAGGATTATCTGAATGTACCCCGGACCAAAAAACCGGCGGCGCCATCCTTTTCTTCGGCAGGCAGGCGGAAGCGCTGGCCCCCTACTTTACACGTTACCTGCCGCAGCAAACCTTATCGCTGGCAGCTCCGCTGATCACATTGGCGTATGTATTCACGATCAGCTGGGTATGCGGGCTTATCATGCTTTTTACCGTTCCGGTTCTGCCTGTTTATATGATCCTGATCGGAAAAGGAACAACGACGGAATCCAGGAATGAGTGGGAGAACCTTACCAGCATGGGGGGATATTTTTATGACCGCATCAAAGGCATCACCACTTTATATATTTTCGGTGCAGAAGACGCTGAGGTAAAGAAAATGCAGGCAGCCTCAAAAAAATATGAGGACAGCGCTTTAAGGGTATTGAGGATGGCCTTTCTTTCATCAGCAGCGATTGATTTTTTCAGTACCATTATCATAGCGGGAGTGGCGATCGTTATCGGCCTGAGCCTGATCGGCTATGTAAATTTTGACACTGCCGAAAAGTTCACGCTGACCAGCGGGCTGACCCTGCTGCTGGTTGTGCCGGAATTTTTTGCCGCGCTTAAGAAATTGGGTGTTTATTACCATGACCGGAGCCGTGCCATAGGGGCGATGATGAGTTTTCAGCGGAAGGACATATTTACAAATGTGAAGAGGGGGGAAACACAGGCAAAGGGACATGAAGCCGGAAAGGCTGTTTCGTTAATGACCGGAGCCGGTGAGTTTATCATAGACGTAAGGAATCTGCATTTCGGGTACCCGGGCGGAAAACCCGTTTTTAATGATTTTTCCCTGTCACTGAAGCAGGGAGAGAAGGTCTGGATTAAAGGCGCCAGCGGATCCGGGAAAAGCACATTGCTGGATCTGATACATGGTTTTCGGTTCCCGGTAAAGGGAACAGTAACCATCGCAGGAAATAACACCCGGCAGGTCAGCCCCGAACAGCTTTCAGAAATAATCGGATGGGCGGGACAAAAATCCCGGATCTTCAGGGGAACACTTCGTTATAACCTTTGCATGGCTAAGGAATTGACCGATACGGAAATCATCAGCATACTGCATGACTACCTGGACTGGACATCTTTTATCGCTCCGTATGAAGAGGGGCTCGACACGCTGATCGAAGAGGATGGTAAATCCTTATCGGGAGGGGAAAGGCACAAGGTTTCGCTGGCAAGGGTGCTGCTCAAGCAAGCACCTGTTTTGCTGCTTGATGAGCCCTGCACCCATCTGGACCGGGATTCGGCGATCCGGTTGATGAATGCCCTTTCCGTGAACGCGCAGCAGCGAACAATTATCCTGGTTTCTCATCAGGAAACAGATTATACCCCGGTAAACTTTAAGCAGGCAGCTATTCATGATCAATTTTAAGAACCTTCCTCCGCCGTACCGGAAATTATCCTTACGTTCCCTGGGCGGTCTGGCAATTGCGCTGGCAGCGGCCATAGCAGGGGTGCTCCTCGTCGGTATATCAGGCTGGTTTATTACTGCGACTGCTGTTACCGGTCTCGGATTAATGTCCATGCAGCAATATAATTTGTTTTTACCGAGCGCAATTATCCGTTTTCTTGCCCTGGCAAAACCGCCCTTAAAATATGCGGAAAGGTTGTATAATCATAAACTTACTTTCCGCCTGGCAGGACAAACCCGGACCTGGCTTTTCAGACAGCTTTTTAATTGCGATAAGGAGAGCCTTGTAAAGTTCAGGGATATTGAGCTTACTACAAAAATGACGAACGATGTTAACCAGCTGGATCAGCTGCTGACCGGGCTGCTCCTGCCATGGGTTATTAATTTCGTGATCTGTTTAACCGCGATTATTTATTTTTTCCGGGTACAGCCCTTGCTGGCGATGTTTATTTCGGGTATTTACCTGATTTGCGGGATTATCCTTCCTTTGATTTCCCTGAAGGCGGGGTTAAGATCAGGCGGGGATTATTCGTTACAGCAGCTGGAATCTCATCTGAGTGACCACCTCAGCGGTCATAAGGAATTGCAGTCATCCGGCATATTTACCCGGTACAGCCAGGATGCAAGGTCGCTGATCATTGCTGCGGGTCTGAAAAAGGAGCAGGAACTGACCGGAAAAGCATTGTGTGTATTTATACATACGCTGGTTTTGGAATCGGCTTTGGTTGTTGTCCTGATTTTATTTTGCTATATCAAGCCCATGACTGCCGGCCCATCGATGGTATTGTCGGCCTTGCTGGTGATCGCTTTATTTGAATCGATTTCGCCGCTTGCCGGGTTGTTTTACGAACAGGCGGATACTTTCAGATCAGCACAGGCTTTGAATAACCTGGTAAAAAGCAAAGTGGGCGGTCAGCCTGCAGATTATCTCAATCCTGATGGCAGCGGGATCTTCCTGTCGCATATCAAATTCGGTTATAAGAAACGGCTGCTGTTTAATGATCTGTGTTTGACTTTGCCCGCGGCAACCACAACGATCATCAAGGGGGTAAACGGTTCCGGTAAGTCAACACTGATGGACCTCATTTTCGGTTTTATCACCCCGCAGTCGGGCTGTGTTTTTATCAATGGAAATAAAGTAACTCAAAATCAGGGATTGAAAGAGGAGATAAGTTACCTGGAACAGGATCCCGCGATGTTTAATGTAAGTATAATGGAAAATATTATGCTTGCCAAACCGGGAGCAAGCTATGAGGAAGCGAACCATGCAGCTGTTTCAGCCGGTTTGAAAGATCACCTCGCAGCATTCCAGGCAGGCTTGCTGCATATCGTTGAAGAGGAGGGAGGAAACCTTTCCGGCGGTCAGAAGCGGATGATTGGGCTGGCGAGGGTTATCCTTAAAGACGCGCCGATCGTTATGCTGGATGAACCTGCTGAAGGCATGGATAGGAATGCGGAAAGAAACCTTATCGAACTGGTGAACAGCTGGCATAAACTTAAAACAGTTATACTGATCACACATCAGGCTTTACCAGGGTTAACGGCAGACCGTATATATGAACTGACCGGTCCGGACGTTAAAATACCCCGATAAGCAATCCTTGCTCTGAACCGTTTTAACGGGTTAGTTACCTTCGTATACACCGAATGCCCGCTGCAGCCCTTTGTAGGCGCCGGCCCCCTGAGCCTGACCTGCAAGCAGGGTGATGTCCGTCAAGACCATCGGTTTCAGCAGGTTGTTTTGCAACAGGGCGGCTGATGCCGTTATCGCCCTGAGCATCCCTTTCACCAGCATTTCTGATATGCCGGTTTTTTCGGATGACAGGACAACACCCGCGTCCTTCAGACTCGGGGCAAAGCAAAAATCCTTCACCTGCAGCTTAATGGCCTCCATCACGGCAGTATACCCGATTAATTCTATACGGTCAGCGTTCAGTTCTTCCGGATCACCTAAGCCTAAAAGTAAAAAGCGGTCTGCCGGTATCTGCTTTAACAGCGGTGTAATTAACAGTGTTTCCAGTACTGCGCCGCGGAAGAAACCGGACCGGCGCAGCAGGTCTATTTCGCCGCCAAAGTGTTCGTTTACAGCATAGGTCCCCCCTTCATAATGCCGGTTTTTCTGATAATCAAAGAAACAGACGATCTGAAGGGAGGTCATCGTTTCTGAAGGACTGATTATCGCGGTATTAAAACGTACGCCATTTTTTACGAGCGGTTTGCTGTTGTTTTCATTCCCTGCAGTTGTCATGCTGATCGGAGTTTTTATCATTAAAGTTTTTTCTCTTCGTCGTTTACCGGGTAGATGGTGATATCTGGTTCCGCATCAGGCCCTATCTTTGCCTCCAAACGCCGGTTGCCCTTCCTGTCCGTGAGGACCAGCCCGGAAGCTCCCGTGTTTTTCAGAAAAAGATAACTTTCCTGTTTCCCGGCCCCTGCAAGATGTACATGGGTTCCCTGATCATCCACGCTTATGGAGATCTTTTCCCGGCCGTCATTTTCGTACATATTCAGTGAGGCCAGGCCGTCGCCGGTAGCGGAAAGCTTTAGCTGCGGTTTGCCGCCGATGCCGGAGAACGTGAGATCGGTGCCGCCGTCTGCGGATGTCAGCACCGCCCGGATATTTCCGTCCTGGCCGATCAATTGAAACTCATGGGCGGTTATTACTTTTTTATCATTATCCATATCGGGAAATTGTTTAATTAAAAATATTATCCAGAAAGCTAAGGGAGGCGGCTATCGCCTGAGACATATAACCCTTGGCATGGACGGTACCCGGGACGAGTTGAACGGTAGAGGGTACACCGGCGTTTAATAAAGCCTGTTGTAATTTAAGTGCACCGTCAGCGGGTACAAATTCATTCACAGAGTTGGCCAGGTACATTTGTCCACTTGACGAACTTACCCGTGTTAACGGCGTCGCCTCTTTTAATAAGCTTCTGTCACCGCCGATCAGGGCATAAATACACCACCTTAGAAACGCATCGTTCCGGCCGCCCTGATTGATATCAGCGCTCGGGATGACGGTAAAATCGAGTTCTGTTTTTGTTTCAGATGCCTTGCCGTCAGTCTCTGAAATAAAGCCTTCCAGGTCAATGATGCCCGACCAGCTTATGACGGGAATGCCGCGCAGCAATCCCGCTTCCACAGCGAGATTGCCGCCGGCTGAACTGCCCCATGCAGCGATCTTATTCCGGTCAAAAACATAAGCAGACTGTATAAGCCAGTCCAAAGATGCCAGGATATCTTCGCGGCCTGCAGGAAAAGTCCCCAACGGTGTAAGCCGGTAGTTGGGAACAATGACCAGGTATCCTTCCTGTGCCAGCCTGGTGGCCAGGTCTTCGTCCTTCATTTTGTCACCATGGAACCATCCACCGCCATGAATATCAATAATGGCGCCTTTGGCGTTTTTACCGCTATAAAGATCCAGCTTCAGATCGTTCTTGTAAGTAATATCCCTTGTTACCCTTATCGGATTTTCCATTGTTTTTTCGTTAGTGCCATTTATCCGGACGACCGGAACCTGTATGATCTTATTTAGCTGAATTCAGGACAGCCCTTATCAATCCAGTCTGCCAGTTCTTTAATCTGAACGTCTGAAAACGGTGTTTGATTATTAGCCGGCATTCTGCCGAATGCACCGTGATCCGGGTTGAATAACGGTCCCTCTCCCCGTAGCGCCAATATGAGGTTGCTTGAGGCGGAATCGCCGATGGTCAGTATACTGATCGCGTTCCCGGTGGCGGGATCTTTAACGCCCGGTACGTTTCCGGTTGTAAAGTCTTCATAGCTCATGCTCTGCCAAAATGCCTTATGCGGCGATTTTGGCGGCGGCGCGCCTTCTGTTTTATTTTCCTCCATAACCCCGGTTATAAAAGCCTGTACTTCTTTAAAATTATTGAGTGCCATGATTTTTAATGATTAAATTTAACTGCTATGTTTTTTTATTGGTCAAAGAATTTAGTCCAGCAATTCGCCCATGTGCTTGTAGCCGGATTTTACGGTATCCAGTACTTCCTGGAATTTTCCGCCCAGCATCAGCCTCGTCATGGATAAAGCCATCCCTTTGATCATTTTTAATTCAACTTTGGGCGGCATGGCCAGCGCATTGGGATCGGTAAAGACATTTACCAGAACGGGGCCATTGTAATCAAATGCCTGTTGTAAGCCGCTTTCAAGATTGTCAGGATGATCAATGGTGATGCCTTTGATGCCCATAGCCTGTGCGATCAGCGCGAAATCCGGATTTTCCATATCGGTTTCAGAATCAGGTAAGCCGATGACCTCCATTTCCAGTTTTACCATACCTAATGAACGGTTATTGAAAACGATGATCTTAACAGGCAGTTTGTATTGTTTGATGGTGGCCAGATCCCCCAGCAGCATGGAAATACCGCCGTCGCCGCACATGGCCACCACCTGGCGGTCGGGGCAGGCGAATGCCGCGCCGATCGCATGGGGCATCGCATTGGCCATTGATCCGTGGGTGAACGAACCCAGCATGTGACGTTTACCGGTAGCCTGTATGTAACGGGCACCCCAAACGCAGCACATTCCGGTATCTACCGTAAAAATGGCGTCTTCTGTTGCTAATTTATCCAGGCAGGCTGCGACTGCTTCCGGATGAATGGCATTTTTGGTGCCTTTATCCGAAACATAAGTATGAAGATGTTCCTTAACCTTGCTGTATATGTGCAGCTGCGCTTTCAGAAAGCTTTCATCCTCCTTCCGGTTCAATAAAGGAAATAGTACGGTTAAAGTCGCTTTAATATCACCATGCAGGCCTATGTCCAGTTTGGCCCTGCGACCCAGCCGCTCCGGCTGAAGGTCGATCTGGATGATCTTTTTGTCTGTCGGCATAAAAGGTACATAAGGGAAATCTGTTCCGAGTAGTATGATCAGGTCGCTCTCATGCATGCTATGGTAAGCTGAAGGCAGGCCCAGCAATCCGGTCATTCCCACTTCGTAGGGGTTATCGTATTGTATACCCATTTTACCCCGGAAAGAATACCCTACGGGCGCTTTCAGCATTTCGGCCAGTTGTACCACTTCATCATGCGCGTCTGCAGCGCCTATGCCGCAATAGATACTTATCTTCTGATACCGGTTAATAAGACTGGCCATTTCCGTGATGTCTTCATCTGCCGGGTGGATAATGGCTTTCGAAAAGTAATTTTTACCGGAAGAAATATTTTCAACCGCATCCATCGCGCTTACATCACCGGGCAGGCCTAAAATAGCCACGCCCTTACGCTGAACAGCGTGCTGAATAGCAGCTTGTGTCATCCTGGGGAGCTGTGCCGGGGTTGCTGCTACCTGGTTGTAATGGCTGCAGTCGTCAAAAAGCTTGATCACATTTGTTTCCTGGAAATAGCCACTTCCGAATTCCACAGTCGCGCAGGTAGAAGCAATAGCCAATACCGGCACGTTCGCCCGGTGCGCGTCATACAATCCGTTTATTAAATGAATATGCCCGGGACCGCTGCTTCCCGCACAGCAGGCCAAACCGTTAAGTTCAGCTTCCGCCGCCGCCGCATAAGCGCCCGCTTCTTCATGCCTGACATGCACCCATTGGATATGGTCGTTTCTTCTTACAGCATCGTTCAGTTCATTTAAACTATCGCCTGTAACTGCGTAAATGCGTTTAATTCCGGCATTTACCAGCATTTCAACTAATTGTTCCGCTACCTTTTTTGACATATGATTATATTTTAAGTTATCTGTTTAAGTTATTTAACCGACAGCAAAATCTAAGCTATGTCATAAATTATTGAAAATTAAATAGTTGTGATTTTATCGCGAGTATTTCGATAACGATATTTCGTTATTTTGTGATGAGCGCAGGGAAATTTCCCCTTTTCTGTTTTTGGATATTATCGTTAAAAACTATCTCCTGAAAATTCGCAAAGGGGCCGGATTTGTTTTGGGGACGCTCGTAAAATGATGATATATCGTCATCTTAATTTCTTCATTTTAGATATATCTTACTGGTAATTAGTTGTTTGTGTGTTGGTTCTGATTTTGCTTTTTCTTCCGGAAAAATATTATGGAAGACAATCATATCCTGAATCACATTAAAAACTTAACAGAAAACGAGGAAAAGCTTTGGGGAAAGGAAAACCTTTCAGATGAAGAGACAGACAAGCTGCACCGGATCAAACTTGAACTTGACCAGTGCTGGGACTTGCTGAGGCAAAGAAGGGCGCTGCGTGATGCAGGCAGAAATCCGGATAAGGCAGAAGCCCGGGACATTGATACGATTGAGAACTATAAAAGATAAGCATTAAACACGATGGACCTTTACGAAAATACGCTCTATTTCGGTGAAATGTTCCCGAAAACCACGAAAGCTATCATCATGATACATGGCAGGGGATCGGAAGCAGCAGATATCGTCAATAGTTTTGAAGGTGTGCTACCCATTTATGATTACTACATCGCAGCACCAAACGCGATCGGCGGCAGCTGGTATCCTCACAGTTTCCTGGTTCCGCAGGAAGACAATGAACCGATGCTGTCAGTGGCTTTGAATTTATTGCAGGAGCTGGTGAACGATCTTACAGATACGGGGTATCAGCGCCGGGACATTTTTATTCTCGGGTTTTCTCAGGGCGCCTGTTTAGCGCTTGAATTCGCGGCCCGCAACGCGTCAGAATTTGGCGGAATTTTTGTGTTGAGTGGCGGGCTGATCGGCGATCATATCGATAATGAGCTGTACAGGGGGGATTTTAAGGACACACCTGTTTTCCTGGGCTGCAGCGACGTCGACGGTCATATTCCGCTGCAAAGGGTTAAGGAATCTTCGGCCGTATGCAGACGTTTAGGTGCCAGGGTAATCGAAAAAATATATCCCGGCATGGGGCACACGGTGAACAGGGACGAAATAGACGAAGTCTCAATAATTTTGAAATAAGACTGAAAAGCATGGCGGGCAATGAAAATATCAATGTTGTAAATAACACCGGCAAATTGCGGTTTGAAGTCTACCTGAACGGTGAATATGCTTTTATAGAATACAGGTATTACAAAAAGGATATTGCGTTTATGCACACCACTGTACCCGAGGCATTCAGGGGCAGGGGAGTTGCTTCAGCCATGGCAGTTGCAGCACTTAATTTTGCCAGGGATCAGCATCGTAAG
The DNA here is from genome assembly GCF_042434235.1 of Mucilaginibacter angelicae. NCBI lineage: Bacteria > Pseudomonadati > Bacteroidota > Sphingobacteriia > Sphingobacteriales > Sphingobacteriaceae > Mucilaginibacter > Mucilaginibacter angelicae. The sequence continues at coordinate 653,390 of NZ_JBHLTS010000004.1, read as the reverse complement.
ATTATGTTATACTGTCCTTTTGTATCCGGATATGTCAGGGAACATCAGGAGTATCATGACCTGGTAGATACAAACTATCATCCTTCTTTCGGGAATGCCGGGAAGGGATGACGGCAATATAAATGAAGAAATTATGGAAACGAATAAAACGACGTTAAGGAAAATAAACGTTTACGGCAACCCCGGGTCGCGGGAAGCATATGTCATCAGAGATTTTCTTAAAAGAAGCGTGGTGACATTTGAGTGGGTACCGGTAGCAGGTATGGCGGCTTTCCGCGTTTTATTTCCGGAGCTGCCCGCGGAGGGGAGTCTGCCGGCTGTTGAACTGCCCTGCGGGAGGTTTTTATTCAACCCCTCGGTAGAAGATATTGCCTGCAACCTGGGGTGGATTACCAAACCGAAGCATAAAGAGTATGATGTATCTATTTTCGGAGGAGGGCCTGCAGGTTTAAGTGCAGCAGTCTATGCGGCTTCGGAAGGGTTAAGTACCGTGTTGGTTGAGCGTGAGGCCATCGGTGGGCAGGCTGGCACAAGTTCCCTTATTGAAAACTACCTCGGCTTTCCCGGCGGCATTTCCGGCAGTGACCTTGCCGAGCGGGCGAGGCAGCAGGCTGTAAAATTCGGGGTGGATATCCTGCTGATCCGGAAGAGTATTAAAGCGCAGTTTATTGACGAGAAGCTGCATGTGGACTTTACCGATGGCAACAAAATTATTGCCCGGTCAAATATATGCAGTACAGGAGTGGAATATTCCAGGCTTGATATACCCGAAGAGGATAAATACCTGAACAGGGGCGTATATTACGGTGCCGGAGCAAGCGAAGCCGTATTATGTGCCGATAAGCATGTGTTTGTGATCGGGGGCGGTAATTCTGCCGGCCAGGCGGCTTTAAACTTCAGCAAACATGCTGAAAAGGTAACCATGATCATCAGGGGAGATGATCTGGCCGCGTCTTTATCCTATTACTTATTAGTCCGTATTAAAAAGAAAAAAAATATAGAAGTGCTGTTTAATTCACGCATTACGGCATTAAACGGGGACGATTTTTTAGAGCAGATCACGATTACCAGGCTGATCGAGGGAACTGAGGTCCATTATGATACCAGCTTTGTTTTTGTTTGTATCGGCGGTAAGCCCAATACCAACTGGGCGCAGAATACCGCAATTGTCCGGGACGAGGCCGGTTATCTGGTGACCGGCGGCGACCTTTATAAGCCGTCATTCGATAAACAATGGGATATGAGTTTTACGCCCGCGTTTTTAGAAACAAGTGTACCCGGCTGTTTCGCGGCCGGTGACGTCAGGCATAATTCGGTAAAAAGGGTCGCTTCCGCGGTTGGGGAAGGTGCTATGGCCGTAACCTTTGTACACCGTTATCTGCATGAGAAATATTAAGCTATACCCGGAAAAAACTGGAGCAAGCTGATCTTATATCCCCTACAGGCAGCGCTGAGCACCGTGTTTATACACGGTGGTTTTTTATTTTTTTGAAATTAATATTCGTCATTAGGTATCTGTTATTAATCGGTTAATCGCCCTGCGGTTATTTGTTCCCCAGGATACAAACACCAATAAACCAGTTTAACCTAATTGTATATTAAATGAAGATGAAACACTTACTTAATTTTTTACTGCTTTTTTTATTATTGACAGCCGCCGGTTGTTCAAAAAAAGAGGCGCCGAAGCCTGTTGATAATCATACGGATACGGATCCTCCAAAAACCGAACAGGTATATGGCAGCCTAAAGGATACCAACATCAGGTATTTTGGCCGCTGGGATTTCAGCAACAAAGATCAGTACGTCAGTTATTGGGGCGGCGCGTACATAAAGGTAGATTTCACCGGCACGACCGTAAAAGTCAAAGTGGGCAATACCTCAGATTTTTATGCGAAGATCGATAACGGGCCATGGATCAGTTACAAGCAAAGCAGTGGTATCATCAACCTGACGCCAACGCCGTTAACAAACGGAACACACTCGCTGAGCGTGGCTCAGGGAAAGGATTATGACTACCAGTTTAAGTTTGACGGGCTCGTATTGGACAACAACGCGGTCACCAAGACACCGGCGGTTATGTCGTCCCTGATAGAATACATCGGTGACTCTATAACAGCAGGGTATACCTGCGACCAGGCCAATGTATCAGATTATGCCTGGGTAGCATCGGAAGCCTTAGGTGCCGAGCATACGCAAATTGCCTTTCCCGGTATTAAGCTGACCAGCGGGTTCCCGGACGTGGGGATGGATGTGCAATATCTTAAAATGCAATCCGATCAGACCAAAAGTCAGACAGGCGACTGGAACTTCCAGGGATATACGCCGAAACTCGTAGTCATCAATCTCGGGACTAATGATAATAACGGTGTGCCGGATGAGGAGTTTCAAAAGGCCTATGTTAATTTGCTTACAACGGTAAGAGCGAAGTTTCCCGATGCCGAAATATTTGCGCTGCGGACATTCCTTGGAGTAAAGTCCTCTGGTACGTTAGCCGCTGTTGTGACACGAATGGCTGCAGGCGACCTCAAAGTACACTATATTGATACTGACGGATGGCTAAAATCGGGTGATTATTCTGACGGTATACATCCAAATGCAGCCGGGCATATCAAGGCCGCCGCCTTGCTGAAACCGATATTAGAGCCATATCTGAATGGTACACCGCCACCGGTACCGCTGCCTGATGGTACTTATAAAATCATTAACCGGAACAGTAAGTTAGCAATGGATGTTAAAGGTGCTCTTACCGAAAGCGGAACACCAATTACACAATGGACATATGGCGGCGGTGACAACCAGAGATGGACTATGACGCATATTGGTGCCGGTGTTTACAAGATTATTGGCGTTCAAAGCGGCAGAGCGCTGCAAATTGAAAACAAATCACCCGCAGCGGGGGCCGCATTACAGATCGGGGATTACAGCGGTTCCAATGATCAGAAATTTATAATCAGCAAAAATGCAGAGGGGTATTATACGATCACCAGTTTGCTCAGCGGTAAAGTAGTGGAAGTTGGCGGGCAGTCCGATGCGCCCGGCGCATCAATCGACGTATGGGACAATAATGGCGGGATACATCAGCAATGGAGTTTTGAAGCACCATGATAAAATAATTGAGGGCCCCCTGCCATTGCAGGGGCCCTTTTTTAAGTCCTGAAAATAAATTTTTATGTGTAATTTCCCTGATTATATTTGGGGGAATAAACTGTAATCAATACCTGAACCGAATGTGCCTTCTTAGAAGCAAGGCTGACTTTCTGCTAAAATAGCGGCCACAGACATGGATGAGTATCATAACCTGTTAACAGAAAGCCGAAGGTTGATAATAAGGAGCATTTCGTTGTCATGTCGTCGCCTAAGCCAAACGTTTTTTTGCTTTTCAGATCACCGGTGTATATAGTCCAATGAAAAACGATATTTTCAATTATAAATTCAAGGATAACCTGCCCATCGGATTTGAATGTATCCCGTTGGCGGAGCTATACACAAAAAGCAGGGAGCTGATGACCACCCCGCATCGTACATCGTTCTATCATATTATTTGGTTTAAAAAAGGCGGCTTCAATCATTCAGTTGATTTTTATCCGATTTACATTGAAGATAATACACTGCTTTTCCTTAGTAAGGATATTGTTCAAAGTTTTGACGCTTCCGCATCGATGGAGGGAACGGTGATTTTATTTACCGAAACTTTTTTTTGCCAGTCTGAAGCTGATGCACAATTCCTGAAAGAAACCATCTTATTTAACGACCTGTTTTCGGTCCCGGCTTTCAGATTGAATGATAATATTAATGTTTTCAATAGTCTGATCGGGTTGATAGAAGAGGAGACTGGTAAACCCGAGGATACTTATCAAAGTAAAATATTGAAGACTTACCTGCTGGCTTTTTTGTTAAGCGCCGAAAGAGAAAGGCGAATGCATGATTTTAAGGAAATAAAAAAAGGACCGGACCTCGAATACCTGCTTTCATTCAGGCACTTGCTCGAATCCGGATTTCATGTAAATAAACAGGTGAATTTTTACGCCGGTAAACTGAACCTGACCGATAAACGCCTGAGCCAGTCGACTTTCAGGGTATTGGGCAAAACAGCAAAACAGATGATCGACGACCGCGTCATGCTGGAAGCCAGGCGGCTGCTGGCACACACCCGGGATACCGTAAAATCAATAGGGTATCAGCTGGGTTTTGAAGAACCTACCAATTTTATCAAATATTTTCGCAAACACAGCCGGCAGACCCCGGCCGGGTTTCGTGAAAAATGTATCGTCTAAAGGCGGATTTCTACCTTTTTTGACCCCTGTTCCTGCCTGAACTTTGCTTCATCCAAAATTCAGGAACATGACGCGATTAAAAAACAACCTGCTGATCATATCAGCATTGCTGGCATGCAACTATTGCACAGCGCAGCAAACAGCAACAACCAAAAAAGTAGGAATCATGAATCAAAAACAGGAAACAACCGATTTATTAAAATCAATCGAAACAGGTGCCGCAGGCCCTGTCGCAGTAATTAACCCCGACAAGTACAAACAGCACAATCAGGCCGTTGCCGATGGTTTGGCAGGATTCGGTGCATTATTGCAGGCACTGCCCAAGGGGTCGGCAAAAGTAAATACTGTTCGCGTATTCCAGGACGGGGACTATGTTTTTACTCAAACGGATTACAATTTCTTCGGCCCGAAGATCGGGTTTGATATTTTTCGGTTTGAAGAGGGCAAAATAGTAGAACACTGGGATAATCTCCAGGAAAAACCGGCACAACCGAACCCAAGCGGTCATACGATGACCGATGGTCCGGCAACAGTCACAGATCCCGGTAAAAAGGAAGCTAACAAAGCCCTGGTAAAAAGCTTTGTAGAAGACATTCTCGTTAACGGAAGGATGGATAGATTGGCAGGGTACTTCGACGGGGATAACTACATACAGCACAATCCGCAGATCCCCGATAAATTATCCGGACTGGGTAAGGCCCTGGCCGATATGGCAAGGCAGGGTATCACGATGAAATACAATACGATCCATAAGGTACTTGGGGAAGGAAACTTTGTTCTTGTTGTGAGCGAAGGAGACCTTGCCGGTAAACATAGCGCCTTTTACGATTTATTCCGGGTGGAAAATGGCAAAATTGCTGAACATTGGGATGTGATCGAAACCATTTTACCGCAAAATGAATCGAAAAACAGCAATGGGAAATTTAATTTCTAAACAGCGGGCAATTCACTTTTTAATAAACGGGGCGCAGGTTGAGTCGCCCCGTATTTAAAAACGTCAAAGCAGATTTGACTTTTCATGATTTTTTTAGCTCTGTACCTGGAACGTACTTCTTCAGACATGGCGTGAAGCAGGCGAGAAATGGTAAGGCTTCACCTCAAAGTTCCTCCCATGGCGGGGTATGAAATGAAGGATATCGGCAGAGATATGCGGTTTCAGGAAGGGTATCGGGCACTGCGCTGTTCATGGAACAATTTCTGATTTGACATATCATTAACTGGCATAACCTATCAATGAGCTTTCCCGAATCCAAATAACGGGTATATTTAGGTCTGTTTTAAAATCCGGCCTATGCATTTCAAAGAACTAACCGAATCACAGATCCTGGCACTTGCTGTAACAGCGGAAGAAGAGGATGCACATATTTACCGCGATTTTGCCGAATCGCTCCGGGAAGAATTTCCCGCTTCAGCAGAATTGTTTGAAAAGATGGCATCTGAAGAAGATGGACATCGTCACCGGCTTATCGAATTATACCGCACAAAATTCGGAAATCATATACCGCTTATCCGAAGGCAGGATGTAAAGGGTTTCTACAACAGGCGGCCGTCGTGGTACCGGAGATCGCTGCGACCGGAGCACGCACGTGAAGAGGCAGCACTCATGGAGATCGAAGCACAGCATTTTTACGAAACTGCCGCGAAACAAGCCAGCGATGCCGCAATCAGGCAGTTGCTCGGCGACCTGGCGCAGGAAGAGTCCCGGCACGAAGAGAAGGCTATTTCTATAAATGAAGCGCAAACCGAGTCCGGCGCCGTCGAACTTGAACTGGAAGCAGGCCGTAGAATGTTCGTTTTACGTTTTGTTCAGCCCGGGCTGGCCGGGCTGATGGATGGCTCGGTATCAACACTTGCCCCGCTGTTTGCCGCGGCGTTCGCGACCGCTAATACGATGGCAACATTCAAGGTAGGACTGGCCGCTTCGGTTGGCGCGGGTATCAGCATGGGGTTCGCTGAAGCGCTCTCTGATGACGGTAAACTGAGCGGCAGGGGTTCTCCATGGCTGCGCGGGGTTGTTTGCGGACTCATGACCACACTGGGGGGGCTGGGACACACTATACCGTTTCTGATCAGCGATTTTCACAGCGCCCTGGTTATAGCCTGCCTCGTCGTAGCTGTTGAACTGGCTGTAATTTCGTGGATCAGGAAACGCTACATGGATACTCCGTTACTGTCAGCGATTTTCCAGGTGGTTGTTGGCGGTGTACTTGTATTTCTTGTCGGTTGGCTGATCGGCGCCGGATAATTTATCAACGCAGGTTCAAAAGTCCGATTACTGCTTTTTTAACATGACTAAGGGTTACAATTCGGGGGAAAGAGAAAGAGAGAGGTCTGTTCGGTTAAGGCTTAAAGTTTGAAATACAGGTGACCCGGCATGCCGGATTGCCTGTTGCGGATGAAAGGAGCAAGTGGCAGCCTGGCATGAATTTTATCCGTTTTTCAGCCTGAGCAGCTTTTGACAACTGTCAGGCTGTTTAACCGTTAACGGGCATCTGTTTCCTTCCCCGGGCGCGGGGAGCCCTGGCATACTTTTTCACTATAGCATATAGTTCTTCCAGATCAAACGGTTTGTTCAGGTAGCCGTCAAAGCCCAAAGTATGATATTGTTGCCTGATGCCGGGATCAGAACTAAAAACGACAATATGTACCCCCGGAAAATGCGATTTGATCCAGTGGCAGAGCTTACCGGAATGATTGCGCAGCCAATAATCCAGTAACACGAGACCGGGCTGGTGTCGCCTGACCATTTCCAGCGCATTTTCATGCTGGTTGCTGAGGCTAAAAACGCGGTAGCCTTCCATTTCCAATGCGGTGCTCACAATATCAAAAACAGCGGCGTCGCTTTCCTGTAAGAGAATCGTTTCCATAAGCTTAAGATATCAGAAGTCTGTATTTTTAACGTTTGATCGTAACCTAATAGTATAGCTTTCAAGCCATCTTATGCATTGCGCGGGTTAAAACGAATATGGGCCAGGTAAGGTGCCAGCCGCTGAATTTCTCTGAACGCCACGCAACGGAGGACCTTGTTTGCATGCGGATCATAATAGATCTCACCATAAATTTTGCCGAGGCTGTACAATTGCACCACAAGGCCATTTTCCTCCCTGTCCGCCAGAAAATTCCCCTGCATGATCGCATCGGCCTTGTCAGTCTCACTCAGCGCGTTATATTGTTCCATTGTCAGCATATGCAAATTTAAGCAACCAAGTCTTTTAATAAATAGTTAAGTTAAAAAAGAGGGATCAGGCCAGGATATAACGGGACTTATGGCCAAATATGCATTGACCGGCGGCAGTACTTACACGACAGAGGTGCTGATAGAGGATAACAATCCATTTCGTTGCAAAGGGGGGGGGCAGTCAGATTATTTTCACGGTTTGTGATCAATTACCAGATGAGGGAAAGTAAAAAAAGGTACATATGAAAGCATTGGCAAACAATGTGTTTTATTGCGGATGATCAATTGCGACCAGGGGTATCCATTTGTCATCCAGCAAATACAGCATCAAACAAAATTACCCGTAACCAAAAGGACTACGGATAAAGTTATAGCTGAGCGGGATACTTTAGTTCGGGATAAGCTAATTTGCGCTGGCGGCTCTTGTTAATTCCGGGCGCGCGTCCTGAATCAGGGAATTAACTTCAACTACAAAATTCCCGGGGCCTTTAAAATAAAATGTCATCCGCCCATGCTCTTCACGTATATCTTCCGGATCAAAACCACCGGCTTTTAGCTTTTCGTGAATCTGGTAGACCTGATCGATATTGCCCTGCATAAAACCAATGTGAAATATTTTGGGGTAAACAGCGTCATTGGTCTTGAAAAGCGTGATCAGTGAACCGTCGTCATCAATCACAAAGCCCATTTTTGCGTTCAGGGGCGCCTCCGGAACACGTGCCAGGCCGAAATAGTTCTCAAACAGTTCTACTGTCGCCATAACATCAGTAACGGCAAATCCAATGTGGTTAAGTTTCATAAAATTTAGTTTTATATTGTAAATAATTGTTTCATTATCTGATTAGTAAACAGCCGCTATAGCTCCTTTATATTTTTAGTCCTTTGACCACGAAATCAAAGCATTGCCAGAGAATAGCCTCAGTAAACTTAAAAGGCTTTCCCCCGGGCCGTTGGCCTTCATGATGAGCGCGAATGAGCGTGACCAGCGGAGAAAAGGCCACAGACCAGTATAGTTCCAGCGGCATAGCCGAAATCTCCCCGCGTGCTACGACGTTTTCCATAAACCGGTTGATCGAATCATGATAATCGTCCCGGAAGCCGGTGTAAATCTGATCCTGGTAAGAGGAGGTGCGGAGTTGTTCCAGAAGCAAACTTACCACGGGGTTTTTCATGAGATATTCGTATCTGTTCTTCCACTGTATACGAAGCCCCTCTTCAAAACCAGCCATGGGATCGAAACCTTGGAGGATTGCTATTCTCATTTTGGTTATTTCTTCCCTGGCAATCTGTACGATCAGATCGTCTTTGTCTTTATAGTAGATGTAAAGCGTAGCGATTGATATTCCGCAGATCTTCGCCAGTTTGCTAACTGTAAACCCTTCAAACCCTTCGGTAACCAAAAATTCGATCGCTTTTTGTTTAACGAGATTTTCTTTTTCTGTATCCCTGTTTCGCATTTTATATAATTTCAATACAATTATAAGTGATTAATCACTTATTTAAGTGGTATTTCTTTTTTATTTCAGCGAGCCGGGAAGAGAAGTGCCATTTGATCGATCAGTTCCGTCCACATCTGGTCATGTTAAATTACCCGTTACGCGGAAGCCATCCGATGGCATTCTGCCGGCGAATCAAAGAAAAGTACCCCAACCTGCCGGTAATTGCCCCAGCTACAATAACAATATCCGCCAGGAATACCATAAGTATGGCTTTGATGGTTATATCGAGAAGCCTTTCGACCTGGATTTGTTATACCGTATATTGCGTAAGCACATCCCCAAACCAAAGGCTAATCTTACCTGATTGATTTCTCCCTGTAATTTAGGCTATTTACCTATACGGAAAGGAACCGATCAATCCGTTTGGTCAGGCAGTTCAATAATGACCGCCTGTTATTTTGCTCGTCTTTTTATCAGTGTCTTATTTTAATATTTCAGGTTGGAGGTTAACGCAAGCTTTCTCAAAAAGGAAATTTTAACTCATTTCGTCTATTAACCATACTTTAACTGAAATAACCAGGGTTTTGTGAGATATCGCAAAACCCCGGTTATCATTATTCATATAATGATCTTATTTGGCGTTTGCCGCCGCTTCAATAACGGCAGCAATTGCTTTTGGCTGGGTCATAAACAGGGTATGCCCGCCCGTTACATTGGTTACCTGCGCTTTGGCTCGTTTGTACATCGTATCCTCAAGCCCCATATTGATCGTTTCGTCATTGGATGGTTTTACAGCGTAAACAGGTTTGTTTTTCCAGGCCGCGGCAGTTACTTTGTCTGTAAACGCTTTAACCGTAAGCGGTATCTGTGAATCATACATAAAGTCTGATTTTTCTTTCGTCTGGCCGCTGGCGAAGGTTTCCTGAAATGTTGCTTTACCCAAATAAACGTTGCCTTTGGCGTCTGGCGGAAGTATACCTTTGGGTTGTTCCTTAACGGTTTGAACAAGATCGAGCGTTGATTCGCCTTCGTCGGGTATAAATGCGGCTACGTATACCAGGCTTTTAACATTATCAGTGTTTCCTGCCTGTGTTATTACCGTGCCGCCCCAGGAATGGCCAACCAAAACTACCGGGCCGTCCTGACGTTCGAGCGCAAAATTTGTAGCGGCAACATCGTCAGCCAGGGAGCTGGTAGGATTTTGCACCAGTGTAACTTTGTACCCGTCTTTTACCAGTATTTTGTAAACAGCCTCCCACCCGGAAGCGTCTGCAAATGCACCGTGCACAATGACAATGTTCTTAATACCCGCGGCTTGCGCGCTGGTTTTTGAGGGGTTAACCGCTGATAGTAAAATGGCCGCTGCTGCAACGGCTATCATTTTAATTGTTGAATTTGTTTTCATGTTTTGATTATCTGCTGCCGGATAATCTATAAACATGCCTTAGTGTAAATGTCTTTAAACCAAATAGTTGTATTGGTATTGATATTTAAAGTCTGACGTTATAACGTTGATTTACGAACAGAACCGCTGCGGGCAGCATTAAAAATGCTTTTTATTCAGCCTGAGACGTTTTATTTTCGAGTTCAGCGTTGTAGCGGGTACCCCCAGAAGTCTGGCAGCGCCTTCCGTACCAGATACCCGGCCTTTACAGAGCTGAAGTACCGCGAAAATGTGGTCGCGCTCATTTTCTTCAATGGTTTTTATTTTTTGGGGAGTTCCTGCCTTATCAGGAATAGTTTTGACCGCAGCCGGGATGTTAATTTCGCTGATGACAGGCTTTGTACTGAGCAATACCTGCCGTTCAATCAGGTGTTCCATTTCCCTCACATTACCGGGCCAGCGATAATTGATCATTTGCTTTACAGCCCTTTGTGTAAAGCCTGTTTTTTGTTTGCAATACCTGTCCAGAAAATAAGCGGCCAGGAGCGGAATGTCTTCTGTCCGTTCTCTCAGCGGGGGGAGATTAATGGGGAAAACATTGAGGCGATAGTACAGATCTCTTCTGAAATTACCCCGTTCAACTTCGGCAAAGAGGTCTCTGTTTGTAGCGGAAATAATTCTGACATCGGTTTTTATCGTAGTTTTGCCGCCAACCCGCTCAATCTCCTTTTCCTGTAAAACCCTAAGCAATTTTACCTGCAGATCTAAGGGCAGTTCACCTATTTCATCAAGGAATAAAGTGCTGTTATCCGCAAGTTCAAATTTGCCTATCCGCCTGTCGGTTGCGCCGGTAAATGCACCTTTTTCATGTCCGAAGAGCTCGCTTTCTATCAGGTTTGCGGGTATCGCGGCGCAGTTTACCTTGATCATGGTTTTATCTTTCCTTTCCGATCTCTCGTGTATAGCCCGTGCGATCAGTTCCTTCCCGGTGCCGGTTTCACCCATGATCAGAACGCTGGATTCCGATCCGGATACTTGGTCCATCAGTGCAAAAACCTTTTTCATGCCCGGGCCGGCACCTATAATTTCAGGATAATTACCGGGTGCCATATCCCCCGGGAGGGTATGTAAACTTTCATCTTCCCGCTGTGTTTTAAAGGCATCGATTTCTTCAAGTTGTTTTTTTATTTTTTTATAAGCCAAAGGAAACAGGCTTGCAGCCTTGCTGAAAAAATTATCCAGGGTATCCGACTCATTAATTTGGACGAGCTGTTCATTCAGTTTCAGCAGGAGATCCGTATGCGGAGCAGATTCCGTGTTAATACTTTCAGCAGTTAGTTTCGGACTATGATTAGTAAGAGCGGCTTTCTGATTATCCGGTTTTAAAGGCTGTATGTGCTGTAAATAGAGAATGTCCGCAAGAAAGTCCGCAATGTTGCTGCAAAACATCAGGCATTCTGTACTGAATTCCCTGGTGTTATTATGGAGTTCAAGTGTACCCAGTATTTTGTTTTCTATTTCAAGCGGGATGTAGCAGTGATATTTATAATGGGTTTCATTGTTTACCAGGCAATGGTTGACGTTTTCTTCCTCTTCCCACTCCGCCATTGATTTAATTACAGGGAAAGAAAATCCGGCAATGATTTTTTGCAGCCTGGTAAGTTCGGACGGCTGGTTGATTACACCTGTATGTATCTCTTCCCTGTCTGATAAATAGGTAGAAATATAAGCCTCCTGTATTACGGTTATCTGCTCGTCATAGATCAATACGACACCGCAGTCAATAGAAAAAAGCGGATGAAGCTTTTTAAACACGATATTAAAAAGGCTGATTAAGGAGATAGCGCTGCCAAGTGCGTTGTCCGGTAAAAGCGGTGGTGATATCTTTAAGGAAGTATGCCTGCTTGTTTCCGGAAATGAAGATTGGGGTAGACCGTTCATATGATCACTTTATTTAAAATTAAGGCAATGTTAAACTATTACTAAAAGTAAAGAAAGATAGCGATTTAGCAAATTGGGATAATTTATTGCTGTTTTGTGATCCCTGAGAGCCTTTGGCGTGATAACCTGCTGCGTCTTTGGATTGCTTTTTATCATCATGTTTAAAAAGCGGTATCAGCGTTTTTAATATGATTCTTTTGTTGCTATTTGTGTTTATATCAGTTTGTTATAATTGTTGTTATTCCTGGTTTATGAGGATTTAAGCGTCCGGTAAAGCACGTCAGTTTGTAGTATCTGTAAGTTTTCCGGTCTATTAATAATGCGCTGTGCAGCCACGATCAGGTTGCGGATTTTCCGATTGGGGCATTTGGTGCTCATCGTAAATTCACGAAATGTCATCATTGATCAAATTGATTATTGTTTATTAAGTAATTAATTATCAAATATTTATACGGTGGCATTGTTCATGGGTGATGGGGGCAAAAAATTTATGTTATGAAACCATCACCAGACTTACTGACTCCTGACAACCATGTATTGGTTCTGATCGATTTTGAAGGACAAATGGCCTTTGCCACGAAAAGCATCGCCTTGAGCGAGTTGCGTACGAATGCGGCGATCATCGCGGGTGCTTCCAAAATTTTTAATGTTGCTACCATTGTTACTACTGTTGAAGAAGAATCGTTCAGCGGACCGGTATTTCCGGAAATAGAAGAGTTCTATCCGCAGGCAACTTCCGGCTATCTGGACCGCAGTTCGATGAATACCTGGGAGGATGAAGCCGCTTATAAGGCGATCACCGGTGCCGGCAAAAAGAAAATTGTTTTAGCCGGTTTGTGGACAGGCGTTTGTATCGTGGGCCCTGCCTTATCTGCCATAGGCGAAGGATATGAAGTATATGTTATTACCGATGCCTGTGGTGATGTTAGTATAGAAGCTCACGAACGCGCCGTTCAGCGAATGATACAAATGGGTGCTAAGCCTATAACTTCTATTCAATACCTGCTGGAACTACAGCGCGACTGGGCCCGCCAGGAAACTTATGTTGCGGTAACGAGCCTGATGAAAAAATACGGTGGCGCCTACGGCATCGGTATTCAATACGGTCACCGTATGTTGGCACACTAAGCTGATGCTCCGGTTTGCTGTACTGTCTTTTTATTGAACTATTGTCCTTTTCCCGTGAAGAAAACAATCCTTATAATATGTGTACTATTCTTGTTCGGCCGTCAGTCTGTCCTGGCGCAATCATTTAAACTGATGCGCTATGACGAGGATTACAGTGCGCTTAAATCGGATACATCCGGTAAGATTTATAATAAGATAAAGTACATCGGGTTGTCGGCAAACCGCAGTATTTACCTTTCTGTCGGCGGCGAGATCCGTTATGAATACGCCGGTAAAATGGATGAGAACTGGATAGCCGGGCAGGGCTATAATTACAGCCTGCTGCAGCGGTACTCACTAAACACCAATCTGCAGATGGGCAGCCGTTTCAGGGTATTCGCGCAGATCAACAGCGGCCTTGAAAATGGAAGCAAATATGGCCCGGCTCCTGTTGATGAGGATAAGCTGAATGTTCAGGATCTTTTTGCCGAACTGAAGGTCTGGCAAAAAGATGATCAAAGCATTTCTATCAGGGCTGGCCGGCAGGAGCTCAATTACGGCAGCGGCAGGCTGATCTCCGTTCGTGAAGGGACCAACCTGCGTTTGTATTTTACGGGCGCGAAGGCGACCTATAAATCTGGCTTGTTTTCTGTCGACGGGTTTGCCATGATGGCGGATCAGGTAAACCCCGGCGTATTTGATAATAAGCCGACGCATCAGGTAAATCTCTGGGGAGCCTATTCAACATTGATCATCCGCAAGGGTGGAAATTTTGATTTTTACTATTTGGGGACCCAAAACAGCAACCATAGATTTGAGGAAGGTGTGGCTGATGAGACCAGGCATACCATAGCTGCACGGTACTGGAATTACGGCGGCGGTTTTATTTACAACCTGGAAGGCGCATACCAGTTCGGTACTTTTGGAAAGGGTAAGATCAATGCCTGGACGGCAGCTGTTGATATTGGTTATGTTTTTGATCAGCTGAAAGGAAAGCCAAGTATTAACCTCAGGAACGATTATATCTCCGGTGATCAGAAGCAGGGGGATGGCAACCTGCAAACCTTTAATCCGCTTTATCCAAAGGGCGGGTACTTCGGTTTTAACCCGCTTATAGGCCCGGCCAACCTCATCGATCTGCATCCCTATACAACTTACAGCCTTTCAAGTAAGTGTGACCTGCAGGCCGACGTGGTATTCAACTGGCGCTATTCTATCCAGGATGGTTTATACAGGCCCAGCGGTAATTTCAACCTTCCCGGAGCAGGCTCATCGCAAAAATATATAGGTACAACATATCTCGTGAGTGCAGATTACCGGTTCAGCAGGTTTTTCTCGCTGAGCAGCGGCGCGCAATATTTCAGAACCGGGGCTTTCATACAGGACGTGGTAAAGCCTACTGCCAACTCCTGGTTCTATAACCTGCAATTCACCTTTAAATTTTAAAACTTATTTAAAATATAAAATACAACATCATGACTAAATTATTCATTACTGCGGGCAAGACAATGCAGCAAAATTTCAGGGTGGCTCTTTCATCATTGCTTATACTGGTTGCCGTTAGTGCAGGTGTATCAGCGCAAACGGTAAAGCCGCAATTAACCGCAGTGGGCACCACTGCTATTCTGGGTAAAGCCGACGGTATCGCTATCGAAGGTAAAGTGCAAAGTCCTTCGGGCCAGGCTACACCGCTCCAGGTCATATGCATTTTTGAATACGAGGAAGGTGATCTGACCAGCCCGCAGGCGCTACCTGCGGCCGCCAATGGCTTATTGCATGTAGATGAGGCTTTAAAAGGTCTGATAACTGATCTGCGTAAAAGCGGGAAGTTTTTAGGTCACCGGTTAGAGACCATGCTGCTGACCCCGCCGAAAGGCAGTATGCCTGCACAGAAATTACTGCTGGTCGGATTGGGTAACCGCAAGGATTTTACCCCGGACCTGATGACCGATGTCGGCAGGGTTGGTATGCGCGAAGCTTTGCGCCTGGGGGTAAGCAGCTATTCGCACGCAAGCGATCTGAAGGACGGGGGGATCGATTCCCCGACCGGTACTGTTGCGGTTAACGTTGTAAAAGGTGCTTTGGACGCGTATGAAACAGAAGTCTACCTGGCAAAGAAAAAAGTAAGTACCCACAAACCGTTAACCAAAGTAACGTTGCTGGCAGGACAGGCATTTTTCACACCTTCCGGTGATGCTATTAAAGCCTATTTGTTAACCCGAAAATAATACGGCCGGCTATGAAAAAAGCAGATATGGTATTGTTTAACGGTAAGATCCACACCGTTGACACCGCGCTGCCTGCCGCGACGGCAGTAGCGATACAAGATGGTAAGATCATCGCAGTGGGTGAGGACGGCCCGGTATTACAGTATGCCGGCGACGATACTGCCGTTATCGATCTCCAAAAGAAAAGGGTTATACCGGGTATTAATGATTCGCACACGCACCTGATCCGGGGCGGGCTCAATTACAACCTGGAACTGCGCTGGGATGGCGTACCCTCACTGGCTGATGCGATGCGGATGCTCAAGGAACAGGTAGACCGCACCCCTTCACCGCAATGGGTACGTGTAATAGGCGGCTGGTCTGAATTTCAGTTCGCTGAGAGACGCATGCCTACCCTTGCCGAGATCAACGCCATTTCACCGGATACCCCTGTTTTTATCATGCATTTGTATGACCGGGCATTTATGAACCGGGCCGCGCTGAAGGCGGTTGGCTATACCAGAGATACGCCCGCGCCGCCGGGAGGGCAGATTGAACGGGATGCGAACGGTGAGCCAACCGGGCTGATCCTGGCAACACCCAATGCCATGATCCTGTATGCTACTTTAGCAAAGGGGCCTAAATTACCGTACGAACACCAGGTCAATTCCACCCGCCATTATATGCGCGAAATGAACCGCTTCGGTATCACCAGCGTCATTGACGCCGGGGGCGGTTTCCAGAATTTTCCGGACGACTACAGGGTAATCGAGGAATTAAACAATGAGGGCAAACTGACCGTAAGAATAGCTTATAACCTGTTTACCCAGCACCCCAAACAGGAGAAAGAAGATTTTGAAAACTGGACCAAAAGCGTAGAGGTGTACCAGGGCGATGATATGTACCGCCATAACGGTGCCGGTGAAATGCTGGTCTTTTCGGCGGCAGATTTTGAGGACTTTTTGCAGCCGCGGCACGAACTGCCCGAACAAATGGAGGATGAACTGGAGCGTGTTGTGCGCCTGCTGGTCGAAAACCGCTGGCCTTTCCGCCTGCATGCTACCTACAACGAAAGTATCACCCGGTTTTTAAATGTATTTGAGAAAGTGAACAGGGATATACCATTCAATGGCCTGCCATGGATCTTTGATCATGCAGAAACCATCAGTGAAAAAAATATAGAACGTGTCAAGGCACTTGGAGGAGGTATCGCGATACAGGACAGGATGGCTTTCCAGGGCGAGTATTTTGCGGACCGATACGGTAAAAAAGCGGCCCTGCAGACCCCGCCGGTAAAAAGAATGCTGGAGATGGAGGTACCTGTAGGCGGAGGCACCGATGCCACACGGGTTTCCAGTTATAACCCCTGGCTGGCATTATACTGGCTGACATCAGGCAAAACGGTAGGCGGATTATCTATCTATGATGATGACAGTAAGTTAAGCCGTGAAACCGCTCTGGAGCTTTATACCAGGGGCAGTGCCTGGTTTTCTAACGAACAACAGAAAAAAGGAAGTATAAAAATTGGCCAGCTCGCCGATCTGGCGGTACTTGACCGGGATTATTTTACCGTGGATGAAGAGGAGATAAAGTCTATTGAAGCCGACCTGACCATATTAGGCGGCAGGGTGGTATATGCCAAAGGTGCTTTTTCCTCACATAATCCGCCGCCTGTACCCATATTGCCTGACTGGTCGCCAACAAAAATTTATAACGGCTATTTCCCGGGCAGCAATCATCTGGCCCCCGCTTATTCCAGACAGGCCAAAGCCGAAAAACGCAAATCTGACGATGCCATCATGCAGTTGCAGATAGCAAATGCGGTGCATGCCTGTATCGGCAGCTGTAATGTGCATGGACATAACCATAATGACGCGCGCATGAGCAATGTGCCGGTGGATAATTATACCGCTTTCTGGGGGGCTTTGGGCTGTTCATGCTTCGCATTTTAAACTATAAAGATTATGGACGATATCATCAAACAGCTGCTTTATTCGGACTTAGGTTCAGCTCAGGCCAACTGGGCTATGCTGGCCTTCCGTATTTTGCTTGCTATAGAGCTCTTCCGTGTACACGGAATGAAAAAGTTCAGGGGAAATGACGGCAAACCGGAGGTAGTACCCAATCCGCTTGGTTTACCCCAGAACTTAAACAACCTGATCGCTACAATTTCCGATACCATAGTGCCGGTACTGGTGATCCTGGGTGTGTTTACGCGCCTGGCCGTATTGCCGACCATAGGTATCACCGCGGTAGGTTACTTTATAGTGCACAAAAATGACCCTATTGAAGCAAAGGATGTGCCTTATATGTACACTATCTGTTTTTTACTGTTGGTGGCAACAGGCCCGGGCAGTATATCGCTTGATCAATATCTTTTCAATCACTTTTTTAACTTTTAAATATCTATAACAATGGAACCAAAAATCGGAATATCAAAAGAAAACCTTGGCGGGGTAGCCCACGCTTTAAACAAAATACTTGCAGATGAGTATGTACTTTATACCAAAACCAGGAATGCGCACTGGAATATTGAAGGTCCTGATTTTCACAGTAAACATCTTTTCTTTGAGGGCCAGTACGAGCAGCTGGATGAGATCATGGACAGTGTTGCAGAACGTATCAGGTCACTTGGGCATTATGCACCGGCTACACTGAAAAGCTTCCTGGAGTTGACCCACTTTTCCGAAGTCCTGCATAACAAAAATGATGGTGCGGGGTTTATCACAGAATTACTGAACGACCACGAAAGCCTGATCATTCACCTGAGGGAGAACATCAATATTTTTGCGAATGACCTGAAGGATCTCGGCACCAGCGATTATGTTACCGGCCTTATGGAAACACATGAAAAGATGGCCTGGATGCTGCGGTCACATTTAAAATAAGTGCTTATGGAAAATCAAAAAAGTATTTGGTTTGTGACGTTTATGTTAGCTGCAACGGCGGGTTACTGTGATACCGTCACCTTTGTATCGGCAGGCTCTGTTTTCTCTGCCCACGTTACCGGGAACTTTATCGTGTTCGCCTACCAGATGATCAAAGGGGCGGACGCCCAGGCCTGGATCAAGCTCCTGACTTTTCCGGTATTTATCATATCCGTGATCATCGGCGGGTTGATTGCTGCAAGATCCGTTAACCGGTATAAAATACTGCTTGCTGAAGGTGTCGTTCTTTTATTGAGCGGCATTATTTCGGAAGTTTTTATACATAGCCCCGGGCTTATCTGGGAAACTTATGTGGTTGTGATGATGGTTGTATTTGCCATGGGGCTCCAGAATGCATTTGGCAAACTGTACGCCAAAGAAACCTACGGGCCAACCACCATGATGACAGGTAATGTCACACAAGCTTCTCTTGATCTTGGTAATTCAATTTCATCTACCTTTAAAGATGTTTTATCTGTACAAAGCCTCAAAAAACAGAGCATAACCATCGGCGCCTTTCTGCTTGGCTGCCTCGCCGGGGCATTGCTGGCCAAAAGTTTCGGTTTAGGCGTTGTTATTTTGCCCGGTGCCGGTATGATCATCTGTTATTTCAGCGCGGGAAGAAATACGCCTGTAACTAACGGCTGAGACCGGAAACGCTGAACCCCGATCCGGGTATCCGGATTAATCCGGGGTAAAAAGAGGCTGGCATCATGATGCAGCCTCTTTTTACTATTGATACAATTTGCGGGTCGTCTCCCTGCTTTGGTTAGTAAATTAACGATATATCGTAATCTAATCTCTTGTTATTTCTGGTCAATTTGTTGATTATTAGAGCTTTGTCGGATGGTATTCTTGTTGGAGTTATTGATTGATTTACAGACTGAAGTAGCGTTCTCAATTTGAAAGCCCGGCTTACTGTGTAACAGATAAAAGAAGATAAAAGGACAGTATTCATCATGCGGCTGAGCATTCATATATTATTTATATCACTGGTTTTTTCATTTGCTTCTGCTTTTGCACAAACGGTTTCATCTTTGGAGCAGATGCGGCAAAAGTTGGCTTTAAGCAAACAGGATACTGCGAAAGCAGTGCTGTTAATTGATCTTGGAAGATATTATTTAAACAAACCCGGGGAATTGGCAAAAGACATGGATAGCGCATTGCTTTTCAGCAGGCAGGCAAAACAACTCAGTTTAGCGCTGGACTACGATGCCGGTGTCGGACGAAGTATCCTTCTTGACGGGCAGGTTTACCGTGAACGCGGTGACCGTGACCTGGCGTGGAAAACAAATGAAAAGGCTCTGGCATTTCTCGTTGCTCATAAAATGCCCTACGAAACAGGAGAGGCCTACAGGTCTGCCGCCGCTTTTTTCTCCGTTGACGATGATGATAACCTGCATAAGAAGATCGCCTATACGGAAAAGGCGGTGGCATTGATCGGTCAGGCCGGTAATAGTCTGGAATTAGCCTACACATTGCAGGACCTGGGCGATTATTACCAGATCAATGAAGAAATATCAAAGTCAATCAGTGCGTTGGAGAAAGCATTGGAGGTTTACAAAGCAGTTGGTTATAAACAAATTCAGGGGGTTACCAATCTGCTTGGTTACGTATACCATTTAAATGGGGAAAATATGCTTGCGCTGAAATACGGTTTGCTCGCCGTAAAAGTCGCAGAAGAGGTCCATGACGATGGTATGCAGCTATGCACCATATACCACCGGCTGGCGATCACTTACTATGTGCTGAAAAACTATCAGCTTGCCTTCGTATACTATACAAAGGCCGAGGCAATCGCTGAAAAGTACAAAGATGCCGGGGCCATACAGGAAATTAAGTTCAATCTGGCACTTTTGCTAAAAAAGCTGGACAATCCAAAGAAAGCCCTCGCGGAGCTGAATGGGTTGGTCAAGCGATATCCGCCAACAAAAAAGGATCAGCTGATAACGACAAATTTTCTGTTTGCCAATATCTATATGGACCTTAAACAGTATCCCAGGGCCAGGTATTATATCGATTCGCTGGATCGGCTCGGTAAAAAGTTTCCGGCGGAGGTCGGCCGGAATACTACTTTAAATAAAGCCCCGATACGCTATTTTTTTGAAACCGGGCAATACAGGAAAGCCTATAAATATCTCCGTCTCAATGATTCGATAACTGTGCTTAATCATATGCATAATGCCCGGATGGAAAACGAATTGTACTGGTCAAGAACCGATTCGGCATTAGGAAAATACGCTTCGGCATTAGCGCATTATAAATTATACAAAACGGTAAGCGATTCCAATAAAAACGAGGCGTTGAGAAAGCAGCTTAATGAACTGCAGCTGCAGTTTGACGTTGAACACAAAGACCAGCATATCGCTATGCTTACCCAGCAAAGTCAGCTGCAGGAAAACAGGATCAGGATCGAGTCGATCTACCGGAAAGTATTCATTGGAGGCCTTATCATATTATTCAGTTTCCTGGGACTTGTTTATAACCGGTACCTGCTGAAAACACGGAGTAATGCCATCATGGAAAAAAAGCAAAGTAAGATCAATAACCAAAATGAGTTACTGCGTAAGCTTTTACAGGAGAAGGAATGGCTGGTAAAGGAAATTCATCACCGGGTTAAAAATAATCTGCAGATCGTGATCAGCCTGCTTAATACGCAATCCGCATATCTCGAAAATGAAGACGCGCTGGACGCTATAAAGAACAGCCAGCATCGTATGCAGACCATGTCACTAATACATCAGAAGCTTTATCAGTCAGAAAATTTGTCAACGATCGACATGGCTGTTTATATCCGGGAACTGGTAGCATATCTAAGTGACAGTTTCAGCAGCGACAAAAATGTAGTTATGGATCTTAAAGTAAGTGCCGTTAAACTGGACGTTTCACAAGCTGTCCCCTTAGGGCTGATATTGAACGAAGCCATCAGCAATTCCATTAAATACGCTTTTAAAGAAACAAAAATGGGCCGGATAGATATCTTTCTGAAACCGGCAAACGATGGCAGATATCTGTTGTGTGTTACGGACAACGGGCCCGGGCTGCCCGAAGGCTTTGATCCTTATAACACCGGTTCGCTGGGGATGAGCCTCATGCAGGGACTAAGCCAGCAACTGGACGGCGAATTTTTGCTGGAAAACAAAAATGGTCTGAGGGTATGTGTTACCTTCAAAGCCATAGAATTTGATAACTTAGAGAATGATATTTCCTGATCCGTTTTCAGGTATTTAATAAATTGATGGAAGAGAATATTTTAATAGTTGAGGATGAGTTTATAGTAGCAAACGATCTCCGGATCATGCTTCAAAAGGCTGGATACAAAGTTTGCGGTATTGCACCCTCCGTTGCCAAGGCTATAGATCTGATCAAGTCCAAAAGTCCTGACTGGATACTGCTGGATATATTTCTGCAGGGTACAAAAACAGGTATTGACTTAGCCGGGCAGTTAAGCGAAATGGGCATTCCGTTCATTTATATATCGGCCAATACCAACCAGGCCATTTTGGAAGCGGCGAAGGCGACAGAACCCTATGGTTTCCTGGTGAAACCCTTTCGTGAGAAGGATTTGCTGGTGATGCTTGATATTGCGCTTTACAGGCATGAGCAAAGCAGGAAGTTTAACCAGCCGAAAGAAGCCTCCCTGCCGGAACAGATCGAACAAATCGCTGCCAGAACTGACAGCAGGGACGAAAAGCTTAAACAGGCAGCAACCGCCTTGCAAAGTATTATTCCTTTTGATTGTTTAAGCATTACCAGAAACGAGGGAGCGACAGAGGGTGAACATGTTTACCTGGTAAAAAATACTTTAAATATTTTTCAGGTTCTTTCACTCGGCTCTTTGCTGGATCTGACGGGTATTACGCAAAGGGATTACAGGTCATGGAAATCATCAGCGACAGATACCAGGAACCAGTTTTATAATAATTTTGAATTCCGCCGTCTGAAGATGGACAGTTTATGGTTAAAAGCTTTAAGCGATCATTATAAATACCAGTCCGCTTTATATTACGACGCCAAACCGGCGGATGGCTATGTATACAAGTTAACCTTTTTTAGTGCCGGTTCAGAAAGTTATAACAAACTTCAAATGGACCTGCTGCAAAAAAATGAAGCGGCCATCAATCAGTTGATCACCGGAATCCTGCTAAAAAAAGACGCTGAGATAAAACAGGAGCGCACGTTCAGAACCTCTTCCGCGCCGCTTACGGTGCCTGCCGCTCATCAGAGTTTTAACGGAATTATCGGCGAAAGCCCACTGCTCAAAGCTGTATTTAATAAAATTACTATCGTTGCGCCGGATGAAACATCTGTTTTGATTATGGGTGAAAGCGGTACCGGGAAAGAAAGGATTGCACAAACCATCCACAAATCATCGCCGAGAAAAGGTAAGCCGCTGGTAACAGTTAACTGTGCCGCACTGCCGATAAACCTGATAGAATCCGAGTTATTCGGCCATGAAAAGGGGGCATTTACCGGCGCTACCGAAAAACGAACAGGCAAATTTGAACAGGCCGACGGGGGAACCATATTTTTGGATGAGATAGGCGAGCTGCCGCTGGAGGCGCAGGTTAAGTTATTACGTGTTTTACAGGAAAAGGAAATTGAACGACTTGGCGGCAATTATATCAAAAAGGTTAATGTCCGTATTATAGCCGCAACCAACCGCAACCTGGAAAAGGAAGTTGCCGAGGGACGTTTCAGGCTCGATCTTTATTATAGGCTTAATGTTTTTCCGATAGAATTACCTTCTCTAAGGCAGCGGAAGGAAGATATTCCGCTGTTGGCTAATTACTTTCTGGGCCGTTTTATTAAAAAGTCAAACAAAAACGTAAAGGGTATAAGTGACGAGGCTATGCAGACCTTAATGGATTATGACTGGCCCGGTAATATCAGAGAGCTGGAACACCTTATTGAGCGGAGTTTGTTAATGGCGACAGATGACATTATAGCGTATATTGATATCCCCAGGGCCACTCCCGCAGGGGCCTTGCAGGGACAGGAAGGCTATCGTGTCAGGACAATGGAAGAAATGGAACGGGAGCATATCCTGGAAATATTAAAATTATGTAAAGGAAAGATATACGGCGAGGGCGGTGCAGCAGAAATGCTGAACATACCCTCCACCACGCTTAATTCAAAAATTAAAAAGCTCGGTATTAAATATGAGTACGTGAAATAATCACTTCAACTAATTTTGAAAAAAGGTCCCGTTTGTGCGGGGCCTTTTTTATTGCATAATGAAATGACCTGTAAACAAACGGAGTTTGTCATAAATTGACGATATGGCGTAAATATTTTATTGTGGTTTTGTATGTAAATATTTGTTTTTCAGTATTTTAAATATTGGTATGTCGATGGATTATATAGGCTGAGTTAATTTCTAAATAATCAGGATCAGCTGCACATGCCGGTTACACCGGCAACTTAATTTATAGTTATGTCGATAAGTACTCAAAATCAGAAATATGAATCCGCGGTATTTGATCCCCGGGTTTTGCCGGTAGAACGGGCTTCGCGAACACTAAATGATTTTAGTCTGGATAGGATCATGGCGGACTCAGCTATAGGCATATGGGCATTTGACGGAGACACCATGAGGGTAAGCCTGTGTTCAACTATCAAAAGCCTGCTCAGGCTGCCGGATAAGACAGGGTATACTTTTGCTGAACTGTTCCGGAAGATCACTTCTTCAAGTCGCAAAGAAGTATTTAATGCGCTAAGGGATTCGTGCGGAGCACATGGGCGATTCACTGCAGAGTTTATGGTTCAGGAGCCGGCAGGAACAGAAGGCAGGTGGTTTAAATTATGCGGTAAAACTTACGATCAGGCCGGGGACCGGCGGAGAAGGTACATGGGAACCCTGATTGACATTACAGAAACGAAAACGAAGGAAACATGGAACCATGACCGCCTTGGCTTGCTCAGTCATGAGTTAAAAGGTCCGCTCAGCGTCATCAAATTATATCTGCAGCGGGCGTATAAGATCTTAGCAGACAAAAAGATAGAAGATGTGACGTTATTTCTGAATAAAGCGGACGAGCAGGTGTCGATGATGGCTTTGCTTACGGAGGATTATCTTTCATTTGCGACCATAGGCAACGCTAAAATGAAGCTGTTTTATGAGAGTTTCAATATGGCCGCGCTCATGGATGATATTATCGCCCAGATACGGTTAAGGCATCCCGGGTATCGGTTCAATATTGAAACCAGTTCTTCAATAAACGTCAAGGCGGACAAACGGAAAATTACGCAGGTGATTTTAAATTATCTTTCCAATGCCGTCAAATACTCAGCGGCAAACAGCCTTATTGAACTTAAATGCCATCAGGGAAACGGCGAAGTGACGCTGGCTGTTACAGATAACGGTATAGGTATCCATCCTGAATATCATCAAAAGGTTTTTGACCGGTATTACCGCACGCCCGGCACTCATGCTGATGGTTATGGTTTAGGGTTATACCTGGTGAAAGAGATTATTAACCAGCACGGCGGAAAAGTCTGGGTGGAAAGTATGATCAATCAGGGGGCTTCTTTTTATTTCTCATTGCCGGCCCCGGCAGGCAATCCGTGAATGTTAATCTCTTGAAAATCATATGTATATGGCGCACTCCGATATGTTCTTTACCGGGATGTGTTTCTTAACCCAGGTCAGGTCCCCGGCGACTTGCGGCAGGTATTTTTACAGTAACAAAAAGGAAATCAACAAATATTATAAACAGATATGGAAAACAAATTAAAGGGTATTCATCACATTACAGCAATTGCAGGTGATGCTAAAAGCAATTATGATTTTTATACGAAAATTCTGGGTCTGAGATTCGTTAAAAAGACGGTCAACTTTGATGATCCTGAGACCTATCATTTTTATTATGGCGATGAGTTCGGTACGCCGGGTACTATTCTGACATTTTTTCCATGGGGTAAAGTGCAGGCGGGCCAATCCGGCTCAGGCCAGGCAACAGCAATCGGCTATTCGGTAGCGGCCGGCAGCCTGGAATTCTGGAAGCAGCGCCTGTCCGATAATAATATCCGGCTCGGAGAATTCGCGGAACGCTTCGGGGAGCGCTATCTTACCCTGTTTGACCCGGACGGCCTCAAACTTGAATTGATAGAATCCCAAACGATTGATAAACGCAAAGGCTGGGAAACTGACGAAATCAAGCCGGAAAATGCTTTGAAAGGATTTTATAATGTCACGATAACAGTCAGAAAGGCAGGTCCTACAGCTAATATATTAACGCAGATCTTTGACTATACTCAACGTGCAACCGAAGGTAACCGTTATCGTTACGCTACCGGCGCTATCGATACTGCTAATACAATAGATATAATTGAGGCAGATGAGAAAGGCGGGTTCGTCGCCGGAGGCTCTGTGCACCATGTGGCATTCCGTGTAGAAAATGAAGAAGTGCTGATGCAGTACAGGGATAAAGTAATCGCTGCCGGTTTATCCATAACCGAAAAAATAGACCGTAACTATTTCTATTCCCTGTATTTCAGGGAACCGGGAGGTGTACTTTTCGAAATTGCTACGGACAATCCGGGCTTCGCTGTTGACGAACCGGTGGCCGAACTGGGTATGAACCTGAAACTGCCGGCACAATATGAACAGTATCGTGAACACCTGGAAAAAGTTCTGCCTAAGATAAATTAAGCAACTTATGTTGAAAATAGATTTCCGGAGAAAGGAGTATTCCCTTTTCTCCGGTATCTGTTTCAATTGCATGGATATATTTATACCCCATGAAAAGCTGATCGTAGATCTGGTCTATAAGCTTTACGGTGAACGCGCTGTTTTCGATCGCTGAATTGCTTTGCAGGCAAAAGACCGTTTTGCCTGTATCAACTGCAAAATCATACACATATCCCTCACTATGAAGCTGTTTAACCCGCTCTGTTAATGAGTAATTGATCTTTCGTTTTGAAAAGTTTGTCATAAATAAAATTTCAAAGAGAATTGCAAATGGAAAACCATTTTATAACTTGTTGATATACAATTATATACTGTTGTTTTAGATGGTTTTAGATGACGATATTTCGGAAATTGACGATATCAATAGCTTGATTTTCAGTCGTCTGTATGTTTTGCATTGCATATCCTGTCAGATTTGGCCGCCAGATATGGCTGTAGCATAATAAGTAATGCTGTATGGAGTCTTGGTTCAGTGTCTGGTTATGATACAGCGGATCAGATATTGGATTTCAGCACAGCAAAAACAGGAACGCTGTTTTTTGTCCCTGCCATTGATATACCCGATGACTTTTTATCTTAGCTGCTTGCACAACGGAGAACGCGTTTTCAGACTATATTTAAACAAAAAATTGTAAATCATGAGCCTCATACAACAAACAGGAAATGTTATTCGCAGCACATTTATTAATGGCATTATATTTTTAATACCATTGGTGGCACTTGGTTGGGTATTCAGCGGGGCTATAGGCGGCATTGGTACAGCTATCGGGACTTTGCAAAATAATCTCTGGATAAAATCGCATGGCGGTCTGGTACTGCTGCTCCCTGTTGTTTTATTAGCGGCAATCGCCTTCATTTTTGCGCTGGGCATCCTCGTTCGCATTGCTTTGCTCCGGCGTGCAAAAAACTGGGTGGAGCATCAGGTGCTGGATATGATGCCCGGCTACAACTTTCTTAAATCAATGATGGAGGAGAAACTGCATGTAAAGGAGAACAATGGTATACCGGTACTCGTGCAATGGCCATCCTCTGAACAGTTGGGCATACTTGTTGACCAAAAGGTCTTGCGCTGCGTCGTCTTTTTCCCCAACAGCACGATTTTGGGTGGAGGTGCCGTTCATATAGTTGACGCTTCACAAGTGGTCCGCCTTCCTTTTTCACTTACTGAGTTTGATAACATATTGATCCGCTCCGGAGGCGGGTTGCTGGGTCAGCTGACTGCTGAGGACGGTAAGAATGATTGATATGGTTCTTATTGGAGGCTCCTTATCTTAACATTAGCGAATGATCCGCCAGCTAACGGATCATCTTCTGCGAGCCTATCCATTGGTACTGTAATAGATTCCTGTTTCTCGGAAAGACACCTTATATTCGGGGTACGGGTGGACCGGAGCAGTAAGGGCGAATAAAAACGATTTAAAAACCATCATGATGAAGCCGGAATTTGAAAATATTAAGCTAAATAAGAATGCGGAGAAAATGCGATTTGAAATCGAAGTAAACGGGCATTTTGCGTATATCGACTACAAAGAAACCACGCATTTGATCGCATTGATCCATACCGAAGCCGAACCGGAACTTGCCGGTACCGGGGCAGCGCAGGCCGTGGTAGAAAAAACACTGGCGTATATAAAAGAAAGCGGAAAGAAATTGCTGCCGTATTGCCCGTATGTGTTTGCCTATCTCAAAAAACATCCGGAGTGGACAAGCATTGTGGACGAATCATTTCCAGCCTATTCTCAGCTTTCAAATTAAAAACATCAAGCTATGCAATCGAATATTGGGTTAATTTTAGAAGAGCGTGCCGCGGATATCGGGAATTTTCTTGTAGGCAGGCTTCTCCCTTTCCGGGAAAAACGGGCAGTAGGGCCTTTTGTTTTTATAGATCACATGGGACCGACTCTTTTGAAAGATTATCAAAATCTGGACATTCCGCCGCATCCACATATCGGACTATCTACGCTGACTTATCTTTTGGAAGGAGCTATTTTCCACCGGGACAGCATCGGGAATGCCGTTGAAATAAAAGCAGGCGCAGTGAATTGGATGAATGCAGGAAAAGGCGTTGTACACTCCGAAAGAACACCCGAATATCTAAGAAATACAGAACAAAAACTTCACGGATTCCAGATCTGGGTGGCTCTTCCAAAGGAAAAGGAGCAAAGCGAGCCTTCATTTTTCCATATTGAGGCCGACGAAATCCCGGAATGGAGCGTAGGTGATATACATTACAAGCTAATTGCCGGTGAAGCATTTGGAAGGAAGTCGGGCGTTCCGGTGCATAGTCCGCTTTACTTTCTGGAGATAAAATCCCAAACAGCACAAAAAATAAATATTGGTCACGAGCTTTTTGGTGAAGTGGGTATGTATATTCTTAGCGGATTTGTAAATATCGAGGGGAACACTTACGGGCCTAAACAGTTATTGATTGCTAAAAACGCCAACTTATGCGAATTTGAAATGGGCGAGAACACCACGATTTATCTTTTTGGGGGTGAGCCATTCGCGGAAGAGCGGTATATTTTCTGGAATTTCGTCAATTCTGATAAAGAAATAATCGAACAGGCAAAAGTCAATTGGCTGAACCAAAACCTGAGCGCCTTCCCCAAAATTCCGGGAGATGATCTGGAATTTGTTCCGTTGCCAAATGCAGTATTGAACAGAAAGTAAAATATAACTTAAAGAAATGGCGGTAAAAGTAAAAGCAACTTTGGGTACCGAAAAATATTATACCGAAGTAATCGCAGGAGAAAACCGGTTGATAACAGATGAGCCTGTCGAAAGCGGTGGTGGGAACAAAGGCTTCAATCCTTACGAAATCCTCGCCACGTCACTCGCAAGCTGTACTGCAGCCACTTTGCGGATGTATGTTGACCGGAAAGGCTGGGACATCCCGGAAATCAATGTAGAAGTAGAGTTGAAAAACTTCCCGCAAACTCATACGGTACAATTCACGAGCGTAATCAATTTCGGGGATATTGAAATTGAAAAAGATCTGGCATTAAAAATTCACAAAATTGCTGAAGCCTGCCCCGTCCATAAGATTCTGACCGGGACTATTGAAGTAATAACGCTGCTAAAATAGATACCAATACTCTAAGTGACTATTCAAGTGGTTAACTTCCTTAAGAACGGTACCTTTGTGCAGCACGTTTGAGAATGTGGGGTTTTACCACTTTGACAGAATATCTGTAAGCGGCAGTTGGAATCCCTCAAATGGTTTGGCCAGAATGGTTTTGGCAACGTCAAATTTGAACATACGCAAGCCATTTCAAACGACTTATTAAGAGATGTTTATGGGGATGTGTTTTATTTCAATGGCAATACACAATTCAAATTGGGCAAAGGCTGGAACGCGGAACTGAACGTTTTTTTCCAATCTAAAACCCAAAACATCCAATTCGACCAGGCAGGTGTGGGGCGTGTAAATGCGGTTGTCCCGGAAAAGTTTTCAAACAGTCTTTCAGTGAGGTTAACCCTGACCGATTTCCTGGAGCTGTTTAAATATAGTGTCACTTATAGCATTTTGCGTTAACAAGAACTAATTATCAAAACACCTTCGATACCCGCGGTTTTAATGTCAGTTTATACGGTCAAAATGATCTTTACTTTTTTTTGTGTAAAAAACAGAATATGAAATGATTGCCATTTGTTTATTTCCAGGTTTTACCGTTGGTTATACCGGTATATCCCTGACAGAATCGAGCGTAGATTTTTTTGTGTGTAATCCCGGTAAAATAGCGAGGGCTATAATGGTCAGAAAAATAAGTATGCTGATCAGCGTATAATAATCTATTGCGGTTTTTAACAAAACCTGCCGGTCCAGTAAGTTTTTGAGCATATGTGCTGCACCGGTTATACTCGTACCGGTGTCGGAGTTATGGCGGAGAAGCAAATGCTGGTATGATTTCAGTCGGGAAACGGCGGCGGGGTCAGTTGCGGACAGTTGATCCTTGAATCTGTCAAGATGCAGACCGGTATCGTATAGCTGAAAATAATTGATGATGGCTATACTCAGCGTGGTACCCAATAATCGCATGGAGACTGCTGTAGCCCCTGCCGTGGGTCCCAGATCCGGGGGGACGGAAGTGACCATGAAAACAATGATAGGTGTTAACAGCATACCTGCACCGGTGCCCTGCAATAGCAGCGGTAAATAATAAGCTGAATCATTAGCCTGATTACTGAACAAAAAGATCATCCAGATATAATGCGTTAGTAAAATGGCGAACCCTGCCTGCCAGATGAGATAGAATGACCGCTTAAAGATCATTAGCCTGGATGATATCAGGGTTCCGGCGATTGCGCCAAGTATGTTGAAAATTAAAATATTGCCAAGGTGAGCAGGATCCATGCCCAGTACATTCGTAAAGTACAGGGTGGTAAAATTGAAAGCGCCCCGTGCCAGATATAAGATGATGATAAGGCCAATGCCGGTGCGGTATGCCGGGTATTTGTAAACGTCAAGGTTAAGATACGGCTGTTTAAGATATCGCTGCCTTATGATATAAGTTATGAGAGAAACGGCGAAAATGATCGTGCCTTTAATGATCCCGGGATCCGAAAACCAGTTCAGCTGCTGCCCGTAAACCAGTAAATAGGTAAGGGAGAGCAGAGCGGCTGCGTAAATAACAAAGCTTTGCCAATCGGGATGATCGAGCGGTATTTTAGGGATAAGCCGCTCCCTGTTCATGATCAGCATGGCGAATAAACCGCCCGGTAAAAAAGCATACATGACGATCAGGTAAAGTTCATTATAGTTTACCGTATCCAGAAAGGGGGCTGTCAGTATGGTAGTTACCGGAGAAATACACAGCAGGATGCAATAGACAACCGAATAACCGATTTCGCGTGCGCGTTCTGTTTTAAGGTGGTTAAATATTAGGGAAATGCAAATAGCGGCCAGGCTTATATTGGCTATTCCCTGCAGGAACCGGAATATCAGCAAGGAGACCAGGTCCCTGGAGCACCAGGCCCCGTATGTGGTTCCGATTTCCAATATCAGACTGATCAGGAGATAATCCTTAGTAACCAGGTATGCAGCAAATCTTCGTTCAAACGGAAAATAACTGACCAGTCCAGCGTACAAAACAATCAACGAATAATTGGCATCGTTCGGGTCTATACCGTAAAAACCGCAGGCGGCATTTATGCTTGCCGTTGATATGGTAAACAAGAGTAAATTGGGTACCAGCAGCATAAATATGCAGAGCTTGACTGCCCATTCCGGCACCCGGTCCTTATACATTTTCGGAGGTGTTATCATGGGTGCCTGATGACTTTAACCGTCGCATTCATTCCGGCACGAAGCATTCCGGTATGTTGTCTGCTATCGGTCAGTTTTATTTTAACAGGTATACGCTGCACTATTTTTACAAAATTCCCGGTAGCGTTATCTGTGGGCAGCAGGGAGAAACTGGAGCCCGTACCTGGAGAGAACGATTCTATCTGTCCATGAAAAACTTCATCCGGAAACGCGTCAGTTTCAATCAGGACCGGCTGGCCTGTACGCATTTCACTGATCTGGGTTTCCTTAAAGTTGGCGATAACCCATTTATCCGCATCCTGATTAACGATATTGGCCAGGGTTTGGTTCGCCTGGACAAATTCACCGTTCTGAATGGTTTTGCGGCCCATTTTTCCTTTATAGGGGGCTGTAATAACGGTATAGCTTAAATCAAGCATGGCCCTTTTCTGAACGGCATCGCGGCGCCTGATCTCCGCTGACAAACCGGCTTTCCGGGACCGGTAATCTTCAATACGGGAGAGGGCAGCCCGGTAATTGCCAAGAGCCGATTCATAGTCGGACCGGGCTATATCCAGCGCTTCTTTTACCGCCTCCAGCTGCTGTGCCGTTGCCGACTCAGCGGCGAACAATTTGCTGTAACGGCTATAGTCTTTCTCCTGTTTGGTCAATCGTGCTCTTGCGGCGGAAATCTGTGATTCACTGACTGAGGCAAGTCTTGCCGCTGTCATGATATTGCTTTCCAGTACGCTAAGCTCTGCCCCTGCATTAGCGGTAGCTTCCGCCGATTCTGATTCCAGCAACAGGAACTGACTGGGGTCGATCTTTATCAGTGTATCTCCCTGATCTACCTGCTGGTTATCTTCAAACCTGACCTCTTTGACATATCCGCTTACGCGCGCCACTACAGGATTGATATATTCCTGTACCTGTGCGTCATTGGTTATCTGATACCGGAAACGATCAGTTATTATTCTGATCCCCATTACCAGTAAAACAATGAGGATCACGATTGCCGTCCAGGAAGTGATCCGGGTAATTATTTTGTCAGTTGCTGTATAGTCTTGTGTTGTCTTATCCATTTTATAAGGTTCCGATTATTTTTTGAAGCTGGTAATATCTTAGCTGTGCAGCCACCCTGGCGGCCGTAAGATCAAATTTTGTCTGCAGCAACTGTACATCTGCGTCCAGGTAATCAGTGATCAGTGATGTTTGGTTCAGGTAGCTGTTTTTAACAATGCGCAGGTTTTCAGTTGCCTGAATGATGCTGGATCTGGCTACCCGGATACGTTCCTGGTCATCCAGAAACCGCAGATACACTTCCTTAAGACGATTCCTGATCTGATCTTCAATATCCAGATGCTCCATGGTGTTTTTTTTAACCTCCAGTGCCGCGATATTTACGCGGTGTTTGTTTTTAAACAGGGAAGAAAGGGGTAATGACGCCCGGACACCGACGGATCCAAGTCCGTAAAGTGAGAGTACATAAGGATAAAACCGCCCTTGCGGATAGCTGTAAGCATAATTGGCGAATAATCCTATAACAGGCTGCGTATTGGCTCTGACATCCCGCAACCGGAGCTCACTGAGGTTTCTTTCCTCTTGGGAAATATTAATCTCATGTGCACCGGCCAGCGCTTTTGAAAGTAATGTCTCGTATGCCGCAAGCTGTATAGTATCAGGTAAAAACGGCTGCAGCGGTTCAATAGGGGTGCTGTCGGCCTGACCCGTCAGCAGGTTTACTTTTTGCAGGGCTATCGCATTGTCGCTTTTAATTTCATTGACCTGCAATGTCTGCCGGGATAATTTCAGCTCGGCTCTCAGCACGTCGCTTTTTAGGATCACACCATTTTTATATATCGCTTTTATCTGCAGTAAAACTTTATTCTGCTCTGTGATGTCCTGGCGGAGCAGCTCCTGGAATGCCCTGCCCCGCAAAAGATCCAGATAATAAGCGGTTGCGAGCAGTTTAATTTCGGATTCCGTAAGGTTTCGCTGCTGTTCGCTGATCTTTACATTTATTTTTTGCGCGTCTATTTGCCTGTTTAAATGCCCGGCGTTATATAAATTGAAGAATACTGATGCACCGAGGCTATAGGTATTGTTGGCAACCGGGTAGTAAGTAGGACTATGAAAGATACCGTCTTCGAATTGCGGCAGATTACTGAGCTTGGCGTATTCTCCGTCAAGACTTATATCCGGGAGGCGCGAAACAATCGCGTCTTTTACCTCTTCCTTGTGTTGTAGCAGCTCAAGCTCTCTTATTTTCAGAACCTTACTGTTCAGAGATGCTTTTTGCCAAAGTTCATCGATGGTGAAATAAACAGCGGGATTCTGTGATGACGCCTGGGCGGTACAACTGAGGGACGCACCGGTAATAAACGTGTTTAAAAGAATAAAGAATTTTATGAGTGGTACAGGCCCTTTCGGCAAGGTCCCGGAACACACACGCTGTTTCCAACTGAAAACTTCATCCGGAAGGGTTTTGAAAGACTTCCTAAAGACCGTCGGTAATGAAGGTTCAGGCTCCTGATGGGCACTCACCTTATATTTTTGCCCCATATTCCAGGTTTTATCCATTTATCTGAATTTTATTCAGGCGTACCAATATGAGTACCATAGATTAAAGAATTGATTAACAGTTAATTGTATTGTTTGGCGGGTTTTGCTGTCTTATGATATATCGTAATTTTATGTTAAGGTTAAATGGAACTTATACAGAACCTTGTTCAATTGATCACCCGGAGAAGCATCTCCGGCTATGGCCGGACGTTGGCAGTGACCAGGCATATCGTCATAAATTGACGATATATCGTTATGTTGAAAAGTCTGATTGTGTTTGTTGTTGTTTGATTATCAGTAGAATATGAAACGGATTGGAATTTGATAAGTTCATTCCGTCACATCTACAGTTTATGTTAACTTATAACGAACCCCCTGAAAGAAAAAAATATGCCCGATAAAAAAATGCATAGTTATTTTTACGGGGCGGTTCAAAGGAAAATCTGTTTTAGCCTGGTACTCATCGCTGCCTGGTCCCGGGTTCAGTGTCAGACAGATCTTAAGAACTCGTTAAATGATCTGAAGACCCAGTTTGTCACGGCGAAAAGCGATAGTCAAAAAACCAAACTGGCCTTAACTATCGGCAGCTTTTACCTGACCAACAAGGTATCTACAAAAGCCATGCGCGATTCCTCCCGTTCATATCTCGCAATAGCGGAAGCATTGAATAATACAAGCCCTTTGAAAGACGGATCCGATGCAGTCAAAATGTTGAAACTGAGAATTCTTTTATTGGATAACCAGGCTGCGGAGGCAGACAAAATGATAGCAGAAAGTTCCGGGGCACTTTACTGCAAGCTCCACTTTTTGGCGGGCAGGTACTTTTTAGAAAAACCCGGTGAAGAAAAAGCAGACCTTGACCTTGCCGGCTCACATTTTTTATCAGCACAGCATTATGCCGATAAAAAAGGCATGCCGAATATTTCGCTCATTAACCAGGCCTATTTTTATAATCTGATGGTTGAACGCGGCATCGACGAAACGATTTGCAACAAATATTTCGACAAGATTTTAGCCCTTTGCAGAGCTTATAAAAGCAAACGGGTTGAAATAAAGTTATTGCAGAACAGGGCCATTAATGATTTGAACCACCATAACTTACCGGGTTATATGATTAAGACGGCAGCTGAAGCAAGGGCGGGAGGGGAAATAGCCGTTGAAATTTTTTGCCTGAAAGAAATAGCTGATTATAACCTGAGGCAGGGAAGGATAGATTCGGCAGAACAGCAGCTCAACACGGTTTTAAAGATGTACAAGGCTCTTGGCTATAAAAATCTGCAGTTTACCTATGATCTGTTGGCCGGTGCTGCTCTGGCAAAAGGTAATATGGAAAAGGGGATGAGATACAGCCTGGCCACGGTTAAAGCCGCTGAGGAAACAGGAACGGATCACGCCATCAACCTATTTTATAACAGGCTTGCCGGCCTGTGCCGTGACCTGGGATTAAAAAGACAAAGCCTGATGTGGTACCGCAAATGGCAGGAAGCCGCAATGAGATCAGAAACAAGTTTTCCGTATGCCGCCTATAGCGCGCTGGCAAACGAGTTAATCTCGCAGGGCAAGGCAAGGCAGGTGTTAAAGACGCTGGACAGCGCCGCCAGGGTATTTAAATTTGACGCGAACGGGATGTTTCTGATACCGCAGCTGAAGGCAGATTGTTATGTGGCTTTAGGCAAAACGGACAGCGCTGAATTTTACAACTTCAGCATCATCAAAAACCTGGAAAACAGGGGTATGAAAGACTATCTTTATTACCAGGCGTATCAAAACCAGGCTGCGTTTTATATTAAACAAAAGAAATTCGAAAAAGCATCGCCTTTTGTGGAAATACCTTTGAACGCAGGCATGGGAGTAGTCAGGGCAGTCGATATGGCGATCTTACAAAAATTTAAATTTAAGATAGACTCTGCACGGGGCAATTATCTATCAGCGATCAATCATTTCCAGGCGTCAAAAAATATCAGTGATTCTATTTATAATCATGTCAGGGTCAAACAAACGGAACAATTGCAGCTGCAGTATGCCACAGCGGAGCGCGACCATGAGAACCTGATACTCCGCAACAGGAACAATCTGCAGCGCAGCGAATTGGAAAAAGAAGGGTTAAACAGAAA
This sequence comes from Mucilaginibacter angelicae, assembly GCF_042434235.1. NCBI lineage: Bacteria > Pseudomonadati > Bacteroidota > Sphingobacteriia > Sphingobacteriales > Sphingobacteriaceae > Mucilaginibacter > Mucilaginibacter angelicae. The sequence continues at coordinate 617,319 of NZ_JBHLTS010000004.1, read as the reverse complement.
ACTGATCAGCATAGCGCTTTTGGGTTCTGTATTTGTTACAGGCCTGACACTTTATCTTTACCGCGCCAAGCAAAAAAACAATAAAATGCTTCAGATCAGACAGGAAGAGATCAATAAACAGAACATTCAGCTCAGCCAGCTCCTGCAGGAAAAACAATGGCTGATGAAAGAGATCCATCACCGCGTTAAAAACAACCTGCAGATCATCTCCAGTTTATTAAATACACAATCTTCTTTTCTTGATAACGAACAGGCTATAACTGCCATCAGGGACAGCCAGAACAGAATGCAGGCCATATCGATCGTGCACCAGAAACTTTATCAGTCTGACGACCTGGCTACCGTCAGCCTGCCGGTTTATATCGAAGATCTTGCCCGGAATATCCAGGATTCCTTTCAGACCAGGCAGCATGTTCAATTTGAAATAGATATAACCGAAGCTCAATTAAATACGGCTCAGTCTGTGCCCCTGGGACTTATTCTGAACGAAACTATTACCAACAGCGTTAAGTATGCTTTCACAGAAACCGAGGTTGGTGTTATTTCCCTTTCGTCTTCGATATCCCCGGACAATTATTATGAATTGGAAATACGTGATAATGGCAGGGGCTTGCCGGAAGATTTTGACATAGACTCCTGCACGTCATTAGGAATGAACCTGATCTCGGGTCTTACCGCCCAGTTGGGAGGAAGGCTTGACATCCGTTCGGAAAAGGGTGCCGTGATTTTAGTAGCGTTTCCTTTATAATTATTACCCCCTGCGCAGCGTTCCGGTTTTGAAATATGTCATACGGTCACGCATTGAAGGTTAATCAGTTTAGCCGGATAATCGGAAGGGTGCCTTTAAGGGCACCCTTTAAAACAGATCGTGTTGTGATAAGTTAAGACTGGATAAAAGCTAATATATCAGCATTTATCGTCGCCGCTTCGGTGGTCGGCATTCCGTGCGGAAATCCCGGGTAAGAAATTAGTTTTCCGTTTTTTAACAGTTTTACGGATTTCGCGCCTGAGATCGGGAAGGGGACAACCTGGTCATCTTCGCCGTGCAGTACCAATACCGGAATATCAACACTTTTCAGATCCTCCGTAAAGTCGAATTCTGAGAAAGCTTTTATGCCGTCATAATGAGCCTTAACTCCGCCCATCATGCCCTGGCGCCACCAATTGTCTCTGATCCCCCGTGAAATTTTTGCGCCTTCTCGGTTATACCCGTAAAACGGAATGGTGAAATCCTGGAAAAACTGCGGCCTGTTGGTTGCTGTTTCTACACGTATCCCGTCTAAAACGGCAATAGGAACACCTTCGGGATTGCTGTCACTTTGCAGCATGATGGGCGTCACCGCGCTTACCAAAACAGCTTTGGCCACACGATCTTTGCCATACTTTGCCGCGTAGCGGATAACTTCGCCGCCCCCTGTAGAATGACCGATATGGATGGCATTCCTCAGATCCAGGAATTCGGTAAGTTCTGCCACATCGGCTGCGTAGGTATTCATATCGTGACCAATGGAGCCTTGTGATGATCTGCCATGACCCCTGCGGTCATGCGCAATTACCCTGTATCCCTTTTCAAGGAAAAACATCATTTGCGCATCCCAGTCATCCCCGGATAAGGGCCAGCCATGATGAAATACGATAGGTTGCCCTGTGCCCCAGTCTTTGTAATAAATTTCAGTTCCGTCTTTTACTGTGATTTTCATGTTTTGCAAGTTATAAATATGATTTAATGCGTTTGGTTACCGGACCCAGTTTTGCTATTAACATGCCATTGGATTAAATATTTGAAAGTCAGTTTTTTGTATGTTTTTCGGGCGTTGTGCGGATGACGCTATATCGTCAATTTACGCCGGAGGAAACTAACTTCAACTGGTTTGGCATTTGATCGTATTTGATTATCGCAGATACAGGGGAGAAGGAGGCAATGCCGGATTGGAAGGGCGTCGGATATTTATCCTGGCAGCGGCATGCAAAGCTTTACCCGTAATGATTTGATTTTTTTCTGTTTTTTTCATCGTATTTATACGCTGTTAGTCCGTAATTAACTTTTTGTTAATCTCCGGCCTGAACTTTGGCCCGGTGTTTCAGTAAGCGCCGATACTTTATAAAACAATAAACGATGAGAAGAACAACAACTATGCTGTGTACCTGGGTGCTCCTTTGCTTTTTCGGCCCCGTGTATGCACAGAACAAACACGGTAAAACAACTTTATACCCCAGTTACAAGGGACTGGTGATGGCCGGTTACCAGGGGTGGTTCAGGGCACAGGGCGATGGCAGCGGGGCAAATCATTTTGCTTACGGGAATGAACAGCGGTCTGGTATTGATATGTGGCCTGATGTCAGCGAGTATGAAAAAACATATCCGACTCCCTTTAAACTTGCCGACGGCCAACCGGCACGATTTTTCAGTTCGACAGATAAAAGCACTGCCGATCTGCATTTTAAATGGATGCGTGATTACGGGGTAGACGGCGTTTTCATGCAGCGCTTTTTTACCAATGCCCGCCCCGAAAACCGCGGGGAGGACCGGGTGTTCCGCAACGCTTTTGAAGCCGCGTCGGCTTATAAACGTGCCATTGCGGTTATGTACGACCTTTCGGGGCTTGCCGGTAAAGGAGAAGATTGTTCAACCCTTATTGAAGACTGGAAATACCTCGTTGATGAGTTAAAGGTGACCAATCAGAAAGGTACAGGCACTTACCTGCACCATAATGGTAAACCCGTTGTTGCTATATGGGGTGTTGGTTTCCCCGACAGGCCATATAATATCCGGAACATTGGCATTGAACGCTTTATTGATTTTTTGAAGAACGATCCTGTTTACGGCGGGTGTGCCGTTATGATAGGCGTGCCGAACTCCTGGCGTACGCTCCGGGCTGATTGTGTAAATGATCCCTATCTGCATGATATCATCAAAAGATGCGATATTGTATTACCCTGGAGCGTACAGCGCTATTCACCCCTGCTGCATAATGATATGGAGAGGTACCGGGATGATGTAATTGATGATATTAAATGGTGCAGGGATAATCATCTTGATTACGTCCCCTGCGTATATCCCGGTTTCAGCTGGCATAACCTCAGCCGCTATGAGTTCCCCGACGATGTAAAGCCGGTGGGTTCTGTTCCGAGGCAGGGCGGCAGGTTTTACTGGCAAATGCTGTCAACGGCTGTATCCGCCGGGGCAGAGATGCTCTATGTTGCCATGTTTGATGAGGTGAACGAAGGAACCGCCATATTCAAGGGATCAGATAATCCGCCTAAAGTGGGAGATGGAACGGGCACCGCATTCATCAATCTGGACGGAAAGCCTTCGGATACCTACCTGTGGTTAACCGGTGAGGCAGCCAGGATGCTGCGCCGTGAAAAGCCGCTCGTGTTCAAAATGCCTGAACGCAAATAGAAAGCAATGAATTCAGTTAAACAAAGCCTGTTGCCGGTCCCGGTAACAGGCTTTGCTGTTGTGATACCGGATAAGGTGTATATGCAACTGGCAGCGGCAGCTTTATTAAACCTGATTAATTATCCCCGAAGCCTTAAATACTTGATTTTTGCTTGCTTTTTAACTAATTGATAATCAAGTTTTTAATTTTTAATAATAAAAATTATCTCAACTAATTCATTATTAACTTTTTATTAACTCCCACAAATTTCTTTGAGTTCATAATCAGATTTTACCAATTAATCTAAAGTTATGAACATGAAGAAAATTTTATTAATGCTATTGGCATGGTGCCTCTCGGTGCCATTGTTTGCGCAGGACATACCGATAAGCGGTAAAGTCATCGACCAATCGGGCGGACCGCTGATCGGCGCATCTGTAAAGGTAAAGGGCAGTTCACAGGGTGTGGTTACCGATACCAAGGGTACCTTTACTTTAAAGGTAACTGATCCCAAAGCCACGCTTACGGTCAGCTATATCGGCTACAATAGTGTCGATGTTGACCTTAAAAACAACCGGACCGTTACCGTAACCCTAACAGCGCAGCAAGGAAGCCTTGACGAAGTAGTTGTAGTGGCCTATGGTACACAGAAACGGGCCAATCTGACCGGTGCGGTATCGACCGTCGCCGGAAGAGATATCGTAAAGAACTCCAATAATGATGTCACCAACACTTTAACCGGCCGCGCGCCGGGTGTGCGTGTGGCGCAATTGTCCAGCCAGCCCGGTAAATTCGACAGCCAGATCGATATACGCGGTTTCAGTTATGTTGACCCGAACGACGTAAACGGGAACCAGCAGGGTGGGCCGCTTTTTATCATCGATGGTGTGCAGCGCGATAAATCGGGTTTTGATCACCTCGACCCGAATGAGATAGAAAGTGTAAGTGTTTTAAAAGATGCCACCGCGGCTATCTATGGTGTAAAAGCGGCGAACGGTGTTATTTTGGTTACCACTAAAAAAGGTAAACAAGGCAGCATACAGGTTACCTATACCATGCACCTGGGCAGGCAGTTCATTACCAAATATCCCAAGCTTTCAAACGCATACGAGTATGCCACGCTGTATGATGAACAGCAGATCAATAATTTTATCAGCGGTAACCAGCAGATAACGCCTCCGCAATACACGCCGCAGCAAATTGAAGATTTCCGGACCGGCAAAACGCCAAGTACCGATTTCCTGAAAGCCATCCTCGATAATACCACCTCGCAGCAGCAGCATAACATCACGGTCAGCGGGGGAAATGAAAAGTTAAGATTTTTTGTATCAGGAGGATATTTTGACGAAGGCGGTTTGCTGAAAACGGATATCGAATACGGTAAAAAATATAACTTCCGCACGGCTATTGACGGGCAGCTGGGTAAGGGACTTACCTTTGGCATTAACCTGGGCCTGAACAATGTGATGAGTAAGAGCCCGAATACAGCTGCCTGGTCACTGATCCGGAACGCATGGTCCATCAGTCCTACACAGTCACTTTATTCAAACGGCGATACCCGCTATCTGAACCAGTTCTATAATCAGCCTAACGATAATCCGCTCGGACAGATTACGGAAAGCCTGGCTGGCTACAATAAAACCAACGATAAAGCGCTCACCTCAACGTTTACATTAAATTACGAGCTGCCCTTTGTTCAGGGACTGAGCGTAAAGGGGCTTTTTGCTTATGATAACAGCTATACTTTTAACCGCAGCTTTCGTAAAGAGTTCTATCAGTATCAATATGACAATACCACACAGCTGCAAACCCCTTTTTCACACCAGGGGCCTTCGCAGCTGAATGAATATTTCGGCCAGGGCTTAACCAATGATCTACAGCTTTCTTTGAATTATAACCACAGCTTCGGAAAAAGCAATGTATCCGGCCTGCTTATTTATGAGCAGATCTACCGCCAGGGTAACAGCAATAATGCCCAAACCCAGTTCGTAATTGATGCTATTGATCAGCTGGCTGCCGGCAACCGTGCTACCGACGTGGTCGGCTCCGGATACAGCCAGAGCGGCAACCGCAGCTACGCCGGTAAATTCAACTATGATTATGCCGGTAAATACCTGGCCGAGTTCGGTTTCAGGGAGGATGGTTCGTCATACTTTCCCGTTAAAAGCCGCTGGGGATTTTTCCCTTACGGATCAGTAGGCTGGCGTATTTCAGAAGAGCCCTTTATAAAGGAGAAGCTGAAGTTTGTGGATAATATCAAGCTCAGGGCTACTTATGGTAAAGAGGGGGACGATCAGGCTGCAGCCAATACTTTTGCTTACTTAACCGGTTATATTTATCCGAGTTCAGGCTCTGGTTCACTGGCGGGTTCGGTATTCGGCCCCGGTTTTGTGAAAGGGGTTGACTTTAAAAATGCCGCCAACGCCAACATCACCTGGTATACTTCAACCCAAACGGATATAGGTCTGGATTTCTCCCTGTGGAATGGCAAGCTTACCTTTGAGGGCGACGTTTTCCGCCGAGAGCGCAGCGGCCTGCTGGGTTCGCCTATTTCTAAAATACCAGGTACTTACGGCGTGAATTTGCCTCAAGTAAACCTTAACGGCGACCGTACACAGGGTTTCGAGATCGTACTGGGGCACCGGAGCAAAATAGGAGCTGTTGACTTTGCCGTATCCGGTAATATGTCGTATGCCCGTACACAAAACCGGTATATCGAACAGACGCCTGCCAGCAGCGATGCCGATAATTATCGCAATAAAACCGCTTACCGCTACAACGATATTGTCTGGGGTTATAAGGTTGCGGGCCAGTTTCAGAATTTCCAGGAGATATATGCCGCCCCTATACAGGATGGAGCAGGCAACCGCAGCCTGCTCCCGGGTGACCTGAATTACGTTGATCTGAACGGCGATGGCATCATTGACGGGAAAGATCAGACCGTTATCGCCCGCGGCGGCGGTAAACCGGCCATTTATTTCGGTACCAATTTCGAGCTGGGTTACAAGGGGTTTGATTTTTCCATGCTGATACAGGGCGCAACCATGTATTCGGTATCTTATCTTGATCAGCTTTCACGGCCGTTTTACTTTCAGTATGCCAACCCCATCTCCGTTTTTGCCGACAGGTGGCACCGGCAGGATATATTTGATCCGAACAGCCCGTGGGTACCCGGCAGGTTCCCTTCAACAGGACAGCGTCAGAATTATAAGGACGGCGTTCCTAACTCGTTCAGCAATTTTGATGCAAGCTATGTGCGTATCAAAAGCATCGAGCTTGGCTACACCTTTGATAAAAAGCTGCTGGGGCGGTTGGGGATCAACCGGTTCCGGGTATTTCTTAACGCGTACAACCTGTACACCTTCACCGGGAAAGGATTGGATTTTATAGATCCTGAATATTCAAGTAACCGCTTATACAGCTATAACTATCCTATAACCCTTAATGTTAACGCCGGTGTACAGGCAACTTTTTAAACCCGATATCATGAAAAACTTAAAATATATAACTGCGATTTTTGTTTTGGCGGGTTTATGTGCCTGCCGCAAAAACCTGCTCGATGTGCAGCCGACCACGCTGCTCACCAAAGACCAGATCTACGGAAGCCCCGCCGGGGTAACAGCCTATTTCGCGTCGCTTTATAAGGATATGCCTGTTGAGGATTATGCCTTTTGCAACGGTCGTTTCGGGCAATTCCCGGGTAACGGTGATCAATACACCGCAAACTGGAGCGATGAGGCCTTTAGTTCAAACAATGCCGGCATCAATGATGAGAACTGGGGAAAACTCTATAAATCCATCCGTAATGTAAACACATTTATTCAGGAGATAGCGGCAGTAAGTAATGTCGATGCACCTACAAAAAAACGCTATCTGGCGGAGGCGCATTTCGTAAGGGCGTATTATTACTTCGGATTGGTAAAATATTATGGCGGAGTTCCGATCCTTACCGAACCGCCTGCGGATCCCAATGCCCTGCTGAAGCAGCCGCGTAATAAAGAAGAAGAAGTCTGGGATCTGATCAAAAACGATCTGGAACAGGCAGCGGCGGATCTGCCGGAGACAAGTGATTATGGGAGGGCAAACAAATATGCGGCCCTCGCGCTTGAATCGCGTGCGATGCTGCACGCAGGCTCGATAGGTAAGTTTGGTACAGTGCAGCTGGGTGGTGTAGTGGGCGTAAGCCCCGCTAAGGCTACCGATTATCTGCAGGCAGCCTACAATGCAGCTAAAACCATTATTACTGCCGGTAAATATAGCCTGTTCAATAAATATCCGACCGATCTCTCCAAAAACTTCCAGTACCTGTTTTACGAATGCAAACCGGGCGATGCCAATACCGAGGCCATACTCTGTAAGGGTTATGACTATGCAGGAACCCAGCGTACCCACTCGCAGGATCTAATGGTACTGCCGGATTATATCCGCTCGCCGGCCGGTTATGATAATCGTCTTGAGCCTACGCTTGACCTCGTTGAAAAATTTGAGTCAAAAACCAGTACAGCAGGGGCGGCGGAGCCATTGAACATCGGTACTCCGGCAAGTTATGTACACTATCCAACGTTAAGCGGTCCTTTCGAGAACAAGGATCCAAGGCTGATGGGGACCGTAGTGGTTACCGGCACCTCGTTCCGCGGGGCGGTGATCACCGGGCAACGGGGTGTTATTTATAATAACAGGGAATATAACGGCAACCAAGTACTTCAATATTTTGATGTGAATACGCAGTCGTTTACCTTAACGCCAACCAACGTTACAGGTACCGGTAACTCCAATTCAAATTCACTCACCTTCTGGCTTAAAAAATGGACGGACCCGGTTACCGACCGTAACCTGCTGCGTGACTATACTTCCCGTACCTCATGGCTTGACCTGCGTTACGGCGAGGTATTGCTTAATTACGCCGAGGCCTCGTTTGAATTGGGTAAAGATCCTTCAGAAGCGCTCGGCGCTGTCAACCAGCTGCGCGCAAGGGCTGGTATGCAGGCCCTTACAGCGATCAGCCGGGAAAAAATCAGGCATGAACGAATGGTTGAGCTATCTTTCGAGAACCGCACGTTTTGGGATTATATCAGATGGCGTACCCTTACCACTGACTTTAACCTGAGGCAGGAGTACGGCCTGGATATTTATTACGATATCAGCGCCAAAGACTATGTATTCAAGAAAGTTCCCGTAGGCGGCGGAAAAACCTATCAGCCCCGGAATTATTATTCACAGATACCGGGCGGCGAGCGTTCGCTAAACACATCACTTATTGATAACCCAGGCTATTAAACATCAATTGAAATCATGAGATCATCATTTATATATACCTTAATTCCCTGCATGCTGCTTCTTTATGCGGGATGTAAAAAATATGATAATTATAAGGCTCCCGATGCAGGCGTATTCGGGAAAGTGACCGATGTTGAAACCGGCAAAGGCCTTGAAACCAAGCTGCCCGGCGGCGGCGTTATCAGGTTTTTACAAAATAATAAGGCGAAATACCCGAGTCCGCAGCCTATTGATATATCCATTAAGGCTGACGGATCTTATTCGGCAAGCCAGTTTTTTGCTGATAATTATAAGGCATTTCCGCTGAACGGCCCTTTCATTTATGCCGGCGATTCGGTCAATGTGGTGTTAAGTTCAAACGGGAAAGCACAGCTTGACTTTAAAGTGATCCCTTATTACCGCATTTCGGCCGCTGTTACCGACAGCACATTCAATTATACCGTAAACAAAGCGCCCGAAAACGATTCGAAACTGGTTGAGCTGATATTTATGGTCAGCAAAGATCCTGTGGTGAACGAGAATGTCAGCTCGAACGTAGCCGGTCCGGGTACGTATTATGCGAACCTGTGGAAAGTGCCCACGGGCGGTACGCCGGATGCAGCCATCATCGGTATACCGCAAACCTTTACTTTTCACTGGGCAGATACGAGACTGCCCAAAGGCGAGTATTATTTCAGGATGGGGGCAAGGGCTTCCAATTCACCTAATTCAACCTATAACTACAGCCCGGTAATCAGGGCAACGGTACACTAAATACAATTTTGAACAATAAAACAATTAACCCAGATTTTTTAACATGAACAATTCCGTCCTGCATTATATTGCAGGGCGGAATTTGCCGGAAATACAGGTCGGTACCGCTCTCGGTCAGATCAGTATTTCCGGATTAATTACATTATGAAACGTATATTTTTATTATTCGCCCTATCCGCTTCAACTGCATTGCAGGGTTTTGGACAACAGCTGCAATACCCGGGCGTTTTTGCTCCTTCTGCAGGTTTTGTTAAAGACCCTGAAAAGCCCTACCGCCAGGAAATATGTTTAAATGGCTCGTGGCAGTTTCAGCCGGTAAAATTGCCTGCCGGATTTCATGAAGGAAACGATCCTGCGCCATCCCTGCCGGATATGCAGCCGGACAGCTGGGACAAAACGCCCATCCGTATCCCTTCTCCCTGGAATGTGAACAGCTTTGCAGATGAGCAGGGGCAAGGCGGCGATTTCCGTACTTTTCCGTCATATCCCCGGGAGTGGGAGCATGTAAAGATGGGTTGGCTGCGCCGCAAATTTATGGTCCCCGCTGGTTGGAACAGTAAACGTTTGCTGCTGCATTTTGAAGCGCTGGCCGGCGATGCCCGCATCCTGATCAACGGAAAACCGGCCGGTGAACATTTCGGTATCTTTTTGCCTTTTGATCTGGATGTAACCGCCATGGTGAAAGCAGGCGCTGAAAATGAGATTGCCATTGGTGTCAGAAAAGCATCATTGTTTGATAAAAACGGCAGCTACGGCAGGCGCGTTTATCAGGCCGGTTCATTTTGGGGGCAGCATGTAACAGGTATCTGGCAGGATGTTTTTTTGGTTGCTGTACCAAAGGTTTATGTGAAAGATGTTTTTGTTAAACCTGATGCACAGGGGGGACGCCTCGCTGCTGAAATCACCCTCAAAAACGATGGTGACCGCGAAGCTACGCTGACAGTTGACGCAGAGGCTTTTAAATGGCAAGCGGAAAATACTTCCAATCCTGCTGAGCCCGCCGGAAAACTGGCTTCGGCTGCTGCGTTGGATATGACCGCGGTTAAAGTGCGCGTACCTGCCCATACCGAACGCGTGGTGACGCTCGATGCTCCGGCGGGCGATAAACTTGCCCGCTGGTCGCCGGGTGATCCTAATTTGTATGCATTACTGACGCGCGTAAGCAACGGCAAGCAACCGCTCGATACAAAATACACCCGTTTTGGCTGGCGTACCGTCAGTTTAAAAGGAGGACAGGTACTGCTTAACGGAAACCCTGTTGTAATGAGGGGTGATTCCTGGCATTTCCTGGGCATACCGCAGATGACCCGTCGTTATGCTGCAGCGTGGTTTAAGGCTATGCGCGATGCCGGGCTGAATGCCGTGCGCCTTCATGCGCAGCCATATCCGTCGTTCTATATGGATGTAGCAGATGAAACGGGTATATTGGTGCTGGACGAAACCGCTATCTGGGCGAGCGACGGCGGCCCAAAACTGGATGACTCCCAATACTGGCAGGACACTAAACATCATGTTGCCGAATTGGTATTGCGTGATCGTAATCACCCCTCCGTTTTTGGATGGAGCGTATCCAACGAGGTGATGCCCGTGGTGGTGAATGTAATGCGCAATCCGCCGGGTGTAAAGGATACGCTGATAAAATTTTACGGTATCTGGGCGGATATCTGTCGTAAACTTGATCCCACCCGCGCCTGGATCTCGGCGGACGGGGAGGATGATGCAGAGGGTAAACTGCCGACTTATATAGAGCATTATGGAGGAAGGGAAGCCATGGAAAGAGCCCGTAAAAGCGGTAAACCCTGGGGAGTGGGTGAAGCCGGAAATGCCTATTACGGCACGCCGGAACAAGTAGCCGAGACAAACGGTAACCGGGCCTACGAATCATTTTTAGGAAGGATGGAGGGGGTTGCCCAGTCATCTTATCAAAACCTTGTTCAGCAGCGTGATAACGAAGCCATTTATAACAGTGTATTTAACCTGGTCTGGTATGGTTTACGGCCGCTGCCGCTCGGACTTAAGGATAAAACCAAAGCACCCACACTTGATGACGGCGTATATTTTACAAGCTATAGGGAGGATAGCCCGGGGGTACAGCCTGAACGGCTTGGCCCTTACAGTACGACACTGAATCCGGGTTATGACCCTTCTTTGCCGCTTTACGAAACCTGGCCCTTATTTGATGCCATAAAAGCCGCCGCCGAAAATAAACCTTTTGAAGTTGGCAAGCTTGGCGAAAATCATGAAGTCAAAGAGATAACACCTGCAGCCAAAGGTTTGCCTGCAGCAATAATGGGAGGTGCCGGCAGCACACTGGCTTCCGATCTTAAAAAAGCAGGTGTTACTGAACAACAGGTGAAAGGCGTACCGCGCATTTTATTTATTGATGGCAGTAATCCACCCGCTGCACAAAGTAAACAGGCCATTGATAAAGTGCTGGCAAACGGTGGTACGGTATTGGTTTGGGGTGTAAATAAAGCCGGGACTGAGGCGCTGAACAAATTGCTGCCTGCAGCAATTGAGTTAACTGACCGCAAAAGCTCGTCATTATTGCCGGCAGCGGCTGATGCTTTAACTGCAGGGATCGGTGCAGCTGATCTGTATTTTTCAGAGCTTAATCCGGCAGATGTGATCAGCAACGGGCTGGATGGTGAACTGGTTAAACAAAGTAAAATATTGTTAACAGCCAATAATACCGACTGGCAAAAATGGAATAAACAGCCTGAATACGCCAAAACCGCGATGGTACTCCGGTCTGAACTGGAAGCCAGGCCATCCGGCGCTGCGATGATCGTTTATGAACGCGGCGCAGGAAAACTGATCGTCACTACCTTGCCTGCGGCTCCTAAATTAATTAAGGGAATGCGGCTCGTGCGAAAACTACTCGGTAATGCCGGGGTAGCTTTGACTGAAGGTACGAATGGTGGTGTGCTGAATACGAACGGCGACATAACCGGTGTATTATATGCGGGTAACTTCACTGCGGCATCGGCGGATGAGGCAAAAAAAAGGGTATTTATTGATCCTGCCGCCGCTGATGAAATGAAAGACGGCCTGGAGATGCATCGTAAAATATGGACTTCACTGCATGCTGACAAGGAAACCTTTGATTTATCGATGCTGGATGGCGGTACAGGCGGAAGCAAACAGCAGGTTGCCTATTTAAGCTTCTGGATCTCAAGCCAGCGTTCACTTGAGGATCTGCTTGCTGAGCCAAACCTGCCGGTGGTTGATCTGCAGGTTAAAACCGGCGGTAGCGCAATTGTATTTTTGAACGGTAAACAAATACTTGAAGGCAGTGGCAATGCCGGTGCAAAAGCACTCAAACTGAAGCATGGCTGGAATCATTTTTTAGTCAAACTGGTACGTAGCGGAAATAACTGGCAGTTTGGTGCCAGGCTTACTTCAGATCAGCCTGAGTTTATAAAAACGCTTGGTTCGGCAATTCAAAAGCCGTAAAAACTGTTTTGCAAATTAAAGCCCCGTACCGGTATGCCACCGGTACGGGGCTTTAATTGCTCATCACATAAAATTATAGTTATAAGTCGTCTCCGTATTTACAAGGTCATATTATCAGGCTGATATGTTTCATGGCAGATCAGTCTGTTTTTTTACGAAAATCGAAATTATTTGTCCCGTGCATGAAATTGCTATGCGGCATCATGTTTTTAATTTAAATTTACCCTTGCTATTTATTTATAGCGGCCAATTATAAACGTTGCTGCGGCATTGCCTATTAAAAGATAATTGTTTGGGATAAGCATGGGGAAGTTTTATTTACTTTACAGTAAAGTTGTTTTTGTAGCGTTTTTTTGTTTTGCCGGCCTGAACTGCTTTGCTCAAAACTATGGTCTGAGGTTCGCCAGTCATGAAGTCGTACAAGATAAAAGAACATCGCTTGAGCTGAGCCCCCAAAAAGGTTTTTGTTTTAACGGTAGTTTTGAGCTGTCTTTTGATATTTCGTTCTTCCCGGCATATAATGTTTATTTTGGTTATGTTGTCCGTATTGTATCAGATGATAAACGCAATTTCGACCTGGTATACAACACGGCCAAAAATCACTTTGAACTGGTGACCGGTGACAAGGAGCCGCAGATCAGCTTTGATATCAGTCAGCATGCCCTTTATAACCAGTGGAACCGTATCAGGATATCATTTGACGCGTCCCGCAGCCGCCTGCAGGTTTTTTCGGGCGGAAAAACTTATACCCAGCAAAATGTGACCCTGAGTAAAATCGCCTGTTACCGCATCACCTTTGGTACCAATAATCACGGTGAGTTTGAGACAACAGATGTGCCTCCGATGAAGATCAGGGATATTCAAATCGTACAAAGCGGCAATACCCAATATAAATGGCCGCTTAATGAAACCGACGGAAATATTGCCCATGAGCAGATCAGGCATCAGGATGCATCTATTGTTAACCCTGTATGGGTATCGTTAATGCACCGGAACTGGAGCAAAGTACAGGCTTTCACGGTAAACGGAATGGCGAGTGTCAGTTTTGACCAGGATAGCGAGTCGTTATTTGTAATAGCTACAGATACGGTATATACGTATGATATTAACACCGGCATTGTCAAAAAGAACGCTGCTGTTTCAAAACTTAACCTTAACCAGGGTAACCGGGCCATCTACAACCCGCTGAATAAAAGTTTATATAGCTTTTATACGGATGCCAGGCAGGTATCCAGGTTCAATTTCAGCACCAACAGCTGGCAAAGCAATTTTAAACCGGGGCAAGTCACACGCTACTGGCACATCAATAAAATAATTTCGCAACGGGATTCGTCCATGTATCTTTTCGGCGGTTATGGTTACCTGCTTTATCATAACCAGGTGCTTCAGTACCATTTTAATACCAATAAATGGGACAGCATCATTTATAAAGGTGATTTTTATATGCCGCGCTATCTCGCAGCCACGGGTGCTACATCCAAAGGTGATACGGCTTATATACTTGGAGGCTACGGCAATGCCAGCGGTAAACAGATCCTCACGCCAAAATATATGTATGATATGATGCGTTACACCGTCAGCGATCATACGTTTAAAAAGATGTTTGAAATAGCTCCTCAGGGCACCGACGGCTTCACCTTTGCGAATTCGCTGGTTGTTGATCCGGAGAACAAAAATTATTATGCGCTTATTTTTCCGCGGCATATTTACAATTCTACCCTGAAACTGATACGGGGCTCGCTCAGTAAACCGGCCTACCAGGTACTTGAAAGCGGGATACCTTATCAGTTTCACGATGTGCACTCTTTTGCCGATCTGTATTTTGCACCGCGATCAAATAAATTTATAGTAGTTACCCTTTTGAGGAGCGAGGCCGGGCAAACCGGGGTCGCTGTATATACATTGCTGGGGCCGCCGCTATTTCAGGCTGTCCGGCCGGAAAGCTCCGGCAGCAATCCTGCGGTAACTGTGTGGGCAATTGCCGCAATTGGCCTCATTGCCGGCGGCGCGGTTTATTTAACGCGGAAACGGCAGCCGCGCACAACTGAAATTAAACAGGTGGTGTTTGAACCCCGGGCAGCACATTTTCAGCGAATCAATGACCAGAGCGGCCCGCCGGCAGAACCTGAGCCTGAACAAATACCTGTTGAGCGGGAACCGTTGAAAAATACCATCCTGCTGTTTGGTGGCCTGCAGATATTCGATGCCGGAGGAACAGAAATAACCAAACTTTTTACGCCGCTTATCAAGGAGATATTTTTGCTTATGCTGTTGTATACCATCCGTCTTGGCCGGGGTATAAGTTCCGAGCGTTTAAATGAGATGTTCTGGATAGATAAGCCCGAAAAAAGGGCAAGTAATAACCGGTCTGTAAGTATTATCAAACTAAAAACCCTGCTTGAAGGTATGGACCACTGCCGGCTGTCGAAAGAAACGGGTGCCTGGACCATCGATATTGATCCCGAAGTTGTGTATGTTGATTACAACCGCTATTTAACCCTTATTAAAAACAAGCGCAAACTGAACAAGCAAAAAATAAAAGAACTATCGGACATTACGCAGCGCGGGCAGTTCCTGCCGAACAGCGATTATGACTGGCTGGATAGTTTTAAATCGGAAATATCGAACGATATCATCAATACTTACCTGTATCACGCCCGTTCTGCGGAGTTTAGTCAGGACCCTGAATTTCTCATCGAACTGGCGAATTTTATTTTCTATTTCGATCCTGTCAATGAGGACGCCATGATATTGAAATGTAAAGCGTTCTCCGCACTGGGCAAACATTCATTGGCTAAACATACCTTTGAAAATTTCAGCAAAACATATAAGGCTATCTACGAGAGAGATTTTGAAAAAGAATTTCAGGCTATAGTATCCTGATGCCAGATATTTGAATCGGAGATATTCTCCTCCCGTTCCCCAAATAATATTTCCTGCTTAAAATCGCGCCCTTTTGGAAAAAAAATCCCGGCGCTAATCGGTTTTTAACTTTTTTTTAATAACCGCAGGTTCATTTGTGTAACCCGGAATTGATTTTCCGGGGCCAAACAGATCTCCGGCCAGGAACTGTTTGTGCTTTATTAAACCATTTTAAACCAGATTTTATGAAGAAGATTTACTCAGTTGCACAATTCCTGCTGCTCCTCTGCCGTACGGGGTGTTTAAAAAAGCCGTGGTCAGGGCCTGCCGGTGCGCCGGAGGCGCCCGGAATACCCCCTGCGGATAATACTAAACGGATTAAGACCAACGACCCGGGGCAGTATACCGACGTTGAGCCAGGCTATCAATCCATAGGGCTTGCAATTAACCAGACTACCGGCCCCGCGGCTTGTGATATAATGGGAACACAACAAAGCATGATCGTTTTAACCTGTACCGGTTATCCGGTACACTTTTCCGCAAATTAACAGCAGATTATTCACCATAACAGCTATAAATGGCAGCTTTTTATCGCTGCGTCAATACCATCGTAATGATTAAATATTTAAAATTTATAACCATCGTCCTGGCCGTTTCTTTATGTGCTATGGCATGTTCAAAAAAAGGCGGTAATCCTCCTGAACCCGTTAAACCCGTTGTAGATCCTCCGGCGAAACCCGAAGGCCCGTACCTTGGTGTAACATTAGGCTTTCAATACAGCGCACAGCTTACCGGACCTCCTGATTATCCACAAATGCAAAACCGGTCAATGTACAATCCTGATCCGGCCCACCCGGAACTTACCTGGCTAAGCTGGGCCGAACAGTTGGGACAGGCAGGTGTTGATTTTGTATGTCCCAATCTTACCGGTTCAAAGCCTAACGACAATGGTTCTCCTGTGAAAATAGCTGCCATGCTTGATGCGCTCAATAAACTGGGTCTTTCTTCAAAAATCAAAATCGCGCTTTTTGACGATAATGCGGCTTCATGGACGGCGCAATGGAATATGGCCAATGGCAGGGGATATGGTTATGCCCAGCCATTTGACATCAGCGATCCCAATAACTGGAAATATATTTATGATTATAATTATAAACTTTTTTTCGAGACCATTCCTGATGCCAACCGCTTTAAAATAGCCGGACGGCCGGTTATCATCATCTGGACCTGTAACCCGACCTTCGTAGGGAATGCAGCCGGAAATGCGTCAAGAGCCATCACTTATATACGGCAGAAATGTAAGGCGGATTTTGGCTTTAACCCCTACATTATTCTTAACGGCGATTTCTTTACCAGCGACCCGAGCTGCGCCAGTCCGGGTATTGCGGATGCCAAACACAACTGGTTCGGCCCGCCATCATCGCCTTATACGCTTGGAAGCTGGAATAGTGTAAACACCGGCGTAGTGGTGCCGCAGTTTCAAAACCCCGCTAAGGGCGGGTCATATCTGAATCCCGACCATGGAAAATTATTCAGCGATGGGCTGGCCGGAACCGTAGGCAGGGGTGCTCAGCTAACCTTATGCGAAGGTTTTACAGATTATGAGGAAGACGCCGCTATGTGGCGTGCAGCCAATATCAATCCTGATGGCTCTGTCAGGGACTACAGCCAGAGCGGATATGATTATCCTAATCAGCGTATTAATATTTTGCGCAAATACAGCAGTGATCCATTCCCGTCGGTGCTGAAGCTGGAGGCCGAAGGCTGTGATCAGTTTTACGGAGCGGCAGGCGGCAACGGCAGAGTGAACTATTACCGTAACGGCAATATCGCCGTTTACGGGACCAGCGACGCGGGAGGGGGCCATCATGTAGGTTCAATACAAGCCGGCGAAGCATTGGAATGGAACGAATTGCCGTTCGGCACTGCGGGGGGACACATACAGTTACGTATAGCTACAGATAACGCCGATACACGTGTGCACATCGAAATCGACGGCACAGCACTGCCTGCAAAAAATCTGCCCAATACAGGCGGGCTCGACAAGTGGAGCACATTTGATTATGGCACAGTTAACAATACAGCCAAAAGCTACCATAAAATTAAAGTGGTATTTGAAAAAGGCGGAGTTAATTTTAACTGGATGCAGATAGCCGGGTCCTGAAACAGGTCAGTTTAATATTATTGGTTTAAAATAATATCAATTCAGGCAGGCCAAGCACCGTGTTTATACACGGTGCTTTTTTATTTTTTTTAATATTAATATTCGTCATTAGGCATCTGTTATTAATCCGTTAATCTCCCAACTGTTATTTGTTCACCCGGACACCAATACCAATAAACCAGTTTAATCTTACTAATATCAATTTCCTTAGCTCAGTCATGAAGTTTATTTACACCCTGATTACCTTTTGCTGTTTTGTTTTTGCTGCCGCCGCTCAAACGCCTATGTGGCTTAACGAGCAGCAAAGTGAAGATAAACGTTTGCCTATGCACGCTACTTTTTATACCTACGAAAGCGAACGCCTGGCCCGGCTGGGAGATTGGAAACGTTCCGCCAGTTATATCGATATTAACGGTACATGGAAATTTAAATGGGTAGAAAAGCCCGACCTGCTTCCCCCGGATTTTGCGTCTGAAAAATTGGATGACACGCGCTGGGATAACTTTAAAATACCGGCCACCTGGGAGGTTAACGGCTACGGATATCCCATTTTTGTAAATATCGGTTATGAGTTTCAAAATATTATGCGCATTAATCCGCCTTATGTGCCGCTTACTTATGATCCTACGGGTGTGTACCGGAGAATTGTTAATATGGGCAGCGGATGGAAAGACAAGCAGGTCGTGCTGCATATCGGGGCAGCTAAATCAAATGTGCAGGTTTGGGTCAACGGCAAGTACGCGGGTTACGGTGAGGACAGCAAACTGGCATCGGAGTTTGATATCAGCCCGTTTTTGCGCACCGGAAAAAATCTGATAGCCCTGAAGGTCATGCGCTGGAGCGACGGTACCTATCTTGAGGGGCAGGATTTCTGGCGCCTGGGCGGAATTATGAGGGCGTGTTATCTTGAGGCACGCAACCGGTCAGCCGGCGTAAATGACGTGGAGCTGCACACTGTACTTCGCGATCATTACACAAACGGAACACTCCTTACAAAACTGAATTTCAGAAATCAGGCGGCGGGTACAACTGTCAAACTGGCCTTATCGCTTAATGGTGTTCCGAAAGCTGCGGTTCAATACCGCCTGAACAGCGATACCGCTGGCAGTAAAGAGTTTAAAATAAATGTTGCCGGCATAAAACTTTGGTCGGCTGAGCAGCCGACGCTTTATGACCTGATGATCACACTTACGGATCAGGGTGGACATGTCATAACTGCCATTCCCCAAAAAGTCGGTTTCAGAGAGGTGAAGATACAGGAGGGCAAACTGCTCGTAAATGGCAAACCAATATTGATAAAAGGCGTCAACCGGCATGAAACCGACCCTTTAACCGGCCAAACCATCTCAGAGGAATCTATGCTGAAGGATATCCAACTGATGAAGCAGTATAACATTAACGCCGTACGTACCTGCCATTATCCCAATGCCGAATACTGGTATGAACTGTGTGATCAATACGGGATATATGTTTTGGATGAGGCCAATATCGAATCGCACGGGGTAGGGTATAACCCCGATAAGACACTGGCTAATAAGCCCTCATGGAGAGACGCACACTTTAAACGGCTTACCCGTATGGTTGAGCGCGACAAAAACCATCCGAGTGTTATCATCTGGAGCCTGGGCAACGAAGCCGGTAACGGAGTGAATATGTACGATACCTATAACTGGCTGAGAAAGCGCGATCCTTCCCGTCCGGTGCATTATGAACAAGCCATTACGAGTTATGATAGCTTTAATGCCAAGTTCAACAGCGATATTATAGCGCCGATGTATCCCGGTCCGGGCCCAATGGTCAATTACGCGCGTAATAATCCAAAACCTTCCAGGCCGTTCATTATGTGTGAGTATGCGCACGCAATGGGTAATTCGCTTGGGAACTTTAAGGATTACTGGGACATTATCCGTAACAACAGGCACGCTTTTCAGGGCGGTTTTATATGGGATTTCGTTGATCAGGGTCTGCGGAAGATCACTGCTGCCGGTGATACAATTTATGCATATGGCGGCGATTTCGGCCCGGCGGATGTACCCAGTGATAACAATTCGATGAGTGACGGCGTATTCGAGTCGGACAGACGGCCAGAACCTGAGGCTTTTGAAATGAAGCATATTTATCAAAACCTCCACACGCGCTGGAAAGGCGGAAATACCATCAGTGTATATAATGAAAACTACTTTAAAGGTACGGATAACCTAACACTGCACTGGGAACTGATGATTGACGGAAAGCTGAGCCAGTCCGGCGATGTTAACAGTTTGCATATCGCGCCGCAGGACAGCGCAACGATCAGGCTACCGCTGAACACGGCATCAAGAGGTGAAATGTTCCTGAACCTGACTTACCGGTTAAAACACAATGAGTTATTAATGTCCGCCGGCCATATAGCAGCGTGGGACCAGTTTCACCTGGGCGGGCAGTTTGTTAATTCGCCTGCCGCCGTTAAACCTGGTAATACACAAATCACCGAAGACAGCGTCTCATTGATCATCACTTCTGAAAAGACAAATGTGCGGTTTAATAAAATGACCGGTTTCCCCGACAGGTACCGGGTAAATGGTACCGACATCATCGAGCCGGGTACCGATATGCGCCCGAATTTCTGGCGGGCGCCTACCGATAATGATATGGGCGCCAATGTGCAGACCCGCTGGAAAATATGGAAGCAGATCACTGAAGCGCCCGGTAAGCTCAGCATCAGTGCCCGCAGCATGGGCGACAGCAGTGTGGTTAATGTGTTTTATAACCTGAAAGATTTGAACGCAGATCTGTCCGTTATTTATACAGTAAAGGGAAATGGTGAACTGGCTGTAAGGCAGGAGCTGTTCCCGGGCCAGGGCAGCACAGCTCCGATGCTGCCCCGGTTTGGCATGAAGCTGATAACACCGGCCGGATTTGAGACCGTTAATTATTATGGACGCGGCCCGTACGAGAATTACCAGGACAGGAATGCCGCTGCTATGGTTGGCATTTATCACCAAACAGTCAAGCAGCAGTTTACTCCGTACACCCGCCCGCAGGAAACAGGCAATAAAACGGATATCCGGTGGTTTGAACTGCTTAAGGCGGAAAACAAGGGGATACGTGTAACCGGGAGCGGATTACTGAGCATGACAGCACTTCATCTTTTCCAGGAAGATCTTGATGACGGGGATGAGAAACACCAGCGGCACGCCGGAGAATTAAAACCGAGAAAGCAGACACAACTGAGCATCGACTATAAGCAAATGGGTGTAGGCAGTGTTACCAGTTGGGGCGATCTGCCGCTTAAGCCTTATTTACTGCCTTTTCAGAAATACAGTTATTCGTTTGTGATCACCCCGGTTAACCTGTAAACGCGATCAACGGCTGATAATCCAAACCCAACACCGATGAAGAAAATTAATGTCCGGTTTTTACTTACCGCTTTGGCTTTGCTTACAGTGAGCTGCGGTAAACCTGAAAAAAAACAACCGGGGGTTAACCTGGCTGACAAACAGCAAGGAGGAACAACAAACAGATCTCTGCCGGGGGACGATGATAAAACGCGGGACACTGTTAAATGGAAGGCCGAAACCGGCAAACTGCTCAGCGGCGCTGCCAGTGTGAGTTTTGACCCGGTCAACGATACTATTTATTTGTTCGCACGTGATTCCGTCTATGCTAAAAATATAAATTCCGGAAAGCTGAAAGCTTCCGGTTATCGTACCGGAGGACATCCCGTTATGGCCGGCAACCAGTCGCTTTTTATCGGAAACTGGCTTAATTCGGCCAGGGTCCTGAATTATTATCTCGACAGAAAGGCTGTGGCGCTTTTTGATCTGCATACCCTGTGCTGGAATGCAGGGTTCCCTTATCCTGATACTGTAACAGATTATTGGCAAACCAATAAATTTTATTCGCATGGTGACACATCGGTATACGTTTTAGGCGGATACGGTCATTACCGGTACAGAAATGAAGTATTCAGGTATAGCCTCAATACAGGCAAATGGGAAAAAATGAATGCGGGGGGCGATTTTTTCAGGCCGAGATACCTTTCGGCATTGGGCGCAGCAGAAAGGGGGGCATACGTATTAGGCGGATACGGCAGCGCGCAGGGTCGTCAGTTGCTGGGTGCACGCAACTTTTATGATATGATGTTTTATGATGTCGGGAGTAAAACGTTTAGAAAATTATATGATCTTAATTTTGATAAGGCAGTAACGTTTGCCAACTCCATGATCGTGGATGAGAAGAGCGGCCTGTTTTATGCGCTCGCATTCGAAAATCATAAATACAATTCGAGTTTGCGGCTTATAGAAGGCGCGCTGCACAAACCGGTTTTCAGATGGGTGGGAGATGAGATCCCTTATCTGTTCAACGACATTACCTCGTTTAGCGATCTGTTCTATTCACCTAAAAGCAAAAAACTTATCGCTGTTACCATGCTTATGAAGGGCGATAAAACTGAAGTAAAGTTGTACTCACTCATGATGCCCCGCCATTTGTCATCCGGAGACGAACAACCTACCGGGCCGGGGAAAGCCAGAGTAGAGCTGGGGCCGGAGTCTGCATTATTAATTTTCGGCGCCGTCTTATTCTTTTTGCTTTTTCTCAAGCTGCATAAAAGGCCATTGTAAAGGATATTTTACATAACGAAAAAGAACATATGCGGGGAATTAACAGCATCAATCAGGCGGCGGCTATCTGTTTTCTGAAATTTCAATTAAAATTTCAGCTAAATTAAGTATTTGATAATCAGAGTTTTAAATAAAAATATTTTGAATGGTTCACCTGTTATTAATCTGTTATTAATCTGTTAGCTGTAATAATGACATTTGATACTGTAACCAATAAATACGCCGGCATCTAACAGGCCGGCAAGATAACCACCTGTATCCGGGCTTTAATATCCCAGTCTGCAGGAAGTATAAACCAATTTATTAACCAGTTTTTTGATTATGATTAAAACATTTACACATTAAAACAGACTCCCGATCCTGTTGAAACAAGCGCTGTAACTGGCCAGTACAGCCACGTTGACTTCCATGGGAACGCGCCGGGATTTTAGCCAATTAAATCAGACACGATATAAAATTGAATTTGTTTGCTTATTCAGGGTGCTGAATCACGAGTAGCGGACAGATGATATATCCTGTCAAAACATGTACTAACTAACTAATTAACCTTTTGCAACCGAATTATGAAACTATCCATCAAGACTGAAATTTAGCGGGCGCTGTTCCGCATCCATGCCTTTAATGGCAGAATCTTCTTCCTGTCTCCTTCAGAAAATTTTAAAAGTTGCTGATTCGCTTATTTAATGCCTGTATTCGCATGCAGCAAAAGTTAAGCATGCCATGTCTTTTGCTTTTTCGAAAAACGACCGGAGCTAACCTAATTAACTCAACTCTTATTTATACAAAACCAAGAAATATGGAAAAGCTTTTACCCGACCTGGTTAAAGAACGACAAAACCTGATGCTTTTTCTTCGTTCCGGAAAGGGGACCTTTTTTAAAATCCTAACATTTTTAATTTTTACGCTGGTATTCGGTATCACACAGACCCGTGCTGACGAAGTTGTTGCGGGGGATGGCAGCCGCGACTGGACCGTTTCAGGCCGCGTGGTTGATGAACATGATAAAGCGCTGCCGGGCGTAACCGTTCGGCTTATAGGCGGAGCGGGCAGAACAGTGGCAACCGATGTCAGCGGCCACTTTGAAATATCGGTAACCAACAGTACGGATAGCTTGAGATTTACCTTTGTAGGCTACGCAGCCCAAACCCTATCCGTAGGGAATATGAAGGTGTTCCACGTTAAATTAATGCCGGCTACTGACGGGGCGCTTAACGAAGTTGTTGTTGTGGCTTTTGGCGGCAGGCAAAAAAAGATCACCACTATCGGCGCCCAATCATCCATTGTAGTTGCCGATCTGAAGCAGCCGGTGGCCAACCTGTCAAACTCCATTGCCGGGCGTATAGCCGGTGTTATCGGTGTGCAGCGCAGCGGCGAGCCGGGTTATGACGGGTCACAGATATTTATCAGGGGTATCTCGACATTTACCAACGCCAGCCCGCTTATTCTGGTTGATGGCGTGGAGCGTGCGTTCAGTAATATTGATCCCGAGGATATTGCCAGCTTTACCATCCTGAAAGATGCTTCGGCAACCGCGGTTTATGGTGTCCGGGGTGCCAATGGTATTATCCTTATAGAAACTAAAAAAGGTAAGGCAGGCAAGCCGGTATTTAACGCGCAGTTTAACCAGGGTATTACCGCTTTTACGCGTACCCCGCAATTTGCCGATGGCGTTACCTACCTGCAAATGGCTAATGAGGCGTTCCGCAACAGTAACCCTAATAACACCAGCCCTTTATACTCTGATGAGCGCCTTCAAAAAACAGCTGATGGTTCAGATCCTGATCTGTATCCTAATGTGAACTGGGTAAAGGAGATGTTTAAAAGTCACGGGCAAAACCGCAAGGCCAACCTTAATACCAGCGGCGGTTCCGAAAAGGCGCAATATTACCTGTCGCTTGGCTATTATGACGAGAATGGGTTATACAAAACGGACGAACTTGCCAAATACAACTCCTCCATTAAATTTACCCGTTATAATTTCACCAGTAACTTAAGTGTACAGGTATTCTCCAAAACCAAGGTCGATTTCGGTGCGTCCGGCTGGATATCTGACATTAACTCCCCCGGTAAAACTGTAAACGATATCTGGACTGCCGCACTGACCATGCCGCCGACCGTTATACCGGCACGTTATTCAAACGGCTACATCGCGCAGACAAGGGCCATCGATGTTCCAAACCCTTACGACCTGCTTACCCAGTCGGGCTATGCCAGCGAAACAAAAAGCCAGTTATGGTCAAATATCAGGGTTACGCAAAACCTTGACTGGCTCACCAAAGGTTTATCGCTGTATGGTATGTTCTCGTTTGATAACCTGAACAGCTACAGGCTTGCGCGTACCAAAACGGTAGACACTTATTTAGCCACCGGCCGCGACATCGACAATAACCTTATATTTGAACAAACCCGCATCGGTTCAAGCTATCTGAATTACGATCGAAAAAACGGCGGTTCGCGCCAGTTTTATACCGAAGCGGCTTTTACCTACAATAATTCGTTCGGCAGGCATGATGTAAGCGGTTTAATACTTTATAACCAAAGCGATAAATCTGATGCCTTTGCTGACGATTTTCTAAACTCCATCCCGAATCGCTACCAGGGTATCGCAGCAAGGGCTACCTATGCTTTCGACAATCGCTATATGGCCGAGTTTAATCTCGGTTACAACGGTTCTGAAACCTTTGCGCCAGGCAAACGTTTCGGATTTTTCCCTGCTTACGGTATCGGTTGGGTGCCGTCGCAGGAAAAATTCTTTGCGGGTATAAAAAACGCTATCCAGTTCCTTAAACTACGTGCATCATATGGTACGGTCGGTAACAGCAACATAGGCGGCAGGCGTTTCGCGTTCATCTCAACCGTGGCGAATACCAATGGCTATTCTTTCGGTAAAAACAACGACAACACCTACAGCGGCCTTGATATCGGCGATTACGCGGTTGAAGTAGCCTGGGAAAAAGCCAAAAAACTAAACATTGGCCTGGAACTGCACACCTGGCAGGACGCCATTTCCCTGGTGGTTGATGTTTTCCAGGAAAACCGTACAGGGATATACCTGCAGCGCGGGGATCTGCCTGCCTATGGTGGTATCAGAAATGCACCATACGGCAATCTTGGCGAGATCCGCAACCGCGGTATCGATGGTACAGTGTCATTATACAAAAAACTCTCAACCGACTGGAGCCTTGAGTTTCGCGGAAATCTTACCTGGAACAAGGCTATCGTGATCAGTAATGGCAATGTGCCAAAACCTTATCCATGGCAGCAGGCCATCGGCCGTCCCCTCGGTCAGCGTTTCGGAAAGATCGCTTTGGGTTTATTCCAGTCACAGGAAGAAATCGCCAACAGTCCGGTACAGACCGGAGATATAAAACCGGGGGACATCAAATATAAAGACCTGAACAGCGATGGCAAGATAGACAGCTATGATGAAGGCCCGATAGGCAACGGCTCTATACCGGCAATAGTTTACGGCTTCGGCCCTTCAATCACCTATAAGGGCTTTGCCATAGGCGGCTGGATAAAAGGCATCAGCAGCGTAGATATTTTTATGAACGGCGAAGGCTTGCAGCCCTTTCAAAAAGAGGGCATAAGGGGCAACGTTTTCAGTAATATCACCGACAGGTGGACACCCGAAAACAACGCCGCTCATCCGACCTATCCGCGTCTTACTTACCCTTCAACCGCCAACTCAAACTATGACAACAGCAGCTGGTGGATAAAGAACGGTGCCTTTTTGCGGATCCAGAATATTGAACTGAGCTATACTTTTCAGAAAAAGGCCTGGCTGCAAAAGATGGGGCTGTCAAACTTCAGGGTTTACCTTATGGGGTATAACGTAGCCACACTGACAGGCTTTAAAATGTGGGATGTGGAGCTCGGCGACGGTCGCGGTGCACAATACCCGCTGTTGAAGACCTATAACCTCGGAATTGATTGTCGTTTTTAAAAACTGAGAGTAATGAAACATTTAAAAAAAATAACACTTATATCGGCATTATTTGCGTCTGCAATGCTGCCTTCATGCAAAAAATATCTTGATCAGGTACCTGACGACAGGCAAACCATTGAAGAGGTTTTCCAGAAAAAAGGGCCTACGGAGCAATACCTGGCTAACGTTTACAGCTTTATCAAAGATGAAGGTGATCAATGGGGCGTGAACTACTGGGTTGGCAACACCGACGAAATGGAGATAGCCTGGGCAAAACACCCGATTTACCGGCTGAACGTAGGCAACTGGAGCGCCGCCGATGCCCCGCTGCATACCTGGCCGGAGTACTACCAGGGTGTTCGTTCTGCTACTTATTTTATTAACCACATTGACGGTAATAAGGAGATCCTTGCGCTGAACGGTCAAAAACTGATCGATCAGTATAAAGCCGAAGCACGGTTTTTAAGGGCATATTTTTACAGCCAGCTCATGAAGCAATACGGACCCGTGGTAATCATCGGCGATAAGGAACTCCCGGTCGATGCTGCCCTGTCCGATCTGCAGCTGGCCCGCAGCCCTTATGATGTGTGCGTTAATTACCTGTCGTCCGAACTGGATGAGGCCGCCAAATTTTTACCGCTGGTGCCCGCCGAAGACAGGGATTACGGCAGGATATCGAAAGGTGCTGCTTTAGCGCTTAAGGCCAGAATGCTGCTTTATGATGCCAGCCCTGAATTTAATGGCAACACTACCTGGTCCGGCTTTAAAAACGCCGACGGTACAAACCTGATTTCACAAACCTTTGACCGTGAAAAATGGAAGAAAGCGGCGGATGCGGCTAAAGCGGTGATTGACCTGGGTATTTACGATTTATACAAAGACCCGGGCAATAATCCGATCAAGTCATACCGGGGCGCGCATCTTGTCCCATGGAACTCGGAGTCCATATTTGTGAAAAAGAATAACAATATGTGGTACTGGGATATTCACGCGTCGATACGCGCTGCAGGCGGCTGGAACGGCCTGGGCCCGACCCAGGAACTGGTCGATGCCTACCTGATGAAGGATGGCAAAAGCATTACCGAATCTCCTTTATATAATGAGAACGGCTATACCAATAATATCCGTAACATGTACGTAAACCGTGAGCCCCGTTTTTACGCCTCGATACAGTTTAACGGCATGAAGTTTAAGGGCGGCGCAGTTACAGGTGATTCCGTAAATCTGGAGTTTAATTTCACTGGAAGGGATGGTAAGAAAAACGGGGGAGAGGACTATTCTCATACCGGTTACCTGGTGTTTAAAGACGTTTCGCCGGAAACCAACCGTCTTACCAATCAAAATGCTTCCCGGCCGCAGGTTATGATCCGTCTGGCCGAGATGTATCTGAATTATGCCGAGGCCCTGGCCGAATATGGCGGTAATGATGCGGAGGCTGTTAAGTATGTTAACCTGATCAGGGAACGTGCAGGCATACCTCAATACGGTGCAGGCCCTAATCAGCTTCCGGTTCCGGCAGGTGCAAACCTGATCAGGGCGATCCGTGCTGAACGCCGTATTGAGCTTGCTTTTGAACAGCATCGCTGGTTTGATGTGCGCCGATGGAAAACTGTTGCCGGCATTATGGGTAATCTGCATGGTATGAATGTAGAAAATGACGGAGACGGCTTTTACCAGCGTGTGGTTGTGGGTAACCACCTGTGGAAGGAAAATTATTATTTCTTCCCTATACAGCAATCTGAAATTGACCGGGATAAACTGATGGTGCAAAACCCCGGCTGGTAATAACTTTAAACATTTAACAAGATGATCAATAAAAAAATATATTGTTTGGCAGCTGCACTGGCCATACTTGGCGCTGCAGCATCATGTAAAAAGGCCATTGAAATTCCGGGAGGCTCAGAGTCGCGTTACAGCATGGTTTACTTACCGGCAGCAGCCACCAACTTAAATACCTATATTTTACGTATGACTGACTCGGTGCAGCAAATAGCCCTCGGCGCAACGCTGGGGGGTACCGGGCAAGCTGAAAAGGATATCCAGGTGCAATATCAGGTGGATCAGAAAATGGCTGACGCTTATAATGCGGCTAAAGGTACAACTTACCCTATTCTGCCGGCAGGCGCTTATGAAATGCCGGCAAGTACGGTAATACCAAAAGGACAGCTGAGTTCCCCGCTGGTACATATCAAGATCAATCCATCAAAAGGGTTGGAGCTTTTTAAACAATACCTGCTGCCTGTTACGATTCAAAGTATCAGTGATGGGGTGCAGTTAAATCAGAATCTGCGTACCGCCTATTATCTGGTTTCCGCGTCCTTAAACCTGAATGACTTTACGGAGTTCAGCAGGGATAAATGGACAATATTGTCCTACGATTCGCAGGAGCCCGCGGAAGGGCAGCCTAACGGTGGTCTGGCGCTGAATGCTATTGATAACAATACCGCATCATTCTGGCACAGCAAATGGAATGGCGGTGAAACGCCGATGCCGCACTGGCTGGCTGTCGATCTGGGTGAAACTAAAACGCTGCATGGCATTACGCTCATCGGCCGCCAATCGGACAATAAGGGAAAACCAAAGGATATCACAGTGGCTGTAAGTACCAACGGGACCGACTGGGAAGATGTCGGCCAGGTAACAGGAAAGGATACCAATGATAAACAGAAGTATTTTGTTACCACATTCCGTGAAGCGAGATATTTCCGGATAACCGTAACATCAGGCTACGGTGATACCCGGTATACGCACCTTGCCGAGCTTGGCGCGTTTTAAGCGCCGGTTTAAGTTGATTGATTGAAGAGGCTGCCATTACAAGGCAGCCTCTTCTTTTTGTAAATGAGGGTGATGTAAACAGGGTGGCGCATTTTTTTAATTTAATTATCTATTGATTAAGCTTAATTGAACAACATTAACTATTTTAGGTGATACAAAATTATAAACAACTGGGTGTTTCGGGGCTTAAGGTTTGTCAGTAATCTGATGGACGATCAGGTCTTCTAAAATTAATAAAGTATTTACCGGATTTTATAACGGGGCTTTATGCAGGTATTGTATCGATCCTGCCTGATACTCTTGTCCCTAATAACTGTGTAGATGATAACTCAGAGCAGGAGAATACTATGGTGAAACTTTACTTTTGGCGTTTTTTATCTGTAATATCGATATTGGTTTTTTTGGCGCCGGTCAGGCTTTTGGCGCAATCATATGGTTTGGGGTTTTACAGTCACGAGGTTGAACAGGATAAGCGCACCGGGCTTAATCTGAGTCCGTCCGGACCAATGTGTTTCAGCCGGAACTTCAGCGTTTCGTTTGATTTTAAATTTGTCCCCGGTTTGCGTACCTATTTCGGGTATATCCTGCGGATCGTGGAGGACGATAAACGTAATTTTGACTTTGTTTATGATAACGAGGCTGATACCTTCACGATGATAGTCGGAGAGGAGCTGACCTCTATCAAGTTCAGGATATCAAAGAACAGGTTACTTGATCAATGGAACAGGTTTACAATAACATTTGATCGGGATGCGGATGATATCTTACTTACTGCGGCGGGTAAGGAGTATAAACATCATATAGGCTTCACTAAAATCGGATGTTATAAGTTTTATTTCGGGGCCACTGCAGATAAAAATTTTGGCACGTCAGATGTGCCGCCAATGAAGCTCCGCGATATTAAGATAACCGAAGATGACAACCTGAAATATTACTGGCCTTTGAACGACAAAAGCGGTTTGCTTGCCCGCGAGGTGATCGGCGGAAAAAACGCGGCTGTTGTAAATCCGCTCTGGTTTAAAGCCGAACATTTTTACTGGAAGCAGCAGTATAGCCGAACCGTAAAAGGTCCCGCCAGCGCTGCGTTCGACGCAAAAAAAGAGCAGGTAGTTTTCCTGGCGAATGATTCGCTTTATACCTATGATGTTAAAACCGGGAAATTATCCGGTCGCGGTTACCAGGGTGCCGAATTGCCTTTAAACATCGGCAACCAATCCATAGTTGATCAGCGTAACGGCCGTTTATATAATTTTTACCCTGATGACGGCTTTTTTGCCGCTTATGATCATGTGAACGGCACTTTTAACAAACCTTTCAAAGCCGCCCCGATTACCGATTTTATCCAGATCAACAAGTTCATTTCACCTTTCGATTCATCACTTTATACACTTGGAGGATACGGTCATCACCAGTACCGCAACATGTTCAGGCGGTATAGACTTAATACCGGAACATGGGACACCATAAAAACGAAAGGTGATTTTTTTACCCCGCGATACCTCGCTGCATTGGGAACCACTGCGGGCGCAGATACCGCTTACATCTTGGGTGGGTACGGCAATACCAGCGGGCAGCAGATACTGAAGCCCAAAAGCCTGTACGATATGATGCAGTTTACTGTGAAAGATCACAAACTGAAGAAATTATTTGAGCTGAAGCCCAACGGGGAAGATTTCGTATTTGCCAATTCGCTTATTGTCGATAAAAAAACAAACAGCTATTATGCTGTCATCTTCCCTGAACTGAAATTTGATTCCAAATTACAATTAATCAAAGGTTCGCTGACAAATAATTCATATACCGCAGTGGGCAGTCAGATCCCTTTTCCGTTTAATGATATCCGTTCATTTGCCGATGTCTTTTACGCTCCTCAAAGTAATAAATTCATTGTAGTAACATTGCTGCGAAGTATGGACGATAAACGTTCGGACATAAAGATCCTTACACTGGCCGGCCCTCCGGAAACGGGCGAAGCGTCGGTAATCGTTGGCCGGCCGCAAAGATACCGGTTCTGGTTTTGGCTATGCGCGATCGTTGTTGCTATTCCCGGGCTGATATTTTTGATCGGGTGGGTTGGATGGCTTAAAAAAAGGATCAAACCGGTACCCTCTTCAAGGGTTGATCCGGTTCCTGATGTTCCTGCTACCCTGCCTGATGTTATTCCGCCACATAATTCAGTTGTCAGCAATTCGCAGTTTATCGTCGTTGATGAAAGTGTTTCGGCACCCGGCATTTACCTCTTCGGTGAACTGCAGCTGCTTGCCGCTAACGGGCAGGAAATCGTGTCTTCATTTACAAGGCTTACCAAAGAATTATTCATTTTCCTTTTTCTGCAGTCGGTAAGGTCAAACAGGGGCGTCAGTGCCGAAAAGCTTATCGAAACATTGTGGTTTGATAAAGATGAAAAGAGCGCGCGAAATAACCGGTCGGTAAATATGGCTAAATTAAAAAACGTCCTCGACCAGCTTGGCCCTTGTGTTATATCGCGCGAAACCGGGTACTATCGTATCGATACAGATTACACGAAGATCCATGTTGATTACTATAATTATCTGCAGATAGTACGCGACCAATCGGATCTCACCCGAGACAAGATCATCAGGCTGGCGGGTATTACGCAACGGGGAAAATTCCTGTCAAATTGTGAGTACGAGTGGCTTGATCAATCCAGGGCAGAAGTTACCGACGAAATTATTGACACCTACCTGAGGTATGTTCATCAGAACAGTATCGATAATGATCCGGAGTTTTTTATTAAAATAGCTAACTATATCTTCCTGCATGATACGGTTAATGAGGAAGCTATGCGTGTGAAATGCAAAGCCCTTGTATTCCTTGGTAAACATTCGCTGGCAAAAAGCACCTACGATAATTTCCGTAAGGAGTACAAAGGCATATACCAGGAAGATTTCAAGGAAGATTACGGTTCCGTGCTGGAGTAAAAATCTTTATATATTAGTATAATAAGTACCCGGTTGCCCTCATCTGCGCCGGGTATTTCTGTTTTACGCTTATTTTTTTGTGAATATTCCCTCCTGTTAGACAGCTGTTATTAATCTGTTAAGCCGCTCAGCTTTATTTGTCAGATATAAGCGCCATCCGTTATTTATTTTTTTAGCGGAGGCAATTGCAGTTTAACCAATTATTATGAGAAGAATTTTACTATGCCTGGCTTTGTCAGGTTGTTTGTTTGCCTGTTCAAAAAATGACGGCGGAAAAGTAAACCCCGGCGGCAAGGATACCACTCAAAAGCCCGTGGTTTCACCTGTCGGTGATGTTGTCGGAAAGGTGACCGCGGGTTACCAGGGATGGTTTTCGGCAACCGGTGACGGGTCGCCGCTGAATAGCTGGGGGCATATGAACCTGGAGTGCTGGCCTGATGTAAAAGATTATCCCGTAACCTATCAAACTGAATTTGGCAACCTGCAGAATGGTCAGCCCGCCAAAATGTTTTCATCGTATGATCAGTCCACGGTTAACCTCCATTTCAAATGGATGCAGCAATATGGTATAGATTGCGCCGCCCTGCAAAGGTTCAGCGGCGAATTGTCAAACGCCACATTAAAGAATCAGCGTGACGGTATGGCTCAAAAGGTGCGCAATGCCGCTGAAGCTGCCGGTCGCAAGTTCTATATTATGTACGATATATCGGGGCATAAAGAGATGCAGGCCACCCTTAAGGAAGACTGGATAAATACAATTACCGGCAAACTTGATCTGTTATCCTCGCCAGCATATGCCCGGCAGAACGGTAAGCCTGTCGTATGCATCTGGGGCATGGGTTATGTACAGCAGCCGGTACCGGGCGGCGGCGATCCGGTTGCATGCCTTGATTTGATCAACTGGTTCAAATCAAAAGGCTGTTATGTGATCGGTGGTGTGCCTATGGCCTGGCGGGCAGGTAACAACCAGTCCCGGGCCGATTTCTTTAGCGTTTATAAAGCATTTAATATGATATCCCCCTGGGCGGTAGGCGCGGAGGTAAACAGCACTTACGAACCCTGGATAAAAGGCGATAACGATTTTTGTGTAAAACAGGGTATTGATTATCAGCCGGTGGCTTATCCCGGTTTCTCATTCCACAACTCCAATTCCGGTTCCCGCCAAAATGAAATACCACGTGTGCATGGCGATTTTATGTGGAGCCAGGTGGCTACCATGAAACGCGTAGGGGCAAGAAGCCTTTACATGGCCATGTTTGATGAACTGAACGAAGGGACTGCCATATTTAAGGTCGCGCCGTCAGCCGCTGAGATACCTGCCGGCCGCTGGTACCTCACGCTTGATGCCGACGGAACGGCTACTTCATCTGACTTTTACCTGAGGCTTACCGGTGATGCAGGTAAGATGATAAAGGGAGAAATAGCTTACACTGAAAAACACCCTACATCGCATATGTAACGGTAATTTCTTAGTGTTTACTATGGTGCTTGCGGAAAGTGAGTTTTTACTTGTTGCCAAAAACAAATAAACCATATAAATCTATTTAAAACCCTTATGAGAAAGTTTGACCTTTTATGCCTTGCCGTGACCGTATTGGTTACCGGCTGTGCCAAAAAAGAACTGCTCGGGACCAATCCTGAGAGCAGTAGCAGTACAAAAAATGAACTGCGTTTAAAAGTGAACGGATCGCCGGCAGGTGATGTCGTCGGCAAGCTAACCGTTGGTTACCAGGGCTGGTTTGCCGCTCCGGGTGACGGCTCGCCCCAAAACAACTGGGTACACTGGGCAGGACATTCCACACCTGCCCCCGGCAACCAGGGCTTCGAACTATGGCCCGATGTGCGTGAGTACACCACTACTTTTCAAACAGGGTACGCGAACCTGGGCAACGGGCAGCCGGCCAAACTGTTTTCATCCTACACGACACAAACCGTTAACAAACATTTTGAGTGGATGCAAACCTACGGCATTGATTGTGCGGCGTTGCAACGCTTTGGCGGACCGACTTACGATGATGCGAGTATCAAAGCCCACAACGACGGTATGTCCCTGAAGGTAAAAACCGCTGCTGAAACGTACGGTCGCAAGTTTTATATCATGTATGATGTATCCGGCTGGCAGAATATGCAGTCGGTAATTAAAAGCGATTGGACAAATACTATTGTGGGAACGCTCAACCTGCTGTCGTCGCCTGCGTATGCGAAACAAAACGGGAAGCCGGTGGTGTGTATTTTCGGGATGGGCTACCTTTCAGCTCCGGTACCCGGCCCGGGTGATCCGACGGCCTGCCTTGATGTGATCAACTGGTTCAAATCGCAGGGTTGTTATGTAATAGGCAGTGTGCCCATGGACTGGCGCAATCCCAATAACGTTTTTTCACGGAATAATTTTGCAAGTGTTTATAATGCTTTTGATATGCTTGCGCCTTGGGCCGTAGGGGCCGAAGTAAATTCAACCTACCAGCCATGGATACAGGGTGATTACGATTATTGCGAAGCGCATGGGATCGATTATCAGCCTATTGCCTACCCTGGTTTTGCATGGTCAAACTGGAAAGGCGGAGCCCAAAATGCCATCCCGCGCATGCATGGAGACTTCATGTGGAGCCAGGCATCGGTAATGAAAACTGTGGGAGCCAAAAGCCTTTATATAGCCATGTTTGATGAATATGACGAGGGTACAGCCATCGCCAAGGCCGCAGAAAATGCGTCAATGAAACCTACCAATCAATATTTTCTTACGCTTGACGCAGATGGCGTTGCTGTATCGTCTGATTTTTATCTGCGGCTCGCACAGGATGCAGGGAAATTGATCAAAGGTCAGATCCCGCCGCAGGCCATTCACCCGACACCTCACATCATCGGCGGCGCGGGTCCGATTCCTAACGGGACTTATAAGATTGTCAATCGCAATAGTGGTCTGGCCGTGGATGCACAGGCCCAATTGACAGCAAACGGAACAGCTATAGACCAATGGACATACAACGGGGGCGGCAATCAAAAATGGGTGCTGACCAGCCTCGGCGGTAATATTTACAGTATAGTAGGTGTTCAGAGCAACCGCGCGCTTGATGTAACAGGACAATCTGTTGCAAACGGCGCGTTGATACAATTATATGATAATAATGGCGGCCCTAACCAAAAATGGGAGATAACGCCAACATCAGGTGGCTACTATACGGTTAAGGGTGTGCAAAGCGGTAAGGTACTGGATGTTCCTGCGCAATCAACGACTGCGGGTGTGCAACTG
This sequence comes from Mucilaginibacter angelicae, assembly GCF_042434235.1. Lineage (NCBI taxonomy): Bacteria > Pseudomonadati > Bacteroidota > Sphingobacteriia > Sphingobacteriales > Sphingobacteriaceae > Mucilaginibacter > Mucilaginibacter angelicae. The sequence goes on along the minus strand of NZ_JBHLTS010000004.1, from coordinate 581,925 downwards.
GATCAATGGCAAAGTGATGGGGGAACCAACCAGCAGTGGGCTTTCCAGGCCCCCTGAGTACAGTCGAATTTTTAAACTATTCACTATAAACGACAAACATGAAACTACGAACACTTTGCAGACTTTTAGTAACTGCTGCCATGTTGCCGCTCTTAAGCTGCGCCAAAAAAAACTTACCCGAACCTGCGGCCGAATCCGGACTTGAACCCGGAGTTAAAAACAGGAAAATGGAAGTGCAGGCTGCCAACGGATTGCTTGACGACACCAATATCAAGTACTTTGGCCGCTGGGATTTTAGTAACCCGGCGCAGTATGTAAGCAACTGGGGCGGGGCCTATATCAAGGTGAACTTTACAGGCACTACAGTTAAAATTAAGGTTGGGAATACCAATAACTATTTTGCCCGTATAGATGGCGGTGCCTGGGTTACCTATAATAACGTATCAGGTACGGTTAACCTGACCCCAACGCCCTTAAGCGCCGGAACGCACACACTGATCGTTGCTGAAGGGAAAGATTATGATTATGAGTTTAAGTTCGAAGGCCTTATACTCGATGCGGGGGCAGCAACAGCGGCGCCGTCAGTATCCAACTACCTTATCGAGTACATCGGCGATTCCATTACTGCGGGTTTTAAGGACTCACAGGCTAATGTGTCGGCCTATGGCTGGGTTTGCGCCGAAGGGCTGAATAGCGAACATACGCAGATAGCTTGGCCGGGCATCAAACTGATAAGCGGTACAAGTTCAAAAGGAATGGACTATCAATATCTGAGACTGAAAGGCAATTATAACGATCCCACGACGACCGCAACCTGGGATTTTACAAAATACACGCCGCAGATCGTAGTCGTGAATTTAGGTACAAACGATAATCCGGCTGAAACTTCAGATGCAGCTTTCCAGTCCGCTTATACATCGTTCCTGGCAACGATCAGAAGCAAATTTCCCAATGCGGAGATATTCGCTATGCGTACTTATGTAGGTGTTTGGGAAAATGCCACCCTTGCTGCAGTTAACGCGCGTATTACTGCGGGGGATAGTAAAGTTCATTTTGTAAATACCAGTGGCTGGCTTACTGCCAATACCAGTGATTACCTGCCGGGGGATAATACACACCCAAGCGAAAGCGGACACATCAAAGCCGGTAATCTTTTAAAATCAATTATTTCGCCTTATGCAGGAGGATCAGCGCTTATAGCAAATGGCACCTATAAAATAGTGAACCGTAACAGCGGCCTGGTGCTTGAGGCAACCGGTCAGGGTACCGGGAACGGCACTGCTATTGAGCAATGGTCTTACAACGGCGGCGACAATCAGAAATGGGTGGTTACCAATCTTGGCGGTAATACCTATAAAATAATCGGAGTCCAAAGCGGCAGGTCTCTTGATGTTAACGGACAATCGCTAATTGACGGTGCAGCCATCCAGTTATATGATTATAATGGTGGCGACAATCAAAAGTGGACTATTACGCCCACTACGGGCGGCTATGTCACTATAAGCGGGGTTCAGAGTGGAAAACTGGCCGAAGTTGAAGGGCAATCCACCGCTGCCGGAGCCCTTGTAAAACAATGGACAAGTAATGGCGGAACCAATCAGCAATGGATATTCCAGGCACCGTAATTTAAAACAACCGTATCTGTTTGTTTGCGGATAATCAGATCACAATAGAAAGACAATGCCTGCCAGCCCGCAGGCATTGTCCTTTCACTAAGCCTAATCTTATCATCACTAACCTTTTTGTATTTGAAAAAGATGACCAACTATATGTCAATAATTAATAAACCGATTTTGCTTTCGGTTATAAGCCTCAGCGCCTTAACATACCGGGTAAATGCGCAGTCGCTGCCTGCGGTAGAAACGCAGAAACCCAACAGCGAATATAAACCCGCTTTTGTCGGGCAAACCCGCATCGGCGGCGTCCGGACTAAAACAAAGTTAAATGTCACTGTGATCAATCACGAGCTTAAAGCCCCCTTTGCATTGCGCTGCCTTCCTGACGGGCGTTTCCTGATCACTGAGAAAGGCGGCAGTATGCGTATACTGAAAGCCGATGGAAGTTTTGATAAAAATATTGAAGGTCTGCCTGCAATCGCTACCGGCGGGCAGGGCGGTTTGCTGGATGTCAATTTCGATTCGTCCTTCACCAAAAACCGGACTTTATTCTGGGCTTATTCCGAACAGGTAGATGGCGGTTTTCAACTTGCCGTGGCTAAAGGCAGGTTATCCGCCGGTGATAACAAGCTTGAAAATGTTCAGGTGATCTACCATGCCAAACCTGCCTATAACGGTCATTCACAGTTTGGTTCACGGATTGTTTTTGATAAGCGGGGTAACCTCTTTGTAAGCACCGGTGAGCACGGGGCTGATGACATCCGTATGAAAGCACAGGACCTGGGCGCGGCTGTCGGCAAAGTTGTTCATATCACCCGGGAAGGTAAAGCTGTTCCTGGCGGTCCATTTGCAGGAAAGAGCGGTGTATTGCCTGAGATTTATGCCTATGGTCTGAGAAATCCTGAGGGCATGGCCACCAATCCTTTAACGGGTGAGTTATGGGAAGCTGAATTTGGTCCGCGCGGAGGCGATGAGATCAACATCATCCGGCCGGGAAAAAACTATGGCTGGCCCGTAGTAACTTATGGTATTGAGTATAGCGGCCAAAAGGTAGGAGATGGCATACAGCAAAAAGAGGGCGTAACGCAGCCAATATACTATTGGGACCCGAGTATATCTCCCTGCGGCATTATGTTTTATACTGGTAACCTGATCCCTGAATGGAAAAATAATTTGTTTGTAGGTGCGCTTGGCGGTTCGCATATTGCCCGCCTGGTGATCAAAAACAACAAAGTTGTGGCCGAAGAGCGCTTGCTGAAGGACAAGAATGAGCGCTGGCGTTCATTGGTTACCGGAAAAGATGGTGCATTGTACGGTGTCACAGATAACGGTAATTTATACAGAATAGGTAAATAGTCGTTTTTTTATGATTTTACTTTTTTGCCGGATTTAAAAAAGATATGCGATCCTGCTTTAAAAAAAGATGATCCGGAGCGAAGAAATCCTGGTATGTCACCTGAAGTTTTAGGGTCAATTACGGATGTGGAACCGATGTAAACAAGTATTGTCTTTGGTGTGCAGTACCTTCCCATCAAATCAGGACAAGTCTTCAAACGTATGCGTATAACGGACAGATTACTTAGATAATTGAGCAGGGTGTAAAATAAGCCTGCTCAATTACTCAATTCGTATAAGATGAAACTCAAAATGTTAGTTCTGTTTCAATTGATTTTTTTCTGGATTAACTGTAACTCCAGAAATGATCCAGGCCTGTTTATTGATCTTTCATCATTAAGGTTTGAGGGGTCAGTTAAAATTATATTATTAAAATTTAACCGTGATGGGGATTTTACACACGAATGGATAAAGGTTGATAGTATTACCACGAATGAGAAACGTGTAAACTGGGCCGTCAAATATGACCATCCGTTTCTGGCGCAGCTTTCTGTAATAGACAGCAAAAAGCATATCATCGGGTTTTTACCTTCTTTTATTTATTCTGAGTCCCATCTGAATATCGGTACAGATAAAAACATAAAGGTTTATAATAATAGTAGTCCATTCATTGCTGATGGCAGAGAAAACGAGCTTTATAATAAAAAGCAAGGCCTTTTCAAACGCCCCCATTTTAAAAATGATGAAGTTTATTATAATGCCATCAAAAACAATTACAAACCGGTAATTGATGACCCACAATTAATATCCCAGGTGAATGAATACGAAGAAAATGTTTTAGGAACAGTAAAGGAATACCATAATTATTACTTCACTGTACTTCAGCTAATGGACATAGCTGCATTTTTGAGTACAAATACGCTTGAAAAGTGTTATAACGAGTTAGATGCCAATTTGAGGCACACTATCGAAGGTCAACGTATTTCTAATTTTATTGACAACAATAAACTGTTATTTAATGGGAAAAATATCCCTCCTTTTGTTGTAAAAGACAAAAACGATAAAGAAATCAGTTCCGATAAGATCTTGAAGGGAAAATATCATTTTATAAACTTTTGGGCAAGTGGTTGTGCACCCTGCATAGACGAGATCAGAGATCTTAAATTAATGTATAATGGTTTGGACACAAATAAAATACAGATAGTTTCATTGAGTCTTAACAGCCATTTTGACGATTGGTTAAAAGCTTCAGATATAGTAAAAATAAACTGGCCGAGCTATGTACAAGCTAATAACGGGAATCAAAGCTTAATGAAGATATTCTCTTTAGGATATATTCCTCAAAGTATTCTCATAAATGAACAAGGTGTTATCGTAAACCACAATTTAAATATGCATCAATTAAGTTCATTTATAAAGAGCAATCGGATGCTGGTGACAAATTAAATGCGTGCATTCAGGTCACCACAGGCATGCGCACTTTTCAATTTTACCGGGGCAAAGCCATTTCGAAATGACCTGACAGACCTTAGGCAATAATGACGGCTTAATCAAATAATCAGGTTTATCAAAGCTATTATCAGTCTGCCTTAATGGACAATGGCATCCATATAAACGAAACCTTATCACAAAATGAAAAAAAAAACAATGTATGATAATACATATGCTGAAAATAAAGTTCTAACGATTGACTTGACAAAAGATCGGTCTGCTAATTTTCTGAGCGATTATCATCATTTATTTCAATTAATTATAAATCAAATTGGCTTTGTAGCAAATGGTATAGGGCACAGTCAGAACGCAGAAGATGACAGTAAAGATCACGTTCTTGTTTATTGTTTAGAAGGGAAGGGCAATTGCACTTTTGATAATAAAACTTATAAAGTAAAAGCTAATCAATATTTTATCTTGCCCGCGATGACCGTCAACAGGCGATATTGGGCTGACCCTGTTCAACCTTGGACAATTTATTGGATAAATTTTCAGGGTCACAAGATTGATCAATTTAACGAATTGTTACAATTGGACATCTACTCCGGGCCTGTAAGTATTCCATTCAACGAAAAGGGTATTGAGATTTGGCATTCTATATATGATATACTGAAGCAAGGTACGAATTTGGGAAATCTATGCAACTCAAATTTTCGCTTATATAATTTTCTCGCCACGTTTCTGTTTCCTGAAGATAAAAAAATAAAATCTGAAGCGAATGATCGGAATTTAGCAAATCACACTATTAAGCAAATGCTAAACAGTCTAAGTAAAAAAATATTTGTTGGCGACATGGCAAAACAGCAAAACTTGTCAGTGTCCAGATTTTCAAAATTATTTAAACAGGCTACGGGCATGGCTCCCAATGAATATTTTATTTATTTGAGAATGCAAAAAGCATGCGAGCTTTTGGATGATGAGGAAACGCGAATTAAAGAGGTTGCCATCAATCTGGGGTATAATGATCCTTTATATTTTTCAAAATTATTTAAAAGGCATATTGGATTATCTCCTGAGAATTATCGCCTTGCAGCCAAACTGGGTTCGATTGCTGATGATAGTTTAAAATCTACAGGATAAGAACTTATTGCATTAAATGAAATAAATATTTGGTGCGATTTGAATGCCGTGATTTCTGCGAGCGAATAGTCTATCTTGTGAACTAGCAAGCGGTGATCGTATACTATTTTTTGTCTCTCAGCGAACTATTGATCAAATGAAGTGCTAGAAAGTTTCTTGTTGCTATAAGCTTTTATCTATTGAGTTAAGGAATTCGGAATTATAAAACCTTAATCTCTTTATTGATTTTGATCATTCACATCGAAATCTACGAGGATGGAAATTTTGAGCACAGATATGGGATTAATTCAGCTCATTGCAATTAGTGTTTTTATCATACCGATTAATAACATTAAGCCTAAATAAATGCAAGCCAAAAAAGATAAAAGTCCATACAAACGCCTGAAAAAGACATTTGAAGAGACAAATTTGACATTTAACTTTGATTAATATCAATATTATTCAATAAATAATATTAATCTAAATTTAACACTATGAAGAAAACTGTAATCAGAGGGTTTACTGCCCTTATGCTAGGTGTTGCCGGAATTACCGTCTTATCATCATTTGATAGCGCCAGCGGAGCAAGTGGAAGTGGTTCTGGAGTATTCCAACAAGAATTGAAGATCGACTGCTCGGAAACAACAGATATTTACAATTACAATAGCACAGGAACTGGTGCCTCTGGTACTGTAAGTGGTAATGTAAGTCCGGGCGGCGGCGGTGGCGGATCTATCGGAGGCTCATATAACGGCAATACAGTTCAATCCGGTTACGTAGGCACACGAATAATACACAAAGATAAAATTGATTGTGTATGGGCTTGGAGTTTGTGGTGTAATCCACGTGCATGCGCAAGAAATGGTCAACCAGACTCATGGGTTTGGCTGCCTGGAAAATAATTAAACACCAATTAACCAGCTACCGGGTGGTAACTACGGAGCTGGTAATCTTTAAACAATGATTAAGTTATTACAGTGTTTAATATTTATTTCCGTAGTCACATTCTTGCTTTCTTGTGGTAGCTCAAACAATCCACACTTAAGAGATTCAATGGAAAAGGGGGAGCTCATTAATTTACATGTTGATAAAGGAACTAAGCCATTGATATTGGATGAACGCACTACTAAATTTACTGTCTCGAAAATAGACAGCAGTCAGCTTGTTGCAGAAGTAAGTAAAATTTTAACTATTGACGGAAACAATTTCATTCTTGATCGCAAAACGAACGCTTTGTTTTGCTTTGGACTGGATGGCATATTTAAATGGACTTATGGCAAACCTGGTAAGGGGCCAGAAGAACATGATGCACTTACCGATTTTAGTGTAAGAAGAGACACCGTTTATTTATTTGATAAATTAAACAAAATTCTAAAACTCGATACCTTAGGAAGATTCATTAAAGCCCAAAAACTAACCATTGGAGGGCAATGGTTTTACGCGGATTTATTTTTTGTAAATAAACAAGGTGAATACGTTTTTTATAACAGTGATATGGCCGATAGCCACGAGTTTGCCTATAAGTTTCTCACAGTGCCACCTACCTTCAAAAAAATAAACGATGTCTACATGAAAAAGACAAACAAGGAAGGTGACCGTCGCTGGGCAGCAGGTTTTTATCCTGTGCAGACTATGACCGATAATAGCGGGTTCTTTTATACGGAACCCTTGAACGATACCATCTATAAGTATGTGGATACAACGTTTACCCGTAAGTATGCCGTTGATTTTGGTAAGTATACCCTTTCTAAATCCTATCTAAATCAAAATAGACATGAGCTTTCCGATTTTTGGAAAACCAAATTCGGGAGCAATATTACATCGATATTTGAAACTGACTCACTTTTAACTTTTCGGACAACAATCGCCGGACAGCTTTATTACCATTTTTTTAGGAAAGCAACCCATGAAGTACAAAATTTCAGCGTAGTGTTGCTCAAATCCGGAGATTTCTACGCTTCGATGCAATTCATTGGAGGTGCTGAAAACAAACTGTACTTTTTGATTGAACCTGATCTTTTAATGAATGCATATAAATACATAAAGAAAGGGAAGTATAATAAGATCTCTGATACAGAGTACCGGAAAATCCTGACAAAAACAAGTCCATTATTTGCGAAATTATTGGACGGTACCAATATTTATTCTAATCAGCTGATTGTTTCCGTAAATATATCGACTAAGGATTTATTCAAAAGCAATAAGTTATGATTTACAGATGTGAAAGAATTACTTTTTATTTGGTCATTTTTATTTTTTATATCCTTTGTTCGTGTAAAGGGAGGGCGTCTATCGTTCAACAGGATGCCGTTGTCTCCACTAATGACAATAACTTAAATCGCTTGTTAGTAGAAAATGAGGCATTATTGAATAAGCTCAATAACTCTTATTTAAATGATAGCATAAAGTTTGAGAATTTTAAAACCGGAAACTTAGTAGGAGCTAAAGAGCTTTTTGAAAGTGGACGCCATTTAGTGCTGCAATATTCCGAACTTGATTGCGACGTTTGTGTCGATTCCGCACTTAATGATTTCCAAAGATATGCAAAGAAAATAGGTGTGAATAACGTAGTTGTGTTGGCTGCCGCTGATAATAGGAGATACATGGCGAACTTTGTTAGGTTGAATAAGTTTCATTTGGATAATATCTATTTGATCCCCCTACGCGACTGTAAAAGTCTTTATGTAATGACCCCTGGCATGCCATTTCTGTATATCACAGACGGTATGCTCAAATTAACTAATACATTCATTCCCAGAAAGGAGTTGCCAGCATTGAGCAAGTCTTACTACAAGAAAATTGAAAATATGTTTATTAATTAATATGACATTGCTTCGCAAAATTAATTATCATACAAGACCCGGGCTGTTTTCTTCAATTTTCCTTGGAATGGCATGTGTTTGTTCTGTTAAATTACTTAATGTAGACGCAACGGACGGTACCCAAATCGCGACTCCTCGGGATGGAATACAGGGAAGGGTTATGCGATTAAATACTAAAACGGATGATCCATACTGGAGCGAGTTTTCAACAAGCCGATTTCCTCTCACGAAACGTTTGGATTCCTCCTATTGTGTATATGATGATGGTAGACGCAGGTACACATTCAATACTCTTGTAGCGGGTAGGAATACATTATTCTACAAGTTTACATCGGTTAGCTATAGCGAGTTCATATTAAAGCAGATTGAGGATCTCGGGCGGGGGCTCAATATCTGTTTGGTGCACGAATCAGATACGTATCGTGATTTCAAAATCGATGGACAGTATATTAATCATGGCGCTTTTAATATTTTTTATGTGCCAAGAGAAACTATAGACTGTATCTATAAAGGAAAAAATGTCTCGTGTCTTTTCCTAGTAACGCCGGATTTTAACGTTCGCAGCGTTTTTCCATTAACTGGGAATAATATGAACATCAGCAGAAGGTATATAAATTACTTACGGCAATTACCTCAATCTAAATTATAAACGATCAATGAGAATAGTAAATAAGATAATATGCCTGGTAAAACTGGTAGGACGGGTAGGTCTGCTATCGTTAATATTATATTTGTCCTCAGATATTGTCAATGCCCAACCCAAATTCAGCGGTAAGGTGTTGATCAAAGGGAGGATTATTAACACAACGGATTCAAACTTGAAATTTTTCTTCCAGGACTGGTTCACGCCTCATCTGGATAGTGTTTCAATAAATAAAGATGGCGCTTTTACAATAACGAGGACCGTTGATCCTAATTCGCAGTTTGTTTTCTTCCTAAAGGGGCAATATCATGCCATAGATGTGTGTCCCGGCGATGTGTTGAGTTTTTTTTATGACGTCAGCAAATCCAGGTTATTATCAATATCAGGCAACAGAAAGGGCGGTAGCGCGTCGATAAGATACGACTTTTTAAACCTGCTGGCGGAGGGATTTCACAGAGACTCAATACTCTCATCGATTAGGCAGCAGTCCACAGATGATTCTTCAAGATATCGATTAATTCAAAAATTTTATCAAGAAGAGAGAACTCGGTTAGCGCAGAATAAGTCACACATTGGTGCAGCATACGGGCGATATCAGGCTGACTTATATTTCGGAATCATTAATTTCATGAGGTTGATCAACCTCATGAATTATGATATTTTAACAAAAGGAATAACTCCAGATAAAATAATGCAATCCTTAATAGCGGATCGCACTAACCCTTCAAAAAGCTTGTTGCTTCGATCAGGCAAATACCGAACGTTTCTTGTCGATCGATTCACGATTGTTTCTAGTCCGGCTGACACACTTTATGCAAAATTTGGAAGTACTCCAAAAGCCGCTCCATGGGTTGAATACCAAAAATCGGAGTTAATAGAAGACAACTACATTCGTTCATGGTTCATTGCGAGATCACTTATCTGGGCGTTTCAGCAATATGACATTAAGGAAACTGAAAAGGTAATGCAAAATTTTCTTAAAGGTCCTTTCGATGAAAATTTCAAGAAGAGGGTATTCGATTATTGGAACCTCAATTATAGGCTTCGGATTGGTAGTCAGGCGTCTGCATTTACATTACGGGATAGTTCCGGTAATAATGTTTCGCTTGCTGATTTCAAGGGAAAGGTTGTCTACGTTAATTTTTGGGGCGTACACTGTTCACCATGTTTGACTGAAATTAAGGAATCATTGCCGCAGTTTTATGAAAAATACAGTGCAAAAGGCCTTGTTATCTTAAATATCTGTATGGATGAGACCGAAGAGAACTGGAAAAAAGCCCTTTCGAAAATAAGGGTTCCCGGCAGAAACTTGGTTAGTAAATATGGATCAAGATTGGGGCAGGATTATAATATTGTTTCCGCGCCTCACTTTCTAATCATTGACAAGGAAAGTATCATAAACGAACTCAATGCGGGCGGCCCGAGTGAGTTCCTATCAGAAAGTATCAACAAATTAGATTTATTATTGAAGTAACAGATATTATTAATGAATAATAAAGTCGCGTTTAATAGAAGAAGATGCTATGATATGATCTCCTTAGCTATGGGAACAATAATTCTTTGTTCCAGCGGCTTTTGTAATAAATTTCCGCTATTAAGCTCTGACAGTGCTGCATACATCAACTCAGGTGGTGCCAGGATCGTTTCATTTGACCGGATATTTGGATATTCGCTTTTTAGCGGATTGGTGTCAGATTTGGGATCCGTCTGGTTCATAATACTTATTCAGGGGGCGCTCTGTTCTTTGCTTGTTTTTTATTGTTTTCTTTATTTTTCAAATAATCGGGATTTTCATTTTCATTTTATTACTTGTATAACCTTTGTTTCCGTTTTTATGACGACATCCGTCGCCGTGAGTACGATTCAACCTAATGTATTTTGCGCTCTTGGAATTCTTGGCATTGGTTTACAATTAGTAAATGAAAGGTTAAAACGAAGAGACTCAGTAATAATATCAATGCTTATTGTTTTTAGCGCTGCGATGGATATTTCATTCCTGGTACTCTTCCTGTTTTTAGCTGTTGGCTACTTTTTTATGACTTTATGGAGAGTGTTATCAAAGCGGAGATTCAAGCAAAGTTTGATGAATGCAGTTTATGTGATTTTTCTGGTTGGAGTTAGCTGTTTGGGCACATTGTTGGTTCATTATAAATATTCCGGCGAATTCAAGCTGTTACGCAGCGCACAAATATTGGAGTTGCCCCGCCTGAAAAATCTGAACTTAGTTCAAAAAAAACTTCAATTTGAGTACGAACACGGAGATTTTCTTTTGGGTAGCTACAATGACACACTTGAGAATATTGTTTCGAATCAAGGCAGATTTTTAGATGTGATAACGCCAGATCAAGCCAAAACGTTTGAGCTGATTTCATCGAGCGTCGGTTTTGATTCCTTATTTTCAAGAGCTTCGATATCAAAAGTTGTCCTGGATGCTTTACAACAAGTTGTCAATGTTAAAACAAGTGAATTCAATATTTCAGGTGCAAATGTGACTCTGCATAATGCTATTGTAAACTGGTTTGGAGCAGAGATCCGGGAATACTATTTGTCTTATCAAATGAACAGTGCGATAAATTTCAGGTTTCTGAATTATTGTCAGATAGTATCTGTCGGCGGTTTGATTTTTCTATCGATATCAGTATCGCGGCGACAGCTTATAAACAAAAAGATATTCTATTTCCTTTTGGTGGGAACTATCGCTAACGGGGTAATAACAGGGACGATTTATGGATGCGAAAATGACATGCAGAGCCATTTAATTTGGGTTCTCGCAATTCCATATTTCATTTATCTAACAAGGTTACCGGTAAAAGACTTCCCAACGGCAACCGAAATTGCTATTGAAACAACGATTGAACAATGAAACAGGCTGCCTTGTCTTTATTTTTAATTTTATTGTCAGGATTGGTTTTATGTTTTATGGCCATAAATAATGGTTTTCCATTGGCATTCAATGTTGACTCCCAAATGTACATTTCGTCAGCGTTTACGGGGGTTGTTCGCGATGATCGCCCGATCTTATACGGCTTGTTCATCATGTTCGTGAGCCTCCGTAAGTCATTGTGGTTGGTAACTATAGCACAAGCTATTTTGACGTCAACAATGATTTATTTCTATTTCCGCTACAGTAAAAACCAGGTTAAGAAAAGGTTAGCGCCGTTTTACATAGCTTACATTGCACTTGTTTCCTTTTTTATGGGGGCTTCATTCGAGGTTGGGTGGCTGATGTCGGATGTATTTGCATCCATATTTGTATTGGGGATAGGTTTACTTCTTTTTTACGGCAATATTAAATGGTATCATCATGCATTAATCTCTTTCATGACGGTGCTAAGTATAGCAATGCATAATTCACACTTGTACATATGCATTATTCTTTGCTCGCTTTTAATGGCAGGTTTTGTTTTTAAATCTACCAGAGCAAAATTATTTGTTGTTGGCATCACGCTGAAAAAGGTTTTTTATGTGCTTTTTCTAGCGGTTTTAAGCAATGTCTCGCTTTCATTGATACAATATTCATTTAACAAACAAATGGCGGCTTCAAAGGGAGGCGTTGTCTTTCTTTTTGGAAGTTTTGTCGAAATGGGGGTGATTGATAAATATTTGGATGAGAATTGTAATAGAAGTAATCTCAAACTTTGCAAGTTCAGGGATTCTATTCCGAGTAACTTTCTTTGGGATCAACGCAGCCCGCTTTTCAAATTAGGCGGGTGGGATAAAAATCGTGAAGAGTACTCTTTGATTCTGAAAAATATAGTCTCAAGTCCGAAATATTGGGGAATTATCGCTTACAAATCAACGCTGCTGACATTGAAGCAATTTTTTCAATTTGACACGGGAGAGGCATCAAAACCCTGGCCAATCGTTAATGAAGCGGTTGAACAATATTTTCCATCCGATTATTCCCAATATATTTCATCAAGGCAAAATAAGGAGGCATTGAACTTTGATTTTATAAATTTCACACAGAGGGTTATTATAGCAATAAGCCTGCTAACCTATATCTATGAATTTTTACACAAAAAGATGGCATCAAGATATCGTTATCTGATGGCATTTATCCTGATCGTACTCGTCGTCAATGCATGGTTTTGCGGAACTGTATCTGGGGTATACCCTCGCTATCAAAGTCGTTTAATTTGGCTTGTTCCTCTGCCTTTATTCATTTATTTAAGTGATTATACCCCACTGAAACGAATCAGAGCATTAAGGTTTGGTCAACTCTTAAAATATCTCGGGTTTAACTGAGCAAACCAATGTGTACAAGATAATACTACACCGAAGTTATGATTTAACCTAAACCACAAAATATGGAAATAACAGTTTTGATGCCTTGCCTCAATGAGGAAGAAACGCTTGAGATTTGTATTCGGAAGGCAAAACGATTTATAGAAAGGAACGGCCTGAAAGCGGAAATTCTGGTTGCCGACAATGGCAGCACAGATAATTCGATTGTTATAGCTCAGAATTTCGGGGCTCGGGTGATCAGAGTAGCAGAAAAGGGGTACGGTATGGCTTTGCGACGAGGAATAGAGAGTTCCCTTGGAGATTTTGTCATCATGGGAGACTCCGACGATAGCTATGATTTCGATAGCATCGAGCCATTTATTGTTAAACTTCGTGAAGGATATGATCTGGTTATAGGAAACAGATTTCAAGGGGGGATCAACGATAACGCTATGCCATTTTTACATCGATATTTGGGTAATCCGGTACTATCCTTTATAGCTCGTCTCTTTTTCAGAGTCAAAATAGGAGATTTTCATTGTGGTTTGAGGGCAATGAATAGGCAGTCGATATTAAAAGTCAATTTTTCGACGACCGGGATGGAGTTCGCCTCGGAAATGATTGTCAAATCATCTATGATGGATTTAAAAATTACCGAAGTGCCGACAAAACTTTACGTTGATGGGCGATCCCGGCCACCACATCTACGAACATGGCAAGATGGTTGGCGGCATTTGCGATTTTTACTTATGTATTGTCCCCGGTGGCTTTTTCTATATCCTGGATTGTTGTTTTTGTTTACGGGATTGATAGGAATAACTGTTCTTGCTGTCGGGTCTGTTAAATTTCTCGGCGCTAATTTTGACATAAGCACCATGCTTTTTTTTTCTTGTCTGATTGTAATTGGCTGGCAGGTTACGGCTTTTTACTTATTCATCAAACTAAATACTATAGATTTGAGGTCGAATAATTCCTTGGAAAAAAACCGAACACACAATCGATTGGTACAACTTTTTAGTTTGGAAAAAGGATTGAAGGTTGGAGGAATATTGTTTTTGATCGGACTTTTTATATCATTCTATAGTTTAAACATTTGGACGCGGGCGTCCTTCGGCGACTTGCAACCGGACCATATTCTAAGAATAGTCATTCCTGCTGTGACCTGCCTGATACTGGGGACGCAAACTGTTTTTAATAGTTTTTTTATCAGTATGATAGGATATACCACAATCGTAAGCCGAACTTTGGGGGATCCGCTGACATCCCGTATAGAACAAGCCGTTTACTAATCCCGTCCGACTATGAAATTTAATTATTGGGGCTATTTATGAGGAACTTTTTTTACTATGTTGTTGTAAACATATTAATCTTAAGTGCGTGTACGCCTTCCCAAGGTAACCTTGAACAGGATATACCTGTAACTGACCAGAAAACTGATATATCCAGTAAGGTGACAACTATGTATTTGAAAAGAAAGCCTTTCAATTATTTCATCCAGTGTGCCGGCAAAATCCGCCCTTTGCGGCAACAAACGGTGTCTGCACTAGTTGGTGGAATGGTTGTTTATGACAATCTTCATAATGGTCATAACGTATCTTCAGGTCAGCTATTGATGGCTTTTGAAAGTAAAAAACTGAAAGGGCAATTGACGATTGCAGAACAAAATTTGTTTAACAGTAAACTCACCTATGAAAGTGAAATCCTAAGCCAGGAGGGATTATTAGAGGGAAAGCGAAAGGGAATAAGAGATACCGTTTTGAGAAAGTTGAGTATTGCTTCCGGATTGTTGAGTGCGAGAAATGATGTCGAGCAGTTGAAGACCGACCTTGGCAACACAATGGTAAAAGCGCCTTTTTCCGGAAAACTAGCTAATGTAAGAGTGAAATCAGGTGAAGTTGCTAAAGTGGGGCAAGAATTATTTACGGTCTTCACAGCTAACGAAATGCTGCTTGAGGGTAATATCCTCGAGTTGGATTTTTCAAATGTTAGCATTGGACAGAGTGCAACGATAACCCCCGTTGCAAGTGGAAAAGAGTACAAAGCGGTGGTGACCGAATTAAATCCTTCTGTCAGCGAGGATGGTTTGATAACTTTAAAAATACGAATTTCCCATCCAGAAGGGTTGTTGCCCGGAATGAACGCAACAGCAGTAATTGATGTGCCCAAATCAAAATCTTTATCGGTTCCTAAAAGTGCTATCGTTAATCATAATGATAGGCCAGTGGTTTTTACTGTGGTAAATAATTTAGCGAAATGGAATTATGTTGTAGTTGGGAGAGACAACGGCAAAGATGTTGAGATCGTAAAGGGATTGAAAGAAGGTGATGAGATCATAATTAACAAAAATGTGCAACTCGTGGATAACTCACCAGTTCAAAGGCAACAATGATCGACTATCTTTTAAAACGTCCACGGGCGGTGCTTGCAACTTTCCTAACTTTATCAATGTTTGGTTTTTTCGTGCTCGGTAACATTCCCATAACCTTACTGCCTACAATCAGTATTCCTGAGATCACGATCAAAATACCATTCCCTAATAATTCTTCCCAGTCGATTGAGCATACGGTTTCACGGGTTCTTCGGGACCATCTCAAAACCTTAAATGGGTTAAAGGATATGAAAAGTATCAGTGAAAGTCATGCCGCTGTATTGAAATTGACCTTTGACTTTGGAACCCGTATGGATCTGGCGTTCATAGAGGTAAACGAAAAAATTGATTTAGCCACGAATTCGCTTCCTGCCAACTTAGATCGCCCTCAGGTTATCCGGGCAAATACTTCAGATGTTCCGATTGTCAGAATGGAAGTCGTACCAAAGAATGTCCAGGAGTTCTTTAATGTATCAAACCTTACGGATAAGGTTATCAGAAAGCGTTTGGAACAAATAAAAGGGGTGTCCCTTGTTGACATCAACGGATTGGAAAGGAACCGCATCACTGTGGCTCCGCGGATTGATATTTTAAGGTCCATGGGTTTAAAGAGCGACGATATTATAAACACGATTCAGGCCGCAAACTCAGAGCTTGGAAATTTGACTATATCTGATGGACAATATGAATATTTGGCGAGCATAAGCAATCCTCTTGAAACCGTTGAGCAACTTAATCATTTACCAATTAAATTGCCAAACGGTATGATGACTACGATTTCGGAGATCGCAGAAGTCGAGTCTGTGCCGGAGAGTCGACAGGGGGGCCATTACTTTGATGGCATTCGAAGTCTTGTTTTAACAGTGCATAAACAAGATAATGCCAAAATGAGTGATGTCGTTGATGAGATTAAAGAGACTACAAAAGCACTGAACAGTGAGTATCGAAATATACATTTTATGATCACACGTGATCAAAGTTTTCTGGTTGATCAATCAGTTCAAAACTTGATACAGGATCTAATTTATGGCAGCGGCTTTTGTGTGCTATTATTATTTATATTCATAGGCAATGTCTCATCACCGATTTTAATGAGCATCAGTATCCCATTATCATTACTGCTGACCTTTATTTTATTTTATGCTTTTAAAATTTCTTTCAACATTATTTCATTATCCGGGCTGGCGCTGGGTATAGGAATGCTCATTGACAATTCTATTGTAGTATTAGATAACATCACGAGAAAAATACATGAAGGCCTTGATGTTGAAACAAGTTGTGTCGTGGGGGTGATGGAAGTAGTCGCCCCGGTGATAAGTAATGTCTTGACAACCGTCGCGATTTACTTGCCGCTGATTTACCTGAGCGGCATGGCTGGAGCGTTGGTTTATGATCAGGTATTAGCCCTCACTATTTCTCTCGCAGTATCTCTGCTGGTAGCTTTTTTCTTAAACCCTGTTTTATACAAATTTCTTATCGGGAAAAAGGGCTCCAGGTTAAAAGAAGACACTGAATTCTATCGGGTTATTTCTGATAAACATCACAGATTGGTTGAGCATGTGTTCAAGAATAAAAGACTTTATTTGCTTGCTTCTGTCTTACTCATGCCTATGGGAGTATTGCTACTGACAAAGTTACCGATTACGTCGCTTCCGAAAATAACTGAGAACGAAACGATCCTTAGAATTGATTGGAAAAAGGCGATCTCTGCGTCGGAGAATGAGCGACGGATTTTAGAAATCGGTAGAATTCTTAGCCGCTTTGCCAAAGAATGGGAGGTAGATTATGGGCTTAATCAATTTGTATTTCAGTCAGAGGGAAGTGGAGCCAATAAGGCAACTATTTATTATCGTTGTAAAACCGAGGAGTCAAAAAGAGCATTAGATAAATATTTAACGCGTTGGATTAATATTCAATTTTCAAACGTTGTGACAAATTTAACGGCGGCACCCAACGCGTTTACGAAGCTATTCTATAACAATGAACCTTATTTGGAACTTAGATTTTACGACGAGGATAAACGATCCTTTAAATATCTACCACAAGTTTTTCTTGATATAAAAAAAACTTGTCATTTAAAGTCAATTGATACCTCTGGTTTTCAGAATGAATCCGACATAGAATTAAGTATCGACAATCGGAAGCTCCTTTTATATAATGTGAGCGCGACAGAGTTAAAAAAAGAGTTGCAGCGAATATTCGGTCAATCGGTAATCTCGCAATTACGTCGCTTTGGGGATTTTCAGACCATAAATCTTGTTGATAATCAGGCATCGCTGGATGATAAACTATCTCTGAAAATTAGATCGGTCAACGGAACCTATTTTCCGATCAAATATTTTGTTTCCGTGAACATGGGAACTGATAAGAAAATCATTTTGGCTGATAATGGAGGAGTTTATTATCCAATAACGATCATGAAAGACGAAGTTGGAGATATTGATGTCTTTATGGCATCTGTGAGGCAACTGTCATCAAAGTATAATTATAAAGTTCATTTTACGGGAAACTATGTTTCCGATCGTAAGCTGCTCAATGATATGTGCATGATTTTTTTGATCTCGGTCGTTTTAATATACAGTATTTTAGTGATTCAATTTGAAAATCTGTTACATCCTCTGGTCGTTATGGCGATCATTCCTTTCGGTATAGGAGGAGCAGCGCTACTGCTTTGGTTAACAGGTGGTTCGCTGAACATAATGACGGGCATCGGTTTTGTTGTTGTACTAGGAATTATCGTTGATGACCCTTGTCTAAAAGTCGAAACTATCAACCGGTTGCGAAAAGAATACGCTCAGAATATGGGTTTAAGCAAAACAGCTATTTTGTTAAAGTCATTGCATAAAGCCGGAGAGATTAGTTTAAAACCGCTTTTAATGGTTTCGTTAACAACCAGTCTTGCCATGGTTCCAGTGCTATTCATGGGGGGCATTGGAAACGAATTGCAGAGACCAATGGCCATAGTAATCATTGGTGGATTGACCACTGGAACTTTTTTCACCTTGTGGTTTATACCGTTGCTTTATTGGCTCGTAACGAAATCAAAAAATTAGTTTACAAATGACAAAAACAGCATTTTCGATACTCTTATTTTTGATGGTTAATACGTTTGCTTTTGCCCAGACCAAGAGCTTCTCATTAAACGATATTATTCAGATTGCGGAAGGCAAATCCACCCGCGCTCAGATAGTCGCCAGCGTTCAAAAAAACAAATACTTCGCATTTCATAGTTTCAAGGTTGGATTACGTCCTCAATTATTATTAAATGGCAATTTGGCTGATTTTAGCCGGGATTATTTTCCAGTAAGGCAGGCGGATGGAACTATTCTTTTTCAGTCAAGAAGTCAGAATTATTCGAGTGTTGGTTTAAGTTTGTCTCAGCCGGTTGAATTTACGGGAGGGACAGTTTCACTAAATACAAATTTAGTTAGATTTGATGATTTTGATCGCAATGACAGACTTTATAATGGCACTCTGCTTAGTCTTAACTTCAATCAGCCTATTTTCTCCGTCAATGAGTTAAGATGGAATCGACGAATAGAGCCATTGAAATATACAGAAGCTGTACAACAGTACAGTAGTGATATGATAGGAATTTCAGTGCAAACTGTTAAATATTATTTTGATGTGCTGTCGGCACAGGAAGACTTCATACTGGCAAAGCGAAATTTGGAGACAGAATCAAATATTCTGCGTATCGAAACCAAGAGAATTGATCTGGGAACGACAACCAAAGAAAAAATACTCCAAATACGTCTGCAGCTATTGAAATCTCGGCAAGACCTATCCACAGCCGAATTGCGAATAAAATCCACCTTGTTTAATTTAAAAAGTTACATAGGCATTAAAGACAGTATGAACTTCAATTTGGAACTGCCAAATGAGATTCCGAGGTTGAAGTTGAATGTAGAAGAGGCGCTGGAATTTGCGAAGAAGAATCGTCCGGAATATATTTCCTACAAAAGGCGAAGGCTGGAAGCTGAAAGGGACCTGAATAAGGCAAAGAAAGATCGTTTCAAAATCTCTATGAATGTTGGCTTAGGCTTAAATAACACTTCTACGGGTTTGACGAATCTCTATAGCGGCCCAAAAAGTCAACAATCCCTAAGCATAGGTTTATCTGTCCCGATTCTGGATTGGAGCAGGCAAGGAAATCAGGTGAGTATGGCAACAGCTAACCTTAATACAGTTGAGTATACAATTGAGCAAGAGGAAGCGGATTTAAAGAATGAAATAATCAATATAGTATATAGCCTAAACGCATTGTCAAATGATATAAAAATCGCTTCTGAGGCAGACCTTATAGGCCAGGAAAGATTCAGGTTAGTAACTGAGCAATTTCGATTTGGAAAGGTAAGTGTAAACGATTTTAATATTGCCGTTTCCGAAAAAGATAGTTTTAAGAGAGCATATATTAGTTCTTTAAGAAATTTTTGGGAATCCTATTATCAATTGGCACTTTTAACGTTGCATAAATTCAATTAATTAATTTATTTTAATTTCCAACTTAGCACCGGGAGTATAAAAAATAACGGGAAAAAGCAGCATGCCAGCCCGCTAATCGATGCAACTGCAAACGAAAACCAGAAGGGGTCTGTTGCCTTGTCTAAAAGAAACGGCATCAGGCTGCAGATGGATGTAATCATTATTAAAACCACAGTTTGACTTCTAACGAAATTTGCTTTTATCAAAGCTTTATTATCATTAATAAATTTGTTTTTGCTCTTTCGCATAACGAAGTAATCGTATTTGATGTAAAGACATGAATTTATGGCAAATACGATAATGAATATAGCAGATGCGTAGATTCCGTTGTTGTAAGGTATGTCGAAGCCGAAAAAAATAAGGAATGGACCAATGAACGATACTGGTAACACTAAAACAATAAGGAGAGGTTCAATAATCATTTCAAAGAAAACCACGCAGATGATATAGGTGATTAAAACAAAAAAAATAACTAGATAATAATACTGACTGAAGGAATCAAAGTTAACGTTTGAATATCCTTCTCTGGTTATTGAATACCCCATTGGTAGATTTTTGCTTGAGGCATTTATTACTTCATTCAGGAACTCTTCCCCTAAGCGTTCTGAGCCTAAAAAATTGAATTCAATAGCTTTGACGTATTCCCTGTTCTCCTTGTAAATTAAGCTAGAGGAGCTATGTTTGACGAGCTTGATGGAATTTTCCAGCCTGACATATTTTTGTCCTGATAAATGTAAATTACCGTTGAGTAACTCCCATTTTCCATAATGATAAGCCGAATCATCTTTAATCACGAGTGTGTTAAAGGAATTATTTATTGTGGCGGGGTAAAGTTTAATCTCGTTTCCTGCCATTTGTCTGATACCAGAAAAAACTTCCCTTGCATCTGTTCCTTTATGAAGTAGCTGCTTGTTATCAAAATGTAGCGTTAAATCCTCAATACCCATTTTTTTGAACTTTCCGTTTAGAGTGATGTTTTTAACTCGGCGTTGTTTTGATAAAGCAGATGTAAAAGTATCTACATACTTATTTAGATTGTCATAATTATAGCCCTTGAAAATCACGGTAAATTTAGATCCCGTTTCTGACATCGATGTGCTAAAACCCCGTCCAACTCCAACAATTTCCCAATCCACCCCTCCTAATTGATTGGCAATTTGGGTGAGTGTTGATTTTATTTTTTCCGGAAGAGGTCCGTTTAATAAGTTTTTTTTGAAACTGATTTCAATAAAGCCGTTCCTGTTTGAATTGATCTTTGTTACGAATTTTTCAACTCCGGGCACTTTTTTGAGGTAATCTTCCATTATTGCCAAAATGCTATTCATGTCATTGATGTTGCTTCCAACTCCGGTGTCACACATCACTAGCAGTTTCGTTTCAGACATATCACTATTGAAACTGTCTTTAGCAAGGCTCTCGTAAAAAAGTCTTAAGGAGCCACCAAGTAGCGGATCGAGTATAGGACGCAACGATTCATTATATAAGTTGGATCCGATGGTGGAATTATAAATATCATTTCCTTCAATCTGTCGAGGTAACATAAATGTTGGGATTCCGAACAGCAGTACGATAATAACGATATAAAGCTTTCGGTGGTTGGCAAGATAAAAGATTAGGTCCGTATATCTTCGCTTGACCATCATTAACCGTCGCAATTTTTTGTGTTGTAAATTGACGTTATATGTTCCCTCGGGAAATAAGAATTTAAATAGTGCTATGTTAAAAATACTATTTGTAAAAAGCGAACAAGTCATGCTTAATAGAACTATTACTGAAAAATCTTTGAGACTTTGTCGTTGATCTTCAGGTAGAATAAACAGCAGCAGTGTAGAAATACCAATGGTAATGCATCCGGCGACGAGGGCTGGAAAAAACTTGCTGTTCTTATATTTCCCAAAGTAATCTATTGTCACAATCGCATGGGTTACTACGATTCCAAAAGCTATTGTAATCCCCGGTATGGAGAACAGGCTTATTTCAAATTTGAATATCGAAATAAAAAAAACTACTATACCGATATTAACCGATACGCTAAGTATTAGTATTAGCACCTTCCTTATATTTCGATAAGAAATCAGTACGAATGCCAGAAGAATAATCAATGCAATCCCCAATTTTTCGTACACTTTATAGAGTGCAGATTGAAGTAACGCAGAGCCATCATATTCCAGATCTATTCTGTACGCATCTTTATAAACCTTTTTTTCTTGTTCAATTATTGCCTTTATTTGCCTAGTTAGAAAAAGAACGTTTTGGCTCTTGTCTGCATAAATAAGGATATTTGAGGCGTTTCTGCCGTTAATTCTAAAAAAATCTGTCGTTTTTGTGTTTTCCCAGGAAATGCTGGCTACGTCACCTAATTCAATAATCTTATCACCTATCTTACGTAAGGGAAAACGTTGAAGTGCTGATAAATCTTCGAATTTCGAAGGATTAATCTTTAGAAAAAAGTCAGTCTGATTTTTTGTGGTTGTCCCCAAAAAAACCGGATCTAATACAGATTTAATATCCGAAGCTATATCGAATGCTGACAATTGGTATTGCTTAAGTTTTTCGTCGTTATATAAAATCGATACCTCCTCAGCCGGTTTTTCTAAGAAAAAGACCTGTTTAATTCCTTTAACTGCTTCTATCTTTTTTAAAAGATTTTCCCGTAAACCTTTGCGATCAATATCATGTAGATTGTCGCCGCTCAATGAATAAATTAAAAGCGGTGATTGATCGAATATTTTATTCGCTGAGCCAGACGAAACCGTAGGATAGCTTACAGAAGAATGAAGGGCGCTCTTTACTCTTCTAATCAAAGATTGAACTTCAAGCCGCTTCTCCGAAATATCCACCTTATTGTCGAAGATAAGCTGGATTTGTCCATATCCATATCCAGATGTTGAATTTAGTAGTTTCAGATTCGTTAGCTGTGACAGCACGTTTTCAATTACGGAGGTTGCATATTGCTCCGTTTGCTCTGGATTAGCGTTCTGTACGTTATAGTTGACAAATAGTTCAGCGTTATTACTGTGAGGCTCTAAATTTATATTGATGTATGGAATAAAGAGTAAACTTAATATAGAGAGTATTAACAGCGAAAATAGACTTCTGAAAGGTCTGGTCATTTGTATGGAAAAAGGTTAGATCAGTGATAATCCGATTAGGTGATATAATAAACAGGATGTTGGTACAAGATACGACTTATGGGGCGATAAGAAAAAATAAATACAGACTTGTCTTATTGCTGGAAAGCAAATAGGAACATGCCAAACTTCTAATAAAGAAGTGTAAAAATCAATTGGATCGGGGCAGCGCCACCGGGTATTTCGCGAGCAGGGCGATGGAATCCTTCTCAAATTTACTTGCAAAGATGAAAATCATGTGTTGTTCCCGTTCGATATTACTAAGAAGACCGTTGGCAAGTTAACGTGGCTAGTATGTGCCATAGATAAGACCGTCAATTATACGGAATAGAAACCCATACCATCGCAAAATGACGCTATATCGTTAGAATAGTAATCTCATGTTTTAGGTTATTTTGCTGATTGTCAATAAAATAGATATTGGTACGCTGTTAGAACCTCCTGTATTCAACAGGCTGGAATTTATGGTTAATCATGCAGCTCCGATTGTACAGAATACAGTAAATTTTACTGTAAAATATTCAAAGCAGTTACCAATGCATTTTTCCAGGAGAGCAAAGCCTTTTTAACCTACTTAAAATCATTTTATCATGGACAATGCTTTGCCGTCAGAAGGCTCTTTAAAAAAAGGTTTTATTATTGCGTGGTTCTTTGGTCTGATCTTTTATTTTCTCGAATATGTGATCAGGTCGTCCCCCGCTGTTATGTTGCCCGGGCTTTCCGGGGCGTTTGGCGTTAATGCTCTTCGTGTAAGTGCGGTTCTGGGGACCTATTATTATACCTACTCAGTAACCAGTCTTATTGCGGGTGTGGCGCTCGACCGCTCCGGCGCCAAATATCCCGTAGCCGCAGGATTGGCGATCCTCGCTATTGGATGTGTCTTATTTGCAATACCCAATGTGCTGGCAGGAGATGCGGGCCGTCTTTTGCAGGGGGCAGGTTCCGCGTTCGCCTTTACCGGATGTGTCTACCTTGCGTCACACGGATTTGCGCCGCGATTTATCGCAACGGCGATCGGCTTAACCCAGTGTATAGGAATGCTGGGCGGTTTTGCAGGGCAATTTGTTGCAGGGCCACTTATTCAGCATGGGGTGTCCGTTCATACCTTCTGGATCGGGATAGGCCTGATTTGCGGAGCAACCTGTTTGCTTTTGTTTTACACCACCCCGAAAGAAAATAAGGGTGCAGAATATGGGGCAACGTCATTGAGTCTCCTGAAGCCCTATAAAGTCGTATTTACCAATGTTCAATCTTACTTAAGCGGTATTTTGTCGGGTTTGCTTTTTGCGCCTACGACCATTTTTGCAATGACATGGGGAGTCGCCTTTTTTCAAAAGGACAGATTATTTGATTATGATAACGCTGTATTAACCTGCTCTATGGTTCCACTGGGCTGGGTTTTGGGATGTCCGCTTCTGGGTTGGATCTCGGATAAACTGGGTAAGCGAAAGCCGGTCCTTTCAGGAGGGATACTCATTATGCTGCTGAGTTTTGCACAACTCATCTTTATGCCGTCTTTAATACCGGGTTATATCTCCATGTTTATATTCGGTACAGCTTCGGGTGCAGCCATGATTCCATATACGATCATTAAGGAAGCTAACCCGGACAATGTAAAAGGAAGTGCAACCGGCGGTATTAATTTCTTAACGTTCGGTGTGACGGCTTTACTCGGGCCGGTATTCGCCTCTCTTTACGGGAAATCGCTGGGGACAGCAACAGATCACCTTTTACATTTCAGAAATGCAGGCATATTCTTTTTGATTACTACGGCTATCGCGCTTGTGGTCAGCCTGGTGATTAAAGAGACCGGGCGCGGTGCAGAAAAAAGATAACCTGTTGCTCAACCTTTAACCTAACATCAGGCTCCTCATGAAAAACTTTAAGTATATACTGGTCTGCATTTTTATTTCGCTATTCGTGACAGATACTGTCCGGGGGCAGGGCGGCTCATCTGAATATAAGGATGGCATGACTGTTAAACTGGATAGTACAGGAAAGAAATATATCCGCTTTTCCACCTGGGCAACTTTTTGGGCCAGACAGACCGCTGCCAATCCGGGCACCGCTGTTAACGGTATTGAAAAAAGCGGTTACACCGATTTTAGCTTACGGCAATTCCGCTTTTTAACCTACAGCCAGCTTTCTTCTCGGTATTTGATCGTTGCCGATATCGGCATCGATAACCAAACAATTTCCAGTGGCGGCGCGCCCGGGGGTGGCAACACCGGCAACGGCGCAGCTGCTTATGCCGGAACACTTGGCAAGAAACCCGGAATCTATTTGCATGATCTGTGGAATGAGTATACGGTTTTCCCGGATAAGGATCCGGTGTCCAATAAAAAAAGGCCGGCGTCACTTTACATCGGAACCGGTTTGCATTACTGGATGGGGCTTAGCAGGATGACGACTTCAAGTTCGGCAAATTATCTTGCGCTGGATGTCCCCCTTTATAACTGGCCGCTGGTCGATCTTTCTGACCAGTTTGCCCGGCAGATCGGTATCTATTTCAAAGGAAATATCGGCCCGGTAAGTTACAGGTGGGCTCTTAATAAGCCATTCACCGTTTTATCAACTGCTGTTGCGTACCCGGCCGGCTCTCCCGAAATCAACTACGCAGTTGACAATAATGCTACCGGAAAAATGTCTACTACAGGCTATGCGGCATGGCAGTTTCTGGATCATGAAAACGACCTGCTGCCTTACACGACTGGCACTTATGTTGGGACAATGCGGGTTTTTAACATAGGAGCAGGGTATTACAACACCGGTGACGGTACGGTAACGCAAGCCAATAATACTGCTGCTTCGCCGCTTATCCGCCATTCTATTACGCTGTGGGCGATTGATGCCTTCGCTGATCTGCCTTTTGGAGACAGTAAAAAAAACTGGGCCTTTACCGGATACAGTGTGTTTTACCATTACGATTTTGGCCCCAATTATCTCCGGTTTGGTTCCATCATGAATGAGAATGTTAGTGAAGCGGCAAACTATTCCGGAATAGTTTCGGAGGCCGGTTTTGGGAACCTTGCCCCGATCATCGGAACAGGTAATTCCTGGTTTACCCAGGCAGGATTACTGCTTCCGAAGAACTTATTCAAGGGCAGCATCCGACTACAGCCATTCGGAGAGTTCAGCCTTCAGCAATTTGAGCGGTATGGAAATGCCAGGTTCACCTACTGGAGTGCCGGCGGAAATGTTTATCTGGACGGTCACCATGCCAGGATTTCTTTTAAATATCAGACGCGGCCAATTGTGGTTGCTGACAGGCAGCAATCATCCAAAGGTTCATTCATTATAGCAACCCAGGTAAATCTGTAATAAATCTTTATAGTAGTGTCATTCGATACCCGGGAAAGAGATCGCATAAGAAAAGGACGTCAGCCATAAGCCCTGTTTAAAGTTACCGGGATGAGGTAAAGGAATTGCAAACCATATAGGTGTCTTACAAAACAAAAAAAGCAAAGTATGATGAAAGCAATAGTTTTAGAGGGATTTGGTTCGGTTGAAAACCTGAGGATACGGGAAATGGATATCCCGGAGCCTGGTGCCGGTGAGGTATTACTTGCCGTAAAGGCGATCAGTATTAACCAGGCAGATATACTTCAGCGACTGGGTAAGGATTTAAAAACAGGACGGAGTGATATGCCGTTGATTCCCGGTTGGGATGTATCCGGCGTGGTTAAGGCTGCAGGTGCAGAAGTTATATCGTTTAAGCCCGGCGATGAGGTATTCGGAATGATCAGATATCCGCTTCCCGGAGGGACATACGCGGAGTACGTCTCGGCTCCTGCGATGTCTTTAACCCGGAAACCCGCGGCTATTTCCCATGAAGCAGCCGCAGCGGCTACGATGTCGGCACTTACCGCGGCAACAGCACTGATCGATCTTGGCGATGTACGCCCCGGACAGGAGGTGCTGATCAGCGGGGCAACCGATGGTACCGGACATTATGCGATACAAATAGCCAAACATCTGGGCGCACAGGTCTACGGCATTTCCGCCCTGGCATCCCGGGATTTCATTATAAGTCTCGGTGCAGATTTACACTTCGATTGGGGGGATATAAACCGCCGGATCGCTGCAGGAATGCTCGTCGATTTCGGCCTTGACAACAGCGGCGGCAATTGGAGGAATGAAATGCTGCAAATGATCAGGTGGGGCGGGACAATGGTCGACACGTTCCCCGATCCCAGAAACATATTTCCGGATACCGCTGCTTACAGGGGGATACGGGGATTTTCTGATCCCGTTCGGCCGGGTGCAGCAGGGATGGAGCGTATTGCGGGGCTTCTGGGAAGCAACGCGATAAAATCGCACATTTTTCGCACCTTCGATCTGGACCAGATGGCCGACGCGCATTCACTGGCAGAAAATGGCGCTTATCACGGTAAGATCGTACTTAAAACCTGAAAGAAAGATGGAAACAAATCTTCTCCCCGGATTCAGGGACGTTAAGCTATGAAATACAATTAAAAAAATGTTTGGCAGGTTAAACAGGCTCAGTATCCGGTATCCCGTCATCGTGTTCTTCGTCGCTGCGCCGCGGAAAGACCGCAGATATCACAACACCATGATCGTCATATATCTTTAAATCTCCACCAAGCTGCTCGCTGAGGCCGTGCATCAGCACCATGCCCAGGGTATTACTGCTACTGAACTCGAACCCGGATGGGAGGCCCAGGCCATTGTCCGCTATACGAAGCTCATAATTGCCATCTTCACGTACATGAAAGATAACGGTCACCTTCCCCGGCCGGTTTCCGGGGAAGGCATATTTGATGATATTAGTAATGGCCTCATTCAGGATCAGACCCAATGGAATGGCCTGGTTGATATTTATATACAGTTCATCCACCTGGATATCAAAGGTTATCTCCTGGCTAAAATGAAAAGTATCACAGAGATACTTCATCAGGTCAATGATATAGGGACGTATCTCGACAAGCGAAACGTTATCATTCTGGAATAGTTTCTGGTGGATAAGGGAAATGGAATACAGCCGGTTCTGGCTGTCCTTTAGTGCATTGACAACTTCTTCATTCTGGATATGGTGCATTTGGGTATTCAACAGGCTCATCACTACCTGGAGGTTGTTTTTAACCCGGTGATGTATCTCTTTGATCAGTCTTTCTTTATCGCTGATCAGTTTTGCTTGTTTTCCGATGAGGTTTTCCAGGGATATGTTTTGCTTTCTGATCTCCTGCTCCTGGAGCTTGAACGTGCGTTCGGATTTACGCCGGTACCGGAGATAAACATACAGCAGGAACACGATAAGCAATAAAGCGGCAATTCCGGCAATGGTGATGCGGGTATAGAGCTGAGCCCGCTGCAGCTGATTTTTTTGTATCTGGCTCTCTTTTTTTAACAGCTGATTTTCGTTCTCCGTCTGTTTTGTATCGTATTTAATCAACAGTTCCTGTATCTGTTTCGATTTATCTTCGGTAAACAATGAATCATTTAAAGTCTTATATTGCTTATAGTGTCTATAGGCGGCCCGGAAATCACCCTTCGCACTGTCTGCAGCGGAAAGCTTTAAGTAGACTTCTTTTATTCTGGAGGGGGGATAGGTACTGGGCGGTAATGAAAGTACTTTATTCAGATAATACTCCGCATCGCGGAATTTTTCGCGTGCCAGGTAGAAATTAGCGATGGTGAAATAAGAGTCTGCAGAGTTATACGTGTGTATCCGGGCAGCACTTTCCCACCTGATCATTTCGAGGTAATAATGCTCAGCCTTCGAATAGTTCTTTTGGGAGAGGTAACAATTTCCCCTTATAGCTGCGATCAGTTCCTTGTCGAGCGCAGTCAGCTTGTTGCGATTATCTGCTGCTTCCAGCTGTGCGAGGATATCACCGGCCTGCCCGCGTTTGATATAATAATCAGACAGATCTTTAAGACTATTGTACATGAGGTCAGAGTTTTCCTGGTGCAGCAGGTCCAGGGTCTTCCTGTACCAGCTGATGCTCTCGGATTCCTTTCCCAGGTCGTTACAGATCTGCGCGAGCGCATTATAATAATAGCTTATCGATTGGTCACTTCCGGTTTGATTTGCACATTCAACGGCCCGTAGACCATAATCAAGGGCTTTTTCAAGGTTTCCCTTGAAGCGGTAAAGCATGGAGTAAAGAAAATAGACATCCTGAACACCTTTATACTTGTTCGATGTGTACCAGTTCAATACGGAAGCCAGTTCTTTTTCGGCAAGATCCAGTTTGCCGGCACGAAAGTGTACATCAGCTATTGCCTTCCGGATATTTATTTCGAGTTCTGTCAGATGTCCTTTGGCAAATAATCTGCCGGCCTGCCGGTAGTTTTTCAGCTTTCCTGTCGTGTCTGTAAAATTCGCGTGATCGCCAAGCCTGGAATAGCACTCTCCGGCATTCTGGAAGTCTCCTGTACGTACACAGTGGTCAGCCAAACTTAAAAAACCCGCGTGTGACTTACTGATATCACCTCTTTCACTGCTGACGTCACACAGGTAGTACGCAGCGTTGTTTTCTAAATAGTTGTCGCCTAACTTCCTGCTTTCTCTCACCGCATCATTTATAAAAAACTCCGCACTATCCAAGTCGGACTTGAATTCCCCTGGGCGGTACAGGTAAAATTTCCCAATTCTCACCGCGAGCCGGATACGCAGTCGCCCGGTGCTTCTGTCATATAAATTCAGTGCTTCACGGGTTAACCCGGTCCGGATGCACGCGTTGCCAAGAGCAGTCACCGCATCTTCGTATGAAGCACCATCGGCCTGTTTCAACTGGGCTACAGCCGCCCGGGCAAAATGAAGGGCGCTATCCAGGTTACCGGCAGAGCGGATTTTGTTATAAACGTAAAAATTACTCAGGCGCGAAAGAGCAATAGCTTTTTGCTCGCTGTTCTTTGCCTTAGCCAGTAAGTCTCTCAGATCCTGCAATGAGTACTGCAATGTTTCTTGTCCTGATGCTGACAAACACGTACAACATATTGCTGCAAAAACCGCCAACCACCGCAAATAATTTATCAAGGAGTTTGTCTTATTCACCGTGGAATAAATATAGATAAATAATCCGGCTTGAAAACACTAAGCCGGTTAAAGCAGCATCAGCCAGGCGGGATATTGTTCAGGTTGTCGTTTCCCGCCGCCCTGAAATTTACACACACTGACAGCCCCCCGGTTGAAACGATTTCCAATTCACCATTCAATTGCTGCGCAAGCCCCCTCATCAGATTTATACCCAGTGAATTGCTCTCATCCGGATCAAATCCTTCAGGCAGTCCTTTTCCGTTGTCGAATATACAAAGCCGGTAAAACCATTCATTGATACGGCTAAGCTGAATGGTTATTATATTATGGCTGTTTATACTGTCAAAAGCATATTTCACTGAGTTGCTGATCGCCTCGTTAAGGATCAGTCCGAGCGGAACCGCTTGCCCGACATCCAGTTTTAATGGTTCCAGGTCGCTGATAAATTCTATTCTTTTGTCGTTTTTAAAATATTCCTTTAAATATTCTACGAGATCGCAGATGTAGTCGGGTATATCGATCGTCTCCATATTCTCCGATTGATAGGATTTCTGATGGATTAGTGAAATAGCATACATTCTCTGCTGGCTGTTCCTTATAGCCTGAAGCGCATCTTCACTTTCAAGGTAAGATGATTGTGTGTTAAGCAGGCTGATCACGATCTGCAGATTGTTTTTTACCCGGTGATGTATCTCCTTTAACAGCCATTCCTTTTCTGTCAGTAATATTTGAAGCAGTTCATTTTTATCATTGATCTCCTGTTGTTTTGCTGTCAGCGAATCGGAACTTAGTTTTTTTATCCGGTAACGATTGTACATCATTCCCGCGAAGACGCCAGACATTATAAGACTTGTAATAAAAATATAACGGGTGGTTGTCTCATTCCTGGCTCTGTTTCTTTGGATCTGCGCCTGTTGGACGAGGAATTGGGTATGCTGGTGTTTTTTGTTTATGTCAATTTGCTGCTGTAATTCTGCCAGTTGCTTCTCTAAAGATTTGCTCCGGGCAGAATCATTAATCCCTTTATATTCCTGATGATACTTTGACGCAGGAAGACGCTTTTCACTGGCCGAAGCTGTATCGGAGCGGGAAAGACGATTTTTAATCTGCGAATTTTTATTCAGACCGGCAGTTTGGGGATTGGGCCGGGCAAAGGCCGGCAGCGCCAGATAAGATAATATTAATGCAGGTAAAAGAGCTCTTAACAGTAATTTCATTGATTTATGTCTTTGATCACGTGCAATAGCACAAAAACACCAAACACAGCCATTGTTCACTCCGGACGCCCACCGTATCAATGACTTCAATCAGTTTATACAATCCGGGTGCCTTATTTAATTAACTGTTAATCAGTTGGTTGTTTTGTATTGAGGTTTGAAGGGCTTACGATATTTCGTAAATTAACCAATATGATCAATATAAAAAGTATATACTGATAAGGATATATAGTCCTGCAGAACTTGACAATTGTGACCGGATCATGTTCATTTCGGGAATTCACGAAATATCGCAGATGTATTAAGTTGGTTTTTATATAAGATGTTGTTTATCAGTGGTTTTTGATTGGTTCGAATATTGGCATCACAGGTCAGTTTTAAGTACGAATAGCATGATATGAAAACAATAATCATTGGAGGTTCTATAGGGGGCCTTATCACAGGGATTGCGCTTAAAAAAGCTGGTTATGATGTTGATATTTATGAACGCTCCGCATCTGAAATGCAGGGAAGAGGGGCAGGCCTGGTTGTGCAACCCGGCCTGATGGACTATATGATCAGTAATGATATCAGCAACCGTCAGCAGTTTGGCGTTCCAGCGACACAGAGACAAATATTGAACGGGCATGGGCATGTGACCCTTCGTTATGAAAACGACACTTCTTTTACCTCCTGGAATTATTTATGGAGGCAACTCAAAAACTATTTCCCGGCGGAAAACTATCACTATAACCACAAGCTGGAATCGTTGAATCAAAATGATAAGACTGTACACGGTGTTTTTTCCGATGGAAAAGAGGTTGCCGCTGACTTGCTTATCGGAGCTGATGGTTATAGTTCTGTGGTGCGGGAGCATATTTCCCCGGGAATAGCACCTTTGTACAGTGGTTATGTCGCTTACCGGGGCCTGATACCGGAATCAGATCTGAACGAAGAAGAAATTGAATTTTTCTCCAATAAATTCACCTTGTACCCGTATACAAATTCCCATCTGTTGGCTTACCTGGTACCCGGAAACCATGGCGAGTTGGAAAAGGGCGGCCGGCAGCTAAACTGGGTTTGGTACCTTAACAAAACAAAATCGGAACTCGATCGCCTGATGACCGATAAAAATGGATTAATCAGGCAATTCAGTATACCTGCTACCTTTTTAAGTACGGAAAGTGTCACAGAGTTGCACGAAAGGGCGCAAAAAGAGCTGCCCGATATTTTAAGGGACAGGGTTTTGCAAACCACAAATCCATTTGTGCAGACAATCGTTGATATGGAGGTGCCGAAAATGTACGAGGGAAGGGTTGTTATTTTGGGAGATGCCGCGTCAGTAGTAAGGCCGCACACGGCCTCCGGTACAGCAAAGGCATACGAAAACGGTGTTGCACTTTCCGCCGCTTTATCCCGGCATAAGCAGGTAGAGGAAGCTTTGTTGGAATGGAACAATGATGAATTAAGATATGCCGCTGATCTTATCGCATACGGAAGAAGATTAGCCAAAGGAAGCGGTTTAGGATAAATCCTTGTTATCGGGGCCAGTTACCAATAATGTAAGACCAGCTCAAAAAAATGTATATTATGCAACGTAGTACGAAGCCGGCCAAAGAACGATCCCTGCGTCAGATTTCCTCCTGAAGCATGGCAAGGGTAAGATAACTCCGGATTGATCCATAGAGGAGTGGAATTATTTTCTTTTTTCTGCCGGTTAAATGAAGACATTAACCGTTGCTGCGAAAATCCTTAAAATGCCGCAGTGTATAGCTCCTGTCAGCTGCTTGATACCACCTCATCCTATTCTTTGAAGATGTTTTTTTTACAAGAAGTGCATCTTTTTCAGCGCGTTATTTATCTGTTAGTATACTGTTAATCCCCTGCCTGTTAATTTGTAGTTAATTATAAACCAGGTCGTTTTCCGGCCATATAGACTTTGATCATACTATAGGCTAAGCCGTTAATGAGCTGGATTTCGAAAACCATCCCAAATTCCGTCTGATGAAATATTTTTTATTAATGTGTAGTGAAGGGGTGCATGGACATGTTTATCGGCCTCCATAGTTAACCCCGTAATCAACATTTAAATCAGTTATATAATCACCAATTAAATCAAATTATGAAAAAAAGACATTTATTTTTATTTCTTCAGCTTGGGTTATTGTTCTTTTTGACAAGCTGTTTAAAAAAGATGGAGCCGATGAACGGCTTAAATAACCCTGAGAATGTACCCGCGAATATGCCGGGGCAAAGATTTACGAAGCTTTCCGCGGCTTTACCCGGTCAATATGTTGGGGTGACCATGGGTTTCAATGGCGGTTCAAGGGACGGCGGCCACAATCCCAGCGAAGCGGGTAATGTCACTTACAATATGTCGCTGTTTAAATCGTCGGGAGTAGACGACGACTGGTGGGACAACATAGCGGAGGAACTGGCTTACAGCGGGGTGGATTTTGTAGCCCCCGATTGTCGCGGATATACTCCAAACGATCCGCGCGATGCCGGTGATCCGAGAAGGCTTACCAGCCTGGTGGCCGCGATGGACCGCAGGGGATTGAGCAATTCGTTTAAAATCGCTCTTTTTGATGATGTTCCGGCTTCATGGACCGCATCCCGGAATTTAGATAAAGGCCTGGGTTATGGTTATGTGCCTCCGTTTGACTGCGCCGACACCGCCAATTATAAATACATATGGGACTACGATCTTAAAGCAGCGTATACTGCTGTTCCTGATTCAAAAAGATTTAAGATAGAAGGCAGGCCCGTCATTATTTTCTGGTCAGTGAATGATCCTTTCTGTACAAACAGGGGCAATGGAAACTTAAAAAAGATCCTTCAGTTCATCAGGGCTAAATGCCAGTCCACCTTTGGATTTAATCCTTACATTCTTGTAGATTCATCATGGATAAATAACGACAGCCAATGCAATGATCCGGCGGTTATTGATGGTTTACAACCCTGGTTTGGAACAACCAGCATCGGCGAAACAATTGTTTTCAATAATAAAAAAATCGGGATGACCGTGCCCGGCTTTAAAATTGGCAATGATTTTATCGACCCTAACCATGGTGCAACCTTTAGTAACAGCCTGGCTGCTACCGTAAACCAGGGCTCACTTTTAACGCTGGTTGAAGGCTTTACCGATTGGGAAGAAAACGCAACCGTATGGCGGAGCAAGGATGCAACTTACTATGACTATCCTAACCAGCGTATCAATATTCTCAGGAGTTTTACAAGTAAGGCTTATGTCGATAATTTAAAAGTGGAGGCCGAGGCCTGCGATACCTATAATGACCTGTCAAGCGGCAACAGTGGCAATACATTCCGGGATGGCAATCTGGATATTGTAAAAACGAATGATACGTATGGTGGCTGGCACGTTACATCTACGCAGGCCGGTGAGTGGATGGAGTGGAAAGAGTTACCGTTGCAGGCCAGTACAAAATTTCAGTTACGGTATGGTTCTTCCGCTTCCTCATCCATCTCCTTTTCTGTAGATGGCACCGCGATAAGCACGGTTTCCCTTCCTTCGACAGCCGGTGCATGGGCAACCATTGATGCCGGAACATATGCCGGTGCAGCTAACGGTCCTCATACTGTAAGACTTACCATCATATCAGGAACGCCAAATATCAATTTCTTTAATGTTTTGAATACTGCCTCGGGACCAATCTCTAATGGTACCTACAAGATTATCAACCGTAACAGCGGTATGGCACTTGACGCACAAGGGCAGTTAACCGCGAACGGAACGCCGCTTCAGCAATGGGGCTATAGCGGGGGTAACAACCAGCGCTGGACCATCACGGACCTCGGTGGAGGCCAATATAAGATCATTGGTGTGCAGAGTGGCAGATCACTTGACGTAAACGGACAATCGCTGGCCGATGGCGCAAAAATTCAGCTTTACGATTATAATGGCGGAACAAATCAGCAGTGGGTAATAACAGCAACGTCGGGAGGTTACTATAGTATCAAAGCAGTGCAGAGTGGCAAAATGATGGAGATTGGGGGAAACTCAACAACCGCTGGGGCCCTTGTTCAGCAATGGGGTAATAATAACGGAAATAATCAACAGTGGGCGATTCAGGCACCATAATTGAATTTAATTAAATAAGCAGGAGCCGGTAGGATGAAATGCCGGCTCCAGTTTTTCGATAAGTCAAATTAACAAAGCAGTAGTTACAATTTGCGACCACCGTCCGATTAATTATTACTGTTTATAGTATGTTCAGGTACTTTTCCAATGGGATTTTAAAGGTCCGATTTAACCCGCCACCAATAGCTTCAAATAAAAAAAGAGTTTGAGATTTTTTCCCCTGGGCAAAATTTCAATTTCGTCACCATTATATTCATAATTGATTTGTGCGGCCGCCCTGAATTCCAGCAACCCTAATCAACGAAACTTGTTCACTTGATATTTTGCAATTTTATACAGAACTTTCAATTCCTTGACCTGCAACAATTATGTCCAACCGAAAGGCCCCTTTTGATATTATTCGTTTTATTTTACTATTGATCTCCATCATTGGCATCTGGTATTTGATCAGGGATTGGCGCAGAAAAAGAGCTTTTAAGCAAAGTTTGCCAGGTATTATTGATCAGGTCACGGAAGCCAATATTATTTTTACCAGGTTAACCGGTTTTGAACGGTATTTCGCAAATTCGGATGAACAAGCATTCTTAAATAGTTACTGCGTAACGCGTGAAGCCATCGTTCCGGATTATGTAAGTATGGGCTTAGTGGACGGGATAGCGGAAGCATTACGTTCATTCTGTAATAACTTTGATTTGTGTGCTATTGAACGAAAGGATTACAACAACGAATTTGTTAAGCGCCAACAGGTGAAATATGCCGACTTTTTTGCCGGGTTGGAAGCTTACCCCTTATCTCCCGATCAAACCGAAGCCATCATTCGGGACGAGGACAATAATTTGGTACTTGCGGGTGCCGGCACGGGAAAGACGACGACTATTTCAGGAAAAGTAGCCTATTTACTGGAGAAGGGAATTGCTACACCCGATGAATTATTAATTATTTCTTTTACGAATAATGCTGCTCTGGAAATGCGGGATCGGTGCAGGAAGTTTTGTCAGAATATGCCTGGAGCAGAGAACTTAGAAGTGCGCACATTTAACAGCTTTGGCTTTCTGGTTTGTCGCAGTTGTTCTGATCAGGAAATACGTCTGGCCTTTGATGATAGTGATAAAGCGAAAATCTATTTGCAGGAAAAATTCGATGAGTTGTTTATCAGCGACCCTTCGTTTCAGCGAAAAGCAGTCAATTACCTTGCTTTCTTCAACCGGCCGCCCAAGGATGAATCGGAATTTGAGACCAGGAATGATTATCTTACCTATGAACAGGGCTTTAAAAATATTACGCTTGACGGAATTAAAGTTAAAAGTCAGCAGGAAATGGAGATCGCCAATTTCTTCTGCCTCTTTAATATCAGGTATGAATATGAGCGGCATTACCCGCTTGAAGTCGAGGATAGAAATCCCATGTTTGGCGTTTACCAGCCCGACTTTTATTTAACAGATTATCAGATCTGGCATGAACATTACGGGATCACCCGTAACGGCGATGTGGCAAAAAGTTTAACTACCAGGCCGCCATACAAGACTGCACGGGAATACTATCATGCCGGAATGGCCTGGAAAGAGCATATCCATGAAAAGTACAAAACCCGCCTTGTTAAATCATATTCGTTTGAGGCGTCAGAGGGGAACCTGATCCGCAACTTAAAAGAAAGATTGCTTGCCGAAGGGGTTGAAATGCATGAGCGTAGCCCCGAAGAAATACTGGAACAAATTAAGAAATCGGCCGATTACGAAGACTTTATTAATCTCATTTATGTCTTTCTTGGCTTAATGAAATCATGTGGCAAATTGCCGGAGGAGTTGCATCCTGATAAGGGTGATAAACGCTTCCGGGTATTTCTGGATGTGATCGGTCCTCTTTTCAAGGCATATGGTCAACATTTGAAAGGCATTCCAGCCGTGGACTTCAACGATATGATTAACCAAGCCGCTCAGCATTTTAGAAACGGCGAGTTCAATAAGCCTTATAAATACATCCTGGTAGACGAATTTCAGGATATGTCGCTCGGCCGTTATGAGTTAATAAAGGCTATCCGGGCTCAGAATCCGGGCGTTAAGCTTTACGTGGTGGGTGATGACTGGCAGTCCATCTTCCGTTTTACCGGAAGTGACCTGTCAATTATCACACAATTTGAAAAACACTTCGGAGTGACCAGCAAAACGGCTATTTTAAAGACTTATCGTTTTAATGATCAAATACTTAACATGAGCAGCGCTTTTGTTCAAAAGAACCCTGCCCAAATCGCAAAGCAGTTGATAGCTCAACAGCCGGCTCCCGAGGGTTATGTGAGTTTTGAATTTATTAAAGTCGCATCAGGTGGTGGACGGGAACAATATCTCAGGTTCAGAACGCAGCATTTATCAGAAATATTAGGAAAGATCAATGCGGAAAAGCCTGATGCCTCCGTTTTCATGATAGGCCGGTATAAACTCAATGCCCCAAGAGACATGCGCTATTTACATAATCAATATCCCGGGCTTGATATCAAATTTTTTACGGCTCATGGCGTGAAAGGCATGACTTGTGATTATGCGATTCTATTGGATCTTGACTCTGGTATTCTTGGCTTTCCTTCAGAAATGGCCGATGATCCTATGCTTAACTATTTGCTTCAGGAAGGAGATGATTATGAAAATGCGGAAGAACGGCGGGTATTTTATGTCGCAATAACCAGGGCACGGTATAAAAATTATCTGATCTATAATGAAAATCAACCCAGCAAATTTATTACGGAATTGCAAATGACGGAGAATTCAACGGAGCAAGCGGGGATCAAATGTCCCGAATGTACCGGGCCAATGATAAAACGAATAGGGCCGCATAGCGAATTTTATGGTTGTCTTCACTATCCGAGATGCACCGGAAAAGTGGCTTTAACCAATGTTATTATTACTTAAAATCGGGAATTTATGAAATACGGATGCCAATAATGTATCCTTTTATCCATTATTGGTATCCTTTTAAACTTATCTAATCATTATTTTACAAAAAAAGCTGAGCTTAGTTTTGAAAATATTGCATGAATTTTTAATAAAAATACTTGCATAATCTTTGATTTATCACCAATTCTGTAAAAAATAAGAAAATGTCTACGCTGGAACATCTTAAAGCACATTTGCAGGAAGGGCAGGTTTATCGAAGGGACGAACTTACGCAGTGGTCGAAATCAGTAGGCAGGCATCTACATGCTTTACTAAAAGAGGGCGTATTACAGAAATTATCGCAAGGTGTTTATTATTATCCCAAAAACTCCAGCTTTGGAAAAATACCCCGGAGGAAGAAGTTTTGGTACGTTCATTCTTAAAAGATGATCGTTTCCTGCTGACGTCTCCCAATCTGTATAATGCATTAGGTGTGGGTACTACCCAATTGTATAACCAACGTACTGTTTATAACCATAAACGACACGGGAAGTTCGAACTAGGTAATCGTACATTTGATTTTCAGGTTAAGCATCATTTTCCTGAAAAGCTGACGCCGGAGTTTTTGCTTGTTGATCTGGCGGGTAATCTAAACAGATTAGCTGAAGATCAGCAACAGGTACTAACCAATGTTTTATCAAAAGCCCGGATCATGGATAAAAATAAGCTGCAACAGACCCTTGATCTGTACGGAAATGGAAAGGCAAAGCGGTTGTTAACCCAAGTGTTATTATAACAATGTATGTTGGCTTTATTCCAAAGACGAATGTATATCTACAATATCCTTTAAAGAGTAAGAGTCACCATTTTGTGTCACAGAATTAGGTAAACGATTTTAGATCATTTTGATGCGGAGAATAATTGCGCTAAACTCCGCAGATGTGCGGAGTTTAATTTGGTGGAGACCCTAGATAATATGATAAATTGATTTTGGAGTGATATAGCGGTATAAGACACGCCAAAAAACAGGAGATCGTTATTTATGACCATGGTAACCACCGATGGAGTAAACGAATGTAAAAAGCTATCCCGGACTAATACAACTGAAAATTACAATGGATGTACTTTCCAGACCTTGATCGGATTACATTAAAAACGATAGCAGGTTACCCCCCAAAAAAGCATAGATACCTGTGATTTTATAAATCGGCTCAAATAAACAGTCGATTTGAGCCGATTAGCTATGTTAATCGACTCAAGATAGCTTGATAGAAGATCATATCTTTTTCATAACCAGTTATAGTGACTTCCCGGGCAAATGCCAACGCACCGCGTTCGCATTTGTAAATAGGGTGGGCCTAACAGGGGGAGGATTTATTTAAAGGACATTTATAATTTTATCTTAGAGTTTGTTTAGAATTCTGGACTCTACAGCAAATAGAAGCAGGGTATAATGAATTAGATTTGTAATCATGAAGCCTGTGATACAGCTATTCGGAGAATCCTTTCTTTATTCGTGTTCGTTTGCTCAGACACATGCGTATGAGCAATTTGTTCCGGAGCATGTGCTGGCGTACCAAATTTCAGGGCAAACCCAAATTTATCATCAACAGCAGGAAATGATATTGGAAGAAGGACAGATTTTGCTTGCCCGAAAGAACCAGTTTGCCAAAAGTATCAAAATCCCCGCGGGAGAAAAAGCCTATCAATGTGTTTCTGTTTTACTGACCAAATATCAGTTACAGCAATTTGCATTGGATAATGTTATTTCCTGCGAAGAGCGGTATCAAGGTCGCAAAAATATTTTGCTTGGACCGGATACGATGCTGAAGGATTATTTCCTTTCCATACTATCTTATATTGAACCGGGGAAAAGTGTAAGCCGGAAGCTGGCATCTGTTAAGGTAGATGAAGCCATTTTATTGCTGCTGGCAATACGGCCGGATCTGAAATCCTTTCTTTTTGATTTCAGCGATCCGTATAAGCAGGACCTGGAAGAATTTATGCTGAAGAATTTTCATCATAATGCGCCGATCAAACATTTCGCAAAGCTCAGCGGGAGAAGCCTGACCGGTTTTAAGCGTGATTTTGCGGAGATTTTCAATACCTCTCCCGGTATCTGGCTTAAAAACAAAAGGCTCTCCGAGGCCTACTATCTTATCAAGAAAAAGAGCCGGAACCCCCGGGATATATACCTGGACCTGGGTTTTGAGAACTTATCGCACTTTTATACTTCTTTCAAACGAAAATACGGGCATACCCCGGCTGAAATTAAACTTCAAAACAAATAAACCATGAGCGTTGAACAAAGACTACAGGAACTGGAAGACCGGATAGCTATCCGGGAGCTGATCGATCAGTATACTTATACTGCAGATACCCGTGACGCCGAAGGGCAAATGGCAATTTTTACCGGGGATGCAAATTTCGAGGTATATATGGATGAAAAGGAGCCAACGCCTACCCAGGTTGTGACTGGTCGGAAAAACCTTCGCCCTGTTTTCGACGATCTGAACCAATACCTTTCAACTATGCATTTTAATGGGCAAAGCACGTTGAAGCTTAACGGCGATAAGGCAACCGGGGTTATCTATTGCCGTGCTTACCACCTGAAAATCCTGGATGGCGCGCAAAAGCTGATGATCGCCGGGATCCGATACCATGACACTATGGTTAGGCAGGATGGCGTATGGCTGTTTTCGGAGCGGAAATTAAAAGTGTGCTGGATCGAAAACAGGTAAAAGTGCA
Organism: Mucilaginibacter angelicae; assembly: GCF_042434235.1. Taxonomy (NCBI): domain Bacteria; kingdom Pseudomonadati; phylum Bacteroidota; class Sphingobacteriia; order Sphingobacteriales; family Sphingobacteriaceae; genus Mucilaginibacter; species Mucilaginibacter angelicae. Next base: position 540,835 of record NZ_JBHLTS010000004.1, on the reverse strand, counting down.
ATGGGATGGCCAATACCGGACCGGCTGATCAAAAAGAGGAGAGAAAGCAATAAGGTTAAAAAACAAAAAGACATGGAAAAATCAAATCTGTTTATAATTAAAAAGGCAAACAGGAACATCTTTCTATTCGCACTTGCCGGCTTGGCATTATTAATTTCATTTGCGGCTACAACAACAAATTCTCCGAATCGCATGAAAAAATCCAATCAGATTATATATATGAAAAAGAACAACGTTGCAGGAACCTGGAATTTGGTTTCCGGTTACCTTGATAATCACGGAACCCATATAAATATCCTTGGTCCGCACCCGGCCGGGATGTTGATTTTCACTGAAGATTTACACTTTATCGTCATCGTCCATAACCCCGATATACCAAAGTTTGCTTCAGGAGACCGTGCAAACGCTACGCCGGAAGAATACGAAACTGCGGTAACTAATAGCCTTGGCGTATATGGCACTTATACCGTAGACGAAAATGGCGATTTTGGTGAGGAACATGTTTTAGGCTCTACGTTCCAGAACATGAACGGCCACACCAGGGGTAAGAATGAAATTGATGTAAAAGTTGATGGTAACAGGTTGATGGAAATTCAAAAAATAGGGGACGGAATTGCGGTTCATCTGGATTGGAAACGGGCGGAATAGTACGTAATTATGAAGAAGTTGCCTATAACGGCACAAAGTTGTAACGTGAAAATAGTGTCGTCATGGCTCCCACGATTAAGGACGTGCCGTTAGGGGCATTCTTCCTGTTTTGATGGCGGAATATTGCGGACGTCGTAAAGAACTTAATTATAACGTGGTGCTGCTCCTGTGTTTGACACGCTGAGTTGTCCCCGCATGCCCGGGATTTTTCCGGTTAACAAGTCGAGGGATAGAAACCGGCAACCGAAGCTACACGGGAACATCTTAAAGCACATTTGCAGGAAGGGCAGGTTTATCGAAGGGGCTAATTATGCAGTGGTAGAGATCGTTACCCTAATTATGTGCCAGGAATAATTAATTTTTACCCTAATTCTGTGCCATGATATTAAAATATTTACCCTAATTTTGTGACATGTTCAAACGAAGCATCGTAGTAGAATTAGAAAAGTGGTTATCTAAAAATGGCCGTAAGCCTTTGGTAATTAGAGGTGCAAGGCAAGTTGGAAAGACAACAATGATTAATCAATTTGCTGAACGATTTGAACAGTACATTTATTTAAATCTTGAATTAGCTAATGACAGGTTGCCCTTTGAGCAGTTTAATAGCATAGAGGTATTAGTACAAAGTCTGTTTTTCATAAAAAACAAATCGCTGTCAAAAAAAGGAAGCACCCTTATTTTTATTGATGAAATACAAGAGGTGCCGGAGGCACTGAATATTTTACGTTATTTCTATGAGTCGGAGCCTGAAATAGCCATAATTGCGGCTGGTAGTATGCTCGAAACCTTATTTAATAAAAACATAAGTTTTCCCGTTGGCCGGGTAGAATACAAAGTACTGCGACCGGCCTCATTTCCTGAATTTTTGGACGCCATTGGTGAGCGAGCTGCGTTAGACTATTTAGAAACTACGCCAGCCCCGCAATTTACACATACTAAATTATTACAGCTTTTTCACACTTATGCATTGATCGGCGGTATGCCCGAAATAGTGAATAATTATAGCATAAGTAAGGATTTGACTGCATTGCAAACTGTTTATGAATCTCTCATCGTAGCTTATATAGATGATGTAGAGAAGTATGCAGCAACAAGTTCGCAGGTACAATATATTCGGCATGCTATACGGGCATCGTTTTCACAAGCTGGAAAACGTATAAAATTTGAAGGTTTCGGTAACTCGTCTTACCGTTCCCGGGATATGAGCGAAGCATTGCGCACTTTGGAGAATGCGTTGCTTATACAGTTGCTTTACCCATCTACGGATACAAAACTCCCATTGCTACCCGATCATAAAAAATCACCACGGTTACAAATTCTGGATACCGGGATGCTCAATTACTTTGCAGGTATTCAAAAAGAGATCTTGGGAACCATTGATTTAAATAAAGTATATCAGGGTACCATGATCGAGCACCTGGTAGGACAAGAGCTGCTGGCATCGCAATACAACGCTTTAAGCAGTCTTAACTTTTGGGTAAGGGAAAAAGCGACTTCTTCCGCCGAGGTGGATTTTATTTGGCCGTTTGAAGGTAAACTCATTCCAATTGAAGTAAAATCCGGGGCAGAGGGAAAACTTAAATCCCTGCATTTATACATGGACTTAGTTTCCCATCAAATGGCTATACGGTTTTATGCCGGGGAAATATTGATTACAGAACCTGTAACCCCTGAAGGAAAAAAATATCATTTGCTTAATTTACCCTACTATCTGGCTTCTCAGACAGAACGCTATTTACAGTGGTTTCAAAATAAAATTGAGAATAGTAAAATGCTCTATTAATAGGTGTATTGGAATAACATTATTACTTTGAATAAAAGAAACAAGAGAGGGGTAGAAATACGGCTTATAGTTTGATAACTTAAAGACATTGTGGATATAGTTGTTTATTTGTTACTTAAATCCCCCAAAGCATTTTGATAATCAGCCGATAAAGATTTTTTGGATGCAAAAATATATTTTACAGTACCTATGTTTTAATTATAGTCGCCTGGCTAAATTAGTGTAGAAGACGGAATTATCGATGTGGCATCGTGAAAAAAAGCAACCTGCTCAGGCATTTAGAGAGCGGTATCTGGAAACAAGGATTGGATCTTGGCATCGGATGTAACAGTATTCAGCTGAGGTTAACGGTGAGCCCTTAATTCGTGTTCAAATTTCCAATGGCCGCTATCCGTAAAATTATGCGCATTAGGATAGCCCCAGGCACGCCATAAACGCTTGAACCAAACAAAAAGATCCGGTATGTCGAAATCAAAAGGCTTTAATTGTAGTTCATCGAAGGTCAGCCGTGCGGGGGGTGTTTGCGGGGCCAGTAAATGGCCCGCTTGGGTGGCATAGAAGCTTTGGCCTGACAATCCATCTATTGTTAGATATGCGCGGATATTTGTGTCGTTGGTTTCCTCACGATAGAACTTCATATAATCCAAAATTGCGCTCATGATATAACGCTCCAGAAGATTCGCATCTAGCTGGTGGGGTGCGATGATGATTGAGTTGACTGTTTCGATTGAGCCATCAAAATAAACCTGTAAGAAAGCGGCATCTACAGTATTGCCCGGTCTCCTGGCGCTTAACAGCAAGCCCTCAAGATTGTAAGCGTGAGAAGTGTCAACATTACCTAAAGGCCGCAGCCTCCGAGCCCCGGCCGCAATTCCGGTAATGTCATGTGTTCTTGCATATAGCAGGCTGGTTTCCGGGTATAGTTGCAGAATAATCCTTGGGCCAATAAATAGACGTTCGGGAGTATTTAGTAAGTTATGGAGACTGGTCTGCTGTCTTTGACGTATCGTCTGCAGTAGCAGCCCTTGGGCGGAAACCGCCTTACGTACTTCAGCATTGCTCAACTGATATTTACCAGCCGGACCCCTTGCATAAAATTTCCCTGATTGCTTAAAGGCGATGCTGTGCGGCCCATCCAATGAGGGCTGTATTTGTAAGATCAAAATGATTTGGTTGGGTTGAACCGTTAATACCCTCATTTTAATACCCCGCATGGATATTTCCGGGTCGAGTCCGTCGCGAATAACGGCAGCGGCTTGCAGAATCAACGCATCTGCATCGGTGCAGGTAAAACCATTTGCGTGAACAGGCAATCCCTTAGCTTCTGAAATGCCAAAAATCATTAGGCCGCCATCAGTATTGGAAAAAGACGAGACATCAGCTAAAAATTCCTTTTTATTCCCATCGCCTTGTAAGGACAATGTGGCTTTGTAATCTAATGAAGAGTCTTCAGGGACTTGGCTCTTGATCAGATCAAGAATATCAGTAAAGGTGACAAAATTCAGGTCTTTAAAACGCATACCCGAAGATACAAATTCAATTTTGTATCCAAAAAGGCCGAAAGTTAAGGCGATCACCAAGTGATTGCTATATTTAGTCGATCAAATATGGATAACGAAGAATTTTTGCAACGATTAGCGCGTGCGGTCGCTGCCGGACCGGAGGCATTTGAAACATTTCTGAAGGAATGGGTAACACCAGGGCTGCACTGGCGGCTGTTCGATGCCATGATCGGCTATTTGGAGGATCTGCCGGAGACCGAGCCTGAATTGGCTTTAGTGCTGAGCCAGATCTTCTTGGATTTCTTCCCCGAAGACGAGTATGCTGATCCTTCCCATCGAGGCATGGCTTGGTATTTCCGTATCATGGCCTTATTTCAAAAGCCGGAGCCTGAACTTTTTCTAAAGAGCCTCGGACAAGCATTGGATTATTGTGAATCGGTCCGTGAGATTCACGGGGGATTTTTGATCTGCCGCAATGCCAAGATCATGATACGGCCCGGCCTGGCGGGCGAAGATACGCTGCTTTTGTTGTATCAACGAATTGCTGCTTTTTTTAATACGATGGGTGAGGCCGGTGAAGCGTTCGATTTTCTTCTGAGCGCGGCTTCAATCTTTTCCCGCCAGGGGGCGTACCAACCCGCTGAACGGCTGTTATTCGAGGCCAATAAGCTGGCCAGGGAAGAGGGGAACCAGGATAACATGCGTGAGGTCGACGCGGCATTCGGAAAAATGGCTGTTGACCGCCAGGATCATGAATGGGCCGAAAGTATCTTTGAGGAACTGATCGAAAACCGTAGGCTAGCCGATCTTCCCGTTCCCGATCAGGATCTGTTCAATCTTGCCGTGGTCAAGATGCGGCTAAAAAAAACTGACGCTGCTTATCAGCTTTTCACGGATATTGCCTCAAGGACCTCAGGAAAGACGATCCTTAATTTTTCCGCGCCCTTACACCAGGCAATCTGTCTGAAGGACATGGGGGATTGGGCCGGTGCGGAGTCTGTCTTTAGGGCCCTTCAGGCTGAAGCTGACGAGATCGCTAGCTATGAGCAGAAAGATAGGGATGTCGAGTTCAACGAGCTGCTGATAGAGTACGAGCTGATCTATTCCCTTGTCACCGCCGTCAATGCTAAACCGGCCACCTCGATATTTTGGTTCAACAGGGCTGTTTTCCGTATCGAAGACGCTATGCAGTTCACCGTTCGTCCGCATTACCGGAAAAGGATCCGGAGCCAGTATAATGGCCGACTTCTGCACGTCATGCTATTAATCAGGCGATGGGCAAAGCCAGCAGATCTGCTACCCGCTCTCGTCGCCTTGAAAAAGACCTCACAAAGCGATTGGTTAGCTATTTTGGCTTGGGCGGAATATGTTGAAGGTTTGCCGCAGATACCGCGTGCGGAGCAGCTCAAGCTCAAACGGATCGTAACTAAGCTCCATGAGCATAGCGGAATGATCCTTGGGGCTGAAAAAGAGCAGAGCGACGATCCGTTTTTGACGGAGGTGAGCATTGCGACGTTGTCGGCCCCTAATGATGATGTCAGCGACTTGCCTTTTCAAGATTTTGCCCTGTTGGCTGGCGAACTTATTCAACATTATGGTTTGCGGCCAGTGTTTGATTTCAGCAGTTTGCCGGTACTCACAGAACTCCTTGCTGACCGGCTGGAACAAAAATATGTGCTGGTATTCGTTATTAAAGCAAACGATAGTTATATCAACTTTATCTTAAATGAACGGTCGGTCCACTGCGCGTTTTTTGAAACCACTCATTTCAAGGCTTATCGGGAGGCACTGCTGGACTACCGAGGCAAAAAGATTCCCTGGACCACGTTTGAAAAGCAGTTGGCTGCGGTCGTTGAATTCATAGATGATCAGCTGAATGCGATTTGGGATGACTTGCCAATGGCCGACCAAAAAGGAATGAATATCTTTTCCGGGGTAGAGGATGCCTATTTTCCGCTACCGGAAGCATGTCTGGCTAATGAGCTCATGCTTCTGCGCTTGGGAAAAGGCGATTTCACGCTCGTGCAGTGTCCAATCATGTTTCCACAACAGCACGTTAGGAGGGAGCTGGAACGGATGCAGATCCTTATCAATAAAAAGGGAGCTCTGGGATTGTTTGAGCCGGAGGCAACTGTAGTTGCCGGCTATTTCCCGCGGCCCGCAATATTGACGGTAACCAGCGATAAGGATATTCAACAGCAGCTGGGTAAGATCAACGGAGCGGATCTGGTACATATCATTACACATGGTGCGCCAATATCCAGGTTTGCTGATCCAGCCGATGCAGGTCTGGCCGGGGAAATTTTCAACATCGATACCTTGAAGGCCTTACACAGCGCTAAAAGCCAGCTGTATTTTATCAGCGCCTGCAATGCCGCGGATACCGCAAATCCACTCTCAGGGGCAACCGTTGCCACTAACGAGATCATTGGTTATACTACCGTACTCATGCAGAACCGAATAGCTCAGGTGATCGGCGCAAAATGGCCGCTGCTGGATCAGATAGGGTTTATGTTTGCGAACATTTTTTACAAAATTTTAGGAGAAATAGGTGATATTCAAAAGGCTTACGGTCAAACCGTTCACTTATTAGCCACGGAAAAGTCAGCGTTTTTCCTACCCTTTGCCGAACAATTAGTTTCCGGCGTAGTCAAGAATAAATTAATAGCCGAAATTCAGAATGCGGAAAAACCTTTTGATTTGGTATTTTACTATGCCACGCTTAACCTGTATGCACTGGTTTAGTGCGCCAAATAAGCAGTCAATCTTATTAATTTAGCCACTCTTAGATTATTTTGCAAAAGTATGTTGCAAAATTTTGCACATGGCTATTTTTTTTGGATCTGCTCGATGATCTTTTTGAGCCGATATATCAAACTATCATAGGTAATGATATCCATTACGTTTTTATATTTCCTTTTTACGACCTCAAAGTCCAGGCGCTGTTCCGTATTGAGATTATTTTCCCGGCCCATAATGATGATACCATTAGGATTGGTGATCCTGATCTCTATGTCATCAGGTAACAGGTCCCGATATTTTTCAAGTAGGTACTTTTCGCCGTCCGCAGACCAACGGTTCAGGAAGTAGATGTATTTTTCCAACTGCATGATCGTTCCAGACAGTTCCCTTAGCGGGATATAATTATTTCGGTGTTTACCTGATGTGATGATGCTGTTATCGAATGGTTTCTTAATCTCGATAATATCAACATGGCCATTGGTATCGATCAAAAGAAAATCAAGAATTCGGTCACTGATCGTCTTGTCACTGATCGGCACGTTGGAGAGGACGGCGATGTATTTGGGGTAGAGCAATTGGATGATCTCCAGGATCTCTACTTGCCATTGTTTCTCGCTGTAATCTTTTTCGTCAGATAGCATGCCTTCAACTTTTTCCAGCAGAGTTTGATACTTGACCAGCTCAGTTTCCTTAAATGTTTTCTGAAGATTCGCACCCTGCCGGCTGATCTTTTTATTCATGTAACGCTGATATTGCATCTCACTGTCTTTGGTTTTATCCAGGTAATTTTTGAGTATCGCACTCATTCTGGCTTCAGCATACAACTTTTTCTCATGAGCTGTAGGAAAACCTTCGATCATTTTTTCAAACTCAGAGATCGGTATTGCTGTTGGAACGTCACCGCCTATGTAAATAGGCTCTTCAACCAGTCTTTCCAGCAATCTAAAAATAGATGTGGTCACGTCAGCAACGAAATAACTAATGTCCAGGTCAATATTGGCTTCGAATAAAATGCGGACCGTCCGACTGATGATCCCCGGAATGACCTCAAAATATCCGTCACTTAAGTTGGCAAAACGAAACTTATAAATTTCCGGGTCGAAGATCTCATCCTCTTCTTCATCGTCCTGAGATTGCGTAATGAAATTTTGTTCTTCCAAAAGGAACGTTTTCTTCAAGCGGATATACCCAGATTTTTTCAGCTCTCTAGAGACCCAGTCTGACTCCCCGTATTCAACAGTATAATTCAGACTGATAAAATCATCGTGCCGGGTAAATGTGATCATAATTTAATAGAATTAAGATAAGAGGTAAGGCCTTTACCATGGCAATGTTTATACTTCAGGTTGGAAGAACAAAAGCAGGGTGAATTACGTACACCGCCCTTTGCCAGCAGGGCATCTACAGCTATCATCATCCCATTAATGTAGTTCAAGATATCCTGTTCATTTTTGGTCAGTCGAATAAATTTCTGTGAGGCTTTTTCCCCGCCGCTAAAAATAAAAAATTTGGTTTCTGCAAGTGAGATGAAGTCGTCAACCAGCTGGTTGACGGTCGTGTTTAACCTGATATTATCCAATTGTACACCCTGATAAGGGCGAGTCGGAGCTTCAATAAACATTATGTGCTCAAACGGTAAATTCTTTGGCGTAATATCCACCAGTTGGCCCTCAGGAGATCGCCATACCGCATGATATTCCGCTTCGAGCATATAATCATGCTGCCAGATCGACCACCCGACAACCCGCTCACCACCGTGGGCAATTACCTTCGCGCTTACGTTATCAAAGCATTCGTTTTTTGGATAATTTTCTGAAAGATCCAGGTTCACAAAAACTAGGGTATCGTCGCAGCCAATGAGTTTACAAAGCTCAGCAAGTTGGTTGCTTTCTATTGCCGGTACGGTTATCATGATATTTCTTAAACAATTTTATACTTGGTAAATCCCTGACATTGGTCCGCATTAGTGTAATTATACACTATGCAGCAACTATAGCGGGCACGCGTAACTGCCACATAAAACTTGGACTTACTTGTAGGAGCAAGCTCGCATTTATTATTTTTTAACCAATCTATGATGGGTTTGGTAGGATAGATCAAAACCCTGTCAAAGGAAAGACCTTTTGCTTCTCCGAAATTCATCACATCGAAGGCATCATTTACGGCTTTAGTCTTTTTATCTCTAAGTTGCATAACCTGATACTTATTAAGGTAATGATCTACTTCAGACTCCCTGATAAAGAACAGTCCGTCGTGACCGGTTAACTGATCATTTCCTGCTGTGGTGCCTGCAAAGTCGGGGAATAGCTTGTTGGACAGGTCACAGATCGCCTTATTACAACGGTGGTTGATCTGTAGAGATTGGTCATCAGTTTCAAGCCCGAGGGTGTGATCCTCGAAAAAGTGTGTGATCTCGGACCTTTTATATTGTTTATTCTTTGCGGCGTTATTGGTGGAATAGGTGCCCTGACGGGGATCGCCCACCAGTAACACCTCGGGACTGGACTGAAACAATAATTTTAAGAAGTTCAAATCATATCCTGCCAAGTCCTGTACTTCATCAATGAAAATATGCGTGTATATCCGTGATAAACGGTCGATCACCGCACCTGAGGATCGCTCATTACAACGCATGACAAGCTTGGACAGTTTATCAGAATAGATCTTCATTCCCTTATTAAAATAATGATTCTCGAATTCTTTATCCTCACTGAAATAAACGACCTGACCCGTTTTGGAAGTGAATTTTATGCCGGACTGCCCACTGGATAAAATAAGGCCTTTAATTTTCTTATCGAAAACACAGCCCTGGAACGGGCGGACCCCATGTTGCAGGAGAAAAGTGAACCAGGTTTGAATAACAATATGGCCTGGAATACACTGATTTAATGCGATGATCTTATTACGGATCTCCAATTCGTTGGCCTGTGTGTAGGTTGTAATCAGCACTTTATTACCGCTGAGCCTGAGTGCTTCTTCTACCAAATGTGTTGTTTTACCGGAGCCCGCAGCCGCGATGATCAATTTATTGGAACCCGCCATTACTTTATTGCTTCTAAAATGTAACTGGGGAACTGGATAGGTATTTGCGCATCAAATAAGGCAAGCGCGCATTCCGTTTTATTACTGCGCATGTACCGGTGCATATCATTAACATCCTTGTAGGTGGTTTTAAATAATGTGTTGAATAGTTTAAGGCTATTTACAGCGAGCATTTTTGGCTCAAGGGTGTTATAATTGAAAGCTTTGTCGCCGATCTTCAAGTCTCCCTTATCAATCTTTTCGTCATAACAGATCTTGATGTTTTCTTTGACGTTAACACCGCTATAGTCCTCATATTTTTTTAAAAGTGCTTTCGGGTCGCCGTCGTTATCTGTAACTACCGTTACCGGCTTATTAATCATCGCCGCTATTTCCATGAATCTCAGAAATGAGGTACCTACCGAGATCACATCGATGCCTTTTTCTATCGGCAATACGCCGTTTTGCATAATAAAAGCCTTTTGAACAATCAGTTCGTCCGAGTCGCCTTCTACCAGGATAGCCTTTTTACATAAGATCAGCCTCAGCGTATCATAACCCGAAAGTTTTTGAAAGAAGTTTTGTGTTTCCGGATCGAGGTCGTTTAACCTGACGGTTTTCTGGTTATGCAATAAGATTAGGTTTTCCAGCCCAAGTTTATTGGCTACGAAACTGCTGTGCGTGGAAATTAATACCTGTTTGGCGGCTTGCTCAGTTTGGATGTCCTTTATGAGTTGGTTAAGTTTGGAATGTGAAAGGTGGTTCTCCGGTTCCTCCAGCAAAATAATGTTAGCCTGTTTAGCCTTCTTATGCCCCAGCGCCAGCTTGGTTTTGATGATACATTGCTCGCCCTTACCAATGTAATGAAACGGAATATTATCCAAATAGGTCATCAAGCTATTCTCCCAAGCATTCTTGGAAGATAGTTCAACAGATAACTCGATCTGTTTTTCCGTTATCTTCGCCGCTTTTTTGATCTTTTCATTAATGGTCTGGATAGCAGATTGCGCCATGAAATATTCTTTCATCTGGCGATGAGACTGGGAAATCTTTACGATCTCTTCTTCATCAAGGAATTCTTTAATAATCCTGGAAATGTAAATATCAGACCCGTTCTGATGGCGGTTGCTGGCCGAATCGATCAATGCGGATTTGATCGGAATTGACCGTGGCGTGATCCCTTCATCCCTCGCAAATGATGTCCACTGTATCTGGTAATATTCTATGGGAAGTGTTTTTATACCTCCGTTTTTGACCAGCTTCTCATACTCTTCCTGATATTTGTCATCAAAAAGAATCTTTAATCCAAACCCGGGTTGTTTAATCCTTTCTTTATTGCCATCGCCTTCAAACTCTGCAAGTCCGTCTCCAGCCATAATTATCTCGATCAGGATCTGTGGCGGGACCGCTTTAATACCTTTGGTTTCCAGCTCGGTGATATAGGTACTGACCACATCGCTGTTAAAAATATACTGTGTGAGTTCATTTTTAAGGTACCGCCCATGAAGCATACCTGTCAGGGCCAGGTGGATCGCTTCTAGAATCGTGGACTTTCCGGCCTCATTATCCCCCACAAGAATATTAACGCCTTCATTTAGCTTTAACTTGAACAGGCCGTTAAAACATTTAAAGTTCTCGATGATGACATTCTTAATATACATAGTGACAGGTTTTCGTATTAAAAATACAATTAATTCCAGGCTTAACGTTATTTGTCTTCCCACCAGATGAATCTCTTGGAATTGGCCGGGTATTGAAATAAATGGTCCATTTTTCTTGCGAAGTACAGCCGTAGTCTGTTGTTCTTCGGCTCCTTAAGTTCAAGACAATACTGGGTTAAATAATCCTGAAGCCTGAAATGTAAGATGGTCCTGTATATCTTTAAGTGATCGCCTTCCTTTTCGATAAAGACAGCTTTTCTTGGATCGACCTTACTTATTGGATCTGCATTGATGATCCAATTGCCTTTGGTTCTGGCTTCGTGCATCAAAGCGCAGCGGACATCACTGTAAAAAGATGATGCACTAAATGGAGGTACTCTGGCCTTGCCGTCTTTTTCATTTGGATCCTCCGCCCAGAAGTGTTCTTTAAAAATGGCTTCACTTTCAAGGAAATCTGTAAAGATGCGTTTGCTCTCAAAATACAGATACTTTTTTTTTACCGCAGCAACTCTATTATTAGTAAAAATTTGTCCCGTTCGAAGCGTTGCAAAAGCCTCGATCAGAGAACACTGTACGGTCAGTATGGTAAAGCCTTCCCCTTTCAGCCAATCCAATTCAATAAGCTGTTGGATAGGATCAAAATACTTAACCTTAAAACGGTCAGAAAATAATTTGATTGCAGATTCCCATTCCGGGTTATAGGCGAGGTCTTTGTTAAGGTTGATTCGCAAATGGTTCCATTGCGAACATTCGGTCTTTTCTTTTTCCATTAATAATTGTGAGTTAAAAGGCTGAGATTAGCGAATTATCAAAGATAAAATATTGGCTTTACATATTCCAGAATTGTAAGGCTCAAGGAATTAATGAGTTTTTAATCCAAATCATCAAATTCATAGTTGATAAGATAGCATTAATGTTTCAATGCTATGTACCAGTTGTCGTTAAAATCTGGGTTTGGGCTTATTCCTTCAAAAAAAGATGCTCGAATGACACTGTAGGAATGTGCGATTTGTATTTTTGCATTATTGGTAGCGATTGCTGCTCTAATAACCATAGTTTACTATGTGTTGTGCATTTTCCGAGCATTAAGGAAAATGTGCCGAAAGGCGAAGAGAAGGAAGAAAAGGTAGGTTTCGGCCGACCTCTGAAGTTATGTTTCAGTAAAACCAGATACACCAAACTGCTTACATAGAAAGTTTTAGAGGGATGTTCTGCAATACGGGCATCCTATTTTTATTTTGTTAAGGCTGCGTTCTATGGAAGACTGAAGTCCAAGAATCAATTAGATGCTTTTCAGTTTCTGTCTGATATTGAAAAATATTGATTAACTTCGCAAAGTTTTCCACATCCTGGTAACAAGATAGCGTCAAAAATGACCTAAATTTAGGTCAAGAAGTTTGTTGCTATTTTGGTGCTAAAAATCTATAACTTCCTGATAACCATAGCCTAAGTACTTTCTGTATCGGGAAGTAATCTCATTAAATAACCTAATCTTTTGACAAGTTACGATAATTAACAATCTCATTGTTAGTGATTTATTCTTGTTTTGGTTGCCCGGATCCCTGGACAATTGGCCTTGTTTTTTCTGTTCTGTTACCCAGGTGTTACCCAAAATGATTTTTTCAGGGTAGTAAAAAAATGGGGAATTAAGTCACTTATGACGCTTTTGCTACTTATCTACACTAAATGCCCCCTAAATGCGGGGAATTATAGAAATTACAATCGGTGATAAATCAAAAAAACATCCGTAATTAAGTCTCCCTGCTAATCAGACTTCTCACGCGGTCTTGTCAATCGATTGTATTTCGGACAGGCAGCTCCCCTAAAAAACTTTGTTACAGATGGCTATAACCCTGTTTATGATCGCAGGTGCTTGAAACGTGGAAAAATGTGTGCAATGGGATAATAATTTTATATAGTTGGTTAATTGTACGACAATCCGGGCTTTTTAAAGACAATATATTTGGCGAAACAGTATTTGTATAAATGCTTGCTTTACAGCGATCTATAATCATTGCTGTGAGATTTTAAACCAATTAAAACCAAATATGCCCATGATGAGAAATTTTTACTCAAGAATTTTGTTTGTCTTTTTTTTACTGGTTTTTTCCGGCGCATTGTACGCGCAGGAAAATATTCAGGTAAAGGGAATCGTATCCGATACGCTTTCGCACCCGATACAGGGTGCTACAGTGGCCGTATCGGGAAGCGCAAAGATAGGTGCAATAACAGACAAGGACGGTAATTATACGATCAACGTCAAATCAAATGCTACGTTAATATTTTCATCGGTTGGCTTTATTAAAGTTACGGTCGATGTTAACGGTCAAAAAGTCCTGAATGTCCACTTGAAGGAGTTTGTGACACAAAGTGAAGAAATTGTAGTTACTGCATTTGGACGAAAACAGCTAAAAGAAGCAGTTGTAGGCTCCGTTACTACAATTAACCCTAAGGAATTAAAAATTCCGGCCAGTAACCTGACAACTGCACTCGCCGGACGGGTGGCGGGGCTAATTTCCTTCCAGGGTAACGGACAGCCCGGCCAGGATAATGCTCAATTCTTCATCCGCGGTGTTACAACGTTTGGATATAAGCAGGATCCCCTGATCCTTATCGACAACGTTGAATTAACGTCAAGTGATCTCGCACGCCTTCAGGTAGATGATATCGAGAACTTCAGTATTCTTAAAGATGCGTCTGCTACAGCACTATACGGTGCCAGGGGTGCTAACGGGGTGATTCTGGTAACGACCAAAAAAGGGAAGCTCGGGAAAGCCACACTTAATTTCAGATTGGAGAACTCGATATCAGCGCCGACAAAAACGCTGGAGATTGCCGATCCGATAACCTATATGAAGCTTTATGATGAAGCCCAGACAACCCGGAACCCTTTAGCCGTTCCGAGATACGATCAGAATAAAATTTACAACACTGAAGCAGCGCTGAGGGGCGACCCCGGATCTAATCCGTATGTATACCCGGCTGTAAACTGGCTCGATAAACTATTTAATAAAAACGCCACCACGCAACGCGCCAATCTAAGTGTGAGCGGGGGAGGTGCAGTGGCAACCTATTATGTATCAGGATCGGTAAACGTTGATAACGGCATATTGAAAACTGAAAACAGGAACCCTACTGAGAAAAACAATGTTAAGCTTCAGAATTACCAGCTAAGGTCGAACGTAGAAATTAATCTTACAAAAACTACGAAGGTTTCTGTGATGCTTTGGGGCAACTTTACGGATTACGGAGGACCAATTTCCGGCTCCGGACTGGCAACAGATCTGTATTATAAAGCACTGCATACTAATCCGGTTCTTTTTCCGGCATCATTTCCGGCTGTGGGCGATTACGCAGGTGCCACACATATCCTGTTCGGCAATTACCCGGGAGGCTCGGCTAACAGCGTAAATTATGTTAATCCATATGCCGACTTGTTAAAGGGGTTTCAAACCTACTCTGAATCCAGGATGTCTGCACAGGCGGAGCTGAACCAAAACTTCAGCTGGATTACCCCCGGTTTAAGCTTTCAGGGCTTGTTTAGCACCAACAGGTATGCCTACTTTGATTATACAAGGCAGTATAATCCGTTTTACTATACTGCGCCCACGAATCTGTATGATCCGCAGACGGGAGCCTACAGCTTGTTGTGGATCAATCAGCAGACAGGCGATGACCGGGCTACCGAATATTTAAATTATTCCCCTGGTCAGTCAAATATTACAACTTTTGTATTATTAAGGGGGATCCTCAATTATAACAGAACTTTCGGAAAGCATACTATAAGCAGCGCATTAGCTTTGGTGCGGCAGCAAACCTTAAATCCTAATGCTCAAAACCCTGTTACCCATCAACCGGATTTACAGTACACCCTACCTTACCGAAACCTGAATTATACGGGCAGGGTAAGTTATTCCTATATGAATAAGTACTTCGTTGAAGCCAATGCTGCTTACAACGGTTCAGAGCGCTTTTCGGAAAATAACCGCTTTGGGCTTTTCCCAACAATCGGTGCCTCCTGGGTAGTATCTAATGAGGGATTTTGGAAAGGTGGTTTTACCGATATAATCAGCAGGCTTAAATTCCGGGGTAGTTACGGACTTGTGGGTAACGATAACATAGGATCACAGCGCTTCTTTTATTTGTCAAATGTTAACCTGAATGGTGGTAATTCGGCCTGGTTCGGATATAATAATACAAATTACAGGGGTGGCGCATCTGTAATCAGTTATCCAAATCCTGATGTTACCTGGGAAAGATCAAAACAAACCAACCTGGCTGTAGAAGCAACGTTATTTAACGATCTGAATATAACTGCCGAAATCTATAAGCAGCACAGATATGATATCTTGATGCCCCGGACATCAATCCCAACTTCTGTCGGACTTGAAAATCAGGGGAGCTCGCCTATTGCAGCAAATATAGGAGTTGCAGAGTCAAAAGGCCTTGATTTGAATTTGAACTATAAAAGGACATTTAATAATTTCTGGCTGTCTGCTTTAGGAAACCTTACTATAACGAGCAGTAAATATATTTCGTTCGAGGAACCTCAATATAAGGAGCCATGGCGATATAAAACGGGACAGCCCATTAATCAATTTTACGGGTTTATTGCAGAAAGACTTTTTGTAGATGACAAAGAAGCGGCAGCTTCTCCTACGCAATTATTCGAATCTTACGGTGTTGCACCCAAAGGCGGCGATATTAAATACAGGGACGTTAACGGAGATGGAATCATTTCGGAAAGGGATATGGTTCCGATCGGGTTACCTACCACCCCGGCAATAACCTATGGCTTCGGCGTTTCTGCCGGATATAAGAATTTTGATCTTAGCTTGTTCTTCAACGGTAACGCCAGGGTGTCATTCTTTATTAACCCGCTTGAAACAAGCCCCTTTGTAGGAGAGACACAATTGCTGAAAGGTTATGCCGACAGCCACTGGTCTGAGCAAAATCAGGATCTGTACGCTTTATATCCAAGGCTGGGAACTGATTGGGGAACGCTTTCCAATAATACAAGAGCGAGTACATGGTGGCTTCGCGACGGGAGCTTTATACGGCTTAAATCCGTGGAGTTCGGATATAGCCTGCCTAAGGATCTCGTGAAACGATTGAAGATGTCTAACATGAGGATCTATTTCAGCGGACTGAATTTGTTAACCTTCAGTTCCTTCAGGCTATGGGACCCCGAATTGGGAAGCAATGGTTTTAATTATCCTATCCAGAAAGTATTCAATATCGGCCTTAACGTCAATTTTTAAGTTTGACCACCGGAATCTGTTCAATAGTTAAGCGTTTTAAATTATACAAGAAGCAATGAAACAATATTATAAAATTTGTATGTTCCTGGTATTTGCAGCAGCATTTGGCTCCTGTAAAAAATACCTGGATGTTACTCCGGACAATACAGCCACTTTGGATTATGCTTTTCAAAGCCGGAATGAAGCTGAAAATTATTTATTTGCCTGCTATTCCCCTTTACAGGTACTTTCGGATGTGCTGCGGAATCCGGGATTTACAAGCTCTGCGGAGATCGTTATACCCGACCCCTCCCTGGTTACCTATTCAAACCTTGGAAGCGGTGAAGAAGGTTTTAACCTGTTAAAAGGAAGCCAGAATGTTGTTAATCCGGCTATGAATTTTTGGGATGGCGCAGGACAGGGCCTCCCTATGTTTCAGGCGATCCGCAGGTGCAATATTTTTTTGGAGAATATTGATAAGGCACAGGGGATTTTGCCAACTGATAAGCAACGATGGGTTGCCGAGGTGAAATTTTTGAAAGCTTATTATCATTACTGGCTGGTAAGGATGTATGGTCCGATCCCGATTTTACGGAAAAGTTTGCCGATAGATGCTACGACAGCAGAAGTCAGGGTTAAACGCGAACCGGTAGACAGTGCGTTCAATTATGTTGAACAATTGCTAAACGAAGCCATAACCGATTTGCCGCAGGAATTACCGGATCCAAGCAGTGAGTTTGGGCGGATCACCAAACCAATCGCCCTTGCGGTAAAAGCCGAGGTACTGTCTACCGCGGCAAGCCCGCAATTCAACGGAAATCCGGATTACGCCAACTTTAAAGGCAAGGATGGTGTAAACCTTTTTTCCACAGGCACCGACCCTAAGAAATGGCAGAAAGCGATGGCCGCGTGCAAGGATGCCATCGACGCATGTGAGGGGCTTGGCCTGAAGCTTTATCAGTTTATAAAACCGGGGAATATCGGGACAATTACAGACCAGCTTAACCTTGTACTGACGCTGCAAAATGCGGTCACGGAGCGTTCAGAACTGAATAAGGAGGTGATCTGGTCGCTTAATCCTATTTTCACGTATCAGAAATTTGCGCTTCCCCGCTTAACAATTTTTGGGGTAACGCAATACCACGATATCAAATCGAACTTTTCAGCACCGCTTGGCATAGCACAAATGTTTTATACTGCTAACGGGGTACCGATTACTGAGGATAAAACCTGGGATTATAGCAGCCGTTACTCGATCGGGACCGGAGACGACAAGAATAGTTCCTTTGTTGAAAATGGATATCCTACTGCAAATCTGAATTTGAACCGTGAAGCAAGATATTATGCAAATCTTGGTTTTGATGGAGGGATTTGGTTTGGCCACGGCAGAACGGAACAAAACAATGCACTCTACGTGCAGGCGGTCAGTACAAGCGGCACTGCCTATGCCGGTCCGAATAACTATATCAATATTAATGTAACAGGCTATTGGCCTAAAAAATTAGTTCACTACCAAACTACGTATTTCTTAAATGATCAGACTACCGCTACCGAGGTTGGTTACAGGCTTCCTATGATGAGGCTTGCTGATTTATATCTTTTGTATGCAGAAGCTATTAATGAGGTTAACGGACCTACCGCAGATGCGTTCCGTTATATTGACATCGTCAGGAACAGGGCCGGTTTGCAGGGCGTGAAACAATCCTGGGATCAGTTTTCTACTAACGCGGGCGAATATTCAAGTAAAGAAGGTATGAGGAAAATTATCCACCAGGAGCGCCGTATTGAGCTTTGCTTTGAAGGAAGGATAGGGTGGGACCTCAGACGATGGAAGGAACTTGAATCTGTGCTGAACGTTCCGATACAGGGCTGGAACTGGAAACAGACAACTAACAGGCAGGCCTATTATACCCCGCAAACACTTTTTCAACCGGTATTTAATAAGCGGGATTATTTGTGGCCTATTGCCGATAATTCACTTACGGTTAACCCGAACCTGGTACAAAATCCAGGTTGGTAGTACTCATTGATAACATTCACATAACAATTACCAGATTATGCACTTATATAAAAGATTTTATTTTGTTTTAGGCTTTGCAATAGCCTGCTGCTTTGTTTGCTGCAAGAAAATAGACAGCTACAATAGCCCCGCATCTGAGGATAAGACCAAGCCGCAGGTAGTTACCAATATTAAAGTTGATAACTATGACGGGGGAGCAAACATTACTTATGATCTTCCAAACTCACCAAATATTTTGTATGTACAGGCCAGCTATAAAATAAATGACGCAACCTCCAGGCAAGTTAAATCTTCTTATTATTCTGACAGTATAAAGGTGGAAGGTTTTGCCAAAAGCCAGGATTATGATGTAACACTCAGGGTAGTGACCCGGGCAAACGTAGCGTCTGATCCGGTGACTGTCAAGGTACACCCGGGTGAGCCGGTTTATCAACAAGTATTTCCATCATTAGCCATGCAATCTGATTTTGGCGGGGCGAATATCAAAGCAAGGAATCCGCTTAAAAAGAATATAGGAATAGTGGTTGTTGATCTGACCCAGCCAAAGCCCCTGCTTATTACGCAGTATTACACCAACTTGGATTCTATTGAATTTAATGTAAGGGGGTATGATATAAAAGAAAGGAAGTTTGGAGTTTATGTTACCGATACCTGGGGTAATATATCAGATACGCTGGTCAAAACAATTAACCCGATTTTTGAAACGGAGATCGATAAATCCAAATTTTCTACTTTCCCGCTTAATACGGATAGTAAGATTTATTCTAACTGGGGAGTACCATACTTATATGACGGCGTAACAGACGGCAGCGTGCCCCCTATGCATACCGACGTGGGTGCCGGAATACCGGGTATTTTGTCCTTAGATATGGGACAGGTGGTGAAGCTAAGTCGCTATAAAGCCTGGCAGCAATTTCAGTTTGCCTACACGGACGGCAATCCCAAAACATGGGTGCTATGGGGGGCCGCGACTCCGGGAGTCGATGTGAATTTGCCGGCGACATCTTCTCTTGGCGACGTTGTTGGGGGCTGGACCCAAATCGGGACTTATAATTCTCCGCCGCCGCCTTCAGGAAATATCCCGCCAACTCCTGCTACTGCAGCCGACGTAGAATTTGTGAAACCAGGATTTGATTTTAATGTGCCATTCAGCGCGCCGCCGGTAAGGTATATCCGCATTCAGGCAGTGGAGCTGTGGAATAAATCCATCAACTTTTTCATCTTCCAGGAGATGACCTTTTATGGAAAACCACAATAAATGCCTTATTAAATTCAACTGACAATTAAAAAAGAGATAAATGAAATCATATATAAAACTCATTTTCGTCCCGGTAATTTTTCTTTTAGCTGCCGGTTGCAGCAAGGATGCTACAAAATACCGTAGTTTCCTTGATAAGAAAGAACTGATTTACCCCGGTGTAATATCCGGCCTTAAAGCGGCGCCCGGCAACAATCGGGTGTTATTAACATGGAGCCCGAGCCCGGATCCCTCTGTTAACAAATATGTTGTTTACTGGAATGACGGCAATGATTCAACTGTTGTAAAAGCTACCAGCCATACCTCAACAGATACTGTAAAAGTTTATATCAGTAACTTAGGGGAGTACACCTATACCTTTTCTTTGGTATCATTTGATGATAAAGGCAACAGGTCGATAACATCGACGGCAAAGGCTACTAAAGTCTTCGGGCCACTGTATTCGGCAGGTTTGACTAACAGGCCATATAACAGCAGTACGCCCAGTGTTTTTAATGGTGATGCTGTTACACTTAATTTCAATACACCTGATACCGTTAATATTACAACACAAATAAAATATACCGCGACGAGCGGAACGGAGAAAAAAGTGTTTTTAGGCCCCAAAGACAACTCGATAACCTTTTCTGATTATAAAATCGGGCAGCCAATCTTGTACCAGTCGTCCTACTTGCCTGTCACAGGTGCTGTTGATACTTTTTATACTTCTAAGTTTGATAAGTTCCCGGTTACTAAAGATGTAACATCTTATTATTTAAAGAATGCAATTAATCCAATTCAGCCGTTGGAAACCGATATAGGCGACAGGTTCAGGTCGGCGAAGGATTGGATCGTTAATGATGCGATCAAAAATAAAACGGGCTCGAGCAGCTTCGGTAGTAAAATGGGGGGCTGGGGCGCAGATCAGGGTGGCTCACTATTGGTTACCACCGAGTACCCTCAGCCCAATGTTGTAAACGGGAAGATATACCAGACAGTCAGGCTTCCTGCGGGTAGTTATACACTTAGGATTGATCTTGTTGCCGCGAACTATGGATCCAATCCCTGTTTGATGGTTGCTGCCGTTGGAAGTACGCTGCCAGATCTCAACGGAAATATCCCGGCCGGATCGGTACTTGGTTATGCTGATTTCAATAGCAGGGAATTATCTTTTGTGCTGACCGAAGAGAAGACCGTATCAATTGGGTTTCTGATGAATATTCCGGCAGGCAATTACTGGATCATGCGGGGCATGACATTGGTCGCTAAGTTTTAACAAGCAGCGAAATGGGACTAACATGCAAAAAAGCAAAATGAAAATTCATAACAAAATGAGCTAACCTTTTTCCACTTTTTCCCTGTTCAGTTTTGAACATAGGAAAAAGTGGATTTACTGAAAAAGTTCAAAACGAGGAGCCGTTTACTGGAAATGGAAATCACAGGCATCATCAAATAAAGGAAATAGCAGCCTGAATGCAGACCTTCACTTGTTTTCAAAAGAGTAAAGTGATAAAACGGATGAAAGGCGCTCGTTTTGTTTACGACCTATAGGAAAAAAACGAAATGTCGGAAATTTTTATTCGGTATGTTTTTATTTCTGGTTTTTCAATAATCAAAGCATTTTTTTATTTATTGCTGATAGTCAGTTATTTGGTTGTTTGTTTTATAAAGAAAACCGAATTGTTATCCGAAATCATCATTGGCTTACTTTATGTAGAGCTTAGAAATTGATGAAGCTACATAAAGCGGGGCCATGAGGGTTGCCGAACTACCGGATGTACTCATAATCACATTATTCAGCAAAATGAAACGTTTGGGCATCCCCGGTAAATATGTATCGGATAACGACTAAAATGCGGTTTTGAGATCACAAGTTATCTCTCCGGTAAACATGTTATATAATAATATTAAATGCTGTTAATTATTAGTTAGGTTTTAAATTTTTAATAAATTATTATGAAATTTCCATCAGTTTTAATCTTTTTGGGTATACTACTTATGGTAGGGGGATACATAGCATTACCAACTTCTTCGACTGTAAATGCAGCAGATTCTACCATTCCCCTAACCAATACCCCCGGGACCGTGCCACCTGGCATGCCTGTTTTCTTTGGCATAGCAATCATATTAATAGGTGTGGTATTTATCGTAGCAGGTCGTTCCAAGCCTGGATACAGGCAATAATAAAATAAAGATCCGAAGCACTTTTTAATTATCATGATATTGCCGGATGTTAGATCCTGCGCCGGTTAGTATATACAAATTTTATCTCAACGGTCTATATTGCCTGTTAAAGGAAGATATTACTATTCAACAACCTTTATAAATAAATTAAAGAGCGTAGAGAAGTTGATAATAATTTCGTTGAAACAGGGGACCCGGCATAAGACCTGATTGTGAAGTATAGTCATGGGCGCTGTTTTCATTAGCAAATGACAAGTAATTGATGATGAAAATTGTGGTCAATATGGTAACTCTACACGAGTGTTTTCTGAACGATTTTTCCCGCTTTTTATCCCTTGGCAGCACATGGACATTTCAAGACAGTGGTTTGATCGCTTACAGGCCAACCTTGGTTAGTCGCAAAGATTAGTACACATGGTTGCTTAATTTTGATAATTTCTAAAACGGCAATTTATCCAAACGATAACTAAGGACTATCAATAATATCAGATTGATCTCTAATTTAAGTAAATTAGCAGATTATTTTGATATGCGATTTTAAACCTGATATTTAGTATTTATTTTAAGTTTGAATTGATCGTTTGTTGCACCATATAATGGATTATGACCCTTGTGAAAAAGATTTCTGACCGGGAGTTGATTGAGCTATTCAGACAAGGGGACCACGATGCCTATACGGAAATATATAGCCGCTATAGCGGCGTGCTATATTTGCATGCCTACAATAAATTACGCAACAGGGAAGAGGTTAAAGACATTATTCAGGAGTTATTTACAACACTATGGATAAATCGTGAAAGTATTTCACTGGAAATAAATCTTGCCGGATATCTATACCAGGCTATCCAAAACCGGGTCCTTAAATTATATGCTTATAAAAAAGTCCGGTCCGTTTACATAGATAAGATTCAGGAGGTTCATGAAGCAGGCAATCAAATTACAGATCATTTGATCAGAACCAAACAGCTGGCAGAAATGATTGAACAGGAAGTTAATACTTTGCCCGAAAAAATGAGAGAGGTTTTTTTATTGAGCAGAAAAAATTATATGAGTCATAAAATGATTTCTCAATATTTAGGTATTGCTGAAACAACTGTAAAGGCCCATATTCATCATGCTTTAAAAATTCTTAGGGGAAAGCTTACTCCAATGGTTCTTATGATGCTTTTAGCCAGGTATTTATTATAGAAATCAATAGTCCGTGGATCTATCAGGTTTGTGCTGTTAGTACGGCTTTTTTAATTCTGTCATTATGGAAGAAAAAGGAATTCGGGTTTTATTGATCAAATATGCTGAGGGAAAATGTACCGAAGAAGAAAAGGCATTAGTAGAATCCGCTTATTTATTTGAAAATGCCAGGCATACGGATGAACTGTCTAAAGAGGATATTTCCGGTGATTTGGCAGCAATATTCAATGAATTGCCACGGGAAAGCCAAAAGCGGCAGATGTGGCCCAAACTTGTGGCCGCCGCCTGCATAATCCTGGCTTTGAGTGCTATGTTCTATGTATTTAAAAAATCAGGTACTGAAATAAAGAAACCTGCTAATTATACAAATGCCATATTACCGGGTAAAAATACAGCAGCTTTAACCCTGGCGAGTGGGGAAATAATTCAGCTTTCAGGAGCAAAAAAAGGAATTGTTATTCAGGCAACTCAAATAGCCTATGAAGATGGTACCCCTGTCAGAGGTAATATAGGAAGTGGATATGAGACAATCAGCACCCCGAACGGGGGGCAATATCAAATAGTTTTATCAGATGGCAGCCGAATAATGATCAACGCAGCAACATCACTCAAATTTCTGCCAAACTTCCATGGTTTAGCTACCAGGACCGTTGAATTAAAAGGCGAGGCCTATTTTGAAGTTACCAGGGATAAATTGCATCCGTTTTTGGTAACAGGAGGAGATCAAACGGTTGAAGTGTTGGGCACGCATTTTAACATAACCAACTACTCAGATGGGCACGGGATCAAAACAACTTTACTTGAAGGCGCTGTTAAAGTGTCTTCTCTGAAAACCGGGGTAACAAGGCAATTAAATCCGGGGCAACAGGCATCTTTTTCCGGAAACGGGATTAATGTAAAAGATGTTGATGTTGATGACGCAGTAGCATGGAAAAACGGATATTTTATGTTCAACTATGAAACGTTGGAAGAAGTGATGATCAAAATATCCCGATGGTATGATATCGAGGTACGATACGAGGATCCTGCAATAAAAAGCATTGTCTTTTTTGGTACGATAAGCAAATTTGAGAGTATTTCAAAAGTATTAAATATGTTGGAAAGAACCAAAAAGGTGAAATTTCTGATTGATGGAAGAGTTATTAAAATTAAAAGCTACACTAATTAAAGGATATTGTAAAACCGGATTGCTAATATAAAGCGTATAAATTAATGTTGATTTTTGGGCGGTACAAGTCGCCTCTCTCGGAAATTAGTCCTGATTATGAAACTAACCGCATTTCTATTAGCTCTGCTCCTGATGCTTGTTGGTACTTATTCATTTGGACAGACCATATCTTTTAAGGGAAATGAGGTGACGCTTGATAAGTTATTTCGTCAAATCCGGAAACAAACAGGTTACGATTTGCTTATTTCGACTACTAAAATCAAAAATGCCCAAAAAGTTAATGTCGACTTTAAAAATACATCGTTGCGCGATGTTTTAGATGCAGCATTAAAAGGTACCGGTCTAACTTATTCTATAGAGGGAAAAACGATTGTTATAGCCGAAAAAGAAATCCATCCGCCTGATCTTACAAAGAAACAGGAGTTGGCTATTGATGTGCGTGGGGAACTTGTTGATTCAATGTATAAGGCACTTCCTGGCGCCAGCATAAAAATTAAAGGTAGTAGTAAAGCTACCGTTACCGATCAGAATGGTGAATTCTTTTTGCCTGGCGTTAACGGGAATGCCGTCCTGGTAATTTCCGATGTAGGATATAAAGTTCAGGAAGTTCCGTTAAACAAGAAATCCTTTTTGAAAATAAAGCTCCTGGCAGATGAAAGTTTGAGCTTACGCGAAATAGTTGTTGTTGGTTATGGAACTCAACGGAAAGAGACACTGACAGGATCGGTAGAATCGGTTAAAGGAATTGAGCTTGCCAAAACGCCGCAACCAAATCTTTCCAATTCTTTTGCAGGCAGGGTCCCTGGAATCATTGCCTCGAATTCATCCGGGGAACCCGGGTATGATGGATCTTCCATCTTAATACGAGGGAAGAGTACTATAGGCGACAACAGCCCCCTGGTAGTTATTGACGGAGTGGCGAACAGGTTGGGTGGGTTAGAAAGAATAGATCCGCAGGATATAGAAAGTGTGTCAGTCCTTAAAGATGCCTCAGCAGCAATTTATGGTGCACAGGCGGCAAATGGAGTTATTATAGTTACTACAAAAAAGGGCAGGATAAATAAGCCAGAATTGAAGTATTCATTTAGCCAGGGGGCCGTAATGCCTACTTTTTTGCCGAAAATGGCTGATGCAGCCACGTTTGCCAGCATTCAAAATGAAATTTTATATTATCAGAACCCTGCCTTAGGATTGAACCAGCGATATTCAACCGCAGAACTTGAAAAGTTCAGGAATGGTGCTGACCCATTAAATTACCCCAATGTAAACTGGCTCAAATCTGTATTGAAAGATTATTCAATACAGAATAAACATAACCTTTCCCTGAGGGGAGGGGCTGAATCTGCCGATTATTATGTGTCATTAGGCAAAACTTATCAGAACGCCATATACAAAAATGGAACAACGAGGTATGATCAGTTCAATGTTTTGGCTAATATTGGTGTTAAGGTGAATGAACGTCTGAAACTCGCGATTGGATTATCGGGAAGGAAAGAAGATCGGCTTACCCCACAAGGAATTGGTGCGAGGGACATATTTCAATCTTTATACCTGACCTATCCGATTACACCTGTTTATTACCCCAATGGTTTGGTCTCATCAGGTAATAGCGACGGCAGGAACCCGGCAGTTATGGTAAATGGTAATATCGTTGGAGATTACAATAGTTCAGCCTCCTATTATAATGGTACACTAACCGGAAGTTACCAGTTACCGGTTCAGGGATTGTCTTTGGATGGGTTCTTTGCTGTAGATCAGCAATTTAATAATGGAAAAGGTTTTTCAAAACCATATATTACTTATCAGTACAATAAGAACACAAATGCCTACAATGAGATTAAGGCAGGCCCGGACAAGCCGAATTTAAGCCAGGCAGAAGAAAATATCTCTTTAATTACCGCCAATGTTAAGCTGAATTATAAAATTCAGATCGGGGAGCATAATTTTGCTGCTTTTGTAGCTTATGAACAAAGTGAATTGAATGATGCTTTCTTTTCTGCTTCACGGTCAAATTTTCTTTCTACAGATCTTCCTGAGCTAAGCCAGGGGGGGGCGTTACCGACAGACTATGGAAATAGCGGGTCAAGTTTCCGAACGGCCCGGCAAAATATTTTTGGAAGGGCAAATTATAGCTATAAGAAAAAATATCTTGCAGAGCTGCAATTGCGTTATGATGGGTCGAGCATTTTTCCGGCTGGACACAGATTTGGCCTGTTTCCCGGTATCTCACTGGGCTGGCGGCTTTCTGAAGAACCGGCTATAAAGCACTTATCCTTTATTGATAACTTAAAACTGAGGTTTTCTTACGGTCAATTAGGAAATGATAAGGTTGCCGCCTATCAGTATTTAGATCAGTTTGTATTGCAAAATGACGTTTTTGCAACGGGAAACCCTGCAAGTAATGCCTCCGGCATCGGAATCAATAAACTGGCCAACCCCAATATTACATGGGAAGTTGTTAAAAAATATAACGTTGGTTTAGATGGGGCCCTGTTCAGGAATTTTGCATTTGTATTCAATTTTTTCCTGGAAAAAAGATCCAATATCCTTACTCAGCGTAATGCCAGTATCCCTGCTTTAAGCGGCATAAGCAGCGATCAGATACCCGACGAGAATATCGGAGCTGTTGAAAACAAAGGGTTTGAAGCTGAATTAAGTTATTCCGAAAAAATTGGTGAATTTTCAATAAGCATAGGCGGTAATATTACTTATGCAAAAAACAAAGTGCTTTTTTTAGATGAGGCGCCGAATACATTGTCTTATCAGCGCACTACGGGCTCGCCAATTGGAGCTTTGCTGCTCTATCAGGCTGCCGGTATTTTTAAAACGCAGGCAGAGATTGACAATTATCCGCACTTGCCCGGTACAATACCCGGCGACCTGAAATTCGCCGACTACAACAAAGACGGGAAAATTAACGCTTCTGACAGAGTGCGGAATGCTCTTTCTGATGTACCCCAGATCGTTTACGGTATAAATGCCGGACTTGGCTGGAAACAATTCGATTTTACTTTTATGTTTGCCGGCCAGGCACGGGCTACGCAATATCTCTTGCCCGATGCCGGTACAATTGGAAATTTTCCAAGTTCCTGGGCCGATAACAGGTGGAGGCCCGACAATACTAACGGGACCTACCCAAGGGTAACAGATAGGTCGAGTACGACCTATGCATCATACCAGAATACCTTTTGGTTGAGAAACACCTCATTTTTAAGGCTTAAAAATGCACAGGTCGGTTATAATCTCCCGCGAAGTATTGTTTCAAAGGTTAATTTGAGTGCCGTAAGGATTTATGCGAGCGGATTTAACCTGCTCACATTTACCCCGCTCAAGGACTACGACCCCGAAGGGACTGATGGTAACGGATACTTCTATCCGCAACAAAAAATCTATAGTCTTGGGATTAACGTAACTTTTTGATATTCATTTCTTAAAGGCTGTTTAAAAATGCAAAATATTCATTGCCGTTGGTTTTAACCAACGGTAAAAAAGCTGAAAAGTCTTGGCTTTAGCCCAATTATGCAAGCGGATTTGGGCTGAAGCCCTCTTATAGCTACTCATTATTCCGTTGGTTAAAACCAACGGCAATGAAGTTTTATCTACCTGTAAACGATACTCATCAAATTTAAACAGCTTCTTACAAATGATTCGTAATGTTTACAGGCATTGGATTCCTCAAACATGGGTAAGAGGATATCGTTTTCCTTGCCTTTAATAAGGTAGCCAGAGACACCACTTTTAATAGCCCTGATCGCCTCGCAGATCATTGTTTTTATTGAGCAATTTAATCGCTTATTCCTTTTAATAGCTGTGTTTGTCGGTAAAAGGAAAATCTCACCATAGTGATCAATTTTTTTATTTTTTTCTTACTCCCAACGGCTTCCTGAAAGGTCTTTACAGTGATTTGGCTGCATCAGTACCAATTATATTTTGCATCCAGCGCCCTTTTTTTGATTTAAACAGCCTAATGTGATGAGATTATTGAAAATGGAGTCGACTCCTTTGATAGACGATCTGATGAAGCTTGAGTTAAGGAGCCAGCCTTTTTTATCGTCTCCTTTTCATTCGCGGCCCTCTTTCCATGCACATCCCGAATTGGAGCTGGTGTTTGTTATTGAAGGGTTCGGAAAACGTATTATAGGTAACAGTGTTGAGCCTTTTGAGGCGGGCGATATGGTCTTTATCGGTTCAAAAGTACCGCATGTATGGTTAAGCGACCCGGTTTTTTACGAGAAGGATTCCTGTTTACAATCAAAAGTAATTGTTACCTATTTTAACCCCCGGGTTTTCATTCAAATATTTGATTCGGTTAAAGCGTTTGGCCCAATACGGGAGATGATTCGCCAGTCTTCAAAAGGTATCAGGATATTTGGCAAGACCAGAGACCTGATTGCAGATCAATTGAGCGAACTTTCAAATTCAGAAGGGTTTAAAAAAGTTGAGGGGGTTATTCATATGATGAACCTGATCTCTACCTCAGCGGAAAAAAGTTTTATTGCAAACGAGGAATTGGATCAATACGACGAATTTTATCCGGACCGGCTAAATAACGTGATTAAATTTATAAAGGATAACCTGCACCGGCAAATTTCCTTGCAACAGGTTGCAGATATTGCCTGCATGACCGAGCCAAGTTTTTGCCGGTTTTTTAAAAAGAAAGTTAAGAAAAACTTTTCCCAGTTTATAAGTGAGCTTAGGATCGCTCACGCGAAAGAGTTATTAATCCAAACAGATAAGCCTGTAAACGATATTGCTTACCTCTGCGGCTTCCGGACCAGCTCTCATTTTTGTTATGTATTTAAGGAACAATCTGGCCAAAGTCCGGTTCAATATAAGCTTTCAATGAATAGCTGTTCCCGGTAAATGAGGCAAAACTATCTCAGCGTTAGATCTTATCAATTTAATAGTTTCAGGAAAACTCTTTCCGGTAGGTATATGGAGTTTTGCCTGTAACAGCTTTGAATTGCCTGTTAAAATAAGATAGATTGGCGAACCCGCATTCGAAACAAACTTTGGAGATACTCATGTCTTCTTCCGCCAGCAGGTGCATGGCATGGGTAACGCGTACGTGGGTAACAAACTGCGAAAGGGTTTTATTGGTGCGGCGTTTAAAATACCTGCAAAAAGCCGACTCATTCATAAATGCAAGCGATGCCGCTTTTTGATTAGTGATCTGTTCTTTGAAATTTTCCAGAACATACCTGTAAACGTCGTCTAACTTGTGCTCTTTTTTTTGAGTGATCAACGAGTTTTCAAAAATGTCGGTGCTGATTGTGATTGTTTCATCATCTTTTAAAGTGGCTACGGCATCCAATATTCCAAGTAAATTAATCAAGCCCTTTAAGCCGAAGCTTTTTGGGGCATCAAGCATCATTTTTTTCAACTGATCATTGGGAGGTGTTACTTTAATTCCGAGGTGGGCGGTTTTAAGCAAGGCTTTTACGGGCAGAAATTCGGGTTGGAGGTAGAAGTTCCCGCCCAAAAAATCATCGCCAAACTGAATGACAATAGAATGGGCGAGCTCTCCTGATTTTAAGAAAGATTTATCATTTATAAAATAATGAGGAAAACCTATTCCAAAAAGATATAGGTCACCTTCCGTAAAATTCAGTATGCTGTCCCCTCCATAAAATTTTCCGTGTCCTTTAACAATGTAAGTAAATTCATACCCCTGATGAAAATGAAACGGCGCTGCAAATTGTGCCGCAATTTCTTCTTTAACGATATAACTTGAATTTTTTGGTTTGCTAAGCTCACGTAAGATCTTCTTCATTTGTTTTTTGTGACAACAATTGGTGTAAATGTAAATATTGTATCAGAAATAGCAAATGATGTGTTTTTTTAGATTTATGTCCCCTGTTATATTTGAACAATCAATTATTGCTGTAATTATATTAATAATGAGTAGATTATCTATATTTATTTTATCTTCGTTTATTTTTATTGGCCTTTCAGTTCAGGCAGAAAACAGGATTGTACCAGGATCCAATGTGTCTGAATCTAATACAAATCCTTCAAAACAAGCAAAAAAGGTACATCGTGAAAATGGACGCCCTAACTGGAAGTTAGGGATTGCTTTATACGCCTTTCATACTTTTTCCTTTCCGAAGCAATTGGAGCTTGCTGACAGTGCAGGTATTAAATATGTAGAAGGGTTTTCGTTTGCAGGAGCAGGTCCGGAGTTAAGGGATTCAATGATTATGCAGCTTTCACCGGCCGGAGCAGATAAGATAAAAAAATACCTTGTTGATAAAAAAATCAGGATGACTTCCATTTTTCTTACCGGAGGCAATAATGCAGCAGAATGGGAAAAGCAATTTCAAATGGCAAAGCGGTTAAACGTTGAATATGTTACCGCCGAACCGGATGTTAAAATGTGGAATATGGTGGATAGCCTTGCGGGTGTTTATAAATTAAAAGTGGCCATCCATAATCACTGGAAGGGAGTTAGTGCATATTGGAGTCCTGATTCCGTTTTGGCCGCCATAAAAAATCACCCTAATTTTGGAGCATGTCCGGATTTGGGACATTGGCCGAAAAGCGGTATCGACGTGGTAGAAGGTTTGAAAAAGTTACAAGGGCATATCATTGGGATACATCTGAAGGATATTGCCATGAAAAATCATCCTGAGCTTAAAGATGTTCCCATCGGTACGGGTATCATCGATTTCCCGGCCGTATTCAGAGAATTAAAACGTCAAAATTATAAAGGTTACCTGATGATTGAACGTGATGCTGAAGAAAAGCCGAGCAACCTGGTATCAGTTATTGGTGAAATAAGATATTATCATAAAGAGGTAAGCAAGTTATAATGAGATCGGACTCCGTATTTTGAAAGTTCATCCAGGCGTGTCCGAAATAATGTGGTAACTGCATGTAATTAATTTGCTTTGTGCCTGATGTGTAAATATTGTATCAGA
This sequence comes from Mucilaginibacter angelicae, assembly GCF_042434235.1. NCBI lineage: Bacteria > Pseudomonadati > Bacteroidota > Sphingobacteriia > Sphingobacteriales > Sphingobacteriaceae > Mucilaginibacter > Mucilaginibacter angelicae. The sequence continues at coordinate 509,521 of NZ_JBHLTS010000004.1, read as the reverse complement.
AGTAGCAAATCAAGTGTTTTTTTGCATGCATACCTGTCACTAATTTTGAAAGCCAATCATTAAACAGGAGAAGTTCGGACAGAAGAATACTTTATTAAACTTTGTCGGGTATTAATATAAAGTTTGGTTACGGAACCTTTTTCTGCATGATGTGTATTAATAAAAAGTTATAATCCCGCGATATTTTCAAAGGCTATATTTCATCTCAAGATAAACCTGGAAAGCGTTATTGAAACCTATCAATAAAACGCATTCCGATTTTAAATTATGGAAAATAAAAAATTAAGAAGCAGTGACTGGTTTGGACGCCGGGGCAAGGACGGGTTTATATACAGGGCCTGGATGAAAAACCAGGGCATACCTGAATATGAATTTAATAACAAACCTATCATTGGAATTTGCAACACCTGGAGTGAGCTAACCCCATGTAATGCACATTTCAGGGACCTTGCGGAATCTGTTAAAAAAGGCGTTTTGGAAGCCGGCGGGTTTCCGGTTGAGTTTCCGGTAATGTCGTTGGGCGAAACGTTGATGAAACCAACGGCCATGCTTTTCCGGAACCTTGCAAGCATGGACGTGGAAGAAAGCATCAGGGCCAACCCTTTGGATGGTGTTGTATTGTTGTGCGGTTGTGATAAAACAACGCCTTCTCTGGTAATGGGTGCCTGCAGCGTAAATATTCCGACAATTGTGGTATCCGGTGGGGCTATGCTGACCGGGCGACACAAAGGCAATAGTATTGGTACAAGCGATATCTGGCGTTTTTTCTCAGATCTGCGGGGCGAGATTATCGAAGAAGATGAACTTTTAAGTATTGAAGCATCTATGTGCAGGAGCCAGGGCCACTGTGCTGTAATGGGTACTGCTTCATCTATGGCTTGTATGGTTGAATCCCTCGGTCTTTCATTACCCAACAATGCGGCGATCCCTGCCGCCGACTCCAGGCGGAAAGTGCTTGCGCAGCTTTCCGGTCTCAGGATTGTAGATATGGTAAAAGAAGACCTTAAGCCGTCTGATATACTTACAAGGCATGCATTTGAAAACGCAATCAGGGTGAATGCCGCTATTGGTGGTTCAACCAATTTCGTTATACATCTTTTAGCCATTGCAGGGCGCATTGGTGTTCCTTTGAAATTAAATGATTTTGACAGTTTGTCATCGGAGATCCCGCTTATCGCAAATTTACAGCCATCAGGAAAGTATTTCATGGAGGATCTTTATTACGCCGGAGGTCTGCAGGTGGTAATTAAACATCTCGATCATTTATTGCATAGAGAATGTATTACGGTTAATGGCAAAACTATTCAGCAAAACTATGCAAATGCAGTATGCTATAATTCAGATGTCATTACAACAACTGAAAATCCGTTTAATAATTTAACCGGGCTCGCTGTTCTTTCAGGTAACCTGTGCGAAAACGGCGCGGTGATCAAGCCTTCTGCCGCGAGTGCCCACTTAATGCAGCATACTGGTAAAGCCGTTGTATTTGAAAGTATTGAAGATTATCATGCCCGGATAGACAGCGATGATTTAGAAGTTGACGAATCGTCTGTTCTGGTTTTGAAAAATGTTGGCCCTAAAGGATATCCGGGAATGCCTGAAGTTGGCAACATGAGCCTGCCCAAGAAATTAATTCAAAAAGGGGTAAAAGATATGATACGCATATCTGACGGCAGGATGAGTGGTACAGGGTTCGGAACAGTTGTTCTTCATGTGTCGCCCGAAGCCGCAACGGGTAATAATTTTGCCGTTATCAGAACCGGAGATCTGATAACACTCGATGTTCCAAACCGATCAATTAATGCAGCGCTTTCTGATCAGGAATTTGCAGACCGGAAATCTCAGTTTATCCCGCCTGGGACATCCGTCGGGAGAGGTTATGTAAATCTATATGTCAATCATGTTCAACAAGCTGATTTAGGAGCGGATCTGGATTTTTTGAGGGGCAAATCGGGAAGTGAGATAATGCGCGACTCGCATTGATTATAGGCTGGATTTTAAACGTATTGAACAGAAAGAATTATATTTTAATATGTCATTCAAAAATAAAGTAGCGATTGTTACCGGGGCAGGTCAGGGAATTGGATTTGAAATATGTAAGGAGCTTGCATCGGAGGGCTCAAAAATAATCTTAAATGACCTTGATCCTGAGTTAACAAACTCAGCGGTGGCCGAAATTAATAAACTGAACGAAGGCAGTTGCACCGGGATGGCAGGCGACTCGGGTGATATAGCCTTTATCAGGAAAATGGTTGCCTTTGCCATTGAGAAATTCGGCAGGGTTGACATTGTTATAGCTAATGCAGGTATTACTTTGTTTGGAGATTTCTTTACCTATCCGCCGGAGTCATTTTTTAAGATTATGCAGGTCAATCTTGCCGGATCATTTTTTCTGGCACAGGCAGCGGCTGTTCAAATGAGGCTCCAGCAATCTGGAGGGTCTATCTTGTTTACGTCCTCAGTAACAGGTCATCAGGCGCATAAAAACCTGGCGGCTTACGGAATGAGCAAGGCCGCTTTGGAAATGCTGGCAAAAAACCTTGTAATTGAACTTTCTCAGTACCGGATCAATGTAAATACCATTGCTCCGGGCGCCACTTTAACAGAGCGTACATTGGAGGATCCGGATTACCAGAATACCTGGTCACGGATTACCCCCATGGGCAGGCCTGCGTCAGTATCGGATATTGCCGGTGCCGCTTTATTCCTGGTTTCTGATAAAGCGAAACACATTACAGGTCAAAACCTGATTATTGACGGCGGCTGGACTTCTGTAAGCGTTTCGCCTGAATAGTCAGGGACGAAATAGTTATATAATAATTAACAAATAGGAATTGAAAGATGCTTGATTTAACAAAAAAAATAGCCCTGATAACCGGCGGCGGAAGTGGAATCGGAAAGGCGGTAGCATTTCTGTTTGCCAAACAGGGTGCGGTAGTTTACATTCTGGATATGGACGAGGCCGGTGGAAATAAAACAGCCAAAGATATTCAGATTAATGGGGGCCATGCTGTTTTTTTTAAATGCGATGTAACCAGGCAATCGGAAGTCAGCAATGTCGTGAATCAAATTTACAGTCATTTCGGTTCAATCGACATCCTTGTTAATAATGCAGGGATCGCACATATTGGCAAAGCTCACATGACATGCGAAGAAAACTTCGATAAAGTTATGGCTGTAAATGTCAAAGGGGTTTATAACTGCCTTTATGCTGTACTGCCATTGATGAAAATCAAGGGAGGGGTTATTTGTAATCTTGCTTCAGTTGCTTCATCGGTAGGTTTAGCCGACAGGTTTGCTTATACTACTTCAAAAGCTGCTGTGGTGGGAATGACCTTGTCTGTTGCCAAGGACTATTTGCAGGATAAGATTCGCTGCAACTGCGTATCACCGGGAAGGGTGCACACACCGTTTGTAGATGGTTATTTAGCAAAAACATATCCCGGAAAGGAACAGGAAATGTTTGAGAAGCTGTCGAAAACACAGCCGATCGGCAGAATGGGGCAACCCGAAGAGATCGCAAACCTGATTCTTTACCTCTGCTCGGATGAAGCTGCTTTTATAACCGGAAGCGATTACCCGATTGACGGCGGTTTTATAAAATTGAACAGTTAAAAAATGCTGATGGTAAAGCTTGCATCAGAACAAAAGTGCCTGCTGGGGGAAGGCCCGGTTTGGGATGCCAGAAATCAGGTAATCTGTTGGATTGATATTTTGAAAGGAAAGGTTTACGAGCTTGATCCGGTAACCGGTTTCCTGAAAACGATTACAACCAATCGGGTTTTAGGGGCTATCTCTGTATGTGAAGATGGTCACTTTGTGGGTGCCTTCCAGGATGGATTTGGCTTTATAGACAGGGAAACCGGCCTTGTTAATATTGCGTCAGATCCTGAACGTCACTTACCCGGGAACAGGTTTAACGATGGGAAATGTGATCCATCAGGGCGGTTTTGGGCGGGGACGATGTCTTTAACAGAAGCACCATCTGCCGGTACTGTTTATATGGTGGGGCAGGGGCTGTCCATGTCACGAAAAATTGAAGGTACAACAATCTCAAACGGGATGGCATGGAGCCCTGATCAGCGTGTTTTCTATTTCATCGATTCGACGACTCGCAGGGTAGTAAGCTATAATTATGATCACTCCGGTGCGATCTCCGATAAGAGGACTGTGATTGAGTTTAGCCAGAGGGATGGTTTTCCTGACGGAATGACGATAGACAGAGAAGGCATGTTGTGGATAGCCCATTGGGACGGCTGGCAGGTTAGCCGCTGGGACCCCGAAACAGGGAAAAAGCTTCTTTCAGTTTCTTTGCCGGTATCGAAGGTTACCTCCTGCACTTTTGGCGGAGAAAACCTGCAGGATTTGTATATCACAACTGCACGTAAAGACCTTTCCGCAGAGGAATTAAACAAACAGCCGCTGGCGGGTTCATTATTTGTATGGAAAAACAGCGGATATAAAGGGATGCCCGCATTTGAATATAAAAAATAGTTATTTATGAAACTTATCCGTTTTGGTGAAATAGGCCGGGAAAGGCCGGGAGTGTTAATTGGTGAGGATCACAGGATAGATTTGTCATCAGCTTTTACAGATTGGAATCGTGAATTCTTTCAGGAATCCGGACTCGAATCTTTAAGGAGTTTAAATCTCGCCGGCTTTCCGCAAATTGCTGCGAATGAACGTTGGGCAGCTTGTGTTGCCAGGCCGGGAAAAGTGCTTTGCATCGGGTTAAATTATTCCGACCATGCTGCAGAATCCGGGATGCCTTTGCCAAATGAACCCATTGTTTTTCAAAAAGCTGCAAATACGGTTGTTGGGCCATATGATCATATTCTTATTCCAAGAAATAGTGTAAAAACAGATTGGGAAGTAGAACTGGGCATAGTTATCGGAAAGGATGCGCGATATCTCGAATCAATTGATGAGGCGAAGGAATATATCGCAGGTTATTGCATTGCACATGATGTTTCTGAACGGGAGTTTCAACTCGAGAGAGGAGGGCAGTGGACAAAGGGGAAATCATGTGATAATTTTAATCCCTTAGGCCCTTTTTTGCTTACTGAGGACGAAATTCAGAATGTACATGATCTGAAAATGTCGCTTAGTGTAAACGGTGTCGAAAAGCAAAATGGGAACAGCAGTTTTATGGTATTCAATTGTTATTACCTGGTTCATTATTTATCACAGTTTATGACATTGGAAGCAGGGGATTTAATCTGCACAGGTACGCCTCCCGGCGTTGGTTTAGGTATGAAGCCCCCTGAGTACCTCAAATCAGGTGATATTGTAGAGTTATCTATCGAAGGATTGGGCAGGCAAAGGCAGGTATGTAAAAATGCCTGAGAAATTATAAAGAGCAGTTAAAAATTTTCTTATAGGACATTTCAATACTAACAATGCCTCTCTGAACAAATGTGCAGGCGCAATATTCATTAAAATGGTTATTAAAAGAACTAAATTACTATTCACGGTGATTTCCTCCGTGATAATTCTGACCTCCGCCGGCTATATCGCACAAAAGAAGTACGGAGATTGGAAAATTTATGGCGGCAGCGGAGACAATATCAAGTATTCGGATCTTAAGCAGGTGGATACTACAAATGTTAACCAGTTAAAAGTAGCCTGGGTGTATCATTCCGAAAATCAGGATCAATCTAAATATGGACCGATGGAATGTAATCCGATCATCGTCAATAATACCTTATTTGGCGTTTCACCGCGGTTAAAGCTTTTTGCGGTTGATGCTGCGACCGGTAAAGAAAAATGGCATTTTGATCCTGCTGATACCAGTGATAATAAAACATGGGCCCGAAACAGTGTAAATATGAACAGGGGAGTAGCATATTGGTCGGATGGAGATGACAGGAGAATAATATATACCGTTGGCCCGATAGCATTTGCGGTTAACGCGGAAACAGGAAAACTGATTCCTGGCTTTGGGATTGATGGCGGCGTGGATCTTAGAAAAGGGCTTGGAAGAGATGAGAAAGGTGTGTCTATTTCACCTACTTCTCCTGTTGTTATCTATAAAGATTTGTTCATCACCAGCGGTTTGGTTAGCGAAACAACTCCCGGCCACATCCGGGGTTTTGATGTAAGGACGGGCAAGCAGAAATGGATCTTCCATACCATTCCTTATCCGGGAGAAGCAGGATACACCACCTGGGATGATAAAACAGCATACAAGCGCATGGGCTCAACTAATGCATGGTCGGGATTTAGCCTTGATAGTAAGCGGGGCCTTATATTTGCAGGCGTGGGCAGCCCTACTAATGACTTTTATGGAGGAGATCGCTGGGGAAAGGGCTTGTTTGGAAATTGTCTGCTGGCGCTGGACGCGGCTACAGGAAAACTGAAATGGCATTTTCAAACTGTGCATCATGATGTTTGGGATATGGATATATCCAGTGCCCCGGTTCTTGTCAGCATTCCGAGAAATGGAAAGAAAATAGACGCCGTTGTACAAACAACCAAAACCGGTTTCGTTTTTGTTTTTGATCGTGTAACCGGAAAACCTCTTTTCCCGATAATTGAGAAACCGGTACCAACAAATAATGCAGCCTTAGGAGAAAAACTGAACCCGACACAACCATTCCCTGTATTACCGAAGCCTTTTGTACGACAACTCATGACCGAAAAGGATTTGAACACGGTAGTTGGCGATTCATCCTACCAGGATATCAAAAAACGCTTTAAAACATACCGTTCACAGGGGATTTTTACGCCGCCAACGGAAAAGGGAACTATCATTTTACCGGGATATGACGGTGGGGGCGAATGGGGTGGCCCGGCTGTTGATCCGGAAACTAATATCCTTTATGTCAATGCAAATGAGATGGCCTGGGTATTAAACCTGGTAAAAGAGAAATCAGATAACAAAAAATCGATGTCCAATCTTCAGGCCGGAGTAGTGCTGTACCACAAAAATTGCATGGGATGTCATGGGCCTGAACGTTTGGGTTCCGGCGATTACCCTTCTCTCATTGGCGTAGAGAAGAAATATAAATTCGCCCAGTTCAGCGAGCTTTTATCTACCGGACGAAGGATGATGCCTGGATTTGCACAACTAAGTAAAGCCGAAAAAACGGCTATAGGTTCATTTGTTTTGAATTTGAAATCTGAACAGGAGAACCCATATACCGGAACAGCAATTAAAAACACTAATAAATCGCGGCCATCATATAGCTTTACTGGTTACAATAAGTTTCTTACTAAAGAAGGCTATCCTGCGCTAAGTCCGCCCTGGGGTACTATAAGCGCAATTGATCTCAATACCGGAAAATATCAATGGCAGGTGCCATTCGGAGAATTTGAAGAGTTGAAAAAGAAGGGAATACCAACAACCGGACGCGAAAATTACGGAGGGCCTGTGGTAACAGCGGGCGGATTGATCTTTATCGGGGCATCGGCGGATGGTAAATTCAGGGCGATAAATAAGAAAACAGGTAAAACTATATGGGAAACAGATCTCCCTGCTCCCGGAGTAGCGACGCCTGCTGTTTACGAGGTTGATGGTAAGCAATATATTGTAATTGCCTGCGGTGGTTCAAAATGGGGCGGCAAATCAAGTGATGCTTATGTTGCCTTTACGTTGCCCGGCAAATAAATTTCAATAAACAGGAATAACAAACAGCCTAACTACATTCCCTCGCAGTTGGGCTGTTGAAAGCTATTAAATTATCATTATGAAAAGAAATATCAAATTTATTCAATTGTTAATGCTGTTTAGCGTAGCTATTATGGCTTTCAGATATAAGCCGGTTGTAAATAGCCCGGTAAAGCAATTTTCGGCTGCAGGTTTTAAAATGGGGGTTGCATTGTATTCATTTAACCAGCATTCATTTAAAAAATCGCTGGAGATGGCGGATAGTTGTGGGGTAAAATATGTAGAAGGGTTTTCTTTTCACAAATTGGGAGAGGGCTTTGGAGATATAACAATGGACGGACTTGACAAAAGCAAGATCGCTTTAATGAAGTCGATGCTTCGCGACAGGCATCTGGTGATGGCATCCATGTATGCGGGAGGGGCTGATAATGTTGAAGGCTGGAAGAAATATTTTGAACTGGCCCATGAGCTCAACCTGCAATACCTGGTGTGCGAGCCCGGACGAAAACAATGGGACATGATAGATAGCTTAGCTGGTGTTTATCATATCAAGATCGCTATCCATGATCATGTGAAACCAAGCCCTTACTGGCATCCTGATTCGGTACTGGCCATTGCTAAAGGCCATCCTAATATTGGTGCTTGTGCCGATATCGGACATTGGACAAACAGCGGGCTTGATCCGGTTAAATGCCTTAAGATTTTAGAAGGCCATATTATAGGTTTGCATCTAAAAGACGTTGACAAGGCGCATAACGACGTGATTCCGGGTAACGGAATTATTGATTTTGCAGGGATAGTAAAGGAACTAAAACGCCAGCGTTTTAAAGGATATATAGAAGTGGAGTGCGAGCACAACATGGAAAACAATACGAAAGATGTAAAAGCTGCCGTAGATTATGTTAATAGGATAGCTTCAAAATAACCGGGCAAATAACAGATGATATTGAGTAGTTGCCCGAATTTCACTCCTGCTGTTTTAAGCGGTATTAACCTTTAGCTGTACGTAATCCTAAAAATGAAAAATAACGACTTTTTAACATCGTTAATTGAATTGCTTAGCAAAGACAGGGTAAAATCCAGGCTTATTGACCGGATTGCATATGCTTCAGATGCGGGATTTTATTACTTGCTGCCTGAAGTAGTGGTACAGCCGGTTGACGAGACAGAAATCCTGAAGCTTTTTATGTTTTCCCACGAACGGGGTATTCCAATGGTTTTCAGGGCGGGTGGTACAAGCCTCTCCGGGCAGTCTGTAACTGATGGTATTTTGGTGGATTTGAGCCATTGGACCGGTCATCATGTAGAAAATGCCGGGAGCTCAATCCGTGTTCAGCCGGCAATTACCGGGGCTATGGCAAACGCTCATCTCCAAAAGTTCCGCCGTAAAATCGGACCGGACCCGTCAAGCATCAGCGCCGCCATGATGGGAGGAATAATATCCAATAATGCCAGCGGTATGTGTTGTGGGGTTAAACATAATTCTTATCATACAACCAGGCATATTAGGTTTGTATTGAGTTCCGGAAGGGCGTTTTCGACCGAAAACCCTGAAGATTATGATCGTTTTGAGATCGAATGTCCGAATCTGGCACATGAATTATTTCAAATCAGGGAGCAAATAAATACAGACCATACATTGCATGACCTGATCAGAAATAAATATCAAACAAAAAACACGGTAGGATATTCCTTAAATGCTTTTATTGATTATAACCATCCACTGGATATTTTTGCTCACTTACTTGTTGGAGGTGAGGGGACCCTGGCTTTTATTTCGGAAGCAGTTTTGGAAACAGTACCTGACAAGCTTTACAAGTCAACCGCTTTATTGTACTTCGGTGATATTTATGCGGCATGCCAGTTAATCGTCCCGCTGACCCTGGCAGGTGCGGAAATGGTAGAATTAATGGATCGCGCATCGCTTCGTTCCGTTGAGAACATGGAAGGGATTGATCCATATATCAGGACACTGCCTGAAAATGCAGCAGCCTTGCTGGTTGAATTTCAGGATGATGATTTAGAACGCCTGAATGATTCTGTAACCAGATTTCTCGCGTCATCAACAATTCAATACTTTTTGAAAGAGCCGGTTTTTAGTACTGATTACAAGCAAAGGGAGTTTTTGTGGAAAGTCCGCAAAGGATTATTCCCGGCAGTTGGCGCAGTCAGGGCGCAAGGTACCACTGTTATTCTCGAGGATATTGTTTTTCCTGTGGCTTTACTTGGTAATGCGATACTTGATCTGCAGGACCTGTTTAAAAAGTATCAGTATGAAAATGGGATCATTTTTGGACATGCAAAGGATGGCAACATTCACTTTGTGATTAGCCAGTCATTTGAAGGTGAAGCTGAAATACAACGATATGATCGGTTTTTGCGCGAAGTTGTTATCCTTGTGGTTGATAAGTACAACGGTTCATTAAAAGCAGAACACGGTACCGGCCGCAATATGGCCCCTTTTGTCCAAACGGAGTGGGGAAAAGATGCATACGAAATTATGAAGCGCATCAAAGTTGCCGCCGATCCATTCAACCTCCTAAACCCGGGGGTGATCATAAATGAAGATGAAAGTGCACATACCAGGAACCTTAAGTTGCTTCCTGTAGTTGAAGAAGAAGTAGATAAATGTATTGAGTGCGGCTTTTGCGAGCATAAATGCCCGAGTAAGGCTTTAACACTAACGCCAAGACAGAGGATCGTGGTTAGACGGGCAATGGCCCAATTAAAAAACGCTAATAGAAAAAGCGAGTACCAGACCCTGGTCAAAGATTTTAAATATGATGGTATGGAAACCTGTGCTGTTGATGGGTTGTGCAGCGGAGCATGTCCGGTTGATATAAATACAGGAGAATTGGTGAAGCGCTTAAGGAGAGAAAGTCATTCTTCGACTGCTAATTTTATTGCAGTAGTTTTGGCGAAGAATTTTCGGGCAGTCGAATGGTCCGCAAGGTTAGCTTTAAAGCTGGGGCATTATTTTAACAAGGCCGGAGGACGGAAAACGATGTTGAAAATGACAACTGGCATACGTCGCATTTTTTCTGAATTCCCGTTGTGGACAGACCAAATTATGCCCCCGCCTGATCTTGATGTTTTGAAGAATCCGGTTGTGAAATACAGTTCTGATCTTAAAACGGTTGTATATTTTCCAACCTGTATCTCCAGGTTACTCGGATCGTCGCCTAAAGGCAGTAAAAATATAATGGAGACATTTTTAAGTGTTTCAAAAAAAGCAGGCATCCAGGTTGTAATCAGTGATAAAGTTTTTGGGAGCTGTTGCGGCCAGATCTTCTCATCAAAGGGGTATAAACCTGCCTTTAATTTTACGGCAAATCTAATTGTAGAACGCTTGTGGGATAGTTCAGATAACGGCAAAAACCTGATAGTGACGGATGTTAGTTCCTGTACTTTTACGTTGCATCAGCTTCGTTCTTCGCTGTCTCTGCCTAATCAACAAAAATACGATCAATTGAAAATCGTTGACAGCATTGACTATTTGCATGATTTAGTTTTACCCGCTTTATATCCATTTAAAAAAAAGGAAAAAATTGTATTACATAGTGTTTGTACCTTACAAAAGTTGAAAACCCAGGGGCAGTTTTTAAAAATCGCCGAAACATTTGCCGGGCAGGTTATTGTTCCGTTGCATACAGGTTGTTGTGGAATGGCAGGGGACCGGGGATTTTTGTTTCCCGAACTTACCGCATCAGCCACTTTTTCTGAAGCTAAAGAGGTAAAACAGCACGAATATGATGGATATTATTCTTCAGCCAGAACATGCGAAATGGCCATGTCACATGCTGTAAATAAAAACTATGAATCCATTCTGTATTTGGTCGACGAGTGTTCAATATGATCTGCTGCGAAGAAATCAAACCATCTCCTTTTGTTAATTGACATTAGTACGGTGATTTGTTAGGGTGCATAAATGCTTTGTATTTAAACGGACTTTCTCCAACATGTTCTTTGAATATCCGGCAGAAATGAGAATCGGAATTATAGCCGCAGAGATGGGCTATATCACTAATCGGTTGGTCGGTTTGGGTCAATAATTCTTTAGCCAGGGAAATTCTTAAATCATTCAAATATTGTGAATAGTTTTTTCTGGTCCTCTTTTTGAAAAATCGGCAGAAGCTTTGCTCTGTCATGCCGGCTATTTCGGCTACCTGGGTTAGCGTAATTTGTTTTTGAAGATTCCCTTTGATAAAATTAATGACTTCAATCAACTTATCAGGCCTCAAATTATCCCTGTTATCGGATTCATCATCATCAATAATGTATTTGTCTGATGAAACAGATATAAGGTTCATGATTCCAAGCAGCCCAACTACCTTCTCATAACCGGTTTTGCCTGATAGTTCGATCAGTTTATCGGCAATAATATCCCTTGTCCCGCCAAATATCCTGATACCCTTTGATGACTGCTGAATCATCTCACGGATGCTTTGAAATTCCTTCACTGAGTCAAATACATTGATCAAGGTTTTTGGATTAAAGTATACCACAATTACCCGGGATTGGAGTTGGGAATTTTCTTCGTAAAATGCGGCATCGCTTAACCATACGTGTGAAAGATTGGGCCCTACAAATACCATATCCCCGGATTCGAAAGGTTCCAGTTTATTACCGATGATTCTTTTTCCAAATCCTTCGATTATAAAGACCAGTTCCATTTCCGGATGTGAATGAAAAGTGGGCTGAGAATGAAAGGGAGACCATAAGAATGGCTGATCTCTTAAATCAACATATACGACATCATCTATAAATGGAGTTATTTCAGTTCGTAATAGTCTCATAACTAATTCAAAAATACACTCTTAGGTTGTTATAATTTGTATTAAAGATAACAGGTTTTCCTGTGCACACAAAATATAAACATTTTTTTCGCTTTTACCGGGAATAAACCAGGTAAGGGTAAAATATATCAAAAATGGGTTAATAGGCCGCAATTCACTTATTCAAACGGCAGATACATTTGTTGATACAGTTTGAATAATATTTTGAAGTCCTGCACAAAAAATTAACACCTGTAACTGTGACAGTTAACAATTTAAACCGTGTTTCTTAAAGAAACAGATCAGTCAAAAATTTAAAGGTTGCTAACCACAACTTTTTAAACGAATGAGTTAAAATGAGATTAAGATTAGGAATGATTGGCGGGGGACAGGGAACGTTCATTGGTGCCGTGCACCGTATAGCTGCGCGTATTGATTGGGAATACGAATTGGTTTGCGGTGCTTTTAGCAGTGATGCTAAAAGCTCGCAGGCCAGCGGTTTGTTACTGGGGCTACCTGCCAATCGCGTTTATAACTCATATACCGAACTCATTGAACAGGAAAAACAATTACCTGAACACGAGCGTGTGCAGGTGATCAGTATTGTAACACCCAATCATCTGCACTTCGCTCCGGCAAAGATGGCGCTGGAGAACGGCTTTCATGTAATTTTAGATAAACCCATGACCTTTTCACTGGCCGAAGCCAAAGTGCTGGATAGGGTAGTGAGAACAACGGGTAAATTATTTTGTCTTACCCATACCTATACCGATTATCCTATGATAAAGGAGGCCCGGCAACTGATCAATGCCGGTAAATTAGGTACCATCCGCAAAGTATACGTAGATTATCCGCAGGGCTGGCTCAGCACTTTTCTGGAAGGTGATGGCAATAAGCAAGCTTCTTGGCGTACCGATCCGGGCAAAAGTGGCATTGCCGGTGCCATGGGTGATATAGGCACACATGCATTTAACCTGGCCGAATATGTGACAGGTTTAGAGGTTACCCAAATTTGTGCTGATATCAATATTGTGGTTCAGGACCGTAAACTGGATGACGACGGTGCCGCGTTGCTCAAATTCAACAATGGGGCAAGCGGCGTATTGACGGCCTCTCAAATAGCCGCCGGCGAGGAAAATAATCTTAAAATACGTGTTTATGGTGAAACGGGTGGTTTGGAATGGCAACAAAACGATGCTAATTCCCTAAGGATAATGTATATCGATAAGCCTGTTGAAGTTTGGCGTGCTGGTGCCGGTTACACCAGTTTATTTGCGCTGCAAAATACACGCACTCCCCCCGGTCACCCTGAAGGGTATTTAGAAGCCTTCGCCAACCTGTACCGCAACTTTGCATTAACAATAAAAGCCGGTTTGGAAGGTAAAGCAGCTTTGCCGGAAGCATTGGATTATCCAGGTATAAAAGAGGGGGTAAGGGGCATGGCGTTTATTGAAAATGTAATCGCCTCGGGAAAATCAGATAAAAAGTGGACAGAATTTTCTATTTAAAAACATAATGACAAGCATTAAAGGACCAGCCATATTTTTAGCCCAGTTTATGGGTGATACTGCACCATTTAACAGCCTCGAATCTATCTGTAAATGGGCCGCCGGGCTTGGCTACAAAGGTGTTCAGCTGCCAACTAATGATGCCCGTTTTATTGATCTGCAAAAGGCTGCAGAAAGTAAAACCTATGCCGATGAGATCAAAGGAATTGTTAATGCTGCCGGATTGGAGATAACCGAACTATCAACTCACCTGCAGGGTCAGCTGGTAGCTGTAAACCCGGTTTATGACTCACTTTTTGATGCTTTCGCACCAGAGGCATGCCGTAATAATCCGGCCGAAAGGCAAAAATGGGCTGTTCAGCAAGTGAAATATGCGGCAGCAGCATCGAAAAATTTAGGACTTGCCGCTTCTGTAACTTTTAGTGGCGCTTTGCTTTGGCCAATGATGTACCCATGGCCGCAACGGCCCGCTGGCATAGTAGGCACGGGCTTCGATGAGCTGGCTAAACGCTGGAAACCGATACTGGATGTTTACGAGGAAAACGGTATTGATCTTTGCTATGAGATCCACCCGGGAGAAGACCTCCATGATGGCATCACTTATGAAATCTTTCTCGAAAAAGTGAACAATCATAAACGTGCAAACCTGCTGTTTGATCCTTCGCACTTTGTATTGCAGTGCCTTGACTATTTAGAATATATCGACATCTATCATGAACGTATCAAAATGTTCCATGTAAAGGATGCTGAATTTAATCCAACAGGCAGGCAGGGTGTTTACGGCGGTTACCAAAATTGGGCCAACCGGGCCGGACGTTTCCGCTCACCGGGAGATGGGCAGGTTGATTTTAAACAGATCTTCAGCAAACTCACCCAATATGATTATAAGGGCTGGGCAGTATTAGAATGGGAATGCGCGCTTAAACATCCGGAAGATGGAGCAAGAGAAGGGGCCTCATTTATCAAAGATCATATCATCAGGGTTACCGAACGTGCTTTTGATGATTTTGCTTCATCAGGTAGTGATGAGCCTTTTAACAGGCAGCTGTTAGGTATCTGACAATAAACAATCGAGGTTTTACACCCTGTTATTGCGGGCTGTTTATATAATCTTCCCTAAACCTAATTAATTAACTGATTATTAGACCTAATTGAAACTGTATGAGTAAATAATTCTTCGACCACCAATAAATTTTTACCAATTATAAAACAGGCCCTGCCTGATTGCATACCACTTAAATTATATATGATGAAATTTTCAACTCTCTTGAAAATGGTGCGCTTACTTGTTCTGATCAACATGGTTGTGTTGCTTGGGAATAAAGTATATGCCCAAAATACAGCTGCAGGAAAAGAGGTTTCCGGCATGGTAACAGATGAAGAAGGGCTGCCAATGCCCGGGGTTTCCGTACTGATTAAAGGAACCGCTAACGGAACCGCAACAAGTACGAAAGGTTCTTTTAAAATTTCGGTTCCGGATAACAATGCGGTCCTGATATTTTCATTTTTAGGTTACGAATCAAAAACAGTTACAGTTGGGGGCGCCTCCACAGTAAATGTCCGGCTGTTTCCGGATAAAAAAACACGGGACTTAAACGAAGTTGTAGTTGTAGGTTATGGAACTCAGAAAAAGGAATCGCTGACCGGGGCTGTTGCCTCAGTAAAAGGTGCCGACCTGGTTAAAAGTCCGGAACCGAACCTTTCAAATTCCTTTGCCGGGAGGGTACCCGGGGTAATAGGGCTGAACAGTTCAGGCGAGCCCGGTTATGACGGTTCAAGCCTCTTAATCCGCGGTCGAAGTACTACGGGGGATAACAGTCCGCTGGTTGTAATTGATGGTGTTGCCAACCGTTTGGGCGGTTTGGAACGCCTCAATCCCAATGATATAGAAAGCGTTTCTGTTTTAAAGGATGCATCGGCCGCGATATACGGTGCGCAGGCAGCAAACGGAGTAATCCTGATCACTACCAAAAAAGGAAAACTGGGTACGCCGACTTTAACCTATTCATATAACCAGGGATGGAACCAACCGACGAACCTTCCGAGAATGGCTGATGCTAAAACCTTTGCTACCATTCAAAACGAACTTGCCTATTATAATAATCCGGCAGGCGGGTTAAACCAAACTTATTCGGCTGCTGATATCGCAAAGTTTGGGGACGGGACAGACCCGATCAGTTTTCCAAATACCAATTGGGAAAAAGAAGTGCTTAAATCAGTTGCCTTACAGGATAAGCAAGATCTTACAGTACGCGGCGGTACTGATATTGTAGATTATTATTTTTCATTAGGAAACCAGTACCAGGATGGCTTATACAAAAACGGTGCAACTAAGTACAGGCAAAACAATGTACTTGGTAACGTGGGCGTGAAGGTAAATGAAAGGATGAAATTAGGGCTTGAGATGGGTTACAGGCAGGAAAAAAGGATAACGCCTGCCGGAATTGGAGCAGGTACCATTTTTGGATTAACTTATAATCAATATCCAACCATCCCTGCCTTTTATCCCAACGGGCTGCCATCCCAGGCCGATGCCGGTGGGCAAAACCCTGCGGTTATGGTTAACGGCAATACGGTAGGAACATTGAACGGGGCCGTTAATGTGTTCAACGGAACATTAACCGGAAGCTATCAGCTGCCTGTTAAAGGGCTGTCTCTTGATGGATTTGTGGCTGTAGACCAATCTATCAGCAACAGCAAGCAATTCTCAAAACCGTGGGTAACCTATCAGTATAATAAAACCACTCATAATTATGATGTTGTTAAAGCAGGCCCTTCGGCACCGAATTTAAGCCAGGGAACGGAAACCATTAGTTTAGTTACCACAAATGTTAAACTAAATTACGCCAGACGTTTCGGCGCTCATAATGTTTCTGCATTTTTCGCAGTTGAACAAAGCCAGACAAATGAATCTACATTCAGTGCACAACGGTATAATTTCTTATCAACAGACCTTCCTGAATTGAGCCAGGGCGGGCCACTGCCTACAGACCTTGGAAACAGCGGGGGCAGTTACCGTACAGCCCGTCAAAATTATTTTGGCCGGATTAATTATGACTATAAAGATAAATACCTGGCCGAGTTTCAATTGAGGGATGATGGGTCGACTGTTTTTCCTCCCGGAAAACGATTTGGCCTCTTTCCTGGAGTTTCTTTAGGCTGGAGAATTTCTTCAGAATCATGGCTTAAAGATTCAAAGGTAGTTAACAGCTTGAAATTAAGGGCTTCATATGGCAGATTGGGTAACGATCGTGTATCCACTTACCAATATTTGGATAACTTTGCTTATCAGCAGTCATTGGCTACCGGAGTACCGCCTGTTAGCACAACCGGTATTAGTTATAATAAAATCGGGAATCCCAACATCACCTGGGAAGTTGCTAATAAATATAATATAGGTCTCGATGCCACTGTGTTGAATGATTTTTCGGTTGTTTTGAACTGGTTTAAAGAAAAGAGGTCTAATATCCTTGCGCAAAGGAGTGCGAGTATTCCCGGTGTTTCCGGTATAACCAGCGATCAGATACCGGATGAAAATATTGGAAGTATACAAAACCAGGGCTTTGAAGTGGAAATAAATTATACCAAAAAACTAAATGATTTTAGTTTTAATGTGGGTGGTAACTTTACCTATAACAAAAACAAAGTTTTGTTCCTGGATGAAGCACCGAATACCCTGCCGTACCAGAAGTATACAAGCCTGCCTTTAGGGTCAGACTTGTTTTACCAGGCTGAGGGTGTTTTTAAAACACAGGCAGAAATTGATGCATATCCGCATTTACCAGGCACTATCCCCGGCGATTTAAAATATCTGGATTATAATAAGGACGGACAAATAACGGCTTCAGACCGCGTAAGGTCGAATAAATCAAATGTTCCGGAAATTGTTTATGGTATTACCGCGGGTGCTGCCTACAAAAATTTTGACCTGAGTATTTTGTTTTCAGGACAGGCAAAAGTTGTTCAATATTTGCTGCCTGACGCCGGAACCATTGCTAATTTCCCAAGCTCATGGGCCGATAACAGATGGAGCCCTACCAATACCGGCGGCACTTATCCAAGGGCCGACGACAGGTCGGGTACATTTTACGGCAATTACAGAAGTACCTTCTGGTTAAGAAACACTTCTTTCCTGCGTCTTAAAAATGTTCAGTTAGGCTATAACCTACCCCGTAGTTTTGTATCAAAAATAAAGCTCAGCGGTGTCAGGATCTATGCCAGCGGTTTCAATCTCCTGACCTTCACTTCCCTGAAGGATTACGATCCGGAAGGCAACAATGAAACGGGATACTTTTATCCGCAACAAAAAATTTATAACCTGGGTGTTAACGTAACCTTTTAAATCAGATGAAAAATATATCTAAATACACAGCGCTGATGGCAGCAATGAGCATTTCGTTGTTAACTGCCTGTAAGAAGGATTATCTGAATACAACTCCAACCAATCTGATATCCAACGAATCGATATTTGCAGATTCTGCGTTAACAGAAGCATATGTTGTTGGCCGTTATATCGGGGTTACACTTACTTCAGAAAATACCGGGCCAAGTTTCCAACGGGGATTTGACTCTCCGTTCATGAGCTCGGCTACCGATGAATCAATACATACCCAGGATGCCGGTTCAAACCTTTTACAGCAGGGAATACAAACACCGGATAATGAAAGCTGGATGGGTAATTTCTGGATCAGGGGTTATCGCAGTATCCGTGAGGTTAATTATGCACTGGCGAATATTGATGCTGTACCTATGAGTACTTATACAAAAAACAGGTTAAAAGCCGAACTGCACTTTATCAGGGCTTATCGTTATCATGATCTCCTGAGAACTTACGGTGATGTACCGCTTGTTGGCGACAAGGTTTGGGGCCTGGACGATAGGAATTTTGATCCGCTTTATGTAAGGAGCCCGGTTCAGGATGTGATTAAATATGCGGTTAGCGAGCTGGATCTGGCAATACAGGGACTCAAAGGCATTAACCTTGCCGAAGGACGGGCCTCTATGCCGGCCGCCATGGCGCTAAAAGCGAGATTATTGCTTTATTCGGCAAGCCCTTTGTATACAGGAGGAGCTAATGACCCTACCAAGTGGACAGCTGCATCGGCAGCGGCCAAAGCAGTTATGGATCTGAATAGCTTTAGTTTATACAGCAATTACCGTAATGAGTTCCTGATAAATAAAACCAGTGAAGATATTTATGAGCGGGTATATTCGTCAACCGGCGGACACTCAGCTCTGGAGTTGACGAATGGCCCGAATGGTTATAACGGATGGGGCGGAAATACACCCTTGCAAAACTTTATAGATGCCTTTGAAACAAAAGATGGCAAGACCATAACCGACCCTTCTTCCGGCTACAACCCACAGGATCCGTATACCAACAGGGATCCCCGCTTAGCGGCAACGGTGTTATATAATGGTCACCCTTACCGCGGCCGTAATGTAGAAACTTTTGTTCCCGGAGGACTTGATAGTAAAGATGGCATCGGTGCCTGGAATACAACCCACTCTGGCTATTACCTGCTTAAGTATATGGATGAAAGCTTAAATGCTGGTGATCAAAACAATCTTTATAAAGATCAAACACAAACACAGCCTTTTAAATATATCCGCTATGCTGAAGTGTTATTAAATTTTGCCGAAGCACAAAACGAAGCCGTAGGGCCTGATAATTCGGTATACAGCGCTTTGAACCAGATTCGGGCACGGGTAGGAATGCCCCCGGTTACTCCTGGTTTGTCACAGTCGGCCATGAGAGATAAAATTAGAAATGAGCGGCAGGTGGAGTTGTGTTTTGAAGATCACCGTTTTTATGATGTACGCAGGTGGAAGATCGCAAATGTTACAGAAAATGTTCCGGCATACGGGATTTTGCCGACCAAAAATGCAAATGGTACAATCACCTATACCAAATTCATAGCTTTAACCAACCGTCATTTTGAGGATAAAAACTACTGGATGCCTATTCCGCAAAGCGAAATACTGGCTTCAGGAGGAAAATTAAAACAAAATCCCGGCTATTAAATGCGCATTAATCAATGGCTGATTGCAATTGGACCTGTTTGCTAAAAACAGGTCCAATTCATCATATACATGGCTTGCGTTACAAATACAATGTAATTGAAATTATATCCAGACTTTCTTAGCAGCGGTATTTAATGAAGAAGGTATTTATAGGTATTATATTAATAAGTGCTTGCTTGTTTTACACAGGCTGCAAAAGTAATAACCCAACTGTTCCTGATAAGCTTTTTACTTTACTCAGCCCGGAGCAAACCCATATACTGTTCAACAATCAGCTAACGGAAACCGCCGAAAACAATGTGCTCCTGTACCAGTATTTTTATAATGGAGGGGGCGTTGCAGTTGCCGATCTGAACGGTGACGGCTTGCAGGATATCTACTTTACTGGTAATATGACCAACGATCAATTGTATTTGAATAAGGGACAGATGCAGTTTGAAGACATTACGTCAACTGCTGGTGTTGCGGGGCGTTCAGGCGGCTGGAAAACCGGAGCTACTATGGTTGATATCAATGGCGATGGCAAATTGGATATCTATGTTTGTTATTCAGGGGCGAAACCCATAAACGAGCGAAAAAATCAGCTTTTTGTAAACCAGGGTAATGATGCCAGTGGAGTGCCGCATTTTATAGATGAAGCGGAAAAATATGGAATTGCTGACGGTTCTTTCAGTACACAGGCCTATTTTTTTGATTATGATCATGATGGCGATCTGGACATGCTCCTGCTTGATCATAACCCGCGGCAATTTACAAACCTCGATGATGCCACCGTGCCCATGATTGAAAAGGTGCCGGATCCGCTTAGTGGCACAAAGTTATTCAGGAATGATAAAGGCCATTTTACCGATATCACTTTACAGGCCGGTATACATAACTCCGGGTTATCATACGGGCTGGGGGCCGGAATTGCCGATATCAACGGCGATGGCTGGCCTGATATTTATGTTTCCAATGATTATGCCGTACCTGATCGTTTATATATCAACAACGGCAATGGAACTTTTACAGATAGGTTGACTTCTCAAATTGGTCATACATCTCTTTTTTCGATGGGAAATGATGTTGCCGATATTAATAATGACGGTTTGCCGGATATTTACACCCTCGACATGCTTCCCGAAAGCAATGCAAGGCAAAAGAACCTGTTCAATCCGGATAACTATGAGTTGTTTGATCAAAATCTGCGTGTAGGGTTCTACTACCAGTATATGCGCAATATGTTGCAAATAAATAATGGCAATGGTTTATTTTCCGAGACCGGTCAGTTGTCAGGGATCTCCAATACCGATTGGAGCTGGGCGCCGCTGTTTGCAGACTACGACAACGATGGTTGGAAAGACCTGTTTGTCACCAATGGATTGCTTCGCGATTTAACCAATAACGATTTTGTCAAATATCGTAACGACTTTTTAAGTTCCCTGGGCAAGGATGTAAGGAAAGAGCACATTGTAGAACTTCTTAAACATATGCCATCGACGGATGTGAAAAGTTACCTGTTTAAGAATAATGGCAATGGTGTTTTTAAGAATACGAGCTCAGAATGGGGGATATCCCGGGCGTCGAACAGTAACGGTGCTGCTTACGCCGACCTGGACAATGATGGCGACCTGGACCTCGTTGTTAATAATATTAACCAGGCAGCATTTGTATATGAAAACAAAGGCAACAGGCAAGGGAGCAGTCATTATCTGGATATTAAGCTAAAAGGGAAGGAACTGAATACGCAGGGAATAGGAGCAAAAGTTACCCTGTTTTATGGGGATAAAAAACAATACCTCGAACAGATGCCAACCCGCGGATATCAGTCCAGCGTAAGTCCTGTATTGCATTTTGGCCTCGGAAATACGAAAGCCATTGATAGTGTACTCGTTGTATGGGAATGCGGCGGGACGCAAATGCTTCGTAATATCAGGGCTGATCAGGTGCTTGTGGTAAACGAAAACAATGCAGGCAGAACATATAAGAAGCCGAAACCAATTCAGCCGCTTTTTACTCCGGTAAAATCTCCTGTCCCCTATATCCAGTCTTTGAGTACATTAAATGACTTCAAACGCCAGCCGTTGATGGTAAACCCGATGTCTTTTTCAACGCCATGTATGGCTAAAGCAGATGTGAATGCTGATGGACTGGAGGATGTGTTTATCGGGGGAGGATATGGTAAGCCCGGGCAATTATACTTACAGCGAAAAGATGGGACATTTGTGACGAAGAGTGAACCTGCTTTTGAAGCCGATGAAAAAAGCACAGAGGCCGGGGCAGTTTTTTTCGACGCGAATGGTGATGGCCGTCCCGATCTGTATGTTTGTTCGGGGGGATATGACGATATAAAACCAGGTGATGAGGTGTTGCAGGACAGGTTATATCTCAACAACGGCAAAGGCGGGTTTACACGTTCAATCGGTGCCCTTCCTGTTATGCGGAGCAGCAAAAGCTGTGTTAAAGCTGCTGATATTAACGGAGATGGCTTTCCTGACTTATTTGTAGGTGGCAGGGTGGTACCGGGACGATATCCGGAAACCCCGGAAAGCTATCTGCTGATCAATGATGGCAAAGGCCATTTTACCGATCAGACCAGGCGAATCGCCCCCCAGCTAAAATATATTGGAATGGTTACCGATGCCGGATGGACGGATATGAACGGCGACAAAAAACCGGATCTGGTGTTAGTCGGCGAATGGATGCCCATAACTATTATGATCAATAAAGGTAATCAATTAGTCAATCAAACCCGGTCATATCTCCCTCATGACTATATAGGCTGGTGGAATACCTTGCTGATAACCGATATCAATCATGATGGCCATCCTGATTTGCTGGCCGGTAACCAGGGGTTTAATACGCAGTATATAGGAACAGATCACGAACCGGCAGAAATGTATTTTAAAGATTTTGACGATAATGGTTCGGTTGACCCCATATTATGTTTTTATATACAGCATAAGAGTTATCCATACCTCACCCGCGATGAGCTATTGGATCAGATAAGCATGATGCGCACCCGCTTCCCGGATTATGAAAGCTTTGCCAATGCTACATTGCATGAACTGTTTACTCCTGAAGAAATGCAGGGTGCAAATCACCTGAAAGCAAATTATTTTAAAACTGCTTGTTTTTTAAGTGATAAGGGTAGTAAATTATATGAAAAGGATCTGCCGCAGCAGGTGCAGTATTCTCCCATATTTACCATTACCGAACTTGATTATAACCAGAACGGGAATGCCGATTTGCTGTTATGTGGTAATATCAACAAGGCAAGGCTCAGGTTTGGGAAATATGATGCAAATTACGGAATACTATTGCGGGGAGATAAACAGGGTAACTTTAATTATGTGCCGCAAGCTGAATCCGGCTTTGCTGTTAAAGGGGATGTAAGAAGCGTATTGAATCTTAATCACACATTACTGATAGGTATAAACCAGGCACCGGTACAAGCTTATAAGCCCCTGAAAATTATGAAGAAATGAGAAGGACCCGCCATATTCAAAACGGAGCTTTTACGCTTATATCATTATTGATGATCTTAAGCTGCAAGCAGGTGAGGCAACCGCAATTAGGCTGCGGGGATATTAGCAGGGTCACCGGCAGGATGTCGGCCATAATGATACATGATGTAACCAATCCGCCATTGGCAGCCCGGTTTTTTGCTTACACGTGCCTGGCCGGATACGAGATCGTTGCTCAAAATGACACAGCAGTCAAAAGTATGAGGGTTAAACTTAACGGATATCCTGAAATTCAGAAACCGGACGGCTTAGGGGGATATGATTACCGGTTGAGTGCAATCTTATGTATGATAGAGACCGCCGCTAAACTGCAGCCATCCGGCAAGTTGATGAAAGTTGAACAGGAAAACTTTATTGATTCCTGTAAAAATATTGGCTTCAGCAATTCAGTAATTGATAGCTCACTGCATTATGCACAGGTGATCAGTAAACAAATTTTAAAATATGTAAAAGCTGATAAGTATAACAGGATAAGCAACTACACAAGGTACTCACCTCTTAAAAGAGAAGGAAGCTGGGCGCCGACTCCTCCAGTTTATATGGCTGCCGTCGAACCGTATTTTAATACAATAAGGCCTTTTACCCTTGATTCGGCATCCCAGTTTCTCCCGGAACCGCCTGTGCCTTTTTCTACAGATAAGAACTCCTTGTTTTACAAATATACAATGCAGGTTTATAAAGCCGGCGGAACGGAACTTACCCCGGATCACAGGACTATCGCCGGTTTTTGGGATTGTAACCCTTTTGCCGTGGAGAACAACGGTCATATGCTGATAGGTATAAAAAAGATTTCGCCAGGTGCTCACTGGATGGGGATAACAGCTATTGCCTGCAGCAAGGCAGGGCTATCTTTTTCAAAAACGATGCAGGTTAATACTGCAGTAGCAATAGCATTAACCGATGCCTTTATTTGTTGCTGGGACGATAAATACCGAACTAACCGCATCAGGCCGGAAACTGCTATCCGGAAATATATCGACCCCAATTGGAGGCCTTTATTACAAACACCGCCTTTTCCGGAATACATCAGCGGGCACTCGGTGATATCATCTGCCGCGGCCGTAATATTAACGTATTACTTTGGTGATAACTTTCATTATACCGATAATGTGGAGATGAAGTTTGGATTAAAACCCCGGAAATATCAATCATTCTTACAGGCCTCTGCCGAAGCGACGATCTCCAGGTTTTGGGGAGGCATACATTTTAAAGACGCTATTGAAAAAGGGCAAATACAAGGTATTGCTGTAGGTAAACACGTTTTGTCCAGGATCAACGCTAAAAATTAACCAATCGCAAAACACGTATGATAAATTTAATGAACAAAAATATTTTTAGTTTTCTTTTTGCCTTGTGCATCATCATGTCCTCCGTTTGCCGGGGGCAGGACAGAAATTTACAATTATGGTATGATAAACCTGCAAACCAATGGGAGGAAACATTGCCCCTTGGAAACGGACGTTTAGGCATGATGCCTGATGGAGGTGTATTCAATGAAAATATCGTATTAAACGATATAACACTTTGGTCGGGATCGCCGCAGGATGCCAATAACTATGGTGCCTATAAAAGACTGCCGGAAGTACGAAGATTAATTTTAGCAGGGAAAAACGATGAAGCGCAGGTTATTATCAATAAAGATTTTATTTGCAGGGGAGCGGGTTCAGGGAATGGCGAAGGTGCAAATGCCCCCTTCGGAAGTTACCAGTTACTGGCTAATCTGCACCTGCAGTTTAAATACTTTGGGAAGGATAGCTCAAGCCTGAAAGTACAAAACTATAAGCGTAGCCTGTCTCTTGAAAACGCGGTAGCCACCTCCAGTTACCAGGTAAACGGGGTTACTTACAAGCGGGAGTATTTTACCAGTTTCGGTGATGATGTTGATGTTATCCGTATTGTGGCCGATAAACCGGGGCAACTGAACTTTCGCGTTTCTATCGACCGGCCCGAGCGTTATACTACAAAAGCATCCGGTAATCAGCTTGAAATTTCGGGCAGGTTAAAAGATGGCAAAGGAGGCGATGGTATGGCATACGCCGGACTGGTAAGCGTCAAGTTGAAAGACGGCCGGGTTATTACAGAAAATAACGAATTGGCGATTGAGAATGCAACGGAGGTTTTGCTGTTTGTTAGCGCGAAAACAAACTGGTGTAATCCCAATTATAAAGGGCAACTTGAGCAAATACTGGCCGCAGCCAAATCAAAAAGTTATGATCAGCAATTGCAGCAGCACATTACCAATTACAGGAAATTATTTAGCCGTGTAAGTATAACCCTTGGTACTGATGCAAAAACCGATGTACCTACCAACCAGCGGCTGTTAGATTTTCAGAACAATCCCCAGGGCGATCCACAGCTGGCCTCTTTGTTTTTTCAATTTGGCAGGTATTTATTGATCAGCAGTATCCGCGTTGGTTTGCTGCCACCTAATTTGCAGGGATTATGGGCTAACCAGGTACAAACACCGTGGAACAGTGATTATCATTTAGACCTGAATATCCAGATGTGCCATTGGCCGGTAGAAGTAGGTAACCTGCCCGAACTTAATCTGCCGCTAACTGAATATGTGCGCGGTTTAATAAAAAACGGAGAAAGATCAGCTAAGGCATATTACAATGCTGATGGCTGGATTGCACACGTTTGCGCTAATGTTTGGGGATTTACCGAGCCGGGGGAAAGTGCCAGCTGGGGGTTTACCAAAGTAGGGCCGGGATGGCTTTGCAATAACTTATGGCAGCATTACCAGTTTACTGAAGATGAGAAATACCTGAAAAGCATTTACCCTATATTAAAAGGGGCTGCACAGTTTTACAGCAGCGTTCTTGTTCGTGATCCTAAGTCTGGCTGGCTGGTAACTTCTCCATCGTCATCTCCCGAAAATTCTTTTTACCTGCCCAATGGAAAAATGGCCAGTATTTGCATGGGGCCTACGGTTGACAACCAAATTGTACGTGAGCTGTTTACAAATACCATTTATGCAGCGGGAAAGCTGAAAACAGACGAGGCATTCAAACAGCTTTTATCTGCAAAATTGAAACAATTGCCACCGCCGGCCCGGATTGCAAAAGACGGGCGAGTAATGGAATGGATGGAAGATTATAAGGAAACTGAGCCTACTCATCGTCATATATCCCATTTATACGGACTTTATCCTGCCTCACAGATTACACCGGAGGCAACACCTTCATGGGCAGAAGCATCCAAAAAAACGCTGGAAGCCCGCGGAGACGATGGTACCGGCTGGTCATTGGCTTATAAGATGCTTTTTTGGTCACGACTGCATGATGGCGACAGGGCCTTCCGGTTATTTACAACATTAATGCGAATGACCCTGAAAACGGGAATGAACTATGGTGCCGGAGGCGGGGTTTATCCGAACTTATTGGGTGCCGGTCCACCGTTTCAAATCGATGGCAATCTGGGCGGAACCGCGGCTATTGCTGAAATGTTAGTGCAGAGCCATGCCGGTTTTATTGATCTGTTGCCTGCTCTGCCAGAAGCCTGGAAAGCGCAGGGGCAAATTCATGGATTTAAAGCACGTGGTAACTATACGGTTGATATGGAATGGAATAACGGTAAAGTGACCAGTTATAAGATTTCATCCCGTTCGGGTCACAAGGTGAAGGTCAGGGTGAATGGGAAGATTGAATTAGTGAATGCTGCAAAAAATTAAACTCTTATGTTCCCTTTAAGGTCTCTTGTAGAGGATAAGTTATAAATCATTGCCGGCCCCAGCGGGGCCACGTGTTTATAGCTCTAAAAGAGCAGGCTTTTTGGCTCCGTAGGTGCCTCCTGCTGAAATTTCAGGCCGTGAATTTTGTGGGTTAACCTAAATCTGCGAGAGACCCTGAAGGTGAATGATAAAAGAGGCCTGTCAGTCTGAGCCTGTCGAAGACTCGCGCGTAGAGGCCTGCCCGCCATACTTCGACGCGCTCAGTATGACATCCTTTTTAGGTTGTGGTGGGTCATCTTCTCCGTTCTGTATAGCGGCTCTGCTTGCTGAAGAAGATTCTTCGCTATCGCTCAGAATGACAATTGTTTATATGTTCAATGTCATTTCTTCTTTCATAGTCTGCAAGATTTTCATTAGGCGCTTGCTTAAAAAGATTAAACCGTTTCGTTTAATTGGAGGCTTGGCGGGTTATCACTAAACTCGGCTATATCCTCATGTGATAATGCCGAAACTTCACCGGCAACCTGGAAACGATGCCGGGCTCCCCAGGTATGCAGTGCATCACAAATAGATATAAGTTCCCGGCCAATATCGGTTAATGTATATTCAACTCTTGGTGGTACTTCTGCAAATACCTGCCTGGTAATTAATCCATCGGCCTCCAGCTCCCGTAGCTGTAACGTCAGCATGCGCTCCGTTATATTTGTTATTTTTTTCTTCAGTTCGCCAAATCGCTGCGTCCCGGAGTTCAGCCGCATTAATATTAACAGCTTCCATCTGCCGCCCATCAGTTGCAAGGCATAGGTCAGATCGCAGTCAGTTAAAAACTTGCGGTTAAGGCTATTTGTTGAGTTCTCTTTGATTTTTGTCATTACTTACATTTTTGTATGTACCATACATTGGGTTTGTAGCATATCAAAGTTACTGTATACTATTTAAACTTGCAGAAAAAAAATAAAAATGTCAACTCAAACAAAACAAGTAAAAGGTATACGCTTCCACCAGGTAGGCGGGCCGGAAGTTTTAAAGTTAGAACAAGTAAGCATACCTGCTCCCGGTCCTCAGGAAGTTCGTCTGGAAGTAAAAGCAATCGGTCTTAACCGTGTTGATTCCATGTTTCGAAGTGGTAATTATTCATACCAGCCAATCTTTCCCTCTATGCTGGGGTACGAAGCTGCCGGTATCATAGAAGCTGTTGGAGAAGAAGTAAAAGATCTTGTTCCGGGGGAAGTAGTAAGTGTGTTGCCGGCATTCTCTAATCAACAATATGGCACCTACGGGGAACTTATCCTGCTGCCCGCTTACGCTATCCAGAAACACCCGTCTAATTTAAGCTTTGAACAAGCCGCTGCACTTTGGACAACCTATATTGCGGCCTATGGTATGCTGGTGGACAGCGCTGATTTACAACCCGGCCAGGTGGTACTGTTCAACGCTGCATCCAGCAATATGGGACTTGCCATTGTCCAAATGGTTAACCTGTTAGGTGGTGTTTCCATTGCCCTGACCAGCTCCGCATCCAAAAAACAAGCGATTTTAGACGCGGGTGCACAACACGTAATCGTAACTGGTGAACAGGATATAGCGAAGGAAGTTCTGACGATAACCGGAGGAAAGGGTGCTGACCTTATTCTTGACGCAGTAGGCGGGAAGCATTTCGACCATCTTGTAGCCTCAGCGGCCGAGCGTGCGCAAATAATCGTGTACGGTGCTTTGAGCTTTGAACCGGCAGTATGGCCGGCGATTCTGGTTTTATTTAAAATGCTTTCGATCAGGGGTTACAATATGGGTGATTTGCTTATGGATTATGCTAAACAGCAAGCAGCTATCGCGTTTGTGAAAGCCGGCGTTGAAAGTGGAAAGCTTCAACCGGTAGTAGGGCCTAAATTTCAGTTAAGCGATGTAGCCGACGCGCACCGCAGCCTGGAAGCCAATCAGCATACCGGGAAAATTGTACTTACCGTTTAATACTCCCCGATGCAGAATGCAATATTGAGCTTTCCGGCCACCTGCATTTTTTGTGGTGATGTTTTGCCAAACCATTCATTATTAATTTCCAGTCACTAAAAACAAAACCCCGGCAATGTTCCGGGGCTTGTTTTTTATGTATTTATCGGCAGGGATTTATCATTTGATTGTGAAAGTATATCATTTGAATACGAAAGATTTAAGCATAGATGTCCGGGTACTTTTGCTATGTAAAACAACATAATTGAATTTACAAACTTAAATTTCATTGTTATGAGCACTACCAATCTACCTGATGCTTTACCGGCACCAAACTCTGATTTTTACATGATCGCGGATTGTCTTTCGGACAAGGAGCTGGAGAAACTTGCCGAAGTAAGAGAGTTTGCAGAAAAGAAAGCAAATCCCTTAGTAAATGAATATTGGGCAAAAGATGCCTTTCCATTTGAACTTCTGCCGTCGTTCAAAGAATTGAATATTGCCGGCGCGGGATATACAGGCTATGGATGTGCAGGTGGAGGTACTCTTTTTGCCGGTTTTCTTGCTATGGAACTCGCCCGTGTTGACTGCTCGATAGCTACTTTCTTTGGTGTACATAGCGGCCTTGCCATGGGCTCGATTTTCCTTTGCGGATCAGAAGAGCAAAAAGAACACTGGCTGCCGCAGATGGCCCGCCTGGAAAAAATAGGTTCGTTTGGTTTGACCGAGCCACTGATTGGTTCAGGAGCATCGGGTGGCTTGCTCACCACAGCTAAAAGAGAAGGAGACCATTGGATACTGAACGGAGAAAAAAAATGGATCGGTAATGCCACCTGGGGCGACGTAACTATTATATGGGCAAGGGATCTCGAAGACAACCAGGTTAAGGGTTTTATTGTGGAGAATAATACTCCTGGTTTCCGGGCAGAAAAAATTGAAAATAAAATGGCCCTGAGAATTACCCAAAATGCACACATCATTATGGAAAACTGTGTAGTATCTGAAGCCAACAGATTGCAGGAAGACAGTTCGTTTCGGGATACCGCGAGGGTATTGCGGATGACCAGGTCTTTTGTTGCATGGGAAGCTGTTGGATGTATGATGGGGGCTTATGAAAATGCTTTACGTTATGCTCAAACCCGTATGCAGTTCGGAAAACCAATTGCGAAGTTCCAGCTTGTGCAGGATTTGCTGGTGAAAATGTTAGGGAATATTACAGCCTCCCAAACGATGTGCGTCAGGTTGTCGCAAATACAGGATGCCGGCAAATTAAAGGATGAACACGCCTCACTGGCAAAAGCTTTTTGTACTGTAAAAATGAGAGAATGTGTTGGTTGGGCCCGGGAGGTACTCGGAGCTAATGGTATACTCCTGGATTATAACATAGGTCGTTTTGTGGCTGATTCTGAAGCTATATATTCTTATGAAGGCACACGGGAAATGAATACACTCATTGTTGGCAAGGCTATCACCGGGTTTGGGGCATTTGTTTAGTTTTTTCCGCAGGCAGCAGCAGTGGCTTTATACTGCATTTAATGATCAGAGGCATCTTCTTTAAACTTAAGCAACCCGAAAATAATGAATGGAAAAGCATTAAACATTAATCTGTCCGATCTTGCTCAGAATGGAATTGCAATTGATCTGGAAAAGATCAGGAGTAACGGTAAAATATATCTTGAAAATAATGGTGCAACTATTCTTGACGCAGGCGATGGAATAGGAATTATAGAATTTCATACTAAGGCTAATGCATTGAACGATGAGATCAGTGAGATCATCATAAACGGTTGTGAAAAGGGAAGTAAGGAATTCAAAGGACTTGTCATCGGTAATACCGGAAAGCATTTTTCGGCAGGAGCGAACCTTGCCCTGATATTGGAAACTGCCAAATCCGGGAAATGGAATGTCCTTGAAAATACTATCCTTAACCTGCAGCATGCTACAATGGCACTTAAATTAAGTCCTGTTCCGGTAGTTGCTGCGCCTTTCAGCAGCGTGCTTGGAGGCGGTTGTGAAGTTTGCCTTCATTCCACTTTTGTTGTGGCATCCAGTGAAACGCATATGGGGTTGGTTGAAACGGGTGTAGGCCTGATCCCTGCGGGAGGAGGAACTAAAGAGCTAATTGTAAGAGCCTTTTATAAGGCTGCAAAAACCGGCATTCCGCCTGCGCAATTGCTAATGCAGGTGGCCGAAAATATTTTGAAAGCCAAAGTATCCCGCAACGGCGAGGAAGCTAAAAATATCTTTTTGAATGAGGATGACCTGGTTATATCTACTCCTGTTTCACCAACAGGAGCAGCAAAAAAGGTGGCTATGATTATTTCTGAAGATTATATCCCAAAGAAAATGAGAAATGACATCCCTGTTTTAGGCAGGAATGCATTTACTGCTTTCGATGAAAAGGTTAAATCGGCCATTGATTCAAAAGCAATGACAGTACATGACGGTGTGATAGCCGGTCATATAGCCAATATCATGTGTGGTGGCGGTCAGGCAGGAGGCTTTACTTCTGAGCAGTATTTTCTTGATCTGGAAAGGCAGGCATTTCTCTCATTATTAGGTACAGATCAAACACAGGAGCGGATATCCTACCTGCTTGGGAACAACAAACCCCTTCATAACTAAATACACTATCTAAAATTTAAATCATGACAAACAGTAAAGGAATTTTTAGTAACCTGAAGGTTATCGACTGTGCCAGTTTCATTGCCGGTCCGGCCGCTGCTACCATATTATCAGATTTTGGTGCGGATGTCATTAAGATCGAACCTCCGGGAATGGGCGATCCGCACCGGTTCCTATACATGGTTGAACCTAATCCGAAAAGCAAAAAAAACTATTTCTGGCAACTGACCAACCGAAATAAACGCAGCATATCTCTAAATCTGAAAGATGCGGAGGCGCAAAAAATTTTAAAAAAGCTCATTGCCGAGGCCGATGTATTTGTTGTAAACTTTCCGCCGCATGTTCGCAAACCTTTAGGAATAACTTATGAGCAAGTAAGCGAAATTAATCCCAAACTTATTTACGCCGACATAACCGGCTATGGCGAGAAGGGGCCGGAAGCCGATAAGCCAGGCTTTGATATTACAGCCTATTGGGCCCGTACCGGCTTAATGGACAGTGCAAGAAATGAAGGCAGTCCGCCGGCAATACCGGTTTCAGGTATTGGTGACCACGCTACCGCAAGTACATTATATGGAGCTATCGTAACAGGCCTTTACAGGAGAGAGAAAACAGGTACCGGTTGTAAAGTATCAACCTCCCTTATTGCTGAGGGGGCATGGGCTGCCGCCGGCTGGATACAGGCAGCACTGGACGGTGTAACTGTATCCGGAACATCGGGGGACAGGGAAAAACCACACAATGCACTTGCCAATACTTATCAAACTTCAGATGACCGCTGGTTAATACTGGCTTTTGTAGCAGAAGCAAAAGACTGGCCGGGTCTGGTAAATGCCCTGGCCCGCCCGGAATTACTTTCAGATACAAGATTTGCAGATCCAAAGGCACGGCATTCCAATGCGATCGAATTAATGCAGGTATTGCAGGAGGAATTTATTAAACACCCACTGTCTTATTGGAGAGAAGTGCTTGATCAGGTTCACGTTACTTTCGGTGTTGTTCAAACTATCAGTGAAATAGCCCGGGATCCGCAGTTAATTGCCAATGACGTTATTCGCCAGATCGAAAACGGTGATGCAGATACGAGTATGCAAACTGTTGACAGCCCATTGAAGGTATGGGGTGAAGAAAAAGTGGCTCCGCGCCTGGCACCGGGATTAGGGCAGCATACCACCGAAATATTAAAGCATCTCGGCTATAACGATGCAGAGATTGAGCAGCTTAAGTTAGCTGGCGCTATTGCTTAATGTACGTTGCCTATAGCGGTTTATAACATATAATAACATGGTTCGCAAATAAAAAAACAATTATGGCTACCAATACATCAGAGTCTTCCCCGGTTCTTTTTTCCGTCTCTAATGGGATTGGATTGATTGTCCTTAACAGACCGAAATCGCTGAACGCAATTAATAAAGCCCTTGCAGAAACGCTTCTTAAAAGTCTTGATGAATGTAAAGATCCCTCCATTAGATGTGTATGTATAACGGGGGCAGCAGATATTTTTTGTGCAGGCCAGGACCTCATGGAAGCTTCCGCCAGCAGTCCGCAAGAGTTGGGGCGAAAAATAGGGGACCTCTATAACCCGATCGTCAGGGGCATACAGGAACTCGAAAAACCGGTGTTAGCAGCGGTTAACGGTCCGGCTGCCGGGGCAGGGGCTAATATCGCGTTGTGCTGCGACATCGTTATCGCATCCGACAATGCTTATTTTCTACAGGCTTTCACCAATATAGGGCTTATCCCCGATAGCGGGGGCACCTATTACTTGCCCCGGTTAATTGGCTGGCAAAAGGCATCTGCCCTGATGCTGCTGGCTGATAAAGTGCAGGCTGCTGATGCCGAACGCATAGGCATGATCTATAAAGTTTTTCCTCAGGCAGAATTTCTGCAGGAAAGAGATAGGCTAACAGCGCGGCTGGCAAAAATGCCTACCAAAGCATTGGCATTGACCAAGCAAGCTCTGATCGCATCGAGGACCAACGACCTTACCCTGCAACTGGATAAAGAAGAAGAAAATCAAAAATTGGCATTAATGACCGCTGATTTTAAAGAAGGCACCCAGGCATTTTTTGAAAAAAGAAAACCAAATTTTATAGGTGCATAACCCCATCCAACTACTTAACATTTTACCATTATGAGTACAATATCAGAAACCAGCAAAAAAAGAGCGGCTTTTATCTCCGAACAGAAAACGATAGCGGTGATCGGTGCAGGCGCAATAGGCCTGTCCTGGACAGCTTTGTTCCTGGCCAACGGGTTGAATGTTATTATCAATGATCCGCGACCGGATATCCAGGAAGTTGCTTTACATGGACTTGATTTGATCAAACCTACTTTAAGTTCTCTTGGATATGATGTAGCGGATTTGACGGCACGTCTGTCGTTTGAAAGCGAACTCGGAAAAGCAATTGAAAATGCCGATTTCATCCAGGAAAACGGCCCCGAGAATGTAGCTTTTAAGCAGGACCTGTATACCCGGCTGGAGCAATTTGCCAAACCCGGAGCACTTATGTTTTCGTCCTCGTCAAGCATTCCTGCCACTGTTTTTGCCGAAAAAATGAAAAATGCCGAACGGGTGCTGATTGGCCATCCATTTAACCCGCCGCACCTGATCCCGTTGGTAGAAGTGGTTCCGGGCAAGCATACAAGCAAGGAAGCCATTGCTGAAGCAATAGAATTTTACAAGGCTTTAGGCAAACATCCGGTACTGATCCAAAAAGAAATAACAGGATTTGTTGCTAACCGCCTTCAATGTGCGCTTTTAAGAGAAAGTATACACCTTGTCAAATCAGGAGTTGTTACTATGGAAGATCTTGATGGGATCGTATCCAGTTCAATCGGCCTGAGATGGGCTGCAGCAGGGCCTTTTAAAACCTTCACTCTGGGAGGAGGAAAAGGCGGCTTTCCGCATTTTATTGAAGGTTTAGGCCCGATGGTTGGACATATCTGGGAAGTACTTGGAACACCAACATTAGATGAACCAACTAAGGAAATTTTGCTGGAACAAGCAGCAGAAAGCTATGGTAAAATTGCCATTGAGGATCTGGAAGCTGAACGTGACGGGCAACAGTTGGCCATTCTCAAAGCTTTAAATAAATAGGCCGGTAAATTGGCTGCAGTATGTAAAGCGCAGCGTTAATTTTTGAAAACATGGAGAATAAACCTTCATCAGATAAAGGCAGGTTACTTGTACTGGACGGGTATAACGGCAAAATTTTAATTTTCGATACCGAGGGTAATCCATTGGGTACTTTGGTAGATGATTGCGGGGGAACGCCGGATGGCGTTTGTGTTGATCCGGAAAACCAACATGTTTACTGGACGAATATGGGAGCGCACTGGGATCAGAAAGATGGTTATATCGAAAGAATAAATTATGATGGTTCGGACAGGCAATTAATTATAAAAAAAGGCGAAACTACAACGGCAAAACAAATGCAGCTTGACCTTAAAAACCGGTTGATATATTGGTGCGACAGGGAAGGTATGCGGGTTATGCGGTCAAACCTGGATGGTACGGGGATAACTACCCTGGTTATATCGGGCAATGGCCCTGAAGATCAGCTGGATGAGAAAAGGCATTGTGTAGGCATTGCTATAGATCCTGAGGAGGGTTATTTGTACTGGACTCAAAAAGGAGCACCAAAGAGCGGAACCGGGAGGATATTCCGGGCAGGGATTGACCTGCCTGCAGGAGAAGACCCGGCAAGCAGGAAAGATCTCGAACTCCTGTTAGAAGACCTGCCCGAGCCAATTGATCTGGAGATCAATCACCGCAACCATCAGTTATACTGGACAGATCGCGGTAGTCCACCGGGAGGAAACACGCTAAACCGTATCGACATGGACCAATGGGGACAGGTTGAGGTGCTCGTCGGGGGATTTGAGGAAGCCATCGGTCTTGCAATGGATATTGAAAACGACCGGATTTTTGTAACAGATTTGAGCGGCAGTATTTATAGAAGCCGCCTTGACGGTACTAACAATACAAAAATATATAACGGGCAAAATTTAAAGCAAGGATTTACCGGTATTGTTTATGTGAGAGATGGCCTTGGCTGGTAACCTATATAGGATACCTGGCTAAGACCTGTCAGGAGCGTGGCCAGGTATTGAACTGAATTGTTTGATATAAGTTTCAATTGTTGTTATTTATATGCCCTGATATTTCAAAACTAACTTTCCAGGCTGGGGAACTGGCTTGTACAGGCTTAATCTGTTATTCTTTGACAACTTTTATAAAGTACCATTTAAAGGACATGGAAAAGAATGATCCAAATGATGGAAAGAAATAAATTTTTTGCACCGCGCATTTGTGATGTTCACGGATTTATAAATTCAGTTTAAGGTACATTTCTAAATGCATCAAGTTAACATTATGTGCTTTCCAAAGATTTTCGTTTGTATTTGAAAGATAAGCGAAATAAGGCTCACCGTAATTTGCGTAACCTTCACGGGAATAATGTTTTACAATATAATGTTGCATTACCAATGGAATTGACCGAAAATCTTAAAAAAGTGACCGCACTTGATCGCGCCTGGAATGAGCGCAGATGGGATGACTATAGCAGTTTTTATTCAGATGAAGTCGTGGTATTTATAAACGGCATGATTAATCCGCAGAACAAAAAGGATTTCCTGACAGAGGCCCGCTTAGTTTGCGAGTTGTTTCCGGATAATCAGGTGCTGATTGATCCGTATATCAATTTATTTGCTTCCCGTGATGAAAGCCTTACCTGTTCTGTTGCCTGGATAATGGGGGCAAAAGCCGATGCATTTGAGTTTGGGGGGTATTTGTTTAAGCCCAAATATTGCAACTATGCAATTACGGTAGTTGCCGTACGGGGCTGGCGCAATGGAAAGGTAATCATGCAAAGGCTGTCGTTTGATGTTTTACAATTGCTTTCCCAGGTTTCAATGGGGCCTTATAGTACAGGAGAAAAAAATTAATCTCATTTATGGATGCTGTTTAAAATAAAAAAATTCAGGAAAAGATTGATTAGCCTCGCAATTGCCGAAGTGTGGACTTCTCTGTATAAAGTTAATGAGGGTTATCCCCCCTTTCATGATGGCGAAGACAAAAGAAAAATGATCGCCGGCTTTCTTCAGCTTACAGCAAAGGAAGAAAAGAAATTCTGGGCTATATATGACAAGCTTCAAAGCAAAAATGCAATGCTTACCGCCAAAAAAATAGAAGAAGTTGGGGCGCTTCGAATTAAAAGTAATCAACCGGAAGAGCGATCTGCTTTATTTACCGGCCTCATTTTCAATTGGGTTAGCAGCGTGGCGGATCTCTACGAACGTCAGACCAATAAAATGAAAAGAGCGGTTGGAAAGAAAAAAAGTGTTGCTTTTTTAAATATAGAAATGGATTTCCATACAAAAAAGATAGAAAGTTTGATGGCCGGTCCCAGGGCATTCTCCAGCGATCTGGATTGAAAATAAAATTATATGTCATTTAAATAAATAACTATGAAACATGTTATAGTCATTGGAGGAGGTTTTGGGGGAGTAAACCTGATTAAGGAACTTGCCAAAGACAAAAATTTTGAAATTACGCTTGTCGACCGAAATAATTATAATTTTTTTCCACCCTTACTTTACCAGGTTTCAACTGGTTTTTTGGAATCGGCAAATATTAGTTATCCCTTCCGGAAACTACTGCGAAAATATAAGAATGTGCATTTTAGGATGGGTGAGTTGGAAAAGATCGTACCTGATGCAAAAGTAGTGGTAATTAATTCCCGGCCTGTACAATACGACTACCTGGTTATAGCCACAGGAACTTCAACCAATTACTTTGGTATGGAGAATGTTAAGCGTCACGCTCTTCCGATGAAAACGCTCAGTGATGCGCTTGCTTTACGTAATCATATTCTTGAAAGGCTGGAAGCAGCCTCTGCAGAATCAGACCCGCAGATCCGTCAGAAGGAGATGAATGTTGTTGTGGCAGGTAGTGGCCCAACCGGGGTGGAAATCTCCGGTATGCTTTCAGATATGAAAAGAGATATCCTGGGGAAAGATCACCCGGAATTATTGGCCTCGGGAACAGAACCGCACATTTACCTGGTTGACGGGCAGGATGAAGTACTTAAACCAATGAGCGATAAGACACATGCATATGCTTTTAAAACGTTAACGGAAATGGGGGTTGACGTTCGGCTGGGCATGCAGGTTAAAGATTATGATGGTGATACTGTTGTTTTTACTGATGGCCAGCAAATCGATACCAAATCATTGGTTTGGGCCGCGGGCGTAACCGGAACAAGGTTTGAAGGAATCCTTCCGGAAAGTTATGGACGTGGCAACAGGATAATTGTAGATGAATATAACGAAGTGTTAAACATGAAAAATGTATACGCAATTGGAGATATCAGCCTGCAAACCCATGAAAGTGTTTATCCTGGAGGGCATCCTCAAATGGCCCAAATTGCTATTCAGCAGGGAAAAAACCTGGCCGGTAATTTAATAGCCGCACTTAAAAACCAAAAGCTGAAACCCTTTAAATATCATGATAAAGGCAGTATGGCAATTATTGGCAGAAACAGGGCTGTGGTAGACCTGCCGAACAAAGCTCATTTTAACAGCGCACTGGCTTTTTATATGTGGCTGATGGTCCATCTGATGTCTCTTGTAACAGCAAGCAATCGCCTCACTACTTTTTATAATTGGCTGATTGCCTATTTCAGCAGGGACCAATCCCTCCGAATGATTATCAAACCATCAGATACCCCCCTGTAGTTTTCAAAGTAAATAATCGGGGGGCAAATCTTAATCGATACGTCTTATTTCAGTTCAGGCCCCGGATCCGGTTTGATACAGACATGATATTCTTTGTTTTCAAAAGAGCTCTGATTTATAAATAAAGGATGTTTGCCTGTAAGGATGAGCTGTGGCTGAATCTGAGTAAAAAGGTTCTCCGGAATCTAAGATCAGTTGGTATAATCCCGGTATTTCGCCTGTAATGTCAGCTTCCTAAGCTGCTTTGCTGAATACATCAGGTGATATTTTGATACTAAAAAAACAAAATACTTATATGAAACAAGCCTGCTTAACCATTATTCTGATAGCATCATTTTTTACATGTAATGTTGCTTCGGCCCAGGATACGCTTAGCCGCAAGGTATTGACAATGGAGGCGGTATTTAAACTGGCGGTTGAAAATAGCCCGCAACTTAAAGTGTCAGCAAAAAACATTGATCTTGCAAAGCAACAAAAGGAGATCATCAAGCTTTACGAGCTTCCCGACCTGTCTACCGGCCTGGACTACGGCTATCTCAGTAATGCCGACGTTTGGACGCCTACTTTTTCAAAACATGAGAAGGGTGCAATACCTCACCAGTTTACTCAACTCAGTGTATCGGCCACACAGCTTATTTTTAAAGGAAACGAGGTTAGGAACAACCTGCTTAAAGCATCTTTTGAGGAACAGGTAGCTTTTCTTAGCCAGGAGAATAATGAAGAGGATATCAAGTTCCTGGTTGCAGCCAAATATCTTGATATTTACAGGCTGATCAATCAGCGGGTTGTCCTTGTCAATAATCTTCAACTGGCAAAAACGCGTTTGGCCAATATCCTGACCATGAAAAAACAGGGCATGGTTACAGAAAATGACGTCCTGCGCACAAAACTGAGCATATCTGACCTTGAGCTGTCTATCAGAAAGGTAGATAACAATGTTACGATTGTTAATAAGCAACTTAACCTGGTTACGGGCCTGCCAGATGATCACAGGTTAATCCCGGATAGCACGCTTCTTCAACAGCAGCAGCAGAACAAAGCTCTTGATGAATTCAGGGATATTGCCTTTAAAGAAAACCACGAACTCAGGATTGCCGGGCAGGAAGTTAAAATTGCAGAAACTAATATTAAAATTTACGGCAGCGACAGGTATCCGCAGATCACCCTTTATTCTGGCAGCGTATTACAGCGCCCTTTTTTGTCTACCCTTCCTTCTCTGGATATTTTTTATAATGTTTGGCAGGCAGGTGTATCGGTTAAATACAACATTTCGTCTATTTATCAATCTCCAAGGAAGATCCGGGCAGGAAAAATACAACTGGAGCAATCACGGTCAAGGGAAACGCTTGTTAAAGACCAGTTAGGCGTAAATGTTGACGCCGGATTTATTAAATACAACGAAGCGGTTGAAAACCTGAATACCTACCGTGATGACCTGCGGTCGGCACAGGAAAATTACCGTATCGTCGAAAAAAAGTATTACAACCAGTTATCCCTGCTAACTGACATTCTTGACGCATCGAGCACCAAAATATCCGCAGAGCTAAAAGTTACAGACGCGCAAATCGACGTGATTTATTACTATTTCCAACTATTAAAAACTATAGGAACCATTTAAACTATAATCGGCCATGAGTGATACTAACCAGGAAACAACTAATCCCAAAAAAAGATTTTCGCTTTTGATCATCAACACTGCATTGGTTATTGTAGTGCTGCTTGCTGTTATATGGGGAATTTCCACCTATTTTGATTTAGGTGATGGCGCATATACCAATGATGCGCAGGTTGAAGAATACATTAACCCCGTAAACGCTAAAATTCCGGGATATCTCCGGGAGGTTAGGTTTAAAGAACATCAGTTTCTTAAAAAAGGAGACACCCTCGCTACTATTGATGACAGGGAATACAAGATCGCTCTTGAACAGGCCGAAGCGGCGTACCACTCTGCGTTAGCCGCCAAAATGGTAACATCATCTGCCAGAAATACTACTGAAAGTAATCTGAGCATCACTGATGCTAATATCCAGGCTTCTCAGGCAAGGTTGTGGAATGCCAGGCAAAATAAAGACCGGTATGAAAATTTGCTTAAAGACGGCGCTGCGACACAGCAGCAATATGATCAGGTTAAAACCGAATACGATGCACTTTTTGCCCAAACAAAAGCCTTAAAAAAACAGCGGAACACCACTACGCTTTCAACCGATGAAGTATCCAAAAGAATAACCGTGAACAACGCTGAAATTGAAAGGGCAAAAGCTGCAGTTGATCTGGCTAAGTTAAACCTTTCTTATACAGTCATCTTAGCCCCTTATGATGGCGTAACAGGGAGGAGGAATATTCAGGAAGGGCAACTTGTTCAGGCCGGTCAAAACCTCCTGACATTCGTTAGGAATGATTATAAATGGGTTGTAGCTAATTACCGCGAAACTCAGTTGGAAAAGTTAAAAATCGGGCAGGTAATGAAGCTCAATATAGATGGAATACCGGATAAACATATTCTGGGTAAAGTGACCTCTATTTCTGAGGCTACAGGATCCCGGTATTCGGCCATACCTGTAGATAACTCTACGGGGAACTTTGTTAAAGTTCAGCAACGGGTGCCTGTGATCATTGACTTTATTAAAAATGAAGGCACAGATTCACTTGTGAAGCAATTGCGTGCAGGAATGAACGTAGAAGTTAGTAAAAATTAAGCTATTGTGCTATGGAGATATATGACTTATTTTATAAATGGATACCCATATATTTAAGGGTACCTGTTTTAATTTTGCTGTTTTTTGTCATTCTCTGTGCTAATGGAGTTTTCTTAGGCAATTTAACTGACATGGCGAGCAGCCTGGGCATGTATCCTGAACATTATACTGCAGCGGTAAACGCAATGTATATAGGGATGGCGCTGGGCCTGATGACGGAAGTTAGGTTGAAGCTGCGTTATTCCAGCAAAACACTTTTGCTGGCGGGCTTGAGCACAATGCTTTTGATGAAAATCATATGCGCTACTACCAGTAACCCCTGGAT
The DNA here is from genome assembly GCF_042434235.1 of Mucilaginibacter angelicae. Classification (NCBI taxonomy): domain Bacteria; kingdom Pseudomonadati; phylum Bacteroidota; class Sphingobacteriia; order Sphingobacteriales; family Sphingobacteriaceae; genus Mucilaginibacter; species Mucilaginibacter angelicae. The sequence goes on along the minus strand of NZ_JBHLTS010000004.1, from coordinate 468,092 downwards.
AACGATCATAGCAGTGTTTATTCTTGGTTTTGCAAAAATATCTGCACTGATTGAAGTATACATTGTTCAACTGATGTTGTGGAGCAAACAATTAGATACATCCCGTTTTTACCCTTTTGTGTATTTTGTAGCATTAGGCGGTCTGTACCTAACATCCTGGGGCACTGCCAGCCTGGCCTATTATTATAATTGGCGATATGCTTATATCCTTGCTGTGATGATTTTACTGGTCGCAATTTTATTAACAGTCCTGTTAGTTGAAAACCATCCATTAAAAAAAACAATGGCCATTAGCGGGATGGATTGGGGGAGCCTCTTCCTGTTAGGAGTGTCAATGTTATTGCTGAATTACGTAGTTGTATATGGCAGGGTTGAGGATTGGTTTTATTCAGACTCGATAAAGCTTGCTGCATTTGGGTTTATCTTTTCGTTTTTGGTTTTTCTGAAAAGAACGCTAAGCATTTCTGCACCCTTTTTTAAATTGGAACTTTTCCGCAAGCCAACCTTCCGGATAGGATTATTGCTGTTTTTCATCCTTGGCGTGTTCTCACCGGGAACCTTTCAATCCGCCTTTTCGGCCGGTATTTTACAGTATGATACGCCGACCAATATGCAGCTGAATCTTTTCCTGATCCCCGGTGTAACAGCTGCCAGCATAATTTGCTTTATATGGTATTACAGGAAGCTTGATCCCGAACCTATGATAATCATAGGGTTTGCCGGTTTTGTAGTTTACCATATCATGATGTATCAAAGTTTTTCCAATGAATTTGCCTTAACTGATTTTTGGGCGCCGTCGATTGTGAAAGGATTTGCCACGTGTGCCATCTATATCGCTGTGGGGTTATATACAACTAAAAATTTTGACCTTGGAGTTGTCATGATGGCCGGAGGAGTGATGATTCTCGTTCGGTCTTTTCTTGGCAGCGGTATTTTTTCGGGAGTGTATAATTATATTCTGTATGCGGAACGGGTAAGGCATCTTGATAAACTGGCGGTAATGACCGATAGGGGTGGCTTTTTTCCTAACCAACTAACTGGCAGCGGCCTGTATAAAGCCCTTGCCGAACAATCTACACTTGCAGCGTCAAAAGAAGTGACAGGTTATATCATCATTTTTGGCTTCGTCCTGGTTGCAGTCCTGACCCTATACTATATCAGAATAAAAATTATCGGAACCGCCCCTGCTGTAACCCCGGAGCCGCCACTTGTTAAATGAACTTCAAATTGTAACCATAATTCAAACTCCATACTATACCAAAATGAAAAGAACAATTTTAACTTTAGGGCTGGCAACAATTTTTATCGGCAAGCTATTTGCACAAACTGATAAGGAAGATGTAAACATTGCACTGGCTTTACTCAACAAAAATAAAAAGGAGGTTATCTCTCAGTCCATTCCCCTTAATACCAATCAGGAAAAGCCTTTTTGGGAATGCTATGATCAATACGAAAACGAGTATAATGCATTATTGAAAAAGCGTATTGAATTGATTGGCAAGTTCACAGAAAATTACGGTGCGCTTAACGATACGCTGGCCACATCTGTAGCTGAAGGAATGATCAAGAATACAGGCGAACTAAATGATCTTCATCATAAATACTTTAAAAAATTTCAAAAAATAACAGGGGGTGTCAAGGCTGCTACATTATATCAGATTGAGCTGTATATACAAACAGCGATACAATTTGATGTGCAACGGCAGTTACCGATTATAGACGGACTAAGCAATATGAAATAATAGGCGAGCTGGCAAAATTTCAATTTTTGCCCGCATAGTTCATTATTTTTCAGGAAAATAATGAGCCTTTCGTATCCCCAGTTTTCTCATTTTTGAGGTTAATGTAGAATATGGTACGCCCAGTATCTCCGCGGCCCCGTTATAGCCCGAAACTTTTCCTTTAGTCATTTTTAATGCTTTTAAAATATGTTCCCGTTCATTCTCTTCAATGGTGAGTAAACTATAATTTTCATTTTCTGTATGAGGGATTTCCTGTTCAAACACAGGAAGAGGCACCTTTTTTATAGTATCTGAATTAGCCAGCAAAACGCTCCGTTCAATGATATGCTCCAGTTCTCTTACATTACCCGGCCAGCTGTACTCCATGAGTTCCTTCATCGCTTTTTGTGATATGTTGGTAGTGTTTTTTCCTGATGTTTTACTGTAGCGATTGATGAAGAACGAAGTTAGCAGCGGGATGTCCTCTTTTCGGCTTCTTAAAGGAGGAAGCATTAAAGGAAACACATTTAACCTGTAGTACAGGTCATCTCTAAAACGCCCTTCATCAACCTCCTTTTTCAAATCTCTGTTAGTAGCAGCAATGATCCGCACGTCAATTTTGATGGTGGATTTACCGCCAACACGCTCAATTTCCCTTTCCTGAAGTACCCTAAGCAGTTTTACCTGGAGTTCAGGAGGCATTTCACCTACCTCGTCGAGGAAAAGCGTACTTTTATTAGCCAATTCAAATTTCCCCAGTTTCCGTTCAATTGCCCCCGTAAAGCTGCCCCTTTCATGGCCGAAAAGCTCACTTTCAACCAGGTTTGCCGGCAAAGCTGCGCAATTTACCTTAATCATAAGTTTGTCTTTCCTGGCAGATGAATTGTGAATTGCCCTGGCAATGAGTTCTTTCCCTGTTCCCGTTTCCCCAAGCAGCAAAACCGTACTATTGGAATTGGCAACTTGCGAAACCATTTGAAATATTTTCTGCATTCCTCCCCCTGAACCGATAATTTCACTATGATTATAGCTGGTTCCGATCTCATCCTGCAGATATAAATTTTCCTGCTCAAGTTGTTGTTTGTATTTATTGATCTCTGACAAATGCTGGACAATTTTCTGATTGGCCTTTATGTTTGCAATGGCCGAAGATATTTGTGCTGACAGTCCTTTTAATAAATGGGTATTGACCTGGTTCGGACGGGTCCATAAAATTCCTATCGGTTCGTTTGCCGCCACTAACCGGATCCCCAATACTTCTTCAAAACCTAACAGTTTAAGGATGGGTATACCGTCCGGACGTACCATCCGGTTAATGATCATTTCATTTACATTCAACACAACGGGCTCTTCTGAATTGAGGACCATAGCAGTAGCACCAAAATCGGGAAGACTTTGCGCCGGGGCCGCAACTGCAGCCTGAAACAAATGGTCTTTCATGACATGTTCAGGTACGTTGTACATGAAATAGCTTACCGTATTGTCATCATTTTTGATTAAAATGATAAAATCATTTACTTTAAAAACATTTTTAAAATATTGATCAACGAATACTGCAAGTTCCTTCTTGTTTTTTACCAGTGCAATATCCTTGCTGAACGATAACAACCAGGATTTTTCCTGCTCTCTTTGAGCAATGTCTTCATGTGCCCTGATATTTGAGGCGGCAATTGAAATTTGGCTGGATACCCCCTTGATAATTTTTAATGCATTGGCGCTGAAGCTGTTTTTTTGTTCGGCATAAAACGTTAACACACCAACGTTTCCTGTTTCGTCCTTTAAAGGCATAGTAACAGCCTCCTTTAACCCGATTTTGTAAAGTAGCTTTGCATATGAATGTGTATCGGGAAGCTGCGCGTTTAGCTGCGCAACGTCAAAAATAGTCGGCTCTTCAGAATTTAGGATTTGATTATAAATACCATCTAAAACAGGATAAGTTTTATTGGCAACTTGTTCGTATTCGGGATGGTCTGTTAAAATCGGTTGCGGATCTGTCAGGTACCATGAAAAAGTTTTGCCTTCTTTATCCACGGAAGCAATACTGCAATTGCTGAAGTTGATGAGCCTTCGTAAACTTGTGTTAATGAAAGTTAGTAGTTTCTCCTTGTCGCGGATATTACCTAATTCGTAGCTAATGGAAAGCAGGGTAGCTTTTTCCTGCTCCCTGATGTGAATTTCTTCATTGGCAACAATATTTGAAATGACTACCCCAACCTGGCTTGCTACCCCCTTGAGTATGTTGATATTTCGTTCGGTGAAGGTGCCTTCCCGGTCTGCTGCAATGAAGAGCAGTCCCCAATGCTCTTTTTCGCCCTGCAAAGGAATTAATACAGCTTCTTTATAACCTAATTCGTGATGAATAGCCGCAATTGGGGGAGGCGAAGCGGTATCAAGTAAGTCTTTATAATTTATAAAATAGGGTTCATCACTTTCCAGCGCCAGGTTGAATACACCATCATCGATAGATTGTGGTGATAAGATATATTCCATATAAGCGGGATGTATACTGGCGGGCCCGTTAACATCCTTAAAATAAACTTCTATTTGTGTTCGGTCTTCACAAATTCGAAGTACAGCGCTTCTTGTAAAACCTATGAATTTATGAAGGCGGTTATTGATGAAGCCCCATAAACTTTCCCTATCCCGAACTACTCCAATCTCATGACTGATAGCAAGCAATAACTCTTTTTCGCGCTCGCGGGCAATAGCTTTTTCATTGGCCATAATGTTAGCTACAGCTGTGGACACCTGGTCGGTAATCCCCTTGACAATCTCTGTTTGGCCTTTGTGAAAACTGCCCTTGATGTTAGAAAAGAAACAAATTGCTCCAAAAAACGCATTATCGCTCAGTATCCGAATTGCAAGTACCTCTTTTAAGCCGCAATCATATGCCGGGACCAGATAAGGCGGCAGATAGCCTCCCTGGGCGGCAGCTACTAAATCAAAAATATATGGTTCGTCATGCCAGATATAGTTATCCAAAAAACCATCCGTTAGCGGAAACTTTGATGCGTTAATAGCCGCATAATCTTTATGTACCCTTGATAAAGAATTTGGGTCGGTGAGGAAGAATGAAAAAGTCAGCGAATCCTCATTAGTTACACCTATAGTTGAATAATTAAAATAAAATAGCTTCTTAAACTGATTATTGATCATCGAAATAAGGTCGTTTTTGTCCCTGATCCTTGATACATCATGGCTTAAGGACAATAATACTTCCTTCTCAAGCTCTCTTTTACGTATCGCTTCATTGGCCAGAATATTTGATACAGCAATTGCCATTTGATTCGAAACACCTTCAATAATCCCAAGAGCGTTCTTTTCAAAATCAACGGCCCGGTTTGAAAGAAAAATGGCTATTCCAAAAGGTTTAACATCATTTAGCAAGGGCATGGTAACAAGCCATTTCATATCAGAATCATAATAGAATTTCAACCAGTCGGGAGGTGTTTCATTTTGCCTGCTGAAATATTGGGAAAGGTTTATAACGTTGGCATGTTCGGTTTTGAATGCATCTTTCAAAATATCGTCATCAACATTAAACCGATACCCGGGGATATCTTTTTTCAGTAAATATGATTTGGATTTGAAATCCGGATCGGCCAGGAAAACATTCATCGTACTTCTGTCTTCTGAGAGCAGCAGGATAATGTTTGTGGTAAAATGAACCAACTTTTTAAGGTAATTATTCAATACTTCCAGAAGGTCCTTTTTGTCTTTTATTTTCGCCATGAAATTGCCGGCAGCAAGCAGGTAATCTCTTTCCTGTTCCCGTTTGAAGATCTGTTCCCTTGATATGATATCTGAGACAGCAATAGAGAGCTGATGGGTAACCCCCTTTAATATTTTTAACTCATTTCTTAAAAATGTACCTTTATGATTACTGAATAGCATCAGCAGGCCAATATTTTTTTTATTGTTTCTGAGCGGCAATACACATAGTTCCCGGATCCCGGCCTCATAGTTTAAACGGATATAATCGGGGATAGCAGGATTGTTTATGATTTTGTCCAGGTCGATAACCACAGGATAGTATGATTTCAACGCAACTTTAACAATGATTTCATCGGCATTTTGCCAGTTGGAGATAGCGTTATCAAGGTTATCTTCAAACTGTATAGCGGAATTGGGCTCAATTAAGAATGAGTTAAACTTTTTCCCATTTTCGTTTAGAAGTATAAGGGAAGTGTGGTCAATATCAATCAGCCGTTTTAATTTGACGTTGATAAGCGTCAGCAAATCATTTTTATCCCTGATGGTGATCATCTCCTGCCCGAGATCAAGGAGCACGTCTTTTTCTTTTTCCCGTTCTTCAATCCTGAACCTGGCTATATAGTTGGATACAGCAAATGATAACAAGTAGGTCATTCTTAATAGCAAATCCTTTGCCTCTGCCTTGATCGGATTGTTTTCCCGGAAAAATATGAGGAGAACGGCCGGTGTGTCGGTTCCATCTTTAAGCGTTACCCCCCAGATCCATTTAATGCCCCGTGAAGCTTCCTGTTGAATATAACCCGGTCCGGTTCCTGCCTTTAACAGTTTTTCAACTTCAAATTCCAAAAAATCTTCCGATTCAACCAACTGGTTGAAAAAACCGTCATTAACGGGAAAATGACCATGCTGATGATATCGCGGCCGGTTATCCGCCTGTGAATCTTCAAAAAGGGGAAAATGCGTAAAGGTTTCACTGTTAATAACCCTTATTTTGCAATACTTACAGGCAAAGGTATTTCTGAACTGATTTTTTACAATTTTAACCAGCCCTTTGGAATCGCGTGCTGAAGCTACCTTGTTGCTGAAATCTAACAGTAACTTATTGGTTAATTCTTGCTTTTGAAGTTCTTCATAGGTAAGTATATTTACTATAGCTGTCGATAATAACTCACCAAGCTCTTTCAGTATCCTGAGATTTGGTTTATTAACAGATCTTTTGCTGTTAAAATAAAAACAGAGAAAAGCTCTTATACCCCTGCTTTCCCTTAGCTGAAATAGTACCATTTCCTTAGTACCAACGTCATAATTGATTTTGATGTAATCAGGAGCATCGGGTATCTTTATCAATTCATCCAGGTCAAGTATTGTAGGATCTTCTGCAATTAGTAAACAATCATACAGTAACCGATCAATTTTATGAATAGTGCCATTTTCGAAATTGAAATCTGAATGATGCCGGCTTCTGGAATTTCTATCCATCATAAATGATGTAAAATAAGTCAGATCGTCGCTGATAGTACCCACATAACTATGCGTAAAATTAAACCTGGGTTTGAAACGGCTGTCGATAATATCTTGAAATTGTGTCTTTGTTCTGATATCAGCGAGGTCGCGCCCAAGCGACAGTAATAACTGCCTGTTTTTTTGTTCCTCCTCTATTTTTATATTGGTAATGATATTGTTCAAAACCGTTCCGAAAAAAGGTAATAAATCGGGAACTACTGAATTGACAGCAATAGTGGGCAGATTAGTATCATGACCGGCAAACCAAATAATACCAACTATATGCGATTGGTTTTTAATTACAAAAGACAACAGGATATTATACCCTCGTTGAACGCAGTATCTGAAATGGTCTGGCAGATTCTCTTCCTTGGATAACTGAGCAAGATCAAACTTAAATGGCCCTGTTGATCTGATAATTCCTTTTACATAAAGCTCTTCATTTAAAAAGGAACCATAATTATTTATTATTTCAGACTTTCCAAAAAAAGCATCATCATTAGGCTCATGCCCCAAAAAGTTGTAGCTATCGTAATCTTTATCGAATAAACTAATGAACGCGCCTTGAAATTTCAGATAGGACGCAATCGTCCCCGCTGTTATCAGTAAATCATCGATGGTTTCAGATTTGGAAAGTTCCAAAATAATCGAATTCTGAAATATCAGATCCCCGTCTGAAATGGTTGATATATGTTTCATGTGAATTTAACTGCCGTTATTTCGTTATTTTATTTAAGCAATTGCCGATATAAAAGCAGCTTAAATTACAATTTTTTATATTAAGTGCCTGTTTTTTAATGAATTAATTAATGGCATCGCAATTGGTTACTCTGTATGGTTGTAACTTATAAATGTATGTTGAAAAATCTATATATCTCAGAAAGCCGATCAGAAAAAGACAGGGTCTTGTCCAGGTATTTACAGGCTTTTACCAAATTTTCAGGGGATGGGGTAATTGATCTTGATAAGCGGTTAAAATACAAATTTGAGTATTCGCTGCATGAACTCGAAAGTGTTATCCATGCTTTCAATGGTACGGTTCCGCCAAGCAGGCAGTCTATTTACACAATTGGTTTAGTTAAAGAAGGGGCCGGTTTAAACAATATCGGTCAACATGCTTTTCCGATACGTGATAATACCCTTTTTATAATTCCCAGCAGGGTTATTCATTCAAGTGATTTTGACACCCTTGCCTGCAAAGGATACCTGTTGCATTTTGACCTTGACTTTTTTTCTAAAACCTCATTGCCTAAAGAATCTATTATCAACAGAAAAATCTTCAGAACTTCCATCAGGCCTTATTTATATCTGAATAAGTCACAAGCTCAATCCATGTGTGGCATATTTGAGCAAATGATGCATGAAGAAGATAGAATAAAGAATGAAGGCAATGATATGCTGGCCCTTAAGATACTGGAGCTATTGATCCATTGTGACCGTTTGTTTTCCAAGGCGTCACTTATGGGCAAAGTAATATGTTATCATCCCATTATTCACAAGTTTTCAGAATTATTGGAATATAATTATAAAAGGTACAGGAGCGTGCAATTTTATGCAAAGGTGCTCAATGTTCACCCCAACCATTTGAATTTCCTGCTAAAAAAGCACAATGGGTTAAATGCCAAGCAATATATTAATAACAAGGTCATTTCTGAATCCAAATACCTGTTATCTAATTCCGGCTTAATAATAAAAGAAATTGCTAATCACATGGGTTTTGAAGACCCCAATAATTTTTCAACTTTCTTTCAGAAGTGTACCGGCCAGGCGCCCTTAAATTATAGGGAGTCATGTCCTTTATATAGTTCCCAGTCTGCCAGTTAAACTATCGCAGACGATTTAAAAGGTTGTTCTGTGAAAGTCAAAATGGTTAACAAACTAACAGTCCCTGCTGGCGCTGGCTCCTGTTTGAATTTTAAAGCCTATTGTTTGTAATTAAAAGGAAAAATTAACCTGCTGATGGTTTCTTTGTCTGCGTGCAATAGCCCTTGTGTTTTTAATAAATAAGCACAAATTAAAGCCCCATGAAATATGGCAATTTTTATAAGAACGAAAATATTTCTGGAAGAAACAGGCGCCCTGGCGAAGTTTACCGGGCAATTTCTGTTTATGGGAAAGCAATCCAGGTACGAAGTCAGGGAGTTTCTGATCCAGTCTTATATCATAGGCTACCGGTCATTAGGCCTTGTTGGTTTAACCGGTTTTATTATGGGCCTCGTATTAACCATGCAGCTTCAACCTTCGCTGGCCAGATATGGAGTACAATCTGAGCTGCCCGGCATGGTAGCCATCGCAATTATCCGCGAAATCGGGCCTGTACTGACAGCTTTGGTGTTTGCAGGTAAAATAGGAAGCAGTATTGGTGCCGAACTCGGATCAATGAAAGTTACCGAACAAATAGATGCAATGGAAATAAGCGGAACAAATCCATTCAAATTCCTGGTTGCTACCCGCGTTATTGCAGCTACGCTGATGTTGCCCGTACTTACTATTCTTTCTGACGTTATTTGTCTTTGCGGATCATACCTTGGTATTAATATAGGGTACGAAACAAGCTTTAAGCTGTTTTTCAATGAAGTGATTCAGCATTTGTCATTCAATGATTTATTCCCTGCATTTATAAAAACATTCTTTTTTGGATTTGCTGTAAGCATGATAGGATGTTACAAAGGTTTTACCTCAAGCAAAGGGACAAGAGGCGTAGGCAATTCTGCTAACTCAGCTGTGGTGATGGCCTCAGTAATCATTTTTATTATGGATTTACTTGCAGTACAAATAACTAATATGCTAAACCTTAATTGATTTCATGAAAATGATACATGAAATTTCGGATAAGAAAATTGGTGTTATAGCCAATGAAGAGCCTCTTGTGATAGAGCACCTGTATAAGTCATTTGGTGGGCGTAAGATACTTGATGATTTCAGTCTTAGGTTAAACAGTGAAGAGAATGTGGTTGTGCTTGGGAAGTCGGGAGCGGGCAAATCTGTACTGATTAAGTGTGTGATCGGTTTGTTGGTTCCGGATGAGGGAAGTATAAAGGTTTACGGAAAAGATGTGGTTGGAATTGGTAAGCATGAGCTGGACCGGCTTCGCACAACCATTGGGTTCTTATTCCAGGGTAACGCCTTATATGATTCGATGAGCGTTCGGGAAAACCTGGAATTTCCGCTGAGAAGGCATTGGATTAAAATTACAGAAAATGAAGTCAATGATATGATCCTGGATGCGCTTGAAAATGTCAATTTGGTACATACTGTAAACATGATGCCCGCTGAATTGTCTGGCGGTATGCAGAAGAGAATTGCACTTGCCAGAACGATGATTTTAAAGCCAAAAATTATTTTATATGATGAACCAACAACAGGGCTTGATCCCGTTACGGCAAGGGAAATCGATGAGCTGATTCTGAAGTTGCAGGAAAAATATCATACCTCGTCAATCATAATTTCCCATGACATGAATTGCGTAAAAACAACAGCCAACCGGATTGTCCTGTTGTTAGATGGTAAATGTTATACAGAAGGAACCTATCAGGAGCTGGAACATTCACAGGATTTAAAAATCAAACAATTTTTCGAATAAGCAATGAAGACGGAAGGAAACAACATAAAACTTGGGATATTCGTCATGTGCGGATTGGCCATTCTTGTAATTACGCTTTACCTGGTGGGTGAAAATAAAAACAATTGGGGATCGGGTATCGAGGTTAAAATTCAATTTTCTGATCTTGATGGTCTTGTTGAAGGGGATAACGTATTGTATGCAGGCATGGCGGCAGGTAGCGTAAAAAAAATTCAGATTTTAAAAGATACAACCATTGAGGTTACATTATTGGTCAATAATAAAACCGGGCACTTTATTAAAAGAAATTCAGTTGCCACAATTGGTTCCGAAGGCTTAATGGGTAACAAGGTGATCAATATTTCACCAGTTGCAGGCAATGCGGATCTTATAAAGGATGGGGACTACCTGGCCTCCAGGCAACCCATAGGGATTGAACAAATGTTGCCGAAACTATCACGCATCGGGGATAACGTTGAATTGGTTTCCGGGGTATTAAAAAATACGGTGCTGGCGCTCGACTCCAGTCAGCTGATGAAATTAATGAAAGACAGCAATACGGCAAAGCAACTTCGTTCGTCATTGACCAATGCGCAGTTAACCATACAAAACACGGCAGAGATGACTGCTGTATTTCGTAATCTTGCCTATCAAACAAAAAATGGAAAAGGTGCCCTGGGCTTATTGGTTGCCGATAGCGGTTTTGCTCATGTGGTCTCAAAAACAATGAACCAGATAGCGGATGCTTCCCACAATGTTAATGAGGCCTCCTTAAAATTAAATAATACAGCTTCCAATATTAATGACGAGATCTTACACGGAAAGGGGATGTTAAACCTGTTACTAACAGATTCGGCATCCGCCGGGAATATAAGTAAGTCATTACTTAATATAAAAAATGGGACCGACGGTTTTAATCAAAATATGGAAGCGCTTAAACATAACTTTTTATTTAGGGGATATTTCAGGAAACAACAAAAAGAGGAGGCTAAACAGCTAAATAAAACCGGGGCTCAATAACAGCTGGCCGGTGGTTACAGACCCGTACCTTTCAAAGGCGGGGGCTGGAAATAAATATTGCTGATTAGCAATTGATAGACTGGTTTCTATGAATCAACTTGTATTAAGCCTCATAAACAGATATCAAAAAACTACCTGCTTATGGGGCTATAAAATTAACAATAAGGCCGGTGCCGGCGCAGTTACTGTATGGGTTGCCGGCAGCTGGCCAAATCACCGCTAATCGTATTTGTGCGCGCCGGTTTCTGTGGTTCGGGGCGTTAGTAAGCCGGATAAACTCAAAAAAAGCTTCAGCAGATATTGTTAGGTTATCTCTCTTCTTAGTCGTCTTCTGATCCTGGTTCCTGTTCTTCACCTGAATCTATTGCCTCTGCCAGCCAGGCCGCAATTAATTCTTGCTGTTGCCGGTAGCACTCCTTTATATATGCATCTTGTATCTGCTTTGGTGTAAGTTCAGCTTTAAATTCGGGTGTAGTCCCCGGAGCGTCATCGGATGCATGTTATTGTGGAGATGACGACAAGGAAGATGATGAAGAAGATGAAAGTGATGGAGCAGGCGAAGATGACGACGAGGAAGATGATGGAACCGACGACAATGACGACGAAGAAGAGGAAGAGGACGAAGAAGATCTTGTCGTTATACCGGGATCGTGTATTTCACGAATCAGGTCAAAAACAGCCAGGGCAAATTCTGTAAGCTTCTCTACAGGCACCTGGCTACCCAATTTTCTCAATTCAATAATGGCGCCCCGCCGCGCAGGCTGCTTTGGTTCAGAAGATTCATTGCTCAATTCAATAATGGCGCCCCGCTGCGCAGGCTGCTTTGGCTCAAGAGGTTCACGCTCTGTATTAGAAATGCCAATATCATCTATGCTCTCTATCTTATACTTCTCTTTTAATTTGGTATCATATTTAAGTGTTGTTTCTGATATTTGGCCGTAGCCCGCGATTCCAAGGGCTTGAAGAGGGTCATCATCTTCCTCTTCTTCTTCTTTTGTTTCTTCCTCTTCTTCTTTTTTTTCTTCTTTTCCTTCTTCTTCTTTTCCTTCTTTTGCTTTTTCCTTGTTAAGTATTGCTTTTTTTCTTTTAAGCGAATGGTTAAGTACTTCTTTAATAGTCTGTATTTCCGCATCTGCTATTTCATCGTGGCCTCCAGCATCCAAACCAGAAACAATTGGTAAATCTAAAGCACTACCGCCCATTAATAGCTCTATTTCCCTTAGTTCTTTTTCAGTAAGACTATTGATAAACGCCCAAAAACCGTTCCTTAACATAAAGGGCATCCAATCTTTTACGTAGGCGCCTTTAGGGTAACTGCTCCTAATGTTGGTTTTATGATCTTCAGACTCGTTTTTTGCAAAGCCATAAAAAATTGCAGCAAGTCCTCGAACTTTGCGTGATACTGTGCCCGGAATCTTCTTTGCTTCATTCAATCCGTCTATAGAAGCTTGTCTAAACGGTTTACGTGGTTCGGTATTGCCCCATCCAATGATATTTGCATGCATTTGCGCACCCGTATGTGTACCTGTAATTTTTGCTTCATCTTTTTCTTCAGGGGGGGCTTGCTCAATACCCGCATTTTTAAATGGGGCCCTGGTTAGATGTTCAATCAAATCAACTACGTTGTCGAACTTTATACCCACAGTAGCCTGGGGAGAGAAAAATTTTTCTCCATTTGGAATATGGAAACTCTGCGCTTCTTTTTGAATACTCTCGAGATGTTCTTTAAAGCTCTTTCTTGTTTTATTTAAAGCTGCCCCTTTTTCTTCTTTCGTTTTTCTTTCGCCCTCATATTTCTTCTTGAAATTTTGCTGAAAAGAATCAGTAACGATTTCATTCCAATCAATCACTGATGATGCGTCTTTCGTTTCTAAGTTTTCAGCTTTTACATCTTTTGTGTCTTTCGGTATTACTTTTTCAATGAGGCCTTCTGCTGTGTTTAGCTTTTCGAAAGGCATATGATGTTCTATCTTGTTTAAAAACTTTACTATTGCAGCCATAATTCTCACGAGATGTTCACGCCCGGTATCGGTTTCGTCAACAGCGTTTGTGATAATTTCCAAATCCGGCCCGTTGGGCCCAACATCACCGTCACCCTCTATATGAAACATATTATCAATCCCACCCAAAGGTGTTCTGGTTTGGGTAATATTCTTTAAAAAAATACTGTCGACCGCCTGAAACTCAAGCCCTATCTTGCGCTGCACCACACCTGCCGGTTGCGAAACCGGGTTATTAAGTGGTGTTGCGGGCATATCGTCTGCTGTTTTTAACTGCGCGGCCCGTTGTCCCATTACATCGGCTTCTGTTTCCAGCGCCGGGTTGTCGTTTATGGCCAGCCCTTTGGCTTGCAGGGTTGGTTTAACGCGGCCCTGCTTTTGTTGCACTACGTGCCAGGCTTCGTGCGGCAGATGCTGCTCCTGCCCGGGGCCAAGATGTATCTGGTTTCCTTTAGCGTAGGCCAATGCGCCTATTTGTGTCGGTGTCTTTGAATTGTAGTGTACCTGCACATCATCCATAGGCAAGCCCGAAAGGCTTTCCACACCACGTTTAAGCTGTGCAGGTAAACCGGCGGCGGGCTGCGCAAACCGGGTTACCGCGGCATAGCCCATGGCTGATGCATTGCTACTTTCTACCTGTTGAACAGGGGCTTGGTTTTTACTGATTGTGGTTTTTCCCTGGTTCATGAAGCAGCGTTGTAAAGTAAGTAAAGATGTTGCAAGGTAGAAGAATCGTTCTCTTTCTGATACCATCATTTTCAATGGACGAAAACGATGTTTTTCTTTATTTGTTTATAAACTCTTCTCTATCCGTAACGAAGAACAAGGTATAAAATAATACCTTCTTTTGTTGCTCTTTTTTGTTGCAGTTATCCATGTTAACTGTAGCTACCTGCTTTGTTTTATTTTTTACCGCTTATGTACTATGGGCTTTCTGTATTAGAATTTCAAAGATGAATGATTGATATAAAAAGATTGTTCATCTGTTGATTAGATAACTTTGAGACAATGCAATTTTTAACCATACCCTGTTTTTATAAATGAATGGAAGATTTTAACGAGGCATATAAAATGAGGGTGGGAACCATCATTCTCACCTTTGCCGCAGGATTTTGTGATGCCCTGACCTTTGTTACTGCAAACGCACTGTTTTCCGCTCATATAACGGGTAACTTTATCCTTTTCGCTTATGAAGTTGCTGTTACTCATCACCTTACTGCCTGGGGTAAACTAATCTCATTACCGGTATTTATGTTATCAGTTGTTTTGTCGGGCGTTTTAGTAAAGCGGATTAAAAACAAATATAACCTGCTGGTTATAGAAGGAGTAATCCTGATAATTGCTTCATTGATTAATTTTTTCGGGAGGCCTTTTTTGGGTGATGGTTCCCCGGCCTTATACTTTTCCTATTGTATCAGTATGGTTATTGTTATTGCCATGGCGCTGCAAAACGTATTTGGAAGGAGTTATACAAAGGATACTTTTGGTACCACAACTATGATGACCGGTAATCTGATTAGTGCTTCTTTGTTGATCAGCGGTTATTTCCTGCGCAAAAATTGGGAAAAGGCAGAATTGATATCCCTTAGAAGATTACTGGTTACCATGGCCGGTTTTTTGTTTGGTTGTATTTGCGGCGCGCTGCTGGGAAAAGAAATTGGGCTGACTGCTGCTGTGATACCGGGAATTACGCTCCTTTTGTTCTTTTGCGGAACCACAGAATTATTATAACATAAATATCACTTGGATTTTTACCACCCTTATCAGGCAAGGTAGGATGCTAATCTTGGCGCTACGCGCGAGGATCTGATCTTGGTTAGTGCACCATCTTTCAAACGGCGAACATGTTCTACAGATAATTTAAATTGATCTGCAATTTCCTCCAGTCTGCAGGGCATAAAACAATCCAGGCCAAAATACATCATAAGTATCTCCCTCTCTCGTTTTTCGAGTATAGACATGGCAATACCTACCTCTTGCCTCAATGATTCCCGTATGATATCCGTATCAGGAAAATGATCATTCATGGAAATTAAATCAAGCAAGGTGGCATTGCTGTCATCTCCGAGCGGACGGTCAAGCATCACTTTATCAGTAGTGTTTCTTAAAATATCTGCGAGGTTTTCCGATTGTATGCCCATTATTTCAGCGATCTCCCGCATGGACGGTTTTCGTCCTTCTGCTTGTTCAAACCGGACGCTTTCGCGAACGTAACGATTGAACACCGTAATCTGATTATACGGAAGATGGATCAACCGGGTCTGCTCATCCAATGCGGCTGTAATAGCCTGTCGTATCCACCAAACGGCATAAGATATAAACTTAAATCCCCTCGTAGGATCAAACCTCTTTGCAGCAGTTATTAATCCGATATTGCCTTCGTTGATAAGATCATTCAGATTGATCTTGGGGTTTTGGTATTGTTTTGCAACGGAAATTACAAAACGGAGGTTTGCATTGATCAGACGGACTATAGCGGCGCTATCACCATCAGCAACCCGCCTGCAGATGTTGATTTCTTCAGTTGCTGTAAGCAGGGGGATTTTACTAACCTCATTAAAATAAACGTCCAGCGAACGGTTATCCTTTATGGTGTAGGTTTGTGTTATTTGTAGTTGCCGCATCTGTGATCAATCTTTAAAATGACTTTTAGCCATTGTCCGTTAGCTGGAACAGGCCTCCATGAATTTACCGGTGCTCTATCCGAACAAATTTACCTTAATGAGTTGCTCCGGCCCTTTCAGAATCAATGAATCATCTTTATGTATCGAATTAAAACCGGCAAATTCAACGGGGTACTTTTTCTTTTCTGCCAAAACTGTAAACCAAATAGGATAAGGCAGGTAATATGAAAAGACTCCCAATCAATAACGCTGTAGCAAGCACATGAAATAAGATTTAACCGGAAAATAGACGACAAACCAGGAACAGCGCTGGGCCGTTCCGGTTTGTTTCAAAGCATAACTTGAGTGGCCAGGATGTAGGATCCTTCAGATCCATTTTGCCTGTTGCCGGTTACAACGGGGCGGGTTTGGTATTTGAAGGATAACCGTGCATGATGACCGTCAAGATAAAGGTTCCAGCCTGCACTCCAGTAAGTGAATTTTGAACTGCCATAGCGTTCAAATTGCTGGTAGCTGAACTCGCCGAATGGCTGGAGGCGCATACCTGCGTCCAGGAGGTTTTTAGGAAGTAATAAACCAACCTGGGTGAATAGTGAATGACCGGTTCCGATAAGAGGCGCAAGGTTTCCAAAACCGGCCTGCGATACGGGGCCTGTATAACCAGGGGCCTGTGTGGCGTTGGCATTCATTATAGAAGCATTACGCAAATAATTTGGCCCGAAATCATAATGATAATAAACCATATAACCGGTAAAAGCCCAGTTTTGCGCACCTCCGAATGGGAGGTCTGCAAAACTATCTATTGCCCAAAGCATGATGTGATGCCTGATTAGCGGGGAATTTGCACTGTTGAAAGCCTGGGTCACTGTTCCGTCACCGGTATAGTAATAGCCGGCGCCAATATTGAACACCTTTTTGGTACCTACATAAGTTCCTGTAGTATACGGCAGAAAGTTGCCCTCTTTTTCCAAAAATTGCCACGCGGCATATCCTGTAGTTGACAATTTACCTGTGGCATTGTTGTCAACCGCATAACTGCTGTCGGGCGCACTTTTGGGAAAGGCAGTTGCTGAAGACAATACGGTAAAAGGTTTATTTACCGACCACCGGTAGGCCACCGGGCCTATATTCCCTTTAAAATAAACACCTAACTGCCGCGCAAATTGATCAGATAAATCTACCAGGGGCCAATTGTACAGAGGGACATCTAATGCCAGGTAATTGGATGAACTGGATGTAGTCATCCGGCTCAGTCCCATCCAATAATGTAAGCCCGTGCCGATATACAATGAAGCAAAACGTTGCCGCTTTGATTTTGGATCTTTATCCGGCAATACAGCGTATTCATTCCACAAATCATGTATATAAAGCTCAGGCTTTTTTCCAAGCGTCCCGCTGAAAGTACTGCCGCCGTTACCGCTGTTTCCTCCCCCCGCCGATCCTCCGGTTGAAAATGATTGGTTATCCATACCAATATCTGCAAGGATAAGGTACCTGGGGCTCAATTGGCTGTACGTTAAAAGGCGAAACTGTCGTAGCGAGAAATCTGACCAGTTATTCTTGGCAACACCATTGATTGCTGTTCCCGGATTGCTGTTGGAGTACCTTGCCCAAAACGTGGCCCAGGTAGAAAAATGAATGTATTTATTACCGGATGAGTCCAGCTTTATTCTCATTCCTTCACCATACTCCGGCGAGCCACCCTGACCAAACACCCTGCTCACTGTTAATAGGCTCGTTATACACAAGAGGATAAATAGTTTGTACATATGCAATTTATAAACAGTTAAAGACTATAGTAAATTAGCTTGTTTAACCCCCTTTCCGGTTTCTTTTATAATCAGGCTGATGCCAAAGGCTATAGCCATTATTATCAAAAAAAAGATTCCAGCTGACTGGAAATGACCGTTGTGATCCGTTGTTGTCTGGAGCGTTTTGCCGTACCATGATGCGAAAAGAGGACCGAGGATAGCAGTTATACTGAAGGTTATGAAATTGATACCGCCTGTGGCGCTTCCTTTTACATTATCAGGGTTGGCCTCCTTAATAATGGTATATGGAATCATGGCAACGCCGGATGCAACACCAAAAAGGAACAGCGAAACAGCGAAGGGCACAATATCGGGCAGGAAGAAGATTTGGGCAAAGCAGATAAACATGACAATGATCCCTCCTGAAAGCACTGGTTTTCTCCGGCCCGTTTTATCTGAAAGCCAACCCATCAGCGGACAGCCGATAACCCATCCCAATGGAACCATGGCGCAAATTATAACTGCACGCTCGTAACTCAGGTGACGGTCCTGCTGAAAAAACGCAATCCCCCAGGTCATCGCGAAAATTGTTGTCGGTGCAAAAAGAAGGCCTGATATGATACCGCTGAAATAAGACTGTACATTGGTAAATACGATCTTATAGGGCAAAAGTAAATTTTGCTTTGCCGGATGATCATGAGGATGGTTTTCGGCCGGGGTAATGAGGTAAAGCATTACACATACTATTCCGCAAATTATCCCAAGGGCCAGCCAAAAAGTACTGACATGTAAACCATTGTGAATAAGTGGGCCGGTAACAAATTGGCCGGCCGCGCCGCCCAGCATCCCAACACACTGCGTAAAACCGATAGCTGTTGCAATTTTGTTAGCCGAAAAGCCATGGGATGCCAGGTAAACGCAACCTGTAAATGCAAACGCAGAGCCCGCGCCTTGTAAAAGCCGGCCTATATCTCCGGTAAGTACAACAGGTACCGCAAACATTATACAGCCAATTGCCAGAACAAGCACGCCGATAGAAATCGAAAATTTACCGCCTATTCTATCAAGTGCAATTCCGGCAATGAGGCTGGTGATAGAATAGGTATAGTAATATTTACCGAGGATCGAACTCACCTGTAAGGCAGATATTCCAAAGAAATCTGAAAGTTGAGATATCATCACGGCCGGCGACGAACGACTTACATATTCCAGGAAATAAAACAAGCATCCGAACCCCCAGGCAATTACAAATGCCTTTTCTTTTGACTTTGTATCATCAATAACATTAAGGTAACTCATTGATCTAAGATTAAATTCTGTTGGATAATATTGTTAGTCGGTTAGTTCTTTCAGGTGCTTATAATTGTTTTTCACCGTGTCCAGAACATCTTCAAACTTTCCTCCGAGCATCATTTTGGTCATAGAAAGTGCCATCCCTTTAACCATGTTCAGGTCGATTTTGGGGGGGAGCGCCAGTGCGGTTGGGTCGGTATGAACATTTACGAGTACAGGGCCGTTAAATGAAAATGCTTCACGCAGCCCGGATTCGAGTTGCTCCGGGTCATCAATATTGATGCCTTTAATGCCCATGGCTTCCGCCACTTTTGTAAAATCAGGATCCATCATATCAACCTGGAAATCCGGAAGCCCCATTACTTCCATTTCCAGTTTTACCATGCCAAGCGCCTTATTGTTGAATACGATGATTTTAATGGGGAGTTCGTATTGTTTAATGGTAGCCAGGTCTCCCAAAAGCATGGAAATTCCGCCATCGCCGCACATCGCAACAACCTGGCGGTTAGGGCATGCAAGTGCTGCCCCCATAGCGTGAGGCATGGCATTGGCCATTGAGCCGTGAATAAATGAGCCAATCATATCCCGTTTTCCGTTTGCTTTGATGTAACGTGCACTCCATACATTACACATACCGGTATCACAGGTAAAAATGGCATCATCTGTAGCCAGCGTGTTAATTATATCAGCAACAGCTTCCGGGGAAACAGCGCCTTTCTTGCCTTTATCGCGAACATAGATCTGCAAATGTTCCTGAACTTTTTCATGGATATGAAGCTGTGCATCAAGGAAACTACGGTCGGTCTTTTCCCGTAGCAATGGCAGGAGTGCAGCAACGCTGGATTTGATATCGCCAAAAAGCCCCATAGTCAATTTTGCCCTTCGGCCTAAATTCTCGGCTTTAATATCTATTTGTACTATTTTTTTGTCATGCGGATAAAACGGGGTATAAGGAAAATCTGTGCCCAGTAGTAAAACTACATCGCTTTCGTGCATACTATGATAAGCGGAAGGTAGTCCAAGCAACCCCGTCATACCAACCTGGTACGGGTTGTCATATTCAATCCCCATTTTACCACGAAACGAAAAGCCTACAGGTGCTTTAAGTTTTTTGGCCAGTGCCACTACCTCATCATGTGCATCGGCGGCACCTATGCCGCAAAAAATACAGATTTTTGGATTACGGTTCAACAGATTGGCAAGTTCCTGCAATTCACTGTCCTCAGGGCAGATTTTTGATTTGGTAAAGAAATTCTTTTCAGAGGAGTCAATATGAACAGCCTCAAGGCTGGCCACATCGCCCGGGAACCCGAGCACGGCAACCCCTTTTTTAGAGATAGCAGTTTGTATTGCAGCCTGGGCCATACGGGGTAATTGAATTGCATTAGCTGCCACCTGTGTGTAATAACTGCAGTCGTCAAACAGCTTGATGACATTAGTTTCCTGGAAATATCCGCTTCCGAATTCCTTGGTTGCGCATGTTGAAGCAATAGCCAAAACAGGTGCACCTGAGCGGTGTGCATCGTAAAGTCCATTTACTAAATGGACATGGCCCGGGCCACTACTCCCGGCGCAGCAGGCAAGGCCGCTCATCTGTGCATCTGCAGATGCAGCAAACGCACCAGCCTCTTCATTACGCACATGGATCCATTGTAATTCCGGGCGTTTGCGCACTGCATCATTTAATTCATTTAAACTATCACCTGTAATAGCATAAATGCGTTTTATACCGGCATTTAACATCATTTCCACGAGTTGATCTGCGACTTTTGTTGACATAATCTTTTGTGTTTTAATTGGAAAATTGGGTGAATAAAAATTTAATAATTATTGCCAAGCTTGTGCCAGTATATAATGTATTGTTAATCAATTATTTATGTTTTGGTTCGTGAGGGTTAGCATTCGATATTTCGATTATTTACGAAAATGACTTTAAATCCCAAACAGGTTTACAGCCCGGTATACAGCGGGAAAATAGCAGGTAGCTTTGGTGATCAGCTATTACAGCGATAAGATTTAGTTAAAGTAAACCCAGGTTGTTGAAATGACAAGAGCTCGCTGAGACTCGTTTGTTTATTGCCGAACAATCCATTAATTACTGAGGTGGAAAAACGAAAGGTTTTGAACTCCTTTAAGCAGAGGATGCAGGTGGAAATTGTTGATTTTCAATGAAATAGTTGGTTTTATCCGGATATTCATCGTTTTTAAAAGTGGATTATTTGATTTTTAGAGTAGTGTTATATAAGGGGAGATTAATTTTGATTTTTAAACTACGCATAATTCAGAAAAGGAGTGATCACTTGATGTTGTAGTTCGAAGTTGGGTTTGTTGGAAGGTAAAGTCAAATTTTATTGGCCGCTATTCAGTAGCCAATAAAACTGATTAAAAACGATTATATAATCTTTACAAAATGAAAAAAATAGCCATCCCAATAGATTATACCGGAATAACACAGGAGGTTATTGCTTATCTGGCAGCTTTTTGCCGTGATTTTCCTGTTAGCGAAATTGTTTTAATTAAATCATTTCATCAGCCATCAATTATTGAAAAAACATTCGCTATCCCCGGAATAGTTGGAACTGCCATTGAACAACCTTTTCTGGATTGGGAAACAGAAGAGACTACACTAAAAACTATAGCTGGGGAAATGATCAGGGCGTTCCCTGTTCATATGCAAATCTCCACCCGCATGCTTGAAGGTACATTGATCGAAGTAGTAGAAACGACACTTGAAACAGAAAGACCGGATCTGTTGATTATTATTAATGATGCAAAATCGGCTGATTCAGATAGGTTGATTGCCGGAAGTATCATACCTATTGCGCAAATGAGCACCGTCCCGGTTTTACTTTTGCCATTTACTGTAGTATACAAGCCTGTAAACCGTGTTTTGATTCCGACAACATTCCAAAACCTCAGGAGACTTGAAAATTTCAAAAAGCTTTGTCAGTCCCATATTTGGTTAAATGCGAAGATTTTTATTTTAAATCTTGATCTGAATGATCATAATGTGCATCATGATCCTGAAAATTCAGCATTGCTGGCCAGTTATCTGGATGGATACCATTTTCAGATTGTTTATAGCAAAGGCAAGGACGTTGCGGCGGAAATCCTGCATTTCGCGGCTGAAATTGAAGCTCAGGTGATTTTTGCCCTGCCAGGACAACATAGCTCCTGGCATACTTTACTTTATGGTAGTACGACCCAGCGATTCGCATTGGAGTCAAACTATCCGGTTTTACTTTTAAAATAATTGTAAGCCGCATTATATAAGTGAGCGTTCTGCAAAAACTCATACCTGCAGGAAGCCACACTGTTTGATGGGCAGGTTATAAAATGATGTTGTTATGAATCAAACCTCTTTACTGGAAAAAACATTGACGATAAACGGTAAATCGTTATTAGAGGCGCTAAGAACAGATATAGCGGTGACAAAGAATGAAACGGACTTATTGAGACTGATCAATTCACAACTGAAAAAGCTGATCAATTTTACACATATTATAATAGGAGTTACCAGTGAGGATGGCAGGATGTACAAGGTGTTCTTGCAGGATAAAGATTTAGATGAGCTGAAATCGACGGTATATAATCAAGGAATCCTGGTTGGAAATTGTGTAAGTGATGGCGTTTACAACCAGGCTGTCAAAGCCGGGAGTCCAATTGTAGTAGATTTGGAAGAACTGATGACGAAGAAGCCACCATCCTGGATTAAAATGAATTATGAAACAGGTGCCCGCGAAATGGTTATAGCAATACAAGGGGAACCTGCGCGTAAATACAACTTTATTTTGTTTTCAGACATTAAAAATAATTTTAACCACGAAGCTTTGGAAATTATAGAACATGTTGCATGTCACTTGGCAACCGCGGTGACTAAAATCAGGATCAATGAGGAAATACAAGAAGTAGAAAAGGAAAAATCTATTTTATTAGCCCTTAGCCATGGTATGGCAACTGTGCGGGATAAAGCAGATTTGGCGCGGATTATCAAACAGAAAATTGCCGGTTATTTTAATGCTGTAAATTTTGCTGTTTCTATCATCAGCGAAGATCGCCAATCGCATTCGATATTGATTTGTGGTAATCAAAGTGGTGATATGATCGATGACCGGCCTGATAAAGAGAATTTTGTTATTGACGATGATATATTTGATCGTGTAGTGCTTTCTCAGGAACCTTTAACTTTTAGCTTGTCCAGGTTGAAAAAGATGGCGAAAATTCCCCGTTATATCTTTTTGTATGATGAAAAAAAAAGCGACAAGTTAATAGGAGTAAGGCTAAAAGCCGGCGAGACAGTCATTGGGTGTGTATGGTTACAGACCAGCGTAAATATATCTATGATACTCCTGAAAGGAGTTTGTGCGCAAATATCAATTGCCGTTTTAAACATTATAGGCAAGGAGAAAATTGCGGCCCAGTTAGAAATAATCAATTCTTATAAAAAACAGATAGAAAAGGAAACCAGCTATGTGCAGGAACAAAAACTTGTGCACAGTGGTAACTATGATATGATCGGGTCAAGCAGGGCGATCAAAAGCGTTTATGAGTTGATCAACCAGGTAGCTTATTCCAATAGCACGGTATTGATTACCGGCGAAACAGGTACGGGCAAGGAATTGGCAGCAATGGCGATTCATACAGCGTCACCCAGGAAAAATAACCCGATGATAAAGGTAAACTGTGCAGCAATACCAGCAAATCTCATCGAAAGTGAATTATTTGGCCATGAAAAAGGAAGCTTTACCGGTGCTGTTGAACGCCGGATAGGGAAGTTTGAAATGGCGAATAATGGAACCCTATTTCTTGATGAAATAGGAGAAATGCCATTTGAACTTCAGGCAAAATTATTACGGACGCTACAGGAACGGGAAATTGAACGGCTTGGTGGTAACAGAACCATTAAAATAGACGTCCGCATTATTGTAGCAACAAACCGGGAATTGAAAAAAGAAGTTGAAAATGGACGATTCCGTCCTGATCTTTATTACCGTTTGAATGTTTTTCCTATAGCCTTACCTTCGCTCCGGGAAAGAAAAGAAGATATTCAGGAGTTGGCTGCATATTTTCTGGAAAGATATAACCGATCATTTGGAAAACGTCTTGCGGGAATGTCTTCAGAGGTTGAGCAGGATTTACTGAGCTATCATTGGCCTGGTAACGTCCGCGAGTTAGAGCATATTATTGAAAGGAGCACATTAATGGCAACGAGTGGTGTGTTGAAAGAGGTGTATTTGCCTAAAAATAATTTCCAGGAAAAATTACCGGATGAAACGTTCAGTTTCAAAACGATCAAAGAAAATGAGCGTGATCATATTCTGCAAACATTACGCCGGTGTGGTGGGAAAATATCAGGTACAAAAGGTGCGGCGAAGCTTTTAGGTGTGCCGGTTTCTACATTGGGGTCAAAGATAAATAAGCTTAACATCACCAAAGAAGAGATCTTTCAAATTAGAATTTAAGAGCAATTGCTTGTAGTTCAAGATCAAAATTCGCCCCCGAATAAATGATTTTTCTTGCAACCACTTCTTCAGCCAATTAAGTTTCTTCAGGCAACACAAAACGTATTCTGTTACCTGAGTAAAACAATATATCCGGATAAAACCGCTGATTTGTTTTTTAGATCGATCAGGTAATAATAAGTACCAGTCGGCAATGCCGACTGGTTATAGGTGCCATTCCATTCGGTGGTATAACCATGGCTTTGAAAAACGTGCTGGCCGTAACGGTTATATATATCAACCGTACAGCCCGGGTAATATTGAAGTGAGGGGATTTTCCATGTATCATTCTTGCCATCCCCATTGGGTGTAAAGGTATTGGGTATGGTCATCGTTACCTGCACCGTAAGTGTTCCATCCACATAAAAAGGAGTGTAGTTGGCAGCTTCGACCCCGGAAACAGTGATAGCATAATCACCGGGATCTGAAGACAGATCAGCAGCAGTAGATATCACAGGCTGCGTAGTGAGTACTGCATCATCTTCGCCATAAACAAAGCCGCTGTAAGTCACAGTCAAAACCGGGTTTGCAACATGTGCAGGCCTGGTTTTGTTTTGTGCCGTAATAGTCAATAGCGCAGGCTTTACTAAAAATGCTTGGGTTACCGGGTTGGCAGGCAGGTATGCATTGTTCCCGGCCTGGCTGGCAGTGATAGTGACCGGGCCGGTTCCCTTTATAACAATTTGGCCATTAACAATAATAGCCACAGCACTATTGTTGCTGCTGTAAGTTACCGGGATTGAATTATTGGAGCTGAAAGCACCAGGGCTAAATGCGGGATCTCCGTAAGTTTTATCGCTTATAGGCGAAAACGTAATTGTTTGCGGCTGTAATGGTGCAGCATTAACAGTAAGGTTTTGCGTAACAGGCTGGGCTGGCGAATATATACCATTACCTGGCTGGTTTGCTGTTATATGTGCCGAACCCGCCCCTTTGATGACCACCTTATTGTTTACGATAACAGCTACTGCAGGATTATCGCTGCTGTAAGTTATTGGGATACTGCCATTATCGCTCGTTGCCCCGGGATCAAAATCCGCATCTGTAGTGATTTTGTCGGGGATAGGCCCGAAAGTAATAGCCTGGGGCTTGAGGGCAGCAGGGATCACTTTGATCTGGAATGTAAATGAACTGTTGCCATCTGTATTATAAGCCGTAACCGTATAGTCTGTAAGATCGGATGGTGCCGTGGGCGTACCGGTTATTTTGCCGGTTTGAGGATCAAAGGATAGTCCCGGAGGCAGTGGCTTATCAATATGATAGCCAGTGGTACTGATTTGCCTGATACTGTTAGCCCCAAAATCAACAACAAATAGCTGCCCGCCTTTTCCCATGCTTATTCCCAAAGGAAAGTTAAAAGAAGCGCTCGTTCCAATACCGTCGCTTTCTATTGCCGAAGGGTTTCCGGCCAGCGTAACTACAGCCCCTGTTTTATCGATATAATAAATAAACCCTCCTGCATCTGAAAAATAAACCGTACCATCATGGCCTGTAGCTACGCCTGCGATATATGCAAAACTGCCTCCCTGACCTGCAATGGTGGTTACATAACCTGAGGGGGTAATACTTCTTATCAGCTTGTAATCGGCAACAAGGATATTGCCGGCCGCGTCGGTAGTAATATTTGCCGGTTGATTGAATATTGCACTGGTTCCCTGACCATCATTAAATCCTGATGTACCATTCCCCGCAAAATTACTCACCTGGCCTTCTGGGGTGATTTTACGGATATAACCACTAAATTCTGCTACATAAAAATTTCCGGAAGCATCTGTACAAATACCAACCGGCTGGTTAAACGTTGCCGACGAAATTGAGCCATTATGATTGCCCTGCCCACCAGTGCCGGCAAATGTACTCACTAAGCCCGTAGGGGAGATTTTACGGATCATGTTATTGTAAGTATCGGCCACATATAAAAAACCATCCGCACCCAGGCAAACAGCAGACGGGCCGTGGAAACTGGCTGTGCTCCCAGGGCCATTTGCTGTCCCCGCTGCACCGCTGCCAGCAAACGTAATTACCGTACCGGCGGGGGTAACATACTTAATTACATTGTTGTCCCTGTCGGCAATATAGACCCCGCCGTTATCATCGGCATATAAGCTGGTTGGGTGGTTGAGCCCGGTCTTTAATAAGGTTGTTGTAAGCCCGTAAGCAATTGCAGGAACCGCTCCCCCTGTATTTGTTGGTTCAAGAACAGGGATGACAGTGCCTACGGTATAGGTAAGTGGGGTAGGGTAAGTGATAACCGGCGGTTTAAGCGGGCTGCTGAGGCCATCAACTTCAATCCGTACCGTGGCCGAACTGCTGCCGCTAACGTTGTATCCGGTTATGGTGTAAACTGTAGCAGGCCATTTTTGTGTTGGCGTGCCGCTGATGGTGCCGGTTGCGTTATCAAAGCTTAACCCCGGTGGCAGCGGTTTGTCAATAATGTATTGTTTGGTTTGGATCCTGCGTAAAGTTTTTCCGTCGTTTGATGGTACGTATAAGGTGCCGTTTTCATCAGAAGCAATGCCTAAAGGCTGCGATATTGTGCCTGCTTTACCTACTCCATCTAACTCATTGGTGATGCCTGATTGATCAGGGCCTATGCCTGTTACCGTGCTTACTGTACCATTTGTACTTATTTTACGTATAGCATTGTTGCCTTCATCAGTGATGAACAGGTTGCCGTCGCCGTCAATTGTGATATCCCTCGGGAAAAAGAAAGTGGCACTTTTTACCAGGCCATCCTGCATGCCATAATCACCAGTACCGGCAAGGGTTGTTACCGTACCATCGGGTGTGATTTTGCGGATCACCTGATTTTCTTCATCAGCAACGTATACATTGCCCTGCTTGTCTGTAACCAGGCCGGATGGAGCGTTAAAGCGGGCAGCTGCCCCTTTGCCATCAACTAATCCCGGTTCTCCACCGCCTGCAAGTGTGGTTACCATGCCATCCGGACTTATTTTGCGGATGGCGTTATTGCCTGCATCTGCAACGTATAAATTACCTGCGGCATCAACGGCCACATTATATATTGAGTTGAATTGAGCCACAGATGTAGGGCCGTCTAAGAACCCATTACCATGGCCTCCGGCTATTGTAGTCACTTTACCTTCTGGCGTTATTTTGCGGATCCGGTCAGCACCCCAGTCGGCTACATATATATTCCCGGCGCCATCAATGGCGAGTCCGAAAGGGTGATAAAATACTGCATCGGTGCCGGTACCGTCAATACTGTCGAATCCGCCATATCTGCCGGCCAGCACAGTGCGAACACCTGAAGGCGAAACCTTGTAGATTTGCATGGTTCCTGCATCTCCGATATACACGTTACCGTTTTTATCAATACATACCCCGAAAGGCTGGAACAGGTTGTAATCAGCAACAAGACTGATTGAAGAAATACTTCCGTAATTATTGGCTGCTATTTCGCCGCCGCTATTCTGGGGCAGCAGATTATCGATGGTTTTGGCAACGGTGTATTTTTGAGGGCCCTGATAGCTGATATTTGGTGGTGCTATTGCCGGCTGGGCATTGGCTTTTACGGCAATATTGATCTTGGCCGAACTGCTGCCTGTTAAGTTGTAAGCAGTTATTGTGTAATCAGTTGCAGGCCACTCAAGCGCTGGTTTTCCGCTGATGATACCAGTAGCAGGGTCAAAGCTTAGGCCGGGCGGCAAATCGCGATCAATACCGTAACCGGTAATGGATAGTTTACGAATGCGGTTACCTTTTGTTTCTGATACATATAAGTTGCCCTTGCGATCGGTTGCAATGCCAAATGGGTATTCAAATGCCGCCAGTTTGCCAACGCCATTACTGTAATGGTTATATGAACTGCCTGCAAGCGTGCTTGCCTTCGCCTCCGGGGTAACCTTGCGTACAAGGGTGTTGTACTGGTCTGTTACATAAATGGTACCCGTAATATCACATACAATTGATGTAATACCGCCAAAAGATGCGTTTGTGCCTACGCCGTCATAGTTCCCATAGTTTGTATTACCGGCAAACGTTGTTTCATCAAACGTGGGGCTTACTTTCCTGATGATCCTTGAACCGTCGGCAACGTAAAAATTACCCTGCTGATCCATGGTTATACCGGTTGGCGAGCCAATTGCGGCAAGCTCACCCTTGCCTTCTGTTGAATAAGGATTGCCGTTGCCAAGCACGGTACTCACCATACCCGATGGTGTAATTTTACGGATCCGGTTGTTGCCTATATCACACACAAATATATTGCCAGCGGCGTCGGCCAGCAGGCCGCCAAGATTATCAAATTGCGCTTCGGTACCCAGGCCGTTTTTGTAACCCTGGGTGCCATCGCCTGCTAACACGCTTACCTGTCCCTGGGCATCAATTTTCCTGATCTGGAAGTTTTTGGTATCGGCAACATAAACATTTCCGGCTGCATCCAGTGTTATCCAGGCCGGGCCGTTAAAACGGGCCTGTGCGGCATTGCCATTAGTGTTGCCTGCGGTGCCATCACCCGCCAATGTTATAGTGCTGCCGTCGGGCTTTACCTTCCTGATGATATTGTTGTTAAAATCGGCTACATACACATTGCCCTGCTCATCTGCCGCCAAGCCCTCCGGCGAATTGAATGCAGATGTATTGGCATCACCGTTGAATGACCCGGCCTGCCCGCTGCCGCTAAGTTTAGTTACCATCCCGTAAGTATCAGCCGGAACAGGGCCACCTGCATTGGCCGGTGCAAGCACTGCAATGTCTACGCCGGCCGTATAAACCTGCGGACTTTGGTAAGTAATGTCAGGTTTAGCTGCCTGCCCTGTATTGCCGGAAGTAGCAGGGGTAATACGGGTTGTTATCGTTGATTTATGATGGAAAGACAAGAAGTCCGTTAGTTCAGAAGTGCCTGGCAGCGACAATTTACCGGGTAAGTAGGCCTTAGCAGCAACTGCTACTAAAAAAACAGCGATAAGTACAAGCGGGTATTTTGCAGTATTGCCGAAGCGATGTAGTTTCAATTTGTGATACGGTTACTGATTTATTAACAGTGCCCCAAATTATGAAAATTAAATTTTTTGCCGAAATATAAGAAATGTAAAAAGACAGTTAAGAACAAGCCTGCTAAACACAAGTTTACTGGCTTGTTCTTTCCCGTTTTAGTATCCAGGATCCAGCACGTACCACTAAACTTTTCACCCTGACAAGGATTTATCTCAATCATGTTTTCTTTTTGCCCAACTATGCAGCCCACGGCCTGCCTGCATCTGGTACCACAGGCTAACCACCGAAAATATCGATTACCGCTTCACTAACAATACCCACATCAATCCTGATGGTTCTGCAGCCGATTTCGACCTGATCCTGCAAAACTTCAAAAATGCAGGTACCGAACCCCTGGTAGCACTGGTGAGTGGCCCTGATGCCGCGGGCTAAGTCAATATAGCATTTTTCCGAACCTTAATAAGGTATTCTACCAATACACGGTTAAGGGAGCTTTCAAACAAAAAAATAAAAATGTTTGGAGGTATCATTTTTGTTACTACCTTTATTAAAGAATAGACCAGAACAGAATAACCAATTATTCAAAAAAGAACCATTATGAAAAAAAAAGTACCACCTAAAAAACTGGGCATGTATTTGCTATGCTGTATCATGCTGCTTTGTTACCAGCAGGTTTTTGCCCAACAAAAAAGAAGTATCTCCGGCCATGTTACCGACGAGCATGGTCAGGCCTTGCCGGGAGTAAGCATTTTACTGGAGGGAACAGGTCAGGGCATCAGCACCGACGTAAACGGCTTTTACAAGATCAATGTTCCCGAAACCGGAGCAAAGCTTTCCTTTTCATTTATCGGCTACATGAAAAAAATTGTAACCGTTACAAAAGACTGGAATGGCGATGTAGCCCTGACGCCTGATAAAAGCGCGGGCAGCCTTGGTGAAGTAGTTGTAATTGGTTACGGAACAAGGAAAAAGGCTAACCTTACCGGCGCGGTAAGTACCATCAAGGGTACCGAACTGGAAAAATCGCCGGTTGCCAACGTATCCAATACACTGGCAGGTGCAGTACCCGGTTTAATTGTGAATACCCGCAGCGGTGAACCCGGGGCGGATGATGCCAGTATCCTGGTTCGCGGTAAAGGAACATTAGGCAACACCAGTCCGCTGGTGGTGATTGACGGTATCCCCGACCGCGGCTTTAACCGCCTGGACCCGGCCGATATTGAATCGTTCACTGTATTGAAAGATGCTTCGGGCGCTATTTATGGTGCAAGGGCGGCAAACGGTGTAATTTTGATCACTACCAAAAGAGGTACGGCAGGCAAAACCTCTTTATCGTTTACCTCCAATTTTTCTATCACCCAGCCTACCAGGGTGCCTAAAATGTTAAGCTCATGGCAATACGCACAATCAGCCAATGAATATGACGATTTGGTTGGCCAGCAGCATGAATACACTGCTGATGACATTCAGAAGTACAAGGACGGATCGGACCCGCTTGGGCACCCGAACACCAATTGGTGGGATGCCGTTATGCGCAAATGGGCTACACAAACCAATAATATCCTGACCTTAAGAGGCGGCTCAGATAAAGTGAAATACTATATCTCAGGTCAGCATCTTTATCAAAATAGCCTTTATAACAGTGGCGCTGATTATTATAAAAACGATAATGCCCGCGCCAATATTGACATTGCTGCTACCGATAACTTTAAAATTGGCGTGGATGTCATGTACCGGAGCGAGTATAAAAACGGTGAAGCGCCGGGTTATGATGCCAACGGCATTTTCCAACAGCTGTGGAATGCGTATCCTTATCTTACACCGGTTTACCCAAATGGTAAAGTTGGCGTTGGTATTGGTGGCGGCCCGGCTACCAGTATGGTTTATATCCTGAACGGCGATTTAGGTTATACCCATAATACTTACGATTTCTTACAGACCAAAACATCGTTCAGCTGGGCTTTACCTAAAATTACCCCGGGCCTGCATTTGGATGGTTATTTTGCCTACGATGTAAACACCAGGGCGTACAAAGGCTTTAATGCCCTGCCTCCGCCTGCTTACAGCTATAACAAAACCACCGGCAATTATGACGAGTACACTTCTACCGTGCCGCCAAACCTTTCCATCAACAACTACCAAACTAAAAGCCGGTTAAGCAATATCAAGCTTGGCTACGAGCGTAAATTTGGCAAGCACGGTATTGAAGCTTTTGTTGCCTACGAGCAGCAGCAGCAAACTTATACCGAGCTGGATGCCTACCGTACCGGTTTCCTGAGCAATAACGTGCAGGAATTATTTGCAGGTAGCACAGAAGGGCAAACCAATAACTCAATAACCACCCAGTTTGCACGTCAAAACTTCATCAGCAGG
Organism: Mucilaginibacter angelicae; assembly: GCF_042434235.1. Classification (NCBI taxonomy): domain Bacteria; kingdom Pseudomonadati; phylum Bacteroidota; class Sphingobacteriia; order Sphingobacteriales; family Sphingobacteriaceae; genus Mucilaginibacter; species Mucilaginibacter angelicae. The sequence continues at coordinate 436,071 of NZ_JBHLTS010000004.1, read as the reverse complement.
ATCTCCTATAACTATGACGACAGGTACCTGATTGATTACAACATGCGTTATGACGGATCGCCAAATTTCCCGGCCGGTAAACGTTTCGGTTTCTTTCCTTCGGTATCTGCCGCATGGCGTATCTCGCAGGAACCTTTCTTTCATTCATCGGTTATTGATGATCTGAAACTGAGGGGATCATGGGGTAAAACAGGTAATGATGCCGTAAATGCGTTTCAATATATCCAAACCTATGGCTTGCAGGCCGGGCAGATTTCGCAATACCTGGGCGCGGGTTACTATTACGGGCCAAATGCAACACAGGTACCAGGCTTTTCATTGGGCCCAACACCCAATGCCAACATCACCTGGGAAGTTGCCACTACCACCAACATCGGCTTTGATGCACAATTGTTCCATGCCTTTTCGGTAAGTGTTGATGCATTCCGTTCGTCACGCAGAAATATCCTGGTACCGCCAAGTGCATCTGTGCCTGATTATACCGGTCTTACTTTACCCGATGTAAACCTGGGTAAGGTTGATAATAAGGGTATTGAGCTTGACCTTGGGTATAACAAAAAGGTCGGCAATGATTTTTCTTATAATATCAGCGGAAACCTGACTTATGCTGTTAATAAAGTGGTTTACGGCGCCGAACCGGCCAATGTTCCCGCCTATCAACGTGTTACCGGATACCCGATAGATTCATGGCTATTATACCAGGCCGATGGTATTTTTCAAAACACTGCCGAACTGAATGCTTATCCTCATCCAACCGGGACAGGCGTGGGCGACATCAGGTATAAAGACGTTAACAACGATGGTGTAATTAATGACCTGGATAAAGTAAGGAACACCTTATCAAACACTCCTCAAATTCTTTACGGCTTAACACTGGGTGGCCGGTACAAAAACTTTGATTTTACCGTGTTTTGGCAGGGACAGGCCAGGGCTCAGGCTATTTTGATGCCCAGTGGTTTAAACATGGCGCAGGAGTTTTTTGACGGCCGCTGGCTAAAAGAAGGTGATAGCACTTACCCGCGTACTTTCAACGGGCCAACCAGTCGTACGTTCGGATCAAACGCCTATCCTTCAACTTTCTGGCTGCGTAACGATTCCTTTCTGCGCCTGAAGAATGTGGAGCTTGGTTATAGCTTTTCTAAAGATCTGTTGAGCAAGATCAAAGTAAAGAGCGCCAGGGTATTTGTAAGCGGAAACAACCTGTTTTCGTTTGATAAGTTCGGACCATCATTTGACCCTGAAAGTGCAACGGGTACTGTCAACAACGGCAGGATCTATCCACAGCAAAGGATCATCAACCTGGGCGTAAATGTTACATTTTAAATGAATTGCGTGATGAAAAAGATATATATAACCTTTAGTGTACTACTGCTCCTGATTACGGGTTTTTCCTGTAAAAAGGTAATCGACCTGCAGCCTACCGGTTCTTTCACAACCAATAATGTTTGGAAAGATCCTTCGCTGATCCAGGTATTTGTTAACCAGATCTATAAAGAATCGGTATTCGCTTTTAAAGACGGCGGATTTGGCTGGGGATCGCAAACGGATGAACTATACAGTAATTTTAACTGGTGTAATGAAAATACCTACATTATGGGGCAGGCAACGCCCGATAACCAGGGAAGTTCATTTCCCCTCAATTACAGTTCAACCCTTAATTACTGGACAACGCTGTACAGCACCATTCAAAAAACAAACCTGTTTTTTCAGAATGTGGGTATGGCTGATAGCGTTGGTCATGGTGCACAGCTTAACAATATGAAAGGCGAAGTTCACTTTTTAAGGGCGCTATGCTATTTTGAATTGTTGAAGCGTTTTGGCGGCGTTCCGCTGATTACCAAGGTTTACACAGCTAATGACAATACCTTTACTGAATCGAGGGCTACTTATGACCAGACAAGGGATTTTATCCTGACCGAAATAGCCGCGGCAACTGCAATATTGCCTAAAACCTATGCCAACAGCAGCGATTATGGTAAAGCTACACTGGGTGCTGCCCTTGCCCTTAAATCGCGTTTGTTATTGTATGCTGCCAGTCCAACTTTTAATACTACGAACGATGTGAGCCGCTGGCAGGCTGCTGCTGATGCAGCGAAGGCGGTGATAGATCTGAACATTTACTCGTTGCACGGCAATGCTACAACCTACAACACCATCTTTACCGACTTTTTTAACAGTGAGGTAATTTTTTCAAGGGTGTTTAATGCTACCGTGCAGGAAGATCGTTACAATACCCTTTACCGCGACCTGAGCCCTAACGGCTATAACGGCTACAGCGCATATAATGTACTGGAGCAAATGGTTGAAGACTTTGATATGGCCGATGGTACTCACTTTAGCTGGGCAGCAAACGGGACAAATCCTTACCAAAACAGGGAACCCCGTTTTTATGCGGATATCCTGTTTAACGGCGCTCCTTTCCAGGGCCGGGGAGCCCAGTTTTATGAGGGTGGCCTCGATTCAAAATCAAGCTCATTATCTCCCTGGAATGCTTCGAAAACAGGCTATACGATCAGGAAAATGGTTGATGAAAATTATGATTTTAACGTTCAGCCTTACAGCGCCTGCCAGTGGGTTGCTTTTCGTTTAGGTGAGATCTACTTAAACTATGCCGAGGCAGAAGCAGCACTTGGCAACAGCAGCGAAGCCTTGAATTACCTGAACAAGATCAGGGCAAGGGCAGGTGTACCGGCCGTTAACGCAACCGGCTCAGCATTGACAGATGCTATCCGCCACGAAAGAAGGATAGAGCTGTGCTTTGAGGGGCACCGCTTCTTTGATATCAGAAGGTGGGGTATGGCTGAGATAGGCTCAAAAGATGGGTTGGGGATTACCATTACGCCAACTTCGCCGGCCAATACATCGTTCACTTACAAAGTGACTACCATACAGAAACGTACCTGGGTGCCAAGTTTTTATTATTACCCGATCCCGCGTAAGGAAATTCAGATCAATCCTAATCTAAAACAAAACCCCAATTACAATTAATCCAAAATAATGCATAAAAAAGGCAGCAGCGTAGCTGCCTTTTTTTCTTACTTTGCCTAAAACTACGTACTTAATGGATAAAATATTTGATGAGATAAGAAAGCTGGCGGAGGTTCCTTCTTATTCCAAGCATGACAGGTTTGTTCAGGGGATTATCAATGCTATCGACGAAAAGTTCATCGGCCAGGATGAAGTGCTGCCCTCGGTAAACAGGTTGATCAAGGAGCTGGGCTTTTCGCGCGAAACCATCATGAAGGGTTATAAAGACCTCATCAGCAGGGGGATTGTGGAAAGCAAAAACAGGCTGGGCTACTTTGTGGGCAACGGAAATACCGGGCAAACCTTAAATGTGGCCTTGCTGATGTATAACCTGGATACCTTTGAGGAGCAGTTTTACCGCAACTTCAGGCACGAGCTGGGAGAGAATGTACAGCTCACCACCTATTTTCATCATGGTAATATCGAGATCTTTGAAACCATACTATTGCAGATAAGGGGGAAGTACGGCATGTACGTAGCAGCGCCAATCCCGCATCCTAAAACTAAAGAGTTACTGGATATTATCCCACGAAATAAATTCCTGATGTTTGACAGGTTTGAACCGCTGGAAGGTGAATTTAACCACATCACCCAGGAGTTTGGCCATAGTTCATATGATGTTTTTTCGAAACTTGCTCCGCGGATAAAGCAGTTTGATGAGTTTATTTTTTACCATTCAAAAAACTCGCTCGATCCGAAAGAGATTGTACAGTCGTTCAAAAAATTCCTGGAAGATTTTGATGTCAAAGGCCGGATTTTGGAGGAGTACGTACCCGGATCTATCCAAAAAGGGAAAGTGTATTTCACGCTCGACAACTTTGCCCTCTGGCAAATTATGCGCGACTGTAAAACGCAAATGCTGGAGCCAGGTAAAGACCTTGGGGTATTATCCCACAATGATGAGCCCGCCAAAGAAATTATCGGCATAACTACTTTCTCGGCCGATTTCTCCAGCATGGGGCAACTGGCAGGCAAAGCTGTTTTATCCAAAGAGAAACTGCAGTTAACCGTCCCGATGTTATTGTTTGACAGGAGTACGCTATAAATACCTGATATGAGTGCCATGATGATTGCCGGTTTTTTGTTTTTTGCCGGGATAGTAGTTTTTACATCATGGTACCGGGCGGGAAATGCACGTGTTAATACTTTAAATAAACTGTTTTTTGCCAACCGGAGCCTTGGCTTTGTGCTGGTAGGCAGCGGTTTGCTGTTTACTAATATCAACGCTGCATCCATCATTGGCGAAAATGAGCTTACCTATACCAATAACATGACGGTTATGGCCTGGGGGGTAAGTTCGGTAGTAGCTATGCTGCTGGTATCAGAATTTATAATGCCGCTCTACCTCAAAATGGGCATAGCAACAACCCCCGATTTTTTGACCGCAAGGTATGGGGCAGATGTTGGCAGACTGGTATCCGTAATCTTCCTGGTCAGTTATATATTTAACCTCCTGCCATCGGTACTTTACGCCGGGGCAGTGGCATTTAACGGTTTATTTCATTTTTCTGATGTGTGTGGGATCTCATATCCTACGGTGATCATTGTGCTTGTTTGGATCATGGGCACCATCGGCTGCATCGTCTCCATTATCGGTGGGTTAAAAGCAATCACCAAGCTTGATATATTGCTGGGTGTAGGCTTTTTTTGCGGGGGGATCCTGCTGCCTTTCTTCGGCCTGAAGTATATGGGTAATGGAAACATAGGAGAGGGGCTGCAAGCTTTACTTACCAAACATACCGGTCACCTCAATGGCATCGGTACATCACATGACGCTATACCTTTTGGTACCCTGTTTACGGGGATGCTGCTCGTTAACCTTTACTACTGGGGCACTGAACAATATATTATTCAGCAGGTGCTATCCTCCAAAGATCTCGAAACTTCACAAAAAGGCATTGCACTGGCCAGTCTGGGAAAACTGGTATCACCGCTGTTGTTAAATATCCCGGGGATTATAGCGGTACATGTTTTTGCCAATATGCATAATACTGCCGAGGCTTTTCCGCGGCTGGTTAGCATGGTGTCGCCTCCTTTTGTGGCCGGCTTTATCTCGGCAATTATTTTTGTGGCTTCGCTCACTACCTTTAATGCCGGATTGAACAGTTCAAGTACGCTGTTCATGTTAAACATTTATAAGCCCTGGTTGCAAAAACGTTCTAAACAGGTAACTGAAAAAAAACTGGTGCGGACAGCCAAGCAATTTGAGATTATGATCTGTTTGGCAGCCATGTTTATTGCCCCGTTGATCATTTTTGTTAAAAATGGCTTCTACACCTATGTGCAAATTGTTAACGGCTTTTTTAATGTGCCTATTTTTACCATTATGTTTATGGGGTTTGTAACTAAAAGAGTGCCCGGTATAGCGGCTAAAATTGGGCTGGGCTTTTTTATTACCTGCTATGCGTTTACGCAATTGGTTATTAATACCCATATTCATTTCCTGCATATCCTGGCTATTTTGTTTGTGTTAACCTGCGGCCTGATGCTTGCAATTGGTAAGTTTTACCCCATGCCGGTGCCATATACTTTAAAGCTGAATAACCTGGTCAATATCAGCCCATGGAAAAACCGGTACTACTATGCGGGTATCCTGTTTATCCTAATGATTGCAATGTTTGTCTTGTTCTCGCCGGTAATTCTGGCAAAATAAATTTGGTATAAAAATATTTTTCTATAGTTTTATAGAATAGAACAGAATAGAATTTATATTTGCCCTAACCTTAATACATTATAAACACTAAATAATTTACGATTATGATCTTGCTTAAATATAAAGCGGTTTTGCTTTTATTGCTTTTAGCATGTTTTAATGCTGCTGCACAGCCTGCCTTTACCTCATCTGATAAAGCTGTTGAAAAAGCATTTAACTGGGCAAAGGAGCAAGCCTTGCACTATAGAGGGGCCGCAACAGATCCTGTTGGTCCCTGGTATGAGTCGGCGCTTCCGCCGCGGTCGGCATTTTGTATGAGGGACGTATCGCACCAGTGTATTGGTGCCGAAATACTGGGCTTAAGCCGTGAGAATACCAATATGTTTAACTTGTTTGCCGGTCATATCTCACAATCAAAAGATTGGTGCTCCTATTGGGAGATCAATAAATGGAACAAACCTGCTCCTGATGATTACCGGAATGATAAGGAGTTTTGGTATAACCTGCCTGCAAACTTTGATGTTTTAAATGCAAGCTGGCGGATGTACCTGTGGACAGGCAACCGTCATTACATTGATGCCCCCGCATTTGTGAATTTTCAGCAAAGAACCGTAAATGAGTATATCAGCATCTGGGTATTAGCTGCTGACTCTTTACTGAAAAGGCCTGCACATCCTAATGCACCGGTACCCTATAACGAAAGTGATTCTTTTCACCGCTGCCGGGGTTTACCTTCATATTCGGAAGGCGTTCAAAACTTAAAAACCGGTGTCGATCTGGTTGCCGCACTTTACCGGGGGATGATTACCTATTCGGAGATTCTTAACAATAAGGGAAAACATAAAGAAGCCGCCGTTTACGCTCAAAAAGCACAAAAATACCTTGCACGCCTTGAAGCCGACTGGTGGAGTGATAAAGATGATCAATACTATACCTATTACAGTAACACCGGGCAGTTTGGAAAGGATGAAGGTGAAACTTTCCTGCTGTGGTTTGATGCATTGAAAGATACTGTAAGGGCAAATAAAACACTGGATCGGGTTACGGCCGCTAAGATCAATGTCGAAAACATGTCGTACTATCCGTTCCTGTTTTACAAATTTGGCAGGTGGGACAAGGGTAGGGAGTATATGCTGTTACTTTCCGATCCATCAACCGCCCGCAGGGAATATCCTGAAGTATCCTATGGGATCATTGAAGGCGTTACACAGGGCCTGATGGGCATATCACCCGATGCCCGTACACAAACATTAATCACTATTTATAAGACGGATACAGCCGGGAACGCATCCATCAGCAATGTACCGCTTTTAAATACCAATATTAATCTGGCACATCTGAGCAGGCAACAATCAGCTATAAAAAATACCGGGGCCAAGGCCTTTAAATGGAAAGCTATGTTTTACGGCACATTTAAACATGCGGCTGTTAACGGTAAAACCATTGCGGTTAAAATAGGAAAAGACCTGCAAAACAAACCAGTATCATTTGTGGAAACCGCCGTTAACCCCGGTCAAAATGTTAACGTCAAAGTATATTAATCTGTAACTACGCTACCTACTTTATGAAGTTTCTTAAACACTGTGTCTTTTTATTTTCTATTATATTGGCTTGTTACACAGCGCAGGCACAGCAAACTGATCTATCCAAACAAAATGCAAGGTGGGCTATACAACCTGATGGCAGTATCTCATGGAAAATAGATAAAAATTTGCCGCATAGTGATCATATTGAAATGTCGGGCGAAAAGGTTTCGTTATGGGTTAAGTATGGGATAGATACCAGCGGTTTAGCCAATGTGACCCGTACGGTGGTTTTCCCTACTTTCAGGATGCTGCCCGATGATACCCGGAGCCACATTGCTTATACTTTTCATGATAATGAGTTACCGCGCATTTATATTGATAACCAACTGCTGCATATAACCGGCGAAGATGGTGCCGGTGATATGAACCTGAAGGTTAAAAGTATAAACCAGCATGGTATTATACATGTATTTGGCCAGGCAGGTAAAAAGGGGGCAATCAGTATAGACAGAAGTTTGTTTCCTTCTATAGATAAACCTTTGGCTCTTGAAAAATTTACGATCACCAATAAGGGCAGCGAACCGGTTACCGTTTCGATGGAAAAATTAAGCCGCATAGTTACAACAGATTCGGCTGCCAGCAAATCGGCCCCGCATACGGTGATTATGCAATCGGTTAATGATGGCCGGCATGTACTGCAGCCGGGCCAATCGGTAGTACTATCCATTTGTTACCTCGCTACCGATCATCCCGCGATGCTGAGCCCGGTTGACCCTTCAGCAGAAGAAAAGGCAAGGATGAACCGCGTGACTCAGATTTTAGCCCCTTTGCAATTGCAAACTCCTGATAGCATACTGAATACTGAATTTGCATTTGCCAAAATACGCGCCACGGAGAGCATTTTTAAAACAAAAGCCGGCTATATGCATGGGCCGGGCGGCTTATCCTATTATGCTGCCATCTGGGCCAATGACCAGGCAGAATATATCAGTCCTTATTTTGCGTTTTCTGGTGATAGTATAGGTGTTTTATCAGCTTTGAATTGTTACCGGTTGTTTGCGCGCTATATGAACCCGCAGTACAAGCCAATTCCCAGTTCAATAGTGGCCGAGGGCGATACCTTTTGGAATGGTGCCGGTGACCGGGGTGACCAGGCCATGATAGCTTATGGCGCATCAAGGTTTGCATTGGCTTATGGCAAAATAGACTCGGCGCGGAAACTATGGCCGCTGATAACCTGGTGCCTGGAATACAGCCGCAGGCATATCAATGAGCAGGGGGTGGTAACATCTGATGCCGATGAATTGGAAGGAAGGTTCCCGGCGGGGAAGGCCAATTTATCCACCAACAGCCTGTATTATGATGCGCTGATATCGGCAGCTTTGCTTGGCAAACAGCTACAGGTACCTGCTAAAATTACTGACCAATACAGGAAAGAAGCCGCTCAACTCAAAACAGCTATTGAAAAATACTTTGGGGCAACCATTGATGGGTATCAAACCTACCGGTATTATGAAACCAATAATACTCTGCGGGCCTGGATCTGTATGCCCCTGGCAATGGGCATTTTCGACCGGAAAGAAGGTACTATCCAGGCGCTGTTTTCCCCGCAATTATGGACTGTCGATGGCCTGGCTACCGAAGAGGGAAAAGAAACTTTCTGGGACCGTTCAACCTTGTATGCCCTACGGGGTGTGTTACAGGCCGGTGCTACGGACAAGGCTATCGATTATTTGCATTATTACTCCAACCGCAGGCTGTTAGGGGAGCATGTGCCTTACCCGGTTGAGGCCTATCCCGAAGGTAATCAACGGCATTTATCGGCCGAGAGCGGCTTGTATTGCCGGATCTTTACAGAAGGTTTGTTTGGCATGAGGCCTACGGGCTTCAATAGCTTCAATTGCACCCCAAGACTGCCCCGTAATTGGAATAACATGGCTTTGAATAAAATTCAGGCATTCGGAACAGTTTTCGACCTTAAGGTTTCGAGACTGGCAGCTGGAAAAATTGAAGTAAAAGTTATCCGGGGAGTAAAGCAACATACTTACGTTGTTAAAAATGGCAATACTGTTAAGGTGGTATTGTAGTTCATAAGCTCTTTAGCCAACTATCCGTTGGGCATATCTTTATCATGCTCAAATTCCCGTTAGATGCTACCTTACTTGAAGTAAGATAACAGGCGTTACCCTAACAAGCGTTTGGAAGATTTTTTAATTCCCTCCCCTGGGAGGGGTGCGGCTGAAATGTGTGTTGGCAGGGAGGGGTATATACGCCATTTCAAACGATTAAGCCTATCGATGAACCCCTCCCTACACCCTCCCAGGGGAGGGAATCGCATAATCCACCACTTTTTTTATTTATCCGAACACCTATGGTGCAAATATTTTTTGGATGTTATTCTACATAGGTAGCACATAACGGTGCATTTCGGCAAGATATATCCACTTGGTTTAACTCAAACCTATCCCACTTTTACCTCTCTAAAAATTTACGCAAACGTTTCTGGGAACGTTTGCGCGGTTTTAGTTGGACAAATCCTTTTTTTTATTGCCCTCAGCCTTTAATCTTGTTTAGGATTTAACAGTCCTTCACCAATTATAGGGCGATAAATAGCTGTTTTAAAATAAAAACATGTCGGTAATAAAAACAACGGTTAGGATAGCGGTTTTGCTTTTGGCAGGTTGCTTTACGTCGCAGGCACAGCAATATTCCTGGCAGCATTTGCCGCAGGTAAGCAAACCTGTGTTTAAAAAAGATACCATCAATATTTTAAAATATGGTGCCAAAGCCGATGGCCTTACATTAAATACCATCAGCATTAATAAAGCAATTGCGGCATGTAGTGCTAAAGGTGGTGGGGTAGTACTTATTCCGCCGGGTTTGTGGCTAACCGGTCCGCTGGTGATGCAAAGCAATGTAAACGTGCATGTAAGCCGTGCAGCGTTGTTGCAGTTCACTGATGATAAAAGCCAATACAAGCTTGTTGAAGGTAATTACGAAGGCCATGCCGCAGTACGTAACGAATCGCCGATATCAGGTACTAACCTTACCAATATAGCTATTACCGGCGAGGGCATTATTGATGGTCACGGCGAAGTTTGGCGGGCTATCAGCAAAGACAGGCTCACCGAAGCAGAGTGGAATAAACTCGTAGCATCAGGCGGCGTGGTAAGTGAAAACGGTAAATCATGGTACCCATCCCAAAGCTATGTCGGCGGACTAAAAACACCAGGTGCAGGTGTGATAGGCAACGGGAGAATCATAAAGGATAATGAACCTTTCAAAGACTTTTTCAGGCCCAATATGCTGGTGCTTACCAATTGTAAAAAAGTACTGCTGCAGGGCGTTACGCTGCAAAATTCGCCTGCCTGGGATATCCATACTTTATTGTGCGAAGACCTAACCGTGCAGAATGTAAAGGTTAGAAATGCCTGGAACGCCCAGAACGGTGATGGCATTGATGTGGAATCGTGCCGGAATGTTTTGATTGAAGGCAGCACATTTGATGCTGGTGATGATGGCATCTGCATTAAATCAGGTCGGGATGAAGAAGGCCGTAAACGGGGCAAACCAACTGAAAATGTTATCGTGAGGGATAATGTGGTTTACCGTGCGCATGGCGGTTTTGTGATAGGCAGCGAAATGTCGGGCGGGGCGCGCAATATCTTCGTGTCCAACTGTACTTTCATCGGTACAGATATAGGCTTGCGTTTTAAAACTACCCGGGGCAGGGGCGGTGTGGTCGAAAATATCTTCATCAAAAACATCAGCATGAAGGAGATCCTTCATGAGGCTATTCTTTTTGATATGTACTATGGCGGCAAATCTCCCGGTGAAGACGATAATGTAAATGACCAGGCTGTTGTGCCGGTAACCGAAGCTACGCCTTCATTTCGCAAATTCTATGTAAATAACGTGGTATGCAACGGTGCCGAAAAAGCCCTCATGATCAGAGGACTGCCTGAGATGGGGATTAAAGACATCCACATCGAAAACAGTACTTTCAAAACCGTTAAAGGCGCAGATGTAATAGAGGCGCAAAACATCTTCCTGAAAAATATTCACTTCGAAGGCAAAGAAACTAACCCGCTCATCAATATTCAAAACAGCAGCAGTGTTACGTTTGATCATATTACCTATGGCGATACGCAGCTGTTGTTTAAGATCAGCGGCAAAAAATCGCAGCAGATAAAATTGCTGAATACAGATGCTTCAAAGGCTAACAGCAAAGTTGAGTTTAGTTCAGGAGCAGCAGAAAGTGCATTAACCGGTTCAAAATAATGAAGACGGCCGCATTGTTGATATGGATCGTTTTTGCACCGGCATTACTGCTGGCGCAGGCGGTGATATATCCAAAGCGCTTTACCGTAGCCCAGGATGGCAGCGGCGATTTTAAAACTATTCAGCAGGCTATAAATGCCGTTCGCGACCTTTCGCAGCAAAGGGTTAGTGTTTATATAAAAGCTGGTGTGTACCCGGAAAAACTGGTGATCCCATCCTGGAAATCTAATATCGAATTGATTGGCGAAGATCAAAATACTACCATTATAACCAGCAGCGATTTCTCGGGTAAGCCAAACCCGCAGGGAAAGGACGTCTTTGGAAAAACCGAGTTTACAACCTATACTTCATACACAGTTCTGGTACAGGGGAACGATTTTATCGCAAGGAATTTAACCATAGCAAATGCTGCCGGTCCGGTAGGGCAGGCGGTGGCTTTACACGTAGAGGGAGATAGGTGTGCCGTGATCAATTGCAAGCTGCTTGGCAACCAGGATACGCTGTATGCAGGCACAGAAAACAGCCGTCAATTTTATAAGGATTGCTATCTTGAAGGTACTACCGATTTTATTTTCGGCGAAGCCACTGCCGTTTTCCAAAACTGCGTGATCAAAAGTCTCAAAAACTCTTTTATAACTGCCCCTGCTACCACGCCGAGGCAGAAATTTGGTTTTGTATTTATTGACTGTAAGCTAATAACGGCAGATACTTCCGTTAAAAAAGTTTACCTCGGCAGGCCATGGCGACCGTATGCCAAAGCAGTTTTTATCAATGCCCAAATGGGCAGTCAGATCTATGCTACAGGCTGGGATAACTGGCGGAACCCCGAAAATGAAAATACCGTCTTTTTTGCTGAATTCAAAAGTAAGGGCGTTGATATAAGTAAGCGTGCGCCTTGGTCGCACCAGCTTACTGAAGCCGAAGTGAAAAAATATACATTAAATAACATCCTTGCCGGGAATGATAGCTGGGATGTAACATTGATAAAATGAGCTGTATAATGAAGAAAATATTATTGTTATGTAATTTCCTGTTCGCTGGCTTTTGGCTCAGGGCACAAACACTGCCATGGTCACAGCGAATAGCCAATACGGCCATTCATTTATGGAAAGATTCATTACCGGGCACTAACTGGTCATACGACCAGGGGATAGTTTTGCAGGGGCTGCAAAGCGTTTGGCAACAATCGGCCAAGGGCGAATATTTTAGCTATATCCAAAAATCGATGGACAGGTATGTGGGGACAGATGGAACCATCTGTACTTATAAAGCCAATGATTATACGCTTGATAATATCCTTTCAGGCCGGAGTTTGCTATTTCTCCAACAGGTATTAGGTACCGAAAAATACTATAAAGCAGCCTATCTGCTTCGTAAGCAAATAAGTGAGCAGCCTAAAACACCAGAAGGGGGCTTCTGGCATAAAAAAAGATATCCTAACCAAATGTGGCTCGATGGCTTATACATGGCCGAGCCTTTTTATGCCGAATACGCTTCAGTTTACCACGAATACGCCGACTTTGACCAAATAGCCGACCAGTTTATTTTGATGGAAAAATATGCCCGAGATAATAAAACGGGCCTCCTGTACCATGCCTGGGATCAAAGCAAAAAGGAACGCTGGGCAAATCCGCAAACTGGCCTCTCGGCAAGTTTATGGGCACGAGCCGATGGCTGGTATGCCATGGCGCTGGTTGACGTGTTACCTTATTTTCCAGTTGATCATCCTAAACGTGTGGCACTCGTTGCCATTTTGAACCGCCTTGCTGTCGCTATACAAAGCAGTCAGGATAAAGACTCGGGCTTATGGTACCAGGTACTTGACAAGGGCAGCAAAAATGGTAATTATTTGGAAGCATCAGCATCGTGCATGTTTGTTTATACGCTGGCCAAAGGTGTAAGGGAGGGGTATCTTCCACGAAAATATTTGCCGGTAGCTCAAAAAGCCTATGATGGTATTATCAAAAACTTTATAGAAACAGATGCCGCCGGACAGGTAAACCTGAAAGGCACCGCAGGGGCAGTAGGACTCGGCGGCGAGCCATATCGCGACGGCAGCTACGAATATTATACGGGTGTTAAAACGGTAACCAACGAAACAAAAGGTGTTGGTGCTTTTATGCTGGCCAGCGTAGAAATGGAGCGCCTGATTAACCTCAATTTAGGTAAAGGCAAAACTGTCCTTTTGGACAGCTATTTCAATAACGAATATCATAAAGATATTACCGGTAAAAGTATCCCGTTCCATTACAAATGGGAGGAGCAGGATAACAATGGGTTTTCGTTTTTAGGGCAGGTATTTAACAATTATGAGCTGTACACCAAAACTTTAAATGAGGCGCCGGATGCGGAGAACCTTAAAAAAGCAGTTGCTTATATTATCGTTGATCCAGATATCCCGAAGGAAAACCCCGACGCTAAATACATTGAAGAACCGCATATCAGAGCCATTGGCAACTGGGTGAAAAATGGCGGTATACTACTTGTGTTAAACAATGATACCGGCAATGCCGAGTTTGTGCACCTGAACAAACTGATGGCGAAGTTTGGCATCAGCTTTAACCAAAACAGTGTTAATAAGGTGGTAGGGCGCAACTTTGAGCAGGGTGCTATTAATATCCAACAGGATAATGCCATCTTTAAAACGGCCCGCAAAGTTTACATCAAAGAGTTGAGTACCCTGCAGCTAAGCAATCCGGCAGTTGCGCAGTTAACCAATGGCAAGGATATTATCGCAGCTACTGCCAAATATGGTAAAGGTACTGTGTTTGCCGTTGGCGATCCCTGGTTTTATAACGAATATACAGATGGCCGGAAACTGCCTCCGGAATATGACAATTTTAAAGCAGCTAACGATTTAGTCATTTGGCTGGTAAAGCAAATCCCTCAATCAAAAAAATAGCAACCTCATTACAATCCATAAGCACATGATATTATCAAGATATAACCTGAACAAAACAACCGTATCGGCAGGGGAGCTGCCACCTGCAAACGTGTTCGATCTGCCCGAAAAGGTGCTGCAGTTCGGAACAGGTGTATTGTTACGCGGTCTGCCCGATTATTTCATCGATAAAGCTAACCGTGCCGGGATCTTCAACGGCAGGGTAGCGGTTGTTAAATCAACCGACAAAGGCTCGACGACTGATTTCGATATGCAGGATGGCTTGTATACCATTTATTCCAAAGGGATTGAAAACGGTGAAGAGGTTAATGAGCAGGTGATCTGTTCGGCAATCAGTCGCGTACTTTCTGCCTCAAGCGAGTGGGAAGAGATTTTGGAGATAGCACGGAGCAAGGATTTACAGGTAGTGATTTCCAATACAACGGAGGTAGGTATTCAACTGGTAAAGGAAGATGTGCGCAAACACCCGCCGGCATCATTTCCTGGTAAATTGCTGGCTATTTTATATGAACGTTACAGGGCTTTTAATGGACGGCCCGATACTGGTTTGGTGATCATCCCAACGGAGTTGATCATCGATAATGGCAAAAAACTGGAGTCCATTGTATTGGAACTTGCCCATCTGAATAAACTGGAACCTGCCTTTATGGACTGGCTGGAGAGCAGCAACAGCTTCTGCAATTCGCTGGTTGACAGGATTGTGCCCGGCAGACCGGATCAACAAATGAGCGATGCCATGGAAACCGAACGCGGTTATACCGATAACCTCAGCATCATGTCCGAAACTTATAGTCTCTGGGCTATCCAGGGCGATGAAAAAATAGCCGGGGTATTATCTTTTGCCCGGGCAGATAAAGGCGTGGTGATCACTCCTGATATTGAACTGTTCAGGGAGTTGAAACTGCGGTTACTCAACGGTACACATACACTGAGTTGCGCGGTGGCCTATCTTTCCGGCTTTAAAACGGTTAAGGAGGCAATGGACGATACGCATTTTACAAAGTTCATTACCCAACTGATGTTTACCGAGATCATGCCATCCATCCCTTACCAGATTGATGAAGATGTAGCCCGCGATTTTGGCGGCAAGGTGCTTGATAGGTTCCGCAACCCGAACATCAGGCACGAGTGGCTGAGCATTTCGGTACAGTATGCCACTAAAATTAAAATGCGGGTTATTCCGTTATTACTGAACTATTATAAACAAAACAATAAAGCGCCGCAATTAATGGCCCTTGGTTTTGCAGCTTTTATCCGCTTTATGCAGATCACTGAAACTGCCGATGGTAAATACACGGGAACAGCGCATTCGGATAACTACACAATAACTGACGACCAGGCGCCAAACCTGAGCAAAGCATGGAATGGTGCGGATGCTGAAACAGCAATAACGGCCATCCTCAAAAATAAAAGTCTTTGGGATGCCGATCTGACAAATTTGCCCGGCTTTACAGAGGCGGTGACAGCACAGTTCAAGCTTATTAATGAACAGGGAAAATTGGAAATAAGCGCCATTTAAATTAAACATCCATGAAACAGAATATATTAAAAGTACACCCTGCCGATAACGTACTGGTAGCGTTGACCGATTTGCAGGCTGACGAGCAGGTTACTTACCAGGATAAAACTTATACCGTAAAGGAACTGATCCCAGCTAAACATAAATTCGCTATTGTAGATATTCCCGAAGGCGGGGAGATCATTATGTACGGGGTATTGGTAGGTAAGGCCCAAAGCCCGATAGCGGTTGGCGGGTTACTTAGTACTGCCAATGTAAAACACGCGGCAAACAGCTTTTTAACAGGCCAAAGCCATACCGATTGGCACAGGCCCGATATCAGCAAATGGGAGGGTAAAACATTTAACGGTTATCACCGCGAAGATGGTAGTGTGGGTACGGCTAATTACTGGCTGGTTGTACCGATGGTGTTTTGCGAAAACCGCAATATTGAAGTATTGCAGGAAGCATTGGTAAAACCTTTGGGTTACGGCCGCAAAAAAACATATGAGATCAAAGCGCAGGAACTGATCGGTAAAATAAAGGCAGGCGCCCAGATAGATGAGGTTTTATTTACTGAAATAGGCAGCGATACCACTCAAAATGCCGGTAACAAGGTTTTTCCTAACGTTGATGGCATTAAGTTTTTAACGCATACAGGCGGCTGTGGTGGTACCCGCCAGGATTCAACCGCACTTTGCGGTTTACTGGCCGGTTATATTACCCACCCCAACGTAGCCGGGGCGACGGTACTGAGCCTGGGCTGCCAGAATGCCGAAGTGAAAACTTTGCAGGAGGAGATCAATAAACGCTCACCGGAGTTTAACAAACCTTTGTATATTTTAGATCAGCAGAAAACAGGCAAAGAGGCCGATTTGATGGAGCAGGGCATCAGGCAAACACTCGCCGGTTTAATGCAGGCCAATCAATATACCCGTCAACCCGCCCCTTTAAGTAAGCTGACCATTGGTTTAGAATGCGGCGGCTCTGACGGCTTCTCGGGTATCTCTGCAAATCCGGCTATCGGGTACACTTCCGATCTGCTGGTGGCTATGGGCGGTTCCGTTATTTTGGCCGAGTTTCCGGAGCTTTGTGGTGTGGAGCAAAACCTGATTGATCGTTGCCTGGACAAAAACAAGGCCGAGCGTTTTGCTGACCTGGTACGCACCTACAGCCAGCGGGCAGAAGAAGCCGGTTCAGGCTTTTACATGAACCCATCGCCGGGCAATATTAAAGATGGTTTGATCACCGATGCGATCAAATCTGCCGGGGCAGCAAAAAAAGGCGGCACATCGCCGGTGGCCGATGTGTTGGATTATCCCGAAAAAGTAACACAGCCGGGCCTTAACCTGCTGTGCACCCCGGGCAACGATGTGGAATCGACCACGGCCGAAGTTGGTTCGGGGGCGAATATCGTTTTATTTACAACCGGGCTGGGAACGCCTACAGGTAACCCTATAGCCCCGGTTGTAAAAATTGCCACCAATACCGCGTTATTTAACCGCATGAGCGATATTATCGACATCAATACCGGTACCATTGTGGAGGGTGATGAAACCATTGAACAGGCCGGCGAACGCATCCTGGATTATGTTGTAAAAGTAGCAAGCGGAGAGATTGAAGTCCACGCGGTTCGCCACGGGCAGGATGATTTTATTCCGTGGAAAAGAGGGGTTTCGCTTTAATTGCACATTTACTTTCTCCACCCCCGTGTTCGTGTCCCCACGAACACCCGTAGACAGGTATCGTAGATAGGGAATGAAAAGAGATATTAGTAAAAACAGCCACAGTAAAAAGCACAGGTTTCCGTGAGGACACGGAAACGGGGAAAATATGACGAGATACTAATGAAAATACTAACTTGTACCACACCCGGTAAACTGGAATACGGCACTGCCGATATGCCGCAATTAAAGCCGGGTTATTCGCTGCTTAAAATAAAACGCATAGGCATTTGCGGCACCGATCTGCATGCCTTTGAAGGTACGCAGCCCTTTTTTAGCTATCCTCGAATTTTAGGCCATGAGCTTGCAGCCGAACTGATTGAAGTCGGTGATGCCAAAGGTTTTGAAAAAGGTGAGGCTGTAACTTTTATCCCGTATTTCAATTGCGGGCATTGTATTGCCTGTCGCTCCGGCAAACCAAATTGTTGTGTAAATATCCAGGTTTGCGGTGTGCATACCGATGGCGGCATGGCCGAATATCTGCAGGTACCATCGCATTTACTGGTTCATGGCGAAGGTTTAAGTTTTGATGAGCTGGCATTGGTTGAACCATTGGCTATCGGTGCCCATGGTGTGCGGCGAGCCGACGTAAAGCCGGACGAATTTGTACTGGTGATAGGCGCAGGCCCAATCGGCTTAGGCATTCTGGAATTTGTCCGCATTGCCGGTGCAAAGGTCATAGCTGCCGACGTAAATGAGCAGCGCCTAAACTTTTGCCGGGAAAACCTGAAGGTTGACTATACCATCAACGTGAAAAATGAAGACGTAACCGAACGCTTGAAAGAGATCACCAATAGCGACATGCCAACGGTGATTATCGATGCTACCGGCAATCAAAGAGCGATAAACGGGGCGTTCCTGTATTTGGCGCATGGCGGCAGGTATGTGCTGGTTGGTTTGCAGCGGGATGAGATTATTGTAAGTCACCCCGAATTTCATAAGCGCGAATCTACCTTAATGAGCAGTCGCAATGCAACCCGCGAGGATTTTGAGCATGTGATCCGCTCCATGAAAAGCGGATTGGTGAATCCGCAAACCTATATTACGCACCGGGTACAATTTGATGAAGTAAAAGATCAGTTTGAAAGCTGGCTGAACCCGGCCAACGGTGTTATCAAAGCAATTGTGGAGGTATAAGAGATGACGAAAAGGGCATTTTTGATCGGCTTGTTTTTTTGTATGGTAGGCAATGCTTTCGCACAGCAAAAGCATGTATTGGGTTTTGAAAAGCTGAAAACTTATGTGGATGGCTTTAATAAAACTGATACCGAAACGGTTAAAAATTATATCACTAACGATCATGCCTACGACTGGCTTGCCAAAAATGTGCCCTTGTTTGATTGCCCCGATTCGGCCATTCAAAAGATTTATTATTACCGCTGGTGGACGTTTAGGAAACATTTGAAACAAACGCCCGATGGCTTCATTTTTACCGAATTTATAACCCCGGTTAGTTTCACCGGTGTTTATAACAGCTCAAGCAGTGCCCTCGGACACCAGGTTTATGAGGGGCGCTGGCTGCACGATTTGCAATACATCAACCAGTATATCAATTTTTGGCTGTATGTTGATCCTAAACAGAAGAAGCCGCACCTGCATGCTTTCAGCAGTTGGATAGATGACGCTGTGTATAATTATTATCTCGTAAACCTCGACAAAAAGTTTGTCGAACAGGCTTTGCCCTCGCTTAATGCCGATTACCACGTGTGGGAAACTGAAAAACAGCTGCCTTCCAAGCTATTTTGGCAGTTTGACGTGCGTGATGCTATGGAGGAAAGTATCAGCGGAGGACGCAAGGTCAAAAACATCAGGCCTACTATCAACAGCTATATGTATGGCAATGCGGTGGCTTTATCAAAAATGGCAGCCTTAACCGGTAATGATTCGCTGAAAACAAAGTATACACAGAAAGCCATCGATCTTAAAAAACTGGTGCAGGACAGTCTTTGGAACGATAGCGCCTCCTTTTTTGAAGTACGTAAACCCGATGGGCATTTTGCCGATGCCCGCGAAGAACTTGGTTTTATCCCCTGGTATTTTAACCTGCCCGATGATAAACCTGCTTATTCCAAACAATGGGATCAGTTAACGGATGCTAAAGGTTTCAACGCGCCATGGGGCATTACCACTGCCGAACGCAGGCACCCCTTGTTCCGCACCCATGGAACCGGGCATGGTTGCGAGTGGGACGGAGCAGTATGGCCTTTTGCCACCACGCAAACCTTGAAAGGACTGGCCAATTTGCTTACCACGTATCAAAATAAAGGAACAATGACGCCCGGCATTTTTTATGATGAGCTGCATAAATACGCGCTTTCACATATTAAACGCGGGCAGCCTTATTTAGGCGAATACCAGGATGAAAAAACAGGTTACTGGCTTAAAGGTGATAACCCAAGGAGCAGCTACTATAACCACTCCGGATTTTGTGATCTGGTCATCAGCGACCTTGTGGGCTTAAAACCGCATGAGGATAATATACTGGAGATTTTCCCGCTGATCCCTCAAAACCAATGGAAATGGTTTGCGCTGGATAATGTACTTTATCACGGGCACACTATCAGCGTGGTTTGGGATAAAACCGGTACAAAATACCACAAAGGTAAAGGGTTCATTATTTATGCTGATGGTAAGGTGATCTCCCGGAGCACTCAGCTAAAACATGTACTGGTAAAACTCCCGGCTTAATCCTGACTCATTTTCTCTCTTTTATTGGCTTGGTGGCTTTAATGATGATAATATCGTATAGTAGATAGAGAAAATATCAGATGAAATTGCAACAGCGTACTGATATTTTTGAATATTATACAACCAATTAAGTTCACAACCAAAGGTATCGTTTGAGATACTGGAGCCTTCGTTCAAATCAAAGAAACGGGCTTTGGTAAGCCTGTTTAATACGAATGAAAATGAAGATGTCCAATCGTTATCTCCTGCTGTTATTCGCGCTGATCTTTTCTTTTCATTCAAGCTTATACGCGCAAAAACCTTCAAAAAAAATCACCATTATTACCCTGCCTAAACATCATGCAAGGATAAGTTATGGTGTGCAAAAGCTGTCTCAGGCTTTGCAACATGCAGGATATTCCGTTACAGAACAATCTTATAAAGAAGCACTTCCTTCAGGCAATGCCATAATTATCGGTCTGCTTACTGATGCTCCGGTTAAGAAATTACTCGATTCTTCAACTAATCATCCCGGAAAAGAGGGTTTTATCATCAGCGATCAGGGCCTTAAAAATAAGCTGCTGATAGGTGGTGCTGATAATTCAGGTGCGCTTTACGGCTGTCTTGAACTGGCCGACAGGATCAGCCTGAACAAAAAACTGCCTGTAAAGATTAATATGCGCGATCAGCCCGAAATGGTTTTGCGGGGCACCTGTATCGGAGTGCAAAAGCCTGCCTTACTACCTGGCCGCGGTACCTATGAATATCCTTATACGCCGCAAAATTTCCCATGGTTTTATGATAAGGCTTTATGGATCCGTTACCTGGATTCGCTGGCGCATAACCGCATGAACTCGCTGTATTTGTGGAATGGGCACCCTTTTGCTTCATTGGTGAGGGTTAAAGAATATCCTTATGCTGTTGAGGTTGATGATGCCACGTTTAAGAAAAATGAAGAGATCTACAGCTTTTTGGCCGATGAAGCCGATAAGCGTGGCATCTGGCTTATCCAGGGATTTTATAATATCATCGTATCCAAACCCTTCGCCGAAAAAAATAACCTGAAAACGCAGGACAGGAACCGGCACATCGTACCCATCATTGCCGATTATACCCGTAAATCTATCGCGGCCTTTGTGCAAAAATACCCTAATGTAGGTTTGCTGGTTACCCTTGGCGAGGCTATGGAAGGCGTTGGGCAGGATGATGTGGACTGGTTTACTCAAACTATTATTCCGGGGGTAAAGGACGGTTTGAAAGCTTTAGGGCGTACCGATGAACCACCGATCGTGCTTCGCGCACATGATACCGACGCGCCCAATGTGATGAAATACGCGAAACCGCTTTATTCAAATTTATATACCGAAGCAAAATACAACGGCGAGGCGCTTACCACCTATGAGCCGCATGGCCCCTGGGCCGATCTGCACCGTACGCTGAGCAGCATTGGCACCGTGCAGATAGAGAACGTGCATATCATGGCCAACCTGGAGCCTTTCCGTTATGGCTCGGCTGATTTCATTCAAAAATGTGTGCAGGCCATGCATTCTATTTATGGGGCAAACGCCCTGCACCTGTATCCGCAGGCATCATATTGGGATTGGCCTTACACTGCTGATAACACGGGCGGAAAACGTTTGTTGCAGTTGGACAGGGACTGGATCTGGTACAAAGCCTGGTCGCGCTATGCCTGGGATAGTAAGCGGGACAGAGCCGGCGAGATCCGTTACTGGGCAAAACAACTGGCTGATAAATATGGATGTGATCAGGCTAACGGTGAGGCAATTTTAAAAGCTTACGAAGAGTCGGGCAATATCTCGCCCGAGCTGTTACGCCGCTTCGGCATCACCGATGGCAACCGCCAAACCATGACTTTAGGAATGCTGATGAGCCAGCTGGTTAATCCCGAAAAGTACGGGCTGTTTTCCCTGTTGTACAATTCGGAAGGCCCGGTTGGAGAAATGATGAGCGAGTATGCCGAAAAGGAGTGGAAGCATCAACCGCATACCGGCGAAACACCGGTTAAGGTTATTGACAGTGTGATACTTCAAGGCAAAAGAGCCGTTGAAGCTATCGACAAAGCCTCTCCACAGGTAAGTAAAGAAAAAGCAGAGTTTGCCCGTTTAAAAAATGATATGTATTGCTATAACGCTATGGCCAATAGCTATGCCTATAAGGCCATAGCGGCGTTATGGGTATTACGCTATAAATATTCGGATAATGTTGCCGATTTGGAAAAGGCACTGCCCGAGTTGGAAACCAGTCTGGATTATTATAAACAACTGGTGAAGCTAACTGAAAATACTTACCTGTATGCCAACAGCATGCAAACCAAACAGCGCAAAATTCCGGTTGGAGGCAACGATGCAAAAATGAAAACCTGGGTCGAACTTTTACCTGTTTATCAAAAGGAACTGGACAATTTTAAACGGAATATCGATTCGTTAAAATCGCCGCAAACGCAGCAAAAGCAAAAGGAGGTTATCGTTTTGAAGGATGAGCCAGTAAGTCTCAATGCAGGTAATTATCAATTATATACCGGAGAGCAGGTGTACACGGATACCGCTACCGTTATCAAAAACATGGCAAAAGAATTAGCAGGTTTAAAAGGGATCAAGCTATCCAAGGCGGATCAGCAGAAGAATGGTATAGCCATCAGCTTCAAAAGCGATAAGCCGGTAAAATTATTGGTTGGTTTTTTTAACAGCAAATTACCTCAGTACCTGCCCGAGCCGCAACTGGAAACAGATGCCAGTGCCAATGATTACGGCCAGGCCGATATCAAGATTGCCAATGCTATTCAAATTGATGGCCTGCCGCCTGTAAATATCCATACATACACGTTTAAAGCCGGGTCAAATACCCTTACCTTAGGTAAAGGCGCAGCACTGGTTTTGGGTATTGTTGATGCAGATGCCAATGTACCGGTTTATGATGCCGGCTTGAGCAATGAAGGTAATATCAAGGATTTACGCTGGCTTTTTAACTGAGATTTATGAAAAGCAGGAAGAGTTTATTTATTGTGATATTCATGTTTGGGGTTGTACAGGCTTTTGCCCAGTCGCAGTCCATGAAGCTTTGGTATAAACAGCCCGCCCAAAAGTGGACAGATGCCTTACCCATTGGCAATGGACGGATAGGAGGCATGATCTACGGCGGCGTTACCGAAGATCATATCCAATATAACGAACAAACTTTGTGGACTGGCGGCCCCCGCGATTACACCCGCAAAGGTGCCGTGAAATATTTGGAACCTATCCGCAAGCTGCTTTCCGAAAGTAAACAAGCCGAAGCGGAGGCTTTAGCCCAGCAGCATTTTATGGGGATGAAAAGCAATGAGTTGAGCTATGCTGCTGATTCTGTAAAATGGGTTAGTATGATGCTTTCTATGTATGGTCCGCAGGACGAGATGATGCGAGATGATAGCTGGAAAACCATCACACTACCTACAGAACAAGGTTGGGAAGCTCAACCCGGATTTGAGGGTGTGGATGGTGCAGTTTGGTTCATTAAGCATTTTAATATTCCTGCTGGTTGGAAGGGGAAAACCTTAGTAATTAGCTTAGGCAGAATACGTGACATAGACCGAACCTGGCTTAACGGAGATTACATTGGCACTACTTCGGGTAATGGTTATAGAAAATACATCATCCCTGCTGATAAACTGTTTGTTGGCGATAATAAACTTGCTGTACAGGTAATTAACTTTTACGATAAAGGTGGATTTACAAGCAACACTAAAACTTTATCAGTTTATCCCGAAGGAGATGAAACCGATGCGATCAGCCTTGCCGGTCAATGGAAATATTTTATACAGGATGATAACCCACCTGCATATCCTCGCTACAATGCCGATTACCAACCCTTTGCCGATCTGTACCTGAAATTTCCAAAACAAGAGATAACTGGATACAAACGCGATCTCGATCTTACCAATGCCACCGCCCATGTGAGCTACAAAGCGGATGGCGTCACCTATGCGCGCGAATATTTCAGCAGCGCGCCCGACCAGGTAATGGCCGTACATCTTACCGCTGATAAGCCCGGTAAAATTACGTTGAAAGCCTTGCTTAATAGTCTGCATAAAAACTATGTCACCCGTAAAGTTGATGATCATACCCTGGCGCTGTCATTAAAAGTAAAAGACGGTGTTTTGCGTGGTGTAAGTTATCTGCACGTACAGTCCATAGGGGGTAAGGTTGCAGTAAGTCCGAAAAATATTTCGGTTAAGGGAGCTAATGAAGCGACGTTTTACCTTACAGCCGCTACCAATTTTAAAAACTATCATGATGTATCGGGGAATCCGGAAGCTATCTGTAAAAAACAGATCGCTGCTATAGTGCATCAAAGTTACGCGGGTATCAAAGCTGCTCATATCTCAGATTATAAAAAGTATTTCGATACGTTTTCAGTTGATCTGGGTAAAGGCGAAAATGCTGATCTACCAACGGATGAGCGGATCCTGAAGTTTGTACAGTCGCCTGATCCTTCGTTTATCAGCTTGTACATGCAATATGGTCGGTATTTGCTGATCTCGTCTTCAAGGCCGGGTAGTGGTCCGGCAAATTTGCAGGGTTTGTGGAATAACCTGCTTACACCGCCATGGGGCAGCAAGTTCACTACCAATATCAACCTCGAAATGAATTACTGGCCTGCCGAGGTACTTAATTTATCGGCCTGCAGTCAGCCATTTTTTAGCATAGTTGATGATCTCGCTAAAACCGGGCATGAAACCGCTCTTGAGAATTACGGTGCACCGGGTTGGGTGCTGCATCATAACACCGATCTGTGGCGTGGCACTGCACCCGTCAACGCTTCCAATCATGGGATCTGGGTGAGCGGGGCAGCCTGGCTTTGCCACCAATTATGGGAGCATTATTTGTATACCGGCGACAAGGATTTTCTGCAAAAGCGGGCATATCCTGAAATGAAAGGTGCAGCCGAGTTCTTTGTACACTTTTTAGTAAAAGATCCTAAAACAGGCTACCTCATTAGTACACCATCTAATTCGCCCGAGCATGGTGGTTTGGTTGCCGGGCCAACAATGGATCACCAGATCATCCGCGACCTGTTTAAAAACTGCATAGAAGCGGCCAAAACATTAAATATCGATAAGGCTTTTGCCGATGCGCTTAAACTCAAGTACAGCCAGATAGCACCCAATAAAATAGGTAAACACGGCCAGTTGCAGGAGTGGTTGGACGATAAGGACGATACTACCGATACCCACCGTCATGTTTCGCATATGTGGGGCGTTTATCCCGGAACAGATATCACCGTTAAAACGCCGGAGCTGATGAAGGCTGCTGAACAATCCATGAAATACCGGGGTGACGAAGGCACAGGCTGGAGCATCGCCTGGAAGGTAAATATCTGGGCGCGCATGCACCAGGGCGATCATGCCTACCTCATGTTAACCAAATTGCTCTCGCCTGCCGATGTAAGCTCGGGCAAAGAAAAGGGCGGCGTTTACCACAACCTGTTCGATGCGCACCCGCCCTTCCAGATCGACGGGAATTTTGGCGGCGCTGCCGGTTTAGCCGAAATGCTGCTCCAAAGTCAGGGCGATGCCATTGAGCTGCTGCCTGCTTTGCCAAGGGCTTTGCCGCAGGGAAATATCAAAGGTATTTGTGCAAGAGGCGGTTTTGTATTGGATTTTGAATGGCAAAATGGCCGGTTGAAAAATCTGCAGGTGTACTCAAAATTGGGCAAAATATGCCGCTTAAATTACGCCGGAAGGACAGTAGATATCGAGACTCAAAAAGGTAAAAGCTATCGCTTTGATGCTGATCTGAAACAATTGTAAATGAGGGCAACAGAAACTTATAATAAGCAAAAGAGGAGGCTGATTTATCGGCCGGTGATTTTGCTTTTTATCGCCCTGTTAGATTTTAACTTACCTACTGCTCATGCTCAGCAAAATATCCGCAGGGAGATTTCATTAAACACCAATTGGAAAAGCATTGCTGATGATAACAAGCCTAAAGCCTACGCCGGTTTTGAACAAGCCGGTTTTAACGATGCTAAATGGCAAACCGTAAATGTTCCTCACAATTGGGATACCTACGAAGGCTATCGCCGCCTCAAACACGGCAACCAGCACGGAACCGCATGGTACCGGAGGGTTTTCGCGCTTGAAAAAAAGCAAAACGATAAACGCTATTTTCTGTGGTTTGAAGGCGTTGGCTCTTATGCTACGGTTTGGCTTAACGGCAAGCAGGTAGGCTATCATGCCGGCGGGCGCACTTCATTTACTATTGATGTAACGGATGCTATCAAAACAGGCAAGCAAAACCTGCTGTGTGTTAAGGCCGATCATCCCTCTTTTATCAAAGACCTGCCCTGGGTTTGCGGTGGCTGCTCTGATGATCCCGGTTTTTCGGAAGGCTCGCAGCCTATGGGGATTTTTCGGCCGGTACACCTTGTCGTTACAAATAATATCCGTGTTGAACCTTTTGGGGTACACATCTGGAATGATACCACTATTCGCGAAAAATCAGCCACACTTAATCTCGAAACGGAAGTTAAAAACTACGGTGGCAAAGCGTCTCATATTATCATCATAAACAGTTTCATTGATGTCGGTGGCAGAACCCTCGCCCAGACAAAAACAAATAAAACACTAAGCGCAGGGGAAACTAACATAATAAGTCATCAATTTACCGGTGTCAAAAATGTGCACTTATGGTCGTTAAAAAAGCCTTATTTGTATAATGTAGTGACTGAGATTTGGGGCGATGGAAAACTGATCGACAAAACGCAAACGCCCTATGGTATCCGGTGGATCAGCTGGCCCATTGGTCGTAACAATGATGACAATCGTTTTTATCTTAATGGCAAACCTGTTTTTATCAATGGCATTGCCGAGTATGAACACCTGATGGGTAAAAGCCAGGCTTTCAGCAGCGAGGAAATCAAAGCCCGGGTAATGCAGGTAAAAGCTGCCGGTTTTAACGCTTTCAGGGATGCACACCAGCCGCATAATCTCGCCTATCAGCAGTATTGGGATAAGTTGGGTATTTTATGGTGGCCGCAATATTCGGCTCATATCTGGTTTGATTCGCCGGCGTTCAGGGCTAATTACAAGGCTTTACTGGTTGATTGGATAAAGGAGCGGCGTAACAGTCCCTCGGTTATATTATGGGGATTACAGAACGAAAGCAAACTGCCTGCCGATTTTGCCCGTGAATGCAGTGAGATCATCCGCAAGCTTGATCCCACCGCTTCATCGCAACGCAAAATAACAACCTGCAATGGGGGAGAAGGTACCGACTGGGATGTGCCTCAAAACTGGACAGGTACTTATGGTGGTAACCCGCTTACTTATGGTGATGACCTGAAAAAACAGATCCTGGTAGGTGAATACGGTGCCTGGCGAAGCCTCGGCTTACATACCGAAGGCCCTTTTAATGCAAACGGCCCCTTGAGTGAAGACCGCATGACCCAGCTTATGGAAACCAAAGTCCGCCTGGGCGAATCGGTGAAAGACCAGGTTGCCGGGCATTTTCAATGGCTGCTCTATTCGCACGAAAACCCCGGCCGTACGCAGGGAGGCGAAGGGCAAAGAGAACTTGACAGGGTAGGGCCGGTTAACTATAAAGGATTGTTTACCCCCTGGGGACAACCTACCGACGCTTTTTACATGTACCGGGCAAATTATGCACCCAGGGATAAGGAGCCGATGGTATACATTGTATCGCACACATGGCCAAACCGCTGGGTAACTCCGGGTAAAAAGGATAGTATTATTGTTTATTCTAATTGTGATGAGGTTGAGCTTTTTAATGATATCAACCATGCATCTTTAGGTAAAAGAAAGCGAAATGGTATTGGTGCTCATTTTCAATGGGATGGCGCGGATATAAAATACAATGTGTTATATGCAGTGGGATATGTAAACGGTAAACAGGTAACGCATGATGAGATCATGCTGAATCATTTGCCCATAGCACCTCATTTACCAAAGGACAATCCCGCAATCCTAAAACCGGAAGCAGGTTACAACTACTTGTACAGGCTCAACTGTGGCGGCCCTGATTATACCGACAGCTACGGAAACAAATGGAAAGCCGACAGGCATCAGGATAATAAACAACAACCCGGTTCCACATCATGGACGGATGATTATCCCGGTATGCCAAGATTCTTCGCCAGCCAGCAACGTACTTTTGACAGGATTGGCGAAACGGCTGATGGAGAACTCTTCCAAACATTCAGGTATGGCTTAGATAAATTAAAATTCAATTTCCCGGTACCCGATGGGGATTACCGCATTGAATTATATTTTACCGAACCATGGTACGGTACCGGCGGCGGGATGGATTGTTCAGGCTGGCGTTTATTTGATGTAGCCGTGAATGATAAGATCATGATCCATGATCTCGATATCTGGAAAGAAACAAGGTATGCAAAGGCGCTTAAAAAAACCATTACCGCACATGTTACCGGCGGAATGCTCAGCATATCCTTCCCAAATGCCGCTGCCGGCGAAGCTATCATATCTGCCATAGCTATCAGTACTTTGAATAAGCAGGCAAAGCCACAACAGGCAGGCGACGGAATCATTAAACAGTTGCAGGGCAATAATAAATGGACAGTAAAAAACTGGGTAGATATCGGCCAAAAACAGTACAGCGATGCCTGGATAACCTTCAGTGATCTGCCGCCAATATTTTATGGAGCTGATTGGATCAGCACTTTCAATTCGGCCCCGGCTCAAACAGGCTCGTTCACTTTAAATGCCGATGCCGACGTTTATGTTGTTATGGATGCACAGGCTGAACAACGACCAGCATGGATAGCCGATTATGAAAATACTGGTTTATTTGTTAAAACCGACGCAGATGGTGGCCATCAACTACCCGTTTACAGGAAGCGTTTTAAAATGAATGATGTAGTCAATTTAGGCGAAAACAAAGGTAAGTTCATGTACACCATAATTGTTCTACCTGTTACCTCGCTCGAACCGGCAACCGATCTTCGCAAAACCATCAGTTATAAAGCCGAAACTGCCGAACTAAAAGGAAACGGAGTAATGCGCGATACCCTTAACGGGAAAAAAGTAATTAAATTTAACAGCGAGGTGGGTGGCAGTGCGGTATTTGCGATAACGCCGGGTGTTGCCGATCTGTATGCCTTGCGAATAAAATATTATAACCAAAGCAATGAAACTTTTACAGCAAAAATGCAGCTGCTGGCTGCCGATGGCACAGTGATGAAATCGGAAGAGCTAAGTTTTAAACCTGTTGCCAAAAATAAATCGGGTACGGTTGCAAGCAATACGGGCACAAGCATCAATGCGGGTAATTATAAACTGGTAATCACGGGTATAAAAGCCGATGGTTTGGCCATTTCGGGGATAGAAATGCAATAAAATATTAAGATGATAAAAAGGATAAGTCTGTTGTTTTTGTTACTGCCATTTGGGGCTTTTGCTCAAAGCCTGAAATTGCTTAACCTGCAATGCGAGTACAAAACAAATCCGCTGGGTATTGAATCGGCCACACCAAAATTAAGCTGGCAGCTGCAAAGCGATGCCCATGGCGTAATACAAACGGCTTACCGGGTTTGGGTGGCCGACGATGCAGGCAAGCTGGCAAACAACAATGCGGATGTATGGGATTCGGGAAGGGTGCCATCAAATGCGTCCTTACAAATATCCTGCAATGGAAAGCCAATGCAAGCTGCCAAAACGTATTACTGGAAAGTGATGGTTTGGGATAATCATGGCAAAGCATCTGCCTGGAGCAATATTGCCAGCTGGCAAATGGGTTTGCTCAAAAATGCCGATTGGCAGGGCGCCGATTGGGTTGCCTATGATAAATTGCCCGATTCTTCGGCCATAGTACCGTTTTATCATGGTAAAGGGCCAAAAAAGCTGGGCGCAGCTAATGATGTTTTGCCTTTAATGCGTAAAGCCTTTAATGTTGATGGTAAGCTGAAGAAAGCCACGCTTTATTTATGCGGATTAGGTCATTTTGAACTGAGTTTGAACGGTAAAAAAGTAGGTGATCATTTCCTTGATGCCGGATGGACAAAATATGATAAACAGGCTTTATATGTACCTTTTGATTTAACCAGTCAGCTCATCTCCGGTAAAAATACCCTTGGCGTAATGCTGGGCAATGGGTTTTATTATATCCCACGCGATAGGCGCTACCGCAAACTCACCGGCGCTTTTGGTTACCCCAAAATGATCTGCCGTTTGGTGGTGGAATATGATAACGGCAGGGTGGATAATGTGGTAAGTGATGGATCCTGGAAAACTGCTCCTTCACAGGTTACTTTTAGCAGCATCTATGGGGGCGAGGATTATAACGCAAACCTTGAACAATCAGGCTGGGATACCAACAACTTCGATGATTCAAAATGGCGCAGCGTGGTTAAGGTAGATGGCATACCACAGCTAAACGCGCAATTGGCCGAACCCTTAAAGATCATGCAGGAACTTGAGCCGCAAAGCAAAAAGCAGCTTGCCAGCGGTGCCTGGGTTTATGACCTTGGTCAAAACTTTTCGGGGATCCCGCAGATCAGCGTGCGGGGTAAAAAGGGGGATACAGTTAGGATTATTCCTGCCGAGTTGGTTAACGAAGATGGCAGTGCCAATCAAAAGGCTTCAGGCAGTCCGCATTATTATAGCTACGTTTTAAAGGGTGATGGAATTGAAACCTGGCACCCATTGTTTACTTATTATGGTTTCAGGTATTTGCAGGTGCAGGGTGCTGTTCCGCAAAATGAAGCTAACAATCAGCAACTGCCCATAATTGTTGATATCAAAGGCTTGCACACCCGTAATGCTGCTGAAACTGTGGGCAATTTTGCTTGCTCAAACGAATTGTTCAATAAAACCTTTAAGTTGATTGACTGGGCCATGAAAAGTAATATGGCCAGTGTGTTTACCGATTGCCCTCATCGCGAAAAATTGGGCTGGCTGGAAGAAGCGCATTTGGTTGGCAGTTCCTTGCATTATAACTACGATGTCGTAGGCCTTGCGCGTAAGTGCATCAATGATATGCGTATCTCGCAAACAGATGAAGGGTTGATCCCCGAGATCTCACCCGAGTATGTAAAGTTTGATGAACCTTTCCGCGATTCGCCCGAGTGGGGGAGCAATTCGGTGATCCTGCCATGGTATGTGTACCAATGGTATGGCGATAAGGAGGTATTAGCTCAAAACTACGATATGATCAAACGATACCTGGCTTACCTCGATAAAAAATCTCAAAACCATTTATTGTACCAGGGCCTGGGCGATTGGTATGACCTCGGCCCAAACCCTCCCGGTGTTTCACAGTTAACACCACAGGGTATTACAGCTACCTCGCTGTATTATTATGATCTGGATCTCGCCGGTAAAATAGCAAGCCTGCTCGGCAAAAATGACGATGCCGCATCCTACAAAAAACTGGCTGCCGAAGTTAAGCTGGCTTACAACAAAACATTTTTTAATGCCGGTACAAAACAATACGGCACAGGTAGCCAGGCAGCCAACGCTATGTCTGTTTATGCCGGACTGGTGGAACCACAATACAAGGCTGCCGTTGTAAACAACATTGTAAAAGACATTCGCAATCGTGGCAATGCCCTTACTGCCGGTGATATCGGTTACCGTTACCTGCTGCGTGTTTTGGATGATGAAGGCCGCTCGGATGTGATCTATGATATGAACAGCCGTGCCGATGTGCCGGGCTACGGTTACCAGCTTGCTCATGGTGCCACAGCCTTAACCGAATCATGGGCAGCGCTGCCATCTGTATCCAATAACCACTTTATGTTAGGGCATTTGATGGAGTGGTTTTACAGCGGTCTGGCTGGCATCCGCCCTGCCGATGATGCCATTGCATTTAATAAAATAGAGATCAGGCCTGAAACTGTTGGTGATGTTACCTGGGCCAAGGCTAATTACCAATCGCCGTATGGCAATATCATCAGCAGCTGGAAAAAAGATAAAGGGCAATTTAAACTGGAGGTAAGTATCCCCGCTAATACTACGGCAAGTATCTATTTGCCTGTTAAAAGCAATGTTGCAATTACTGTAGATGGTCGAAATATCAAAGCAAGGCATGATCTTAAATTCGTGGGGTATCACGATGGTAAGGCAGAAATAAAAGCAGGGTCGGGCAATTATACATTTATCGCCAAATAAAATATTGAACATCGTATGAAACACATTTTTAGATCATTTACATTTCTTGTTTGTCTTTTTTTAGTGCCGAAGGCACACGCCCAGGAGGTGCCCGAAAAGGTGATGAAAGACATTTACGAGCAGGTAAAAACACCTTATAAATACGGCATGGTGATATCGCCGAATGATAATGCTCAAAAAGCCGACTGCCCCACGGTTTTTCGCCAGGGGGATAGCTGGTATATGAGCTATATTATTTTTAACGGTCGCGGTTATGAAACCTGCCTGGCCGATAGTAAGGACCTGCTGCACTGGAAAACACGCGGCCGGATCCTTTCATTCTCTGAGGATACCACACGCTGGGATAATAACCAAAAAGCAGGCTATGTAGGCTTGCAGGATTTTAAATGGGGCGGCTCATACAAATTACAGCAATACAATGGCAAGTATTGGTTGTCATATTTTGGTGGACAAAGCAAGGGGTATGAGAAAGGTTTGCTGTCGATAAGCGTAGCTTCCACCAATAAAGATCCGGGTACTGCACATGAATGGCAGGGATTGGATCATCCTGTGCTGTCAAGCATAGATAAAGATGTAAGCTGGTGGGATAACCATACGCAGTATAAGCAAACTGTAATCTGGGATAAAAAGAAGCTGACCGGTCACCCGTTCATCATGTATTACAATGCCAATGGTGATAGCGTAAACAAAAAACGCGGCGCCGAGCGGATAGGTATGGCTGTATCTGACGATATGCTGCATTGGCAGCGTTTTGGTAAAGACCCGGTGCTTAATCACGGCGATGGCATTACAGGCGATCCGTACATCCAACAGATAGGAAACGTGTATGTCATGTTCTATTTCGGTGCCTTTTGGAAAACCGGCACATCTGGTGTATTTAACCGCTTTGCCTGCTCGTATGATCTGGTACACTGGACGGATTGGACAGGGGAGAAGCTCATCCAGTCATCCGAGCCTTATGACAATATGTTTGCCCACAAATCATGCGTGGTGAAGTATAAGGGGGTAGTTTATCATTTTTATTGCGCCGTAAACAAAGCCGATCAGCGTGGAATAGCTGTGGCTACTTCAAAAGATCTGGGTAAAAGCGAGTTGAATTTTGTTGCCCCGCCTGTTAAGAAAAGCAAATCAAAATAAATGAAGTTCCGTTATTTATATGCGCTGTGTTTTACGCTTTTTATAGCGGGTTTTGCATCTGCGCAAAACGTGCGTAAAACAGAAAGCTTTAACACCGGCTGGAAGTTTTTTTTAGGCGATGATGCGGATGCTAAGCAAACAAAATATGATGATAGCCATTGGCGAAAACTTGACCTTCCGCATGATTGGAGCATTGAAGGAAAATTCGACAGTAAAAACCCAACAACTCAGGCCGAAGGCGGTTTGCCTGCCGGTACAGGCTGGTACCGCAAAAGCTTCGTGATCCCGGCATCGTCAAAAAACAAAAACGTTTTTATTGATTTTGACGGTGTTTATCATAACAGCGAAGTTTGGATCAATGGGCATTATTTAGGTAAACGCCCTAACGGCTATATCTCTTTCAGATATGATCTCACATCTTACCTTATCTTCGGCAATCAAAAGAACGTGATTGAGGTTAGGGTTGATAACAGCGACCAGCCTAATTCACGCTGGTATACCGGTTCTGGCATTTATCGCAATGTGTGGTTAACTACTACCAATAAAACCTATCTGCCGCAATGGTCGTCATTTATAACTACGCCGCAGGCTGATCAGCAAAAAGCGACGATAAGTATCCGTACGGTTTTACCGGGTTCTGCTCATCGCAAATTTAAACTCAAAGCTTCAGTTTTGGATAGCCAGGGTAAAGTTGTCGGAGTTGTGACAACTACCGTAACTGATACTGTAATTCTGCAGAACCTTAGGGTTATGAACCCTAATTTATGGTCGATAAACCATCCGTATCTATACAAAGTGAAACTGCAATTGATAGCTGCGGATCAGGTTATTGATGATTATACCACCACTACTGGTATTCGTTATTTCAACTTCGACGCAGATAAAGGCTTCAGCCTGAACGGCGTGCCGATGAAAATTCTTGGCGTTTGCCTGCACCATGATCAGGGTGCTTTGGGTACGGCTGTTAATACCCGTGCTATCGAGCGTCAATTGCAGATATTAAAAGATATGGGCTGCAATGCCATCCGCACATCGCACAATCCACCGGCACCTGAACTGCTCGATTTATGCGATAAAATGGGTTTCCTGGTGATGGATGAAGCCTTTGATATGTGGAAGAAGAAAAAAAGCAAACACGATTACCATGAGGACTGGGACGAATGGCATGTAAAAGACCTGCAAGACCAGGTTTTGCGCGACCGTAATCATCCTTCCATTTTTGCATGGAGTATTGGCAACGAGATCAGGGAGCAGTTTGATAGTACAGGTGTGAGCATCGGTAGAGAATTGGTGAAAATTGTTAAGCAGCTGGATAACACAAGACCAGTTACATCGGCCCTAAGCGACGCCGATCCTAAAAAGAATTTCATTTACCAGTCGGGCGCACTTGATTTGGTTGGCTTAAATTATCACCAGGAAGTATATGCCGGTTTTCAGAAAAACTATCCCGGTCAAAAGTTTATAGGTACCGAAAACATATCGGCACTGGCAACGCGCGGCCATTATGATATGCCGTCGGATAGTATCAGACGCTGGCCAAAGGACGGTAAAACATCACTGAAGGATGGTAATGCCGATTTTACCGTATCAGCCTACGATAATGTATCTGCTTACTGGGGCTCAACTCACGAGGAAACATGGAAGATCATCAAAAAATATGATTTCCTTTCAGGGCTTTTTGTGTGGACCGGCTTCGATTACATTGGCGAGCCAACCCCATACCTGTGGCCGGCCCGCAGTTCGTATTTTGGTATTGTTGATTTGGCTGGTTTCCCAAAGGATGTGTATTACATGTACCAAAGCGAATGGACAAGCAAACCTGTTTTACACCTGTTACCACATTGGAACTGGAAACCTGGTCAGCTGATTGACGTATGGGCTTATTACAATAATGCCGATGAAGTGGAGGCTTTTTTAAACGGTAAATCGATCGGAGTTAAGAAAAAGAACGGCGATGATCTGCACGTAATGTGGCGTGTTAAATATGAGCCCGGAGTGTTAAAAGCGGTATCCCGCCGTAATGGCAAAGTGGTTATGACCACGCAGGTAGTTACAGCCGGCGAACCTTACAAAATAGAGCTTAAGGCCGATAGGAATAAAATTAAAGCAGATGGTAAAGACCTGTCGTATATCACCGTATCTGTTTTGGATAAAAATAACGTTTCTGTACCTGATGCTAATCAACTGGTGAAGTTTAAGGTAACCGGACAAGGAATATTGAAAGCTGTGGATAATGGTTCGCAAACAGATCTGGGTCCGTTTGTATCCGATCAGCATCATTTGTTTAATGGCTTGGGGCTGGCTATTATTCAATCTAAATCTGTTGTGGGGAAAATTACCATTAACGCTGCTGCCGATGGGTTACAGGCGGGTAGTGTTACGATTGAAAGTTTGCGCTAACAATTAATCAATTTCCAGCGATCACCCGCCAGGCGGCAAATGTGTTGCAAAGACGAAAGGCGCTGGTAAATAACAAAATATGTCGTTGCGAGCGCAGCATGGCAATCTCGTAGCCAATGCATATTTGACTTGCATAGCTACGAGATTGCTTCGTCGTTCCTCCTCGCAATGATATATCTTTTAATAATATCACGGTTAGAAGACAAGCACCTCTCCTGTTTGTATATTCATTCAGTTAGTGATAATATCCTACAATAGCAGGAGAAAATATTACAGTAAAGCATAACTGTGAGGAGTTACATTTGTTATGCAATTTTAAACCACAATACTAATTTTTACCGTACTACCCGATTAACGCATGAAAGTGTTGCCCGTGTTAGATTTTACCATTATAGGTATTTACCTTATAGCCATGGTGCTGGTTGGTTTTTATTTTTCGCGTAAAAATAAAAATGCCGAACAGTTCACAGTTGCATCTGGTTTAATACCGGGCTGGGCTATCGGTTTATCCATTTATGCCACTTTTTTAAGCAGTAACACCTTTTTAGGAGTACCCGGCAAAGCCTACGGCGGCAACTGGAATGCTTTTGTTTTTAGCTTATCCATGCCTTTTGCAGCCTGGATAGCGGTTAAATATTTTATACCATTTTACCGTAATACCGGTAACATTTCGGCTTATACACACTTTGAAAAACGCTTTGGCCCCTGGGCAAGGGTTTACGCGGTTATTTGTTTTTTGCTTACGCAGATAGCCCGCATGGGCTCTGTGTTTTTCGGCATTGCGCTGAGTTTGCAGGCGCTTACCGGGCTCTCCATGAAGACCATCATGATCGTAATGGGCATCTCCATTATTCTTTACACCGTATCAGGCGGAATCAAAGCCGTGATCTGGACAGAAGTGGTACAAGCCATCATCAAAACTTTGGGAGCCATTCTGATCATTTACCTGGTAGTGAGCAACATCCCCGGCGGCTTTGATAAGATCGTAGAAATTGGTAAAGCCGATCATAAATTCAGCCTGGGCAGTTTCTCACTTAATTTAACTGAGCCAACATTTTGGGTGATCCTGTTCTACGGCTTCTTTATCAATCTCAATAACTTCGGGATGGATCAAAATTATATCCAGCGTTATCATGCAGCTACATCTACCAAACAGGCAGCCAAATCGGTATGGCTTTGTGTTGGCATTTATGTGCCTGCATCATTCCTGTTTTTTGTAATAGGTTCATGCTTATATGCTTACTACAGCCAGCACCCCGATTTAATTTTAAGCCTTAAACACCAGGTAGCTATTGAGCGCCTGCCTGCAACAGCTTCGGCAAATGAGGTTGTAGCGTTTATGAGCAAACTTACTCCGGCAGATTATGGCGACAAAATCATGCCGCATTTTATGGTCACTAAAATCCCCGCTGGTTTGGTTGGTATTATCGTTGCGGCCATTTTATCGGCAGCTATGAGCACCATTAGTTCGGGCATGAATTCATCTGCTACTGTTTTCACCATCGATATTTACAAACGGTACTTTAAACCACAACTCAACGAAAAAAATACCATGAACGCCTTGCACATAGGTACGGTACTTTTCGGGTTTACAGGCATGGCGGCCGGCATAGCCATGATAGGGGTAAAAAGCATCCTCGATTTGTGGTGGCAGCTTTCGGGGATTTTTGCTGCCGGCATGCTCGGCTTGTTTTTATTGGGTATCATCAGCAGGCAAACCCGTAACCACGAGGCTATCATTGCCAGTATCATAGGCGTTTTGGTAATTCTGTGGCTTACTTTTCCGGCCCTCATTCCCGAACAATATGCGGCACTTCGCAGTACGCTGAATACCAATATGATCATTGTTGCAGGTACGTTAGCCATTTTTTTAACCGGGATTTTTTTAACCAAAACAAGGCAGTTAACAGTTTAATTTAATCATCAAATGGAGCAATCAAAAAAGGGTTTTATCCCGGTAATGTTAACGCCTTTTAAAGATAACGGTGCTGTTGATTATGTGGCACTAACCCGTTTAACCGAAATGTACCTGCATGCAGGCGCTGCCGGTGTGTTCGCCAATTGCCTGTCGAGCGAAATGTTTGAACTGAGCGGCGAAGAACGGTTGGCAATAATTAAACATGTGGTTGAAACTGTTGACGGCGCTGTTCCGGTTGTGGCCACCGGTACCTTCGGTGGGCCAATTGAAAAACAAGCCGATTTTATAAAAAGGGTATATGATACAGGCACTTCGGCGGTAATAGCCATAACAAGTTTACTGGCCGATGCCGATGAACCGGACACTGCGCTTAACGACCGCGTATTTGAGCTGTTTGATCAAACTGAAAATATCCCATTAGGTTTTTACGAATGCCCGGTGCCGTATAAAAGGTTATTGTCGCCACAGCAGCTTCATCATTTTGCAGCAACCGGCAGGATAATATATCATAAAGATACCTGCCTTAACCTAAATGTGGTAAAGCAAAAACTGGAGTTAAGCAAAATCAATCCTTCGTTTGGCTTATATGATGCTTACATGGTTCATGCGGTTGAATCGCTGAAAGCGGGTTCGGCAGGCTTGTCTTGTATCCAGGGGAATTTTTTTCCGGAACTTATTGTTTGGTTATGTGATCATTATGCCGATGCATCGCGCCAACATGAGGTTACAATGGTACAGGAATTTTTAACCGAAAACATGGATGTGATGCACAATGTTTACCCGGTTATTGCTAAATATTATCTTACCAAACGTGGTTTGAAAATAACTACCACTACCCGCCGCGATGTTGGTTATTTTTCGCCGGCCATCCGTAATAAAATTGAAGATCTGCATAGCAGCTATACTACACTACAAAGCGAGATAGGTATTTAAAAATAAAAAAAATCGTCATTGCGAGGCACAACGCAATCCCCAACATTCAGAGGGGCTATGCAAATCCGCCCTGTAAAATAGGGGATTGCGTCGTGCCTCGCAATGACGCTTGGGGGATATATCAGTAGTTTTATTGAATCGTTTTTAGACGGCTTTTAATTTTACTTAAGACTCCATACTAACGACTTAAAACTTTACATTAAGCAGAAATTGCCTGCTTTTGCCCTTTAATATACCGGCGCTTATACTCAAGCGGGGTCATACCGGTAACCCTTTTAAAGTGACGGTAAAAGTTTGAAATATTATTATAACCGCATTCAAAGCATAAAACTTCGGTAGGCAATTTATCTTCTATCAAAAACCTGCAGGCATGACTGATCCTGATCTCGGTTAAAAAATCAAAATAAGTTTTCTTGGTCATTAGCTTAAAATACCGGCAAAAGGAGGTAACACTCAGGTTGCCGATAGCCGCTATTTTTTCCAGGCTGATCTCCTGTTTATAATTGGCCAGTGTATATGAACATACTTTATTTAAGCGGATGGTATCCGATTCGTTTGATTGATGGAAATCACTGTGCGATAAAGTGATTGGTTCAAATTCTTCATTTTCGGCCAGCACTTTCAATATCGAAAGCAGGATAATGATCCTGTCGAGGTTGGTAGCCTCAACTGCCTGGCGCATCAGTTTTGCCAGTTCGATTTTTGCTTCGCCCTTAATTACCATACCACTTTTTGCTTTTTCAAAAAGCTTGGGCAGCATAAAGGCTTCGGGTAAATTTAACAGGTAACGGCCAAGGCAGTCGGGCAAAAAATGGATCACGATCACCTCAACATTTAACCCCGAATCGGGCAAAAAGTATTCGTCCTTGCATCGCCAGCAGTGCGGAAGCGCTTCACCAAGCAGCGTAATTTCGCCTGGCGAAAAATTGCTGATATTATCACCAATAAACCTAACCCCTTCACCCTTTATTACGTAGTGTAACTCAAGCTCGGGATGGTAATGCCATATCCCCCTGAAGGTGGGCAAAATATCATGCCTGATACTGAATGAATTTTGCGGTTTTACCGCAACCTTAAGAAAATGGGGCTTCATTTTACAAAAATCAATAAAGGTTAGCAGGTGAGCGGACAATTAAGTATGCGTCGCGCCGGTTTATATTTTTAAAAGTAGCAATTTTTAATCAAACCCAATTTGCAGGAATGTAATTTTCTTTTGACAGAAACTTAAGCTAACAGGAAAAATAGGTTATGATAAGATTGTATAATAAATAGATAAATACAAACAGGAAACGCAAAGCCTAAGCATTGATATTTGTTTAAGCAACTTGTAAATCAGGCTGTAGGATACCAGGAAATATAAACCAATAAAATTAATATACTTTTTACCAGGCTTTTAGTACTGACAAGATTTTAACATTTAATTAATTGTGATAAAAACAATTAATTGCTTGAAAAATGATAGCATACTACACCCTTAGGGGCTTTTATTTTGATGAATTAAAAGCTGTAAAAAGGATAACCAATTAAATAAGTCATGAAGCAATTTAAGTATATAGCGATGGTGTTATTAGCAATAACAGGCAGTAAAGTGTTTGCACAAACAGCAGCTGATAACAACTATATAAAAGTTATTACCGAACGATCAAACAAAATTGTTACAGCAGCAGGTATTACCGATTCGGTGAAATTTAAGAAAGTGCGTGATATTGTGGCTGCCCAGTATAGTGATCTTAATACTATATATGATGCACGTAAAAACAAGGTAAACGATATTAAAACACAAATGCCCGATGACAAGGCGGGGGCCAATGCTAAAATCGCCCTTATAGATAGCGATGTGGTGAAACAAGTTAAAGTTTTACATACATCATATATCAACAAGCTGAATAAGCAATTAAGCGCGGATGAGGTGGACAAGATAAAAGATGGTATGACCTACCGCATCTATCCCATTACCTACACCGCTTACCAGGATGAAATCCCTAACCTTACCGATGAGCAAAAAGGTAAGATAAAAGGATGGCTGCTGGAGGCACGGGAGAATGCTATTGATGCCGAATCGGCCGAGAAAAAACATGCCTGGTTTGGCAAGTTTAAAGGGCGCATTAACAATTATTTATCAGCACAGGGCTACGATATGAAAAAGGAGGGGGAAGAATGGCAAAAACGCATCAAGGAGCGGCAGGCCGCTAAACAATAATTTGAACTAACCTAAATATCCCCGGTAATCATGATATAAGCTTTAGCCGGGCAAACCAATTATACCAATTAATTAACCTGATCATGAAAATTAAATTATCAAGTTTATGAGAAAACTTTTCCTCTTACTTTCGGTGTTGCTGTGCATGGGCAGTGCGCTAAAAGCCCAGGATCGTAACATAACGGGTTCCGTTACGGACGAAAAAGGCCTTCCCCTGCCAGGGGTTGCCATCCAGGTAAAGGGCAGTACCACGGGCACGCTCACCAATGCTGATGGTAAATATTCAATCAAAGCTACCAACCTGCAAACTGTTGTGGTTGGCGCTAAATTTCTGGGATACAATTACCAGGAAAAATCACTGAAGATTGGCGAAATGAACGCCGATTTTAAAATGGTACCCTCACAAAACAACCTCGACGAAGTTGTAGTAGTAGGTTACGGTACCCAAAAGAAGATCCACTTAACAGGTGCGGTTGCCCCGGTTGATATGAAAGCTATCCAGGATATCCCTACCACCAACCTTGCGGCCGCACTGCGCGGAACCAATGCTGCTGTTAGCGTTAACGGAGGTATAGCCAGAC
Source organism: Mucilaginibacter angelicae (assembly GCF_042434235.1). Taxonomy (NCBI): domain Bacteria; kingdom Pseudomonadati; phylum Bacteroidota; class Sphingobacteriia; order Sphingobacteriales; family Sphingobacteriaceae; genus Mucilaginibacter; species Mucilaginibacter angelicae. The sequence continues at coordinate 394,479 of NZ_JBHLTS010000004.1, read as the reverse complement.
CGGGCCAAAGCGGAACAATCACTATCCGTAACCCTGTTTTCCTGGCAAAAAATGGCGGCAGTACTACGCCTTTATATATCATTGATGGGGTGCAGCGTACCGAAAGTGACTTTAACCTGCTCGATCAAAGCGAGGTTGATAATATTTCGATACTGAAAGATGCCTCTGCGGCCATTTACGGTATTTTAGGTGCAAACGGCGTTATCGTGGTAACAACCAAACGCGGTCAGGCGGGTGCACCCAAGGTAAGCTTCAGCTCATCGGTTGGTGTTGCCGATGCTATTCAATTACCTAAAATGATGTCGGGCTTTCAAATGGCTACTTATTTGAATGATATTGAGCAAACACGGTATAATCATACTATTACGCCCGAAGGATATATCAATGGCGATTTAAGTAATAAGGACTTAAAATATTATACGCCCGATGAGCTTGACTACTTCAAGAATAACAACCAAAACTTCCTTGATCAGGCCTTTAAGCCTGCTGTAACAACCCGTAACGCGCTTAGCATAACCGGTGGTAATGATAAAGTTACCTATTTTGCCGGCGCCAACTACGTAAACCAAAACTCCAACTTTAAAGGTGTAAACACCAACCGTTTCGGGTTTAGGGCCAGTGTTGATGCAAAAGTGGCAAAAGGTTTAAAACTGTCCCTTTCATTGAGTGAAGACCTTGCCAAAAGCAAAATTTACTGGTACAAGCTTTCAAGCACTACAGAAAGCCCTGATAACGACTTTCTGTCGCTTAACCAGGCACCGCCATGGCAAAAATATTTTATTGATGGGCACCCTGTATACTTAGGTACCAGCAATAACGATAACCTTAACTTTTTTGCTGTTCAAAATTCCAATAACTATACAGGCAACAATAACACTGTATTTAATGGTTTAGCCAATTTGAGCTACGAAATTCCGGGCATCAGTGGCTTAACTGCCAATGTTAGTTACAACCGTAATATCAACAACGCTTTTAATAAGCAATATGGCTCAACATTCTACTACAATCAATATTCGGGCGAGGGGGATAACAACCACATTCCCGGTGGAACAATTGTAAGTGTAAAGGCTATAAAAAATGGTGATAAAGTACGCCTTACCCCATCACTGGCCGATAATTACCAGTTTAACGCAAACCTAACCTACCACAAACGTTTTGGCTCACATGAAATTACTGCCCTGGCATTGTATGAGCAATATGAATCATACAGCGAAGGCGTAGCTGCTGAAGCCGACGGTGTTATTGTAGGCGGAAAAGATAACCAGACATTTACCACCGGCGATCAATCGTCAAACCAGGCTACGCTGGTAAAAGAATATGGCCGTAAAGCGGTTGCAGGCAGGGTAAATTACGCTTATGCTGATAAATACCTGGTTGAGCTTGCCATGAGGGCAGATGCTAATACCAACTTTGCACCGGGCCACCAATGGGGATATTTTCCATCTGCTTCGGCCGGTTGGGTAGTTTCAAAGGAAAATTTCTTTAAGTCGGTAAGCTTCGTTGATCTTTTGAAATTAAGGGGATCAGTTGGTTTGCTGGGTTCTGATAATACACCATCGTACTTATACGCTGTTAACTACCAGTTTGGTACCGGCAATAAAGGTGGCGCGGTTTTCGGCGGCAATGGCGATAGGGGATTGGGTGCGCTGTTAAACATAGCAATCCCAAATGCTAACCTAACCTGGGACCATGACCTGAAAACAAATTATGGTTTAGATGCTGCTTTCCTGAATAACCGCTTATCAGTTTCGGCCGATTATTTCTGGGAGCATCACTATGATCTGCTGGCTTCACTTAATACATCGGTGCCTGTAACTATTGGTGCAGCACCATCTGCCGAAAACTATGGTATCATCAATACCTTCGGTTACGAGATCTCGGCAAGCTGGAAAGACAAAATAGGATCGAATTTCAGTTATAGTTTCAGTCCTTTCTTTGCCTGGAGCGATAATAAATATATCAAATATGATATCTCTGCAGCCCAGGTAGGCACCATTCAGGATTTGACGGGTAAATCGGGCGATCCTGGTATCCTTGGTTACAAATCGCTTGGTATAATCCGTACACAGGCCGATGCCGATGCCATCATTGCCGAAAGGGCTGCTGCAGCCGGCGGTGCTCAAAATGTTAAAATTCTGGGTTATACTCCGGCGCCGGGGATGATCAATTATGTGGACAAAAACGGGGATGGTATCATCAAACAAAATGATGTAAACGATCAGTTTTATTTAGGTAATAAAGCATCAAACCACTATAATCTTGGTCTAAACTTTGGCGGTGCATATAAAACCTTAAGTTTAAATGTGGTAATGGGAATGAGCTGGGGTGGCACCCAGTCAATAGAAAGTGCGGCCATTAAACAAGGTACTGCTAACCAGAACAGGCCTGTATTTTGGGCTGATCACTGGACACCATCAAACCCAAATGCTAAATATCCCGATCCTTACTACTCGGATGATGTGAGTGCTACAAGTAATTTTTGGTTTGTTAGTCCCTTTACCTGGAATATCTCCAGTGCTAATTTAAGCTATACCCTGCCTGCCAGTATTACTAAAAGGCTCGGTATGTCAAGCATCAGGGCATACGTGGTGGCTACAAATCCAATCAATTTTGTAAACCCGTTCCCCGATCATTATCGTGATATTTCATCACCATTTGGGGTATATCCCAACTTACGTACAGTATCTTTTGGTTTAAACTTAGGCTTCTAAACTTTGAAAGACATGAAATTATTTAAAACCATATTTGCAGCTTTGATCTTATCAGCCCTGTTTACAAACTGTAAAAAGGTGCTTGATAAAGAGGATCTTACTCATAGCACCCCAGGTCAGATATTTAATGACTCAACGGTAGCTATCTTAAACATCAATTACCTGTACACGGCTAATCAGCCCGGCTGGTTTGGCGATACCGGCGGTGCCATTGGCGGCGGGGGAGATAAGTGCGACGAATTTTACAGCGATAACGCTTATGTAAAAGGAACTGTTACTACCGAAACTGTTGGTGATATCGGCACTTCGGTAAACATCAGCAATAACTACGGCCGCATCCGCAATATCAATCAAACCCTGCAGGACCTTGATGCCAGCACCTTGCCTGCCTCTACAAAAAACAGGTATAAAGCACAGGCTTATTTTTGGAGGGCTTTCAGATATTTCGATCTTGTGCGGTTATATGGTGGTGTGCCGCTTGTATTAAAACCATTGGATGCTATTGGTACGGATTCAAAAAACGCGGCTTTGCTGCCCCGTAACAAAACCTCCGAGTGCTTTAAACAAATTGTGAGCGATTTGGATAGCTGTATCAAATATCTGCCTGCAAAATGGAGCGGAAGTGATTACGGTCGTATTTCATCGGCTGCTGCAGCTGCTTTTAAAGGCAGGGTACTATTAACCTATGCAAGTCCGCAATTTAACGCCAATGGCGATGCTGCCCGCTGGCAAACAGCTGCCGATGCCAATGACAAGGCTATCCAGATCCTGACTGCCAATAACTACGGCTTAAACCCATCATATGATAACATGTGGTTTACCGAAAGCAGCAGTAACCCGGAGGCTATTTTGGTAACAGGTTATAACACATCAACAACCGATCAAAACCAAAATAACAATACTTATGATAATGCAACCCGTCCGGCGTATTTGGGTACTAAAGGAGGTTCAAACCAGCCTACCTGGGATATTGTAAAATCATACCCGATGCTTGACGGTAAAGCGCCGGGCACGTCATTAAAATATGCTTATGACGATTCGAAATTTTTTGATAACCGCGACCCGAGGTTTAACAAAACCATTGCCTATAATGGTTGTAACTGGCCTATAAACGGCAATACCTCATACCGCCTGTGGACTTACTTTTATTATAACAAGGCAGATGGTTCGGGTGTTAAAACTACCGAACCAGCATCGGCAACAGGTTCAGGCTTTTATCTGCGTAAAGCCATCGACCCAAATGTTAGCGTAGCAAATGCACCGTACGTAGGCACCGATTGGATGGAGATCCGTTATGCCGAAGTTTTATTGAACCAGGCCGAATGCGCGGCTGCATTGGGTAATGTAACAACCGGCTATACCAATATTGCAGCAATCAGGAAACGTGCCGGGATTGAAGCAGGCAGCGACAATCAGTATGGTTTACAATTAGGTATGAGCCCTGCACAAATGATAGATGCCATTATGAATGAGCGTAAAATTGAGTTTGCTTTTGAAGGTAAACGCTATTGGGACCTTCGCCGCCGTAAGCTGCTTGAAAGCACGCTGAACGGCACAAAGAGAACGGGCCTTACGGTTACGCTTAATAACAATGCAAGTGCTAAAGACTATATCACCGGCACGCGCGATGCTTCGGCAGCGGCATCTTTAGATGATATGTACAGCACATTGTTTACTGTTAAAACCAAAACATTAGATTCATATACCATCGCAATTCAGGCAGGTGATTACTTTTTCGGGATCCCTGTGGCTGCATTGTTAAATAATGCCAATTTACAGCAAAACAATACCTGGGGTGGGCCGTTTGATCCGCTTCAGTAATAAATTAATTGAACGATGGGGGGCCTGCTAACCACTCAACAGAAAAAAGATTACCAATAGAAATATGAAAAAACACACAGCTTTATTTTTAGTAGCAGCGGCATTGGGTTTAGCTAAACCGGCTTTTGCCCAATACCCGGAAGTGCCGGAGAAGGTTAAAGCAGAGAGTGAAGCTTTGATGAAAGAGGCTACCCGTCGTTCAGATTCAGCATGGGCGGTTGCCCTGCCCATTATCCAGGCCGATCAAAGGCGCGGCAAAGTATTCGTACCGTGGGCTGCCAGGCCAACCGATTTGCCGCAGGCTAAGATCCCGGCTTTCCCGGGTGCAGAAGGCGGTGGTAAATTCACCTTTGGCGGTCGTGGCGGTAAGGTATATGTAGTAACCAGTTTAGCCGATTATGGCCCCGGCACCTTGCGCGAAGCCTGTGAAAAAGGCGGTGCCCGTATCGTGGTATTTAACGTTGCGGGTATCATCCGCATAAAAACACCGATTATTGTGAGGGCGCCATACATTACCATTGAAGGGCAAACTGCTCCGGGTGATGGTGTTTGTATTGCCGGCGAATCATTTTGGGTAAACACGCATGACGTTGTGATCCGCTATATGCGTTTCCGCCGTGGCGAAACCAATGTTGGCCGCCGTGATGATGCTTTGGGTGGCAACCCGGTTGGTAACATCATTGCCGATCACGTATCAGCAAGCTGGGGACTGGACGAAAACTTTTCGATGTATCGCCACATGTTTGATCCGGGCGATGGATCGAAAGAAGAGAAACTGGGCACGGTGAATATCACTATCCAAAACTGTATCTACTCCGAATCATTGGATTACTGGAACCATGCTTTCGGTTCAACTACAGGCGGCGAAAACAGCTCATTGATGCGTAATCTTTGGGCCGATAATACCGGCCGTAACCCATCGGTTGGCTGGAATGGTGTATACAACTTTGTAAACAACGTGGTATTTAACTGGCACCACCGCTCAATGGATGGCGGCGATTATACTACCAATTATAACGTGATCAATAACTATTTTAAACCGGGCCCGGTTACACCTAAAGACGAACCCGTTGGTCACCGCATCCTGAAGCCGGAATCGGGCAGGAGCAAGTTGAAAGAGAAATTCTTTGGTCGTGTGTATGCATCAGGCAACATCATGGAAGGTTATCCGGAGGTTACCAAAGATCCATGGAAAGGCGGGATCCAGGTTGAAGGTCCGGGTGGTAAGGAATTACCTGACGCAGGCCAGTACAAGGATTACATGAAAGCTGACGAACCCTTCCCCATGCCATCGCTTACTATCCTATCGGCAACTGATGCTTTTAAGTTTGTTATAGCAAACGCAGGTGCAACCCTGCCAAAACGTGACCCGGTTGATGTACGCATTACCGAGCAGGTTCGTACCGGTAAGATCACTTACAAGGAAATGGAAACCGATACCGCTTACCAGTTTAAAGTGCGTAAATTACCTAAAGACTCATACAAACTGGGTATCATCACGGCCCCATGGCAGGTTGGTGGCTATCCCGAATATAAAGGTACCCCTTACAAAGATTCGGACAATGATGGTTTGCCTGACGATTGGGAACTTGCACATGGCCTGAACCCTAAAGATGGCAAAGACTCGGCCCTGCCTGCAAAAAATGGCGGCGGTTATACCAATATCGAAGTATATTTAAATACAGTAGCTGCTAAAGGCGAAAAGAAACTGGCTTCTTTAAAATAATAACATATTATAATGCGGGGATTGAGGTTTAACAGGATTTATTTTTTGGTTGGTTTAATGACTGGGGGGATGCTTTTGCATACCCCCTTATTTGCGCAGGATAAAAAGAAGGCTTTTAAACCGCAACCGCCTGTAACTGCCGATAAAAACGGCAAACTGACTTATGCGGCGGCCCCAAATGGCGACCGTATTCCTGATTATTCGTACTGCGGGTATATGGCTTCTGAAAAGCCGATCCCTTTTGTGCCCGTAAAAGTTGTGGTGCCTGTAAAAGCCGGTGATGCTACCTTGAGGATCCAGGCTGCTTTAGATTATGTAGCAGGCTTACCCGCCGATAAAGATGGTTTCCGCGGAGCGGTATTGCTCAATAAGGGCGTGTACCAGGTTAACGGCAGCCTCAAAATAAATGCATCCGGCGTGGTTTTACGAGGAAGCGGGATGGCTGCCGATGGAACCATATTGTTTGCCGCCGGAACCGACAGGGAAACTTTTATTCATGTTACAGGTAAAAACGACCGGCAAACATCCAAAGGAATTAAAATTACCGATGCTTATGTACCGGTAAATGCCAATACGCTGCATATTGCAGACGGCGCAAATATTAAAACCGGCGATCTGGTTTTAATTCACCGCCCAAGTACACAGGCATGGATCAATACCATTAAAACCGATCATTTTGGCGGAGATTTAACCGCTTTAGCCTGGAAACCCGGCGAACGTGATATTTACTGGGATAGAAAAGTGACTGCTGTTGATGGCAACTCGTTAACCCTCGATGCACCGCTAACAACAGCTTTGGATACAACTTATGGCAGTGGTTTAATAGCAACCTACCAATGGCCCGGCAGGATTGCGCAAGTAGGTATCGAAAACTTAAAACTACAATCGGCATACAATGCCGCTAATGCTAAAGACGAAGCCCACCGCTGGATGGCTATCACCATGGAAAATGTGAGTGACGCCTGGGTACGCCAGGTAACCTTTGAGCATTTTGCAGGCTCGGCGGTATTTGTTGGTACTACAGGTAACCGCGTTACTGTTGAGGATTGTAAATCGCTTGCGCCCATTTCTGAAATAGGAGGGCAGCGCCGTAACACGTTCTTAACTATGGGCGGGCAAAACCTTTTTCAGCGTTTATATTCCGAACAGGGCTTTCATGATTTTGCTACCGGGTATTGCGCCCCGGGGCCGAATGCTTTTGTTCAGTGTATGTCGGTCGGTTCGCTGAGCTTTAGCGGAGGGATCGACAGCTGGGCATCGGGCGTTTTGTTCGATATTGCTAACATCGACGGCCAACCATTAAGTTATATGAACCGCGGACAGGACGGGCAAGGTGCCGGATGGAGTGCCGCCAATAGTTTGTTTTGGAATTGCACTGCCGCACGGGTTGATAATTACCAACCGCCAACCGCTCAAAACTGGGCCTTTGGCACATGGGCTCAGTTTGCCGGCGATGGTTACTGGAGCACACCAAACAGCACCATAAGCCCAAGAAGTTTTTATTATGCGCAGCTGGCTAACCGTTTAAATAAAGATGTAACTAAACAGGCCGATATCCTTTACCCGGCTACCGAGCCATCGAGCAGCCCGACTGTTGAACAGGCAGCCGAACTGATGGCCGCTGCACGCAAACCGGCAGTAACTATCAGCAACTGGATAGATCAATCGCCTAAAAGAAATTCGATTAATACTTCATCTGCAAATGCTAAAACTATTGATGAGATTGGATATAAAAATGCTGTAACTGCTGCGTTAGCTCCAAAGATGGCCGTTACTAACGGCTGGTTAACCCGTGGCAATGTGGTATTAACAGGCAGGCATTTTGAAACCCCGTGGTGGAGCGGCACTGTACATCCCGATTATACCGAAAAGGAAGCCAAACCGGCCATCTCCCGCTGGGTACCCGGTCAAACAGGTACCGGTTTAACTGACGATTTAAATTCAGTTACCGATTGGATGCGAAAAGATAATATCGTGGTATTTGAGCATAATTACGGTTTATGGTATGATCGCCGCCGTGATGATCACGAGCGTATCCGCAGGATGGATGGCGATGTTTGGGCACCATTTTATGAGTTGCCTTTTGCCCGCAGCGGTAAGGAACTGGCTTACGATGGACTGAGCAAATACGATCTGACCAAATACAACACCTGGTACTGGAACCGCCTGAAACAGTTTGCCGATCTGGCCGACCAGAAAGGCCTGGTGCTGGTTCACCAAAACTATTTTCAGCATAACATTATTGAAGCCGGTGCGCATTATACTGATTTTCCGTGGCGCACGGCAAACAACATTAACGGCAGCGGTTTCCCTGAACCCGTACCTTATGCAGGAGATAAACGCCAGTTTATGGCTGAGCAGTTTTATGACGAAACTAACCCGGAAAGGCGTAAACTGCATATAGCCTATATCAATAAATGTATGGACAACTTCGCCGGTAATACCGGGGTGATCCAGCAGATTGGGGCGGAATTTACCGGTCCGCTGCATTTTATGAAGTTTTGGGTAGAAACCATTAAACAATGGGAAACCACTCACAAAAAGAAACAAATTATAGCCCTGAGCGCTACTAAAGATGTGCAGGATGCCATCCTTGCTGATCCTGCAACGGCTTCGGTGATTAACGTCATCGATATCCGTTACTGGTACTACCAGGCCAATGGAACAGCTTATGAACCTATCGGCGGCCAAAGTCTTGCTCCACGCCAGCAAGCCCGCATCTTTAAACCAAAAGCCGCATCATTTGAACAGGTTTACCGCGCGGTACATGAGTATCGCACCAAATATCCTGATAAGGCGGTACTGTTTTCTGCCGATGATTATGACCATTTTGGCTGGGCAGTATTTATAGCCGGGGGATCATTACCCGTGCTGCCTGCTACAACCAATAAAGCTTTTCTAACTGATGCAAGCAGTATGAAGCCGATCGATCTGCCCGGTTCGCCCAAAGATCAATGGGGATTGGCTTCGTCAAAAGGGTATATTGTTTATAGTAATAGCGGGGGAATTCACCTTGATTTATCGGCCGGTATCAGCTACAAAGCACAATGGATCGATCCTAAAACCGGTGAACTTTTACCCGGTGACGAAACGATAAAGGGCGCTGTTAATACAGAAATTAAAGGACAGGGGAATGGGGCTGCTATTTTGTGGTTGAGCCGTAATTGATGCTACGCACGGTCAAGCGTCCACGCTCCCGTAACAGGACTAATTAAGTAAGCGTGGACACTTACCTTGGTTATAATTCAAGCGAAGGACGCTTGAACTTGCGATATATATAAGAAAATGTCATTTCGATAGAGCAGAGGGGGCAGAGCGCAGGGGCGAAAGAGAAATCTTATACGCCACGCAAATTTGTAATGGATGGTGTAAAGTAGGGCGTATAAGATTTCTCCTCACGCAGCCGCACATTCCCAATTGTTCGTCGAAATGACAACCGGTTTTTGATTTTTACTATATGATGCTTAAAAAATCTACCATACTAATTGCCATCGCCTGTTTGTTTTTTGCATTTAAAAGCAATGAAACAACCATGCCCCATTTAAGCATATCCACCAACCACCGCTATTTCATGGCCGGCGATAAGCCATTTTTCTGGCTTGGCGATACCGGCTGGCTGCTATTCTCCAAACTGAAAAGGGAAGAGGCAGAACAATACCTTGATGTCCGCAGTAAACAGGGTTTTAACGTGATCCAGGTGATGGTGGTGCATAGCATTAAAGAAACTAATGCTTATGGCGATTCGGCCCTGAGCAATAAGAATATCGCTCAACCTAAAACAACACCCGGCAGCACTTTCGGTAAAGGGAATGAGTATGATTATTGGGACCATATCGACTGGATCATTACAAAAGCTGCGGAAAAAGGTTTGTACGTAGCGCTGGTGCCTGTTTGGGGATCGGTGGTAAAAGAAAACCACATCGGTGCCGAAAAGGCGAAAGCATACGCCGAATTTTTAGCCAAAAGGTACCGCGACCGGCCAAATGTGATCTGGATGAATGGCGGCGACATAGCCGGTTCCGATTCATTGAATACCTGGAATGCTATCGGTAATACTTTGCATGATGTAGATGGCACACATCTCATTACCTATCATCCCCGTGGGCGCACACAATCATCAAAATGGTTTCATAACGAAAATTGGTTAAGCTTTAACTGTTTTCAGTCGGGCCACCGCAATTATGCGCAGGATACCTCAAAAAAAGACCTAAAGTACGGTGAAGACAACTGGCGTTATGTGGAAACGGATTATGTCAAATCACCCGCAAAACCTACGCTTGATGCCGAGCCATCGTACGAAAAAATCCCCTACGGGCTGCATGATATTAAACTGCCCCGCTGGACGGCTGCTGATGTAAGGCGCTACGGCTATTGGTCGGTTTTTGCAGGGGCATGTGGTTATACTTATGGCGATAATGACGTAATGCAAATGCATAAGCCAACCGATAAAGGCAGTGCCTATGGCTCAAAGGGGTATTGGTACAATTCGGTTAATGATCCGGGTGCAAAACAGATGGTTTATTTAAAGAAGCTAATGCTGTCGCGCCCATATATTGATCGTGTACCGGATCAGTCGTTGATTGCAGGCAACAATGGTGAAAAGTATAACAGGCTCATCGCTACCCGGGGCAAAAATTTCGCCTTTGTATACACCTATACCGGCGGGCCAATTAATATTAACGCGGACAAACTGGAAGGTACAAAACTCAAAGCATCCTGGTTTAATCCCCGTAACGGACAAATTACAGCTATCGGCACATTCGTAAAAGCCAAAACAATTAAATTTAATCCACCCGGCAAGGTATCCAACGGGAACGACTGGGTGCTCATGATCGACGCCATATAAACCAATATATAAATGAACCGGATTGTTAAATATATCACCTTATTGCTGGCCATCGCGCTGATGTTATCATGCAGGGCAGGTAAAAGCGTGTACCTGTTTACCTCCTTTCATGAGCCTGCCAAAGAAGGCTTGCGTTTTTTGTACAGCTATGATGCTTATCACTGGAATGCTATAGACCACATCTTCATCAAACCGGAAACAGGTGATGCAAAGATCATGCGCGACCCATCCATAGCCCAGGGGCCGGATGGCGTTTATCATTTGGTGTGGACAACCGGCTGGAAAAACGATAAAGGTATCGGCTATGCCAGTTCAAAGGATTTGATCCATTGGTCGGCCCAGCAACATATTGAGGTAATGGGTTCAGAACCCACCGCCGTGAATGCCTGGGCGCCGGAACTGTTTTATGACGACGAAGCAGGTGATTTTATTATAGTATGGGCTTCGACGGTACCTTTCCGTTTTCCGAAAGGACAGGAAGATGAAAACAATAACCACCGTCTTTACTATACCAGAACAAAGGATTTTAAATCATTCAGTCCCTCAAAGCTTTTCCTTGATCCGGGGTTCAGCGTGATTGATGCCGAGATCGTAAAGCGGGCTAAAAATGATTATGTGCTGGTAATGAAGGATAACACCAGGCCAAACCGTAATATCCTGGTAGCATTCAGCAACAATCCTTTAGGGCCTTACAATAACTATACCCCAAGATTTACCGAAGCCTATAGCGAGGGCCCGAGCATGATCAAAACAGGTGATAACTGGCTCATTTATTATGATTCGTACCGCTTAAAAAGATATGGCGCTATGCGCACAACCGACTTTAAAACTTTTACAGATCTGACTGATAGCGTGAGCGTACCGGTAGGGCACAAGCACGGTACCATATTTAAAGTCACCAAAAAACAGCTTGGGCAGCTTTTAAAGGCAGCCGGGCAAACCGAAGGAGCTAAACATGAATAAGTTCATCATTATATTGTTTTTTACATCGATGGCCCGGATAGCCAGTGCACAGGATACCGTGCATTACAGCGGTAATACAGTTGTCAATGTCGATTATCATCACGGGCAGCTTAGCCTGGTTATGGGTGTGCACAGCAAGCAGATCTTCAGAGCCAACCGTGAGCACCCGGAACTGGCTGATGGCTTTGGTTTTACCTACAACCATGCCCCCATGCTGGCCTACTGGAACAATACTTTTTATGTTGAATACCTGAGCGATAAGGTAGGCGAGAGCGTGCCGCCCGGCCAAACCCTGCTCATGACCTCAAAAGACGGCGAAACATGGTCGAAACCCACGGTGGTTTTTCCTCAGTATAAAATCCCTGATGGCACCACTAAAGAGGGGCATCCCGGAGTGGCTAAAGACCTGTATTCGGTGATGCACCAGCGTATGGGCTTTTATACCGCCCAATCAAAACGCCTGTTGGTACTGGGTTTTTATGGTATTTGTTTAGATGGGCATGATGACCCAAATGACGGACTGGGCATAGGCCGTGTAGTGCGCGAAGTTTTACCAAACGGCAAATTCGGGCCGGTATATTTTATCCATTATAACCCAAAATGGAACGAGCAAAATACCTCATTCCCTTTTTATAAAACCAGTAAGGACAAAGGCTTTGTACAGGCTTGCGATGAGTTGATGGCCAATCCGCTGATGATGATGCAGTGGGTAGAAGAAACGGATAAGAAAGACCCGCTGATCCCGCTGCATAAGGATTATAAAGCATTTAACTTTTATCACCTGCCCGATGGCCGGGTAGTTGGATTATGGAAATATGCCCTTACCGCTATCAGTACGGATAATGGCAAAACCTGGCCGGCGAATGCTGCCCGCGCACCGCGTTTTGTAAACGCCAATGCCAAGATATGGGGGCAGCGCACATCCGACGGTAAATATGTAACGGTTTATAATCCTTCGGAGTTCAGGTGGCCGCTGGCATTATCAGTAAGTAAGGACGGCCTGGATTATACTAACCTACTGTTGGTAAACGGAGAGATTTCGACCATGCGCTATGGCGGGGCTTATAAATCATACGGCCCGCAATACGTTCGTGGTATTGAAGAAGGAAACGGAACCCCGCCCGATGGCAAGCTTTGGGTAACCTATAGCATGAACAAGGAGGATATCTGGGTGTCATCCATCCCGGTGCCAATCACTGAAATTGCCGATTCACATGCTAACGAGGTTTTTAATGAACTGCCCGCCGGCAAAGAACTGGAGAAATGGAACACCTACAGCCCGCAGTGGGCACCGGTAAGTATCGATAAAACTCCCGATGGCGGACGCGCCCTTACCTTGAAAGACAGCGATCCTTTTGATTTTGCCAAAGCCGAACGGGTGGTGCCATCTTCAAAAAAACTGATGACCGATTTCACCATCATCCCGGCACAAAACAATACCGGCATGCTGGATATTGAATTTCAGAATGAAAAAGGCATGGCAGCTATCAGGCTTACGCTTGATTCGGCCGGGCAATTCAGGACCAAAGCCGGGTATCGCAACAAAAATTTCATGAAGTATGAGGCCGGTACCCAATATCATATAGTGATCAAACTGAATACCGATACCCGCTTTTACACCGTGAATGTGAACGGCAAGGACGTGCTTACCGGGCTCTTTTTTGCACCTGTGCTGAGCGTAAACCGGGTAGTATTCCGTACAGGCGATATCAGGAGGTTCCCGGATGCCGATACACCTACGGATCAGGATTTCGACCGGCCAAACGCCGGGGAAGCCGCAAAGCAAGCCGTTTTTTATATCAAATCATTTAAAACAAGTAATTACTAATAATGCTGCGCCTTATAAAATATTGTTGGTTGACGATCTGCCTGTTGAGCTCCGGAATTGCCGGAGCGCAGGTGGCTTTGCCTAAAATATTGGGCAACAATATGGTATTGCAGCGCAATGCTCCCGTACCCGTTTGGGGCACCGCATCCCCCGGCGAAAGGGTGACTGTAAAGTTTAGTAAACAAACAAAAACAACTACTGCCGATGCATCTGGCAAGTGGATGGTAAAACTCGATCCAATGCCTGCATCTGCTAAATCTGCAATACTGACGATATCAGGTACAAACACGATTAAGCTCGAAAATATATTGGTAGGCGAGGTATGGCTCTGCTCCGGCCAATCTAACATGCAGTATGAAATGCGCAAGAACAGTAAAGTGAAAAAGCCGGATACCAGTACTGCATACTCACCGGTTGATGAACTGGAACGGGCGCACAACCCACAGATCAGGATTTTTTTGGTTACGCAAAAAAATCTGCTTAAACCTGATTCTACCCATTCCGGTTGGAGCGTTGCTGAGGATTCGGCGTTGAGGGCGTTTTCGGCCGCAGGGTATTTCTTCGCTAAAAACCTGCAGCACGATCTGAAAGTGCCTGTAGGCATTATTTCATCGGCTGTAAGCGGCAGTCGTATTGAGCCATGGGTATCGCAGGAAGGCTTTGATGCTATCCCATATTTCAAAGCAAACAATATTAAAATCGACGGCGATCCGGGTAAATTTTATGCCAAAATGATTGAGCCGGTTGCCCCGTTTGCACTTAAAGGTTTTTTATGGTACCAGGGCGAAAGCGCCTGCTTTTTGGGCGAAACCATCAGCTACACCTACAAAATGGAGGCGTTGATCAACAACTGGCGTAAGCTCTGGGGTGATAAAACGCTGCCATTTTATTATGTGCAGATAGCGCCATACTACTATTCGCAAGGCAAAGGCCCGGTAACTTATACTCCTTTCACAGAGCCGGAATTGCGCGAAGCGCAGACTGCCGCCTTGCAGATCCCGCACACTGGTATGATTATCACTACCGATTTGAACGATGATCTTAAAAATATCCACCCGCCTTTTAAATGGGAGATAGGCCGGAGGCTGGAATTACTGGCGCTGGCCAATACTTACAAACAGCCTGTGGTTTTTTCGGGGCCGGTGTATAAAAGTATGAAGATAAGCGGTGACAAGATCATCCTTGAGTTTGATCACGTGGGGGCCGGACTAATAAGCCATGACGGTAAACCGCTTACTGATTTCACCATTGCCGGTGCGGACGGGAATTTTGTTGATGCCGATGCCACCATCAAAGGCAATACGGTTGAAGTATCGGCCGGAGTGGTGACTAAGCCTGTAGCCACGCGTTTTGCCTGGCTGGAGTCGGCGCAGCCTAATTTTTATAATAAGGATGGCTTACCTGCCGCGCCCTTCCGTACGGATAACCCTTTGAAATTTACCTTAACTGCTAACTGAATATATCGATGAGATCTGCCTGTTTTAAAATATGGATTGTTTTGCTGTTTGTGATAAGCGGGCTGATAACCCGCGCCCAGGAAACGCAAAAACTATTCCTGTCGGGCACCGGCAGCGACCATACCGTAAACTGGCAGTTTTTCTGCACCGAAGGCAACAATTCAGGTAAATGGACAACCATCCCTGTACCCTCAAACTGGGAACTGCAGGGCTTTGGAAAATATAACTACGGTCTTGCAAAAGACAGCCTGAAAGGCAAAGAAAAAGGGCTTTATAAATACGAGTTTAATGTACCTGCATCATGGCGGGGCAAAGCCATAAACATTGTTTTTGATGGCTCTATGACCGATACCGAGGTGAAACTGAACGGTAAATTGGCCGGGCCAGTTCACCAGGGGGCATTTTACCGTTTTAAATATGATGTAGGTGCTTTGCTTAGTTATGGTAAATCCAATTTACTTGAAGTAACAGTATCCAAACACTCCTCCAACACATCGGTAAATGCGGCCGAGCGTAAGGGCGATTTCTGGGTGTTCGGCGGGATTTTCAGGCCGGTGTTTCTGGAAGCTTCGCCAAAATCCCACATCGGCTATTACGCTGTTGATGCCAAAGCCAATGGCAATTTGAAGGCGCAACTTAGGTTGGCATTTGTAAAAAGTGGTACTGTAACAGGGCAGGTTTATACGCTGGCGGGACAAAAGTTTGGTACCCCGTTTTCGGTTAAGATCAATGCGGGTGATACCGTTGCTAATATCAGTACGCATATTGCATCGCCAAAATTATGGTCGCCCGAGTTTCCTAATCTGTATAATGTGGTGTTTACGCTGAACCAAAATGGCAAAGCAGTTCATACGGTAAAACAACGCATCGGCTTCCGTACGGTTGAATTGCGGAAGCACGATGGCATTTATGTTAACAATGTAAAGATTAAATTTAAAGGGGTAAACCGCCATTCATTTTGGCCAACAACAGGCAGGGCGCTCAACAAAAAAATAAGTATTGAGGATGTACTGCTGATGAAGGATATGAACATGAACGCGGTGCGCATGTCGCATTATCCGCCCGATGATCATTTTTTGGATGTGTGCGATTCGTTAGGTCTATTTGTTTTGGATGAGCTTACCGGCTGGCACCATGCTTATGACGACGTTGTTGGCTCAAAATTAACCAAAGAACTTATCGAAAAAGATATCAATCATCCGTCTATTGTGATGTGGGATAACGGTAACGAGGGTGGTTTTAATTTTAACCTCGATCATTTATTTGATGAGCTGGACATTCAAAAACGCCCGCTCATCCATCCATGGGGCATCTTCCGAGGGACAAATACACAACACTATATCAATTATGATTACGGCACCAATACAGGTATCAACGGTCACGATATATTTTTCCCTACCGAGTTTTTGCATGGTTTATATGACGGCGGCGGCGGTGCCGGGCTGGATGATTTCTGGAAACAGATGTGGTACACCCCAATTTCGGCAGGTGGTTTTATCTGGGATTTTGCAGATGAAGCTGTAGTTCGCACCGATAAAAACGGAGAACTGGACAGCGATGGCGACCATGGCCCCGACGGCATCATTGGCCCATATCATGAAAAGGAAGGCAGCTACTATGCCATCAAGGAGATCTGGAGCCCGGTTTACCTGGAACCGAGGGAAATTACGTCAGCGTTTAACGGAACACTGCCTTTAGAGAACAGGTATTCTTATACAAATATCAAACAATGCACTTTCAGCTATAAATTGGCTATGCTCAATGGTGCCGGTTCAAAAACTAAAATCGGTACCATCGCTTCGCCGGATGTTGCACCGGGACAGTATGGGAATCTGCAGTTGCAACTACCTAAAGACTGGCAAAATTTCGACGTGCTGTATATCTCGGCTTTTGATGTAAATAAGCAAGAGCTGTTTACCTGGAGTTTCCCTATAAGCAGTCATGATCAGATCGCTAACCGGTTCATCGCCAAAACAGGAGGAAGCAAAGCTGCAATTACCGAAACGGATTCACTGTACAACGTTAAAACCGGCAATGGGATCGAACTGGCGTTTAACCGTAATTCGGGCATATTGGTTAGTGTGAAAAATGCTAAAGGAAATATTCCTTTTAACAACGGGCCAATATTAGTAGAAGGGCAGGATCAAACCGGCTTTCAAAAACTTACCTGTCATTATGAGGGCGATAACCTGGTTGTTGAAGCGGTATTCCCACCTAAAAAATCGGAGCCTTTAATGAAGTGGACGATCTACCCATCCGGCTGGGTACAGCTTGATGTTAAATATTGGCCTATTGGCGAGGAAGCCACCTTGATGGGTGTCAATTTCTCTTTCCCCGAAAAAGAGATCAAAGGGATTACTTTTATGGGCGATGGCCCTTACCGGGTATGGAAAAACCGGATGAAAGGTACTGCGCTGGGTGTTTGGGATAAAACATACAACAATACCATAACCGGGCAGGGTAAAGTTGTTTACCCAGAGTTTAAAGGCTATTACTCCAACCTGTACTGGATGAAGCTGCAAACTACCGGGCAGCCGGTAACCATTGTTTGTAACAGCCGGGACGTGTTTATGCGCCTGTTTACACCTTCAAATCCCAAAAACGTATACAATACCGCTCCGCTTTTCCCTTCGGGCGATATCTCGTTTATGCATGGCATAACCCCGATAGGTACCAAATCGCAAAAGCCTGAAAAGCTGGGGCCGGGCGGGCAAAAGAACCAATATTTTAATTACGACAGGAATATAGAAGATGCACTGACGCTGAACCTGTATTTCGACTTTTCGGGCAAATAAAGAATGAAGAGGATATTTACATATCTCATTTTGTTAGCGGGCTTTATTTTATACGGCTCCATCAACTGTTATGCGGATGCCCACATCGGCTTACAAAACCTGAAATGCGAAATGTTGAGCAATCCTTCGGGTATCGGCACAGCAAAGCCCCGGTTAAGCTGGCAGATCACGAGCGATATACGGAATACCAACCAGGTAGCCTATCAAATCCTCGTAGCCTCAACTCCCGAAAAGTTAACAGCAGGGCAGGGTGACCTGTGGGATTCGCACAAAGTAAATTCGGCTGAATCCATTATGGTCAACTACGCGGGTAAGCCACTTGGCAGCCGTGCAGCATGTTACTGGAAAGTTAGGGTGTGGACTAACAACGGCGTAACAACCTGGAGCAAACCCGCAACATGGAGCGTAGGCCTTTTAAACCCTGCAGATTGGAAAGCCAAATGGATAGGCTGCGACCGTGGTTTTGCCTGGGATAGCGTTTCTAAATTCTCCCGGCTTTCTGCACGTTACTATCGTCATCAATTTGATTTAAAGTCGGGTATAAAAAAAGCTACGGCCTACATCGTTGGCCTCGGACACTACGAGCTATATATGAATGGCCAACCCATTGGCGACCAGGTTTTGGCCGAACCGCCCACCGATTATACCCAATCCGTTAAATATAACACCTTTGATGTTACCGCTAACTTGAAACAGGGTGGTAATACCATCGGAACCGTTTTGGGTAATGGCCGCTACTTTACCATGCGGCCTAAGTACAAACCAAAAAAAATCAAGGAATTTGGGTTCCCAAAAATGCTGCTGCAATTGGAGGTTGAATATACTGATGGAACAAAGCAAACCATCATTAGCGATAACAACTGGCATTTTACAGCCGATGGTCCTATTCGTACCAATAACGAGTATGATGGCGAAGAATACGATGCCACCAAAGAATTTCCGGGATGGAATAACGCTGGTTTTAATGATAATAAGTGGCTTAAGGCCGAATTAGTTGAAGCTCCTGGTGGCAAAATTGAGGCGCAGATGAACGAGCCGATCAAAGTAATGGATACCATTAAACCCATCAGCGTAAAGCAACTGAAAGATAATGTATGGATCCTGGATCTGGGACAAAATATGGCAGGCTGGTTACGGCTACGTGTAAAAGGCAACAGGGGCAATAAGGTGACTTTGCGTTATGCCGAAACCCTGCAAGCCAGCGGTGAATTGTATGTAGCCAACCTGCGCGATGCCAAAGTAACCGATGTGTATACGCTGAAAGGTGGAGCAGAAGAGACCTGGCACCCGGTATTTGTGTATCACGGTTTCCGGTATGTGGAGATCAGCGGTTATCCCGGTAAGCCTGAATTGGGCGATTTTGAAGGACAGGTTGTTTATGATGCCTTGCCAACCATTGGTCGTTTTGAAACATCCAACGATATCGTCAACAAGATCTATCATAATGCATATTGGGGGATCCTGAGCAATTATAAAGGTATGCCCGTCGACTGCCCGCAGCGTAACGAACGGATGCCCTGGCTGGGCGATAGGGCGGTAGGTTCGCTGGGCGAAAGCTTTGTGTTTGCCAACGGTAACTTCTACGCCAAATGGCTGGATGATATCGCGCAATCGCAAAAAGCCGACGGTTCTATTCCGGACGTTGCCCCGGCTTATTGGAATTATTACAGTAATAACATGACTTGGCCCGGCACTTATATCCTGGTGGCCGATATGCTTTACCGACAGTTCGCGGATCAGGCACCCATTGAAAAGCATTATGCTTCCATGAAAAAATGGATTGACTATATGCGGGTTAAGTACATGAAAAATAACATCGTCACCAAAGATAAATATGGCGACTGGTGTGTGCCGCCCGAATCGCCGGAGCTGATCCACGCTAAAGACTCCTCGCTTAATACCGATGGGCAACTGATTGCAACGGCTTACTATTACCACCTGTCGGGCCTGATGCAAAAGTTTGCCACCATGTTGCACAAGCCAGCCGATGCGCAGTTTTTCGGCACCATAAAGCAGAACATCAGCAAGGCATTTAATGATAAGTATTTTGATAGAACCACATCGAAATACAGTAACAATACAGTAACAGCCAACCTGTTGCCATTGTACTTCGGGATCACCCCAACTGCCCATAAACAAGCAGTATTTAAAAACATAGTTGCTAAGATCAACGAGGCTCATGACCATATCAGTACGGGCGTAATCGGAACCCAATGGCTTATGCGTGGGCTTACTGAATTTGGCCGCCCCGATCTGGCCTGGAAGATAGCCTCCAATACAACCTATCCAAGTTGGGGGTATATGGCTGGCAGGGGCGCTACCACTATTTGGGAACTGTGGAACGGCGATACCGCCAATCCTGCCATGAATTCCCGCAACCACATCATGCTATTGGGCGATCTGATTGCCTGGTTTTACCAGGACATAGCCGGGATAAAAACATCTAATGCAGGCTTTAAGCAATTGATTATGCAACCCGCAATTATCAACGTATTGGATAGTGTTAATGCTTCGTATCAAACAGCCTATGGAACTGTGCGCAGTAATTATACCAGTACCAAAAGCGGTTTTAAATGGCATGTCATAGTGCCGCCAAATAGTTCGGCCCTGGTTTATGTGCCGGCGAAAAACATGGATGAAGTAACCGAGGGTGGGGCTAAAATATCAACTGTAAAAGAAATTAAGCCAGTGAAAATGCAAAACGGTCGAGCCGTTTTGAGCATAGGCTCTGGTAATTATGATTTTGAAGTTAAGTATTAAAAAAAACATCGATATGAAAAAAATAAACATTGCGGGTGCTATGCTAATTGCGTTGCTGTCGCTTTCAAGCGCGGTTAAAGCCCAGGAGCAACAGGCTGCCAAGACCGCTCCATCACCCGAAGCCCAGGCGAAAGCCGATGCCGAAGTTGATAAGAAAGCGACGGATTGGGTTTGGTCGTTATCCCTCACCGATACGGCAAAAGCTACTCGTGTAAAAAATGTGATAGCAACCCACCTCAAGGCAATCCGCGATTGGAATAGCAGTCATTCATTTGAATCTGTTCCTGCGGGTATCGATCCTGCAACGGGTAAAGCCTTGAGCACCATGGACAGGCAGATCATTATTAATTCATCGCTGCCAAAATCGGTACATGAAAACCTGATGACCGGTTTAAGTAATGATCTGACCGAAGAACAGGTTGAAACTGTGCTTGATAAATATACTATCGGCAAAGTGGCTTTTACACTGGCCGGTTATAAATCTATTATACCCGATCTGACTCCCGTTGAAGAAGCAGCAATCCTCGCTAACCTGAAACTGGCCCGCGAACAGGCTGTGGATTTTAAAAATATCAAACAGGTATCAGCCATTTTCGAGATCTATAAAACAAAGAACGAGCAATACCTCAACGGCAACGGCCGTAACTGGCACAAGCTCTACGGCGATTATACCAAAGCCATCATTGCAAAAAAGGCTGCTGATAAGGCGGCAAAAGATAAGGCTGTTACTCAAAAATAATAATGCGATGCTAAAAAAGATCTTGTTTACCGGTATTGGAGCTTGCCTATTAATGGCCAATGTGTTTGCCCAAAATCCATGGCGCAAGGGCATCATCACGGATGAGTTTATTTATGATAAAGCGCCTTACCCCGAATGCCATGCAGCAACCATTGCCGAAACGCCTGCGGGTTTGGTAGCCTCATGGTTTGGCGGCACCAAGGAGCGAAACCCCGATGTATGTATTTGGATGAGCCGCTTTGTTGACGGTAAATGGACAGAAGGCGTTAACGTAGCCAACGGCATCCAAAACGATACCTTACGCTATGCCTGCTGGAACCCGATACTATACCAGGTACCTAAAGGTGAATTACAGCTTTATTATAAAATAGGCCTGAGCCCGGCAAAATGGAAAGGTTTTGTAAAAACATCCAAAGACGGTGGCATTAGCTGGTCGGAGCAGAAGGCTTTACCCGAAGGCTTTTTAGGCCCCATCAAAAACAAACCCGTGTTATTGAAAGATGGTACGCTGTTGAGCCCGGTAAGCACCGAAGGCAAAGCATGGCAGGTGCATTTTGAAGCCACTAAAGATTTCGGTAAAAACTGGACGATGATTGGTCCCATAAGCGATGGTAAGGACATGAAAGCCATACAACCCAGTATTTTAACTTATAAAGATGGCAGGTTGCAGGCGCTTTGCCGTAGCCAGAACAGGGCGATATTAAGTACCTGGTCAAAAGATAACGGGCAAACATGGTCTGCTTTGGAGAAAACTTCATTGCCAAATAATAACTCCGGTACCGATGCGGTGACTTTAAAAGATGGCCGCCAGTTATTGGTTTACAATCATGTTTTACCGCCGGGAAATTTAGCCAAGGGAGCTCGTACGCCATTGAATGTGGCTGTATCCAAAGATGGTATTACGTGGTATGCCGCTTTGATCCTGGAGGATTCGCCTATCAGCCAGTATTCTTATCCATCGGTTATTCAGTCAGCAGATGGTTTGGTACATGTGGTGTATACCTGGCGCAGGCAAAAGATAAAGCATGTGGTTATTGATCTGTCAAAACTGGAGCTGAAGGAAATAAAGGATGGCGTTTGGCCGAAGGTGGAAGGCTATACGCCTCCGGTGCCTACTGGGGAGACTAAGGATTTATAATTAAACTTATACCCAACCGTCATTGCGAGGTACGAAGCAATCCCAAACTGTACAGGGCGGCTCTGCTAATCGGGGATTGCTTCGTACCTCGCAATGACGCTTTCTTAAGCCTCTACAAAAAAATAAAGCAATGAAAAAATTAACCTGCATACTGATAACCTGCCTCATCGCGATGAGTTTTGCCGCCCGTGCGCAGCAAACTACCGATGCCATGTACAGGAAAACCCTGAAGGATGTGCTTGACGAAGTGCAGGAAAAATATCACATAAAAATCAAATACACTGTGGCGCAGGTTGAGGGTAAATGGGTTAATTACGCCCAGTGGCGGTTCAGGCCTGATGTGGATACCACACTGGCTAACATCCTTACCCCGCTTGATTTAAAAGTGAATAAAGAAGCGCCCGGCAGGTACAAACTGAAAGAATATGAATATTTCCGCTGGGCGGTAAGCGATGGCTGGAAGGAGCTTGACCGGATAGCGACCCAATACCATGACATGGATACCTGGGAACAACGCAAGGCGACACTAAAACCCCAGTTGTATAAAGCTTTGGAGCTATCACCTTTGCCTTCCAAGCCCGCTTCAAAACCAATCATCACGCCTAAACGGACTTATGACGGTTATACAGTTGAGAATATCGCCATTGAAATTTTGCCGGGCTTGTACATTAATGGCTCGTTATACAAACCATCAAAAATAAAAGGAAAAATCCCGGTGATCTTAAGCCCTGATGGGCATTGGGAACATCAGCGTTACCGTGCCGATTGCCAGATCCGTTGTGCTTCGCTGGCGCGGATGGGGGCAATGGCCTACAGTTATGATCTTTTTGCCTGGGGCGAATCCCTGCTGCAATTTAAGGATGAAGATCATCGCCGTAGCCTGGCACAAACTATCCAGGCGCTTGGTGCTATCCGAATCCTGGATTATGTGCTTTCGCTTAAGGAAACCGATCCTGAGCGCGTAGGTGTCAGCGGCGGATCAGGTGGCGGGAGCCATACCGTTTTGATGACTGCCATGGACGACAGGATCAAACTCAGCGCCCCGGTGGTGTCGGTGTCGTCTTACTTTTATGGAGGATGCCCTTGTGAAAGCGGGATGCCTATCCATCAATGCGGCAACGGAACAGATAATGTAGAACTGGCCGCCATGGCAGCGCCACGACCACAGTTACTGATCTCCGACGGGCAGGACTGGACAGCCAATATGCCCGAACACGATTTTCCTTATCTCCAAAAAATGTATGGCTATTACGGCGCCACAGATAAGGTGCAGAATGTACATCTGCCAAACGAAGGCCATGATTTCGGTCCTTCAAAAAGGGCTGCATTGTACGCCTTTATTGCCAAAAACTTTCATCTTGATATTAATAAGATCAAAGACAGTAAGGGCAATTTCGATGATCAAAAAGTCACCATCGAAAAGGAACCGGCTATGTATGTGTTTGGTGACAAGGGCGAAAAGCTCCCAGCTAATGCCATAAAGGGCTTTGAACAATTAGAGAAGGTATTTGCGCAGGCAACAAAAAAATAGGTTTATGAAATACAGGTTGATCTCAGGTTTATGGATAGGGTTGATGATGTGTGCCTTTAGTGCACTTTCGGTTGCCCAAACCGCGTCAAAGCAGCGTTATAAAGTAGCGGTTGTTGACCTGATGATCCTCAAACGTCAAAAATTAGGTGCATTTCAACTGACCAAAGATATTGGTGCAGATGGCGTTGAAGTAGATATGGGGGGCCTTGGCGACCGGGAGACTTTTGATAACCAACTGGCCAAAGACTCGATAAGAAAAGTATTCCTGAACAAGGCAAAAGAGCTGAATCTCGAAATTCCATCCATGGGCATGACCGGCTTTTTCGCACAGTCATTTGCCGAACGCCCAACCGCGGTTAAAGCGGTTACCGATTGTATCAACACCATGAAACAAATGGGTGTTAAGATTGGCTTTTTGCCGATGGGGGTAAAAGGCGATCTGGTGAAATATCCTGAATTGCGCCCTGCTATAGTTGCCCGCTTAAAGGAAGTTGGAAAAATAGCCGAGAAGGCAGGTGTTGTAATAGGCATTGAAACAGTGCTGGATGCCAAAGGCGAGTTGCAGTTGTTGAAAGATGTAGGCTCTCCCGCCATTAAAAGCTATTTCAACTTTGAAAACGCCATCAGGAACGGTCGCGATTTGAATAGCGAGCTCAGGGTGTTGGGCAAAAACTATATCGTGCAGATCCACTGCACCAATGATGATGGTGTTTGGCTGCAAAATGATCCTAAAATAAACATGGAACAGGTAAAGGTCACTTTAGATAAAATGGGCTGGACGGGTTGGCTGGTTATTGAACGCTCGCGCGATGCCAAAGACCCGAGGAATGTAAAGTGGAATTTCAGCGCCAATACCACATATGTAAAATCAATATTCCAGGCTAATTAAATAATAATGAAGAGCTGCCGTATACTCGCTTTCGCATTGCTGTTAAATGTTATTTTGACATGCAGCGTTTTTGCGGCCGAAATTTGGGTATCCCCGAAAGGTTCTGATAAAAATACGGGGACAAGAGAGCAGTCGCTGGCAACCGTAGCTATGGCGCTCAGGAAAGCCCGTGAACTGAGGCGCTTAAATGATGTATCGATAAAAGGCGGCATCCATATCAAAGTATTAGCGGGAGTTTATCAGTTAACGGAACCATTATTTATCCGCCCCGAAGATTCAGGTACGGCCGAGAGTCCGACCTTTATTGAGGGCGAAGGCATAGGCAAAACTATCCTAAGCGGCGGGATAACTATAGCCGGATGGCGTAAAGTAACTTCAGAGATTCCCGGTTTGCCTGCGGAGGCCAAAGGCAAAGTTTGGGAAGCAGATGCGCCAACAATCGGTGATGAACCTTTACAGTTCAGGCAGCTATGGGTGAATAATGAAAAGGCGATTCGTGCCCGTGATACCGATGCCCCGGTAATGAACCGCATCCTTTCCTGGAACCATCAAACCGAAACCTGTATAATTCCATGGTCGGCTTCGCTTGATATAACACGCATTAAGGGCATGGAAATGTTTATTCACCAATGGTGGGCTATTGCTATTTTAAGGGTTAAGGCTGTTCAATTAATGGAGGATAGCGCCCGCTTATCATTTTATCAGCCCGAAAGCCGAATCCAGTCTGAACACCCATGGCCTGCGCCCTGGATCTCCAAAAAAACAGGCAATTCGGCATTTTACCTCAGTAACGCTATTGGCTTTTTAAACGGGCCCGGTGAATGGTATCATGATCGTATCGCTAACAAAATCTATTATATCCCGCGCAAAGGTGAAGATGTGCAAACGGCTAATGTTATCGTTCCTCAACTGGAAACGCTGGTGAAAATGGAAGGCACTGTTGATCGCCTGGTAAATTATGTGCAGTTCAAAAATATCAGCTTTGAGCATAGCAGCTGGCTCCGCCCGTCAAAAGCAGGTTTAGTGCCTCACCAGGCCGGCATGTATATGCTGGATGCATATAAACTGAAAATTCCAGGCACGCCGGAAAAAAAGGGGTTGGAAAACCAGGCATGGGTAGGCAGACCAAATGCTGCGGTTGAGGTAGCTTATGCATCGTACATCGCATTTGATGGTTGCGGTTTTGAACACATGGCCTCAACCGGGCTGGATTTTCAGCGGGGCACGCGCAATGATGTGGTTAAAGGTAGCCTGTTCAAAGATATCGGTGGCACCGCAATTCTCGACGGTGTATATTCCGACGAAGCGCAGGAAGTTCACCTGCCTTATAACCCAACAGATAAGCGTGAGATCTGCACCAATGATACCATCACTAATAATCTGATCATCGATGCTACCAATGAAGACTGGGGATGCGTTGGTATTGGCGCAGGCTATGTTAAAGGTATCAGTATAACGCATAATGAGGTTTGCGACGTGAACTACACCGGCATCAGCATGGGCTGGGGCTGGACAAAGACCGCCAACGCCATGAGCGATAACCGTATCACGGCCAACAAAATTCACCACTACGCCCGCAATATGTATGATGTGGCCGGCATTTATACGCTATCCGCGCAGCCCGGTTCGGTGATCAGCAATAATACTGTGGATAGTATTTACAAAGCCCCGTATGCGCATGATCCTGTGCATTGGTTTTACCTGTATACCGATGAGGGATCGTCATACATCACCATTAAAAACAACTGGTGCCCGGCAGATAAATTCCTGAAAAATGCCAATGGCCCAGGTAATGTCTGGGAAAATAACGGTCCGCAGGTTGATGATGCCGTAAAGCTATCAACAGGTATAGAACGACCTTATAGCTATCTGTTTCAATATCGTAAGGTGAACCAGGATAACCTGCCTATCAATCATAAAACAGAATGAAAATATTAAAAGCATATATAGTTTGGCTCACGGTGGTTTTATTGTTGCCTGCATTTCATGTAGAGGCAACTTCAAACCCTTATGCCATTGTTGAAGTGACGGGTCCGCAAGGTAAGCAGCTCAATTATGCCGCGTTATTAAATATCGCCCGCAAGCAGGGGTTACCGGCTTCGGCTGTTTACCGTTGGGATAACCATCTGATTGTTTATGGCAAGCATTTAAACACGGCGTCCATCCAAAAAACTGCTCAGGCAGCGTACCCCTCATGCCAGGTTACGGTTTACAGCAACCCGTTTTATGATTTTAACCGAACGCAGCGTTGTGGGGCAAATGGCATTGCTAAGCAATGGGATAACATTATACTGACCGCAAACCTGGTTGCCGATGAGCGTCTGCAGCAGGAATATATCGATTATCACACCAGCCAGTTTAAAAACTGGCCCGAGGTTTCTAAGGGTTTTTGTAATGCAGGTTTTCAGCAGTTACTGGTGTTCAGGAACGGGCGCCGCCTGATGCTGGTGATCAGTATCCCGAAAGGCAAAAAGCTTGACGACCTCAATCCTAAAACCATCGAAAATAATCCGCGGGTAAACGATTGGAACAGGTTGATGAAAAAATACCAGGGAGGTGTGCCCGGTACGCGAAAGGGCGAGGTATGGGTGTTTTTTAAACAGGTAATAGACAACAGCGACACTAAACGATCATTATAAAATGAAAATAGGAATATTAGGATTAGGCGAAGGACGCAGCACCATGTCGGCAGTATTGAAAAGCGAGAAGCTTGAGTTGAAAATGGTTTGCGACAGAAATATTGAATTGTGTAAACAACGCGTTGAGGAGTTCAATTTTCATAGTTATACAACCAACTACGAGGATCTGCTCAACGATACTGAAATAGATATCATTGCCATTTATACGCCCGATCATCTGCATGCCGAACACGTTAAACAGGCTTTACTGCATGGCAAACATGTGGTGTGCACCAAACCATTTATTGATGATTTAAGCAAAGCCGCCGAACTGCTTGAACTGGTTGAGCAAAGCGGCAAGAAAGTATTTGTAGGCCAAAGCTCCCGTTTTTTTGAGCCGATGAAAAAGCAACGTAAAGATTATGAGGCCGGTTTGATAGGGGATTTGATAACGGTAGAGGCCTATTATCATGCAGATCACCGCTGGTTTTTAGAAAAATCATGGTCCTTACAGCAAGCTTTTAAATGGCTTTATGGTGGCTTAAGCCACCCGGTTGATTTTATCCGATGGTATTTGCCGGAGATTGAAGAGGTGATGGGCTACGGTATGCTAAGTTCTAACGGAGCAAAAGGAGGCCTCAAGAACCCGGATACCATGCACTTTATATTTAAAGCGAAGGACGGTAGAATCGCCAGGGTGAGCGGCTGTTATACAGGCCCGGTGCAGCCCGTTACCCGCGACAGCGAAATGAGCTGCATTTTACGCGGAACCGAAGGCTGCAGCCAGGGCGACTATATGGACCTGCGCTATGCCATCACCGATAATACCGGCGAAGAACGCATCCTAACCTGGGAACATAAACTGAAGCACTATTTCAGGTTTGAGGGCAAAAGCCACCACGCCGGCGAATACCAAAATTACCTCGAATACTTTGCGGACAGCATCACCCAAGGCTACACCGCTTATCCCGATATTAAGGAAGGTATCGGTACTATCGCTCTGCTGCAGGCTATGGACCGCTCGTTACAAAGCGGCAAACCCGTAAAAGTTGATGACATCCTCACCGAATTTAATTTAACCGTAAACGAGTTAAGCGCATGATATTGGGCATGAGCAATATCGTATCGCGCCTAACGCTGTTGGATTATTCGGTAGTGGCCGTGTACCTGATTGTTTTAATGGTGATCGGTTACCGCGCCAGTTTCGGCAACAAAAACAAAACGGACGAAACGCTTTTTCTCGCCAATAAATCGTTGGGCTGGGCAAGCATCGGTTTTAACATGTGGGGAACCAATGTTGGGCCGTCCATGTTGCTGGCTTTTGCAAGTATCGGTTACAGCACAGGTATCGTAGCCGTTAATTTCGATTGGTATGCCTTTGTGTTCCTGATGCTGCTGGCGTTGGTTTTCGCGCCGAAATACATCGCGGCCAAAGTATCAACCATGCCTGAGTTTATGGGCAATAGGTATGGCGATTCAACCCGTAACATTTTGGCCTGGTACGCATTGATCAAAATGCTGATCTCATGGCTTTCACTGGGCCTATTTGCCGGGGGCTTTTTAGTGAGGCAGATCCTGGGCATTCCCATGTGGCAATCGGTTATTGTGTTGGTATCATTTGCGGGTTTATTTGCCTTTACAGGCGGCTTAAAAGCTATTGCCAAAGTAAATGTCTTCCAGATGCTGCTGCTCATTGGCGTATCGCTAACGCTGACTGTTTTGGGCGTAAACAAAGCAGGTGGGTTATCAGCCGTGTTTCATCAAACGCCTGCAAATTACTGGAACCTGATTCATCCGGCAAGTGACGTCAAATATCCATGGTATGCCATTTTGTTAGGCTACCCGGTATCTGCGGTGGCATTTTTCTGTACAGATCAGGCTATGGTACAATCGGTGCTTGGAGCTAAAAACCTGGAGCAGGGGCAGCTTGGTGTTAACTTTATTGGCTGGCTTAAAATACTATCACTGCCGCTGTTTATCCTCACCGGTATTTTGTGTTTTATCCTCTACCCGCATCTGAGCGATCCGGCATTGGCTTACATGACCATGGTTACCAACCTTTTTCCACCCGGCATGAACGGGTTGGTTATTGTGGTGCTCATAGCGGTTTTGGTAGGCACCATAGGCTCCTCGTTAAACTCGCTGAGCACGGTTTTTACCATGGATATTTATGCCGAAAAGATCAACCCCAATGCTACTAATAAAGACCTCATCAGGGTAGGCCGTTACACGGTAATTGCCGGCTGCCTGTTTGCAATAGGTATGGCGCTGGCAATTGACAGCATTAAAGGGCTTAACCTGTTTGATGTTTTTCAATCCGTTTTGGGCTTCATCGCGCCGCCCTTGGCTGTTGTTTTCCTGCTTACGGTTTATTGGAAACGGACCACCCGCAAAGCGGTCAATATTATTCTTTCGGCGGGTTCGGCCTTTAGCCTTGGTACAGGTGTGGTTTATTTATGGGTGCTTCCGCCGGCCAGGTATAGCTTTTGGCCGCATTACCTCATGCTGTCGTTTTTCATATTTGTTTTCCTGGCCGTATCGGCTGTTTTAATCTCGCTGCTTGACAAAACACCGGCTATATATGTTGCTGAACAATCTGAAGCGGAAAATACTTCAAAACCTACCCGGCGTGTAAAAATAGCCTGGGCATTGCTTACAATAGTAATGATTGTTTTATATCTCATTTTCAACGGACATTAAAAATGCATAAAAGATCTACCCATATAAAACTCAACAAGCACTACTTATTGGTCATGCTGCTCAGCCTGATGCTTTTTGCTGATGTCGCCAAAGCGCAAAAGGCAACCTGGATCTGGTATCCCGGAGATTATGAAGTATGGCTCAGCAACCGGATGCAAAACCGCCGTACCGAGCGCGGGGCTTTCTTTCCGCCATTCTGGAAGTTGGATAGCCATTATGTGCTGGTTGATTTTCATAAGGATTTTACGCTTGCAAACCCCGAAACAGTTGAACTGGCTGTTGAAGGGCAATACAATGTAAAGCTCGATGGTAAGGCATTGGCGGGTTATCCAAAAAATATCCATGTGCCGGCTGGCAGGCACAGGCTTAGTCTCAAAGTCTATAACCAGGCTGCTGCCCCAGCCATATTTGTGAAGGGGCAGCAACTGGTGTCAGATACCTCCTGGCTGGTAACTTATGAGGATAAGGAATGGATTGATGAGTCAGGCAAAACTTCTGATGTATCGGCTACCAAATACGTAAATGCCGGTAACTGGAACTTTGATTCGGCAGATAAAATTCCGTCTGCATTCCGTTTGCCAACGGAAGAGCACAAGCCCGCAAAAACCGAACGAAAAGAACACGCTATTTTGGTTGATTTTGGTAAAGAAACCTTTGGCTATGCAAAACTCATCGGCTTAAAAGGTAAGGGCAATGTTAAATTCTGCTATGGCGAATCCAAAGAAGAAGCTTTAGCTACTGCAACCTGCGAATTGCTGGATAGTATTAACATAGATCAGCCTCAAAAAGCTGATTATACTATGGAGGGTTCGCGTGCTTTCCGCTACATCAATATATTATTTGATGACAATGTAAGTGTTGATAATATTTCCATGCTTTACGAGTATTCGCCGGTTGAGCAGCGTGGGAGTTTTAGATGTTCGGATGAGCAGGTGAATAAGATATGGGATGTTTCGGCTTATACGCTGCATCTCAATACCCGCGAGTTTTTTATCGATGGGATCAAGAGGGACAGGTGGATCTGGTCGGGCGATGCTTACCAGAGTTACCTCATGAATTACTACCTGTACTTTGATTCGCCCACGGTAACCCGCACCCTGTATGCCCTGCGCGGTAAAGACGCGGTAACCAGCCATATCAATACCATTATGGATTATACTTTTTACTGGTTCATGGGTATTTATGACTACTACCAGTACACCGGCGATAAAAGCTTCATCAAGCAAATGTACCCGCGCATGCAAAGCCTGATGAGCTACTGCCTGCAGCGCCGGGACAAAAACGGACTGATGGAAGGCCTCCCCGGCGACTGGGTATTCATCGATTGGGCCGACAAACTGAGTAAAAAAGGCGAGGTAAGCTTTGAACAATTGTTGCTTTGCCGCAGCCTGGAAACCATGGCCCTGTGTGCCAATATTATGGATGATAAAACAGGCAATGAGCAATATAAAAAACTGGCGACCGAACTGAAATCAAATATCTTTGATCTGTATTGGAATAAGGATAAACACGCCTTTGTGCACAGCCTGGTTGATGGGAAGCAAAGCGACAATGTGACCCGCTACACCAATATGTTCTCGATATTTTTCAATTATCTAAACGCAAGCCAACAGCTGGAGGTTAAAAAATACGTGCTGCTGAACGACAAGATCCAAAAGATAACCACCCCCTACATGCGCTTTTATGAACTGGAAGCCCTTTGCGCCATGGGCGAACAAAGTTATGTGCTCAAAGAAATGAAAGATTACTGGGGTGGGATGCTGAACCTTGGCGCTACCTCATTTTGGGAAGAGTATGATCCATCTAAAATCGGGGCCGACCATTACGCTATGTACGGGCGACCATTTGGCAAAAGCCTGTGCCATGCCTGGGGAGCCAGTCCGATATATTTGCTTGGTAAATACTATCTCGGCGTAAAACCAACTGCGCCAGGCTATCAGCAATATATTATCGAGCCTAAATTGGGCGATTTACAATGGATGGAAGGCAGCGTGCCTACCACCAACGGCGATATCAAAGTGTCATGCAGCACCAAACAGATCAAAGTAAGCAGCGACACCGGAACCGGCCTGCTGAGATTTACCAGTACATCAAAACCGGTTTGTAAGGAGGGTGAAATAACTGCTAAAGGAAACGGAACCTATGAACTCACCATTCAAAAACAAAAACAGTACACCATAAATTATAGTGCGAAGAAATGATGAAGAAGCTATTCTCTATCCTGCTTTTAACGGCATTTTCATCAACAGGGCTTTACGCGCAGCTGGTTGATAAAACACCTGCGCCTATTCCCAATGTACCAACGGTTTATGATGCCGAGCCATGGGAAAATCCCTTGGTTGATGGGATAAACCGCGACCCGGCACGTGCCACCGCTTACTCGTACAGCAATATAAAAGATGCGCTGGCTGGTGACCGGGGAAAATCGGGCAGGATGTTATCCCTGAATGGTTACTGGGATTTTAGTTATGCCGCCAAACCAGCCGATGCACCAAAGGATTTTTATAAAAGCAGGGTAAGCGGCTGGAAAAAGATCATTGTGCCCTCCAGCATCGAAATGCAGGGCTATGATAAGCCTATTTATAAAAGTGCCGTTTACCCGTTCAGGCCGGTTAACCCGCCGCATGTTCCACTGGATTATAATGGAGTAGGCAGCTATCAGCGCATCTTTACTTTGCCTGCCGGTTGGAAGGATATGAACATTACCCTGCATTTCGGTGGCGTAAGTTCGGGCTTTAAAGTTTGGCTCAACGGCAAGTTTTTAGGTTATGGTGAGGATAGTTTTTTGCCTTCGGAGTTCAACATTACCCCGTACCTGCAAGCGGGTGAAAACGTAGTGTCAGTGCAGGTGATCCGCTGGAGTGACGGCTATTTCCTGGAAGACCAGGATCAATGGCGTATGAGCGGCATCCACAGGGAGGTAATGCTATTGGCTGAGCCTAAATTGCGGATAGCCGATTTTCAATGGCAGGCCAAATTGGATAAGCAGTATAAAGATGCTGTTTTTAGTATCCGCCCGCGGATAGAAAATTTGACAGGCAAAGCTGTTCCCGGTTATAAGATTGAAGCAAGGATTTTCGATAGGAACAATAAAGAAGTACTGCAAAAACCTTTGGAGCGGAGCGTGGAAAGCATCATTAATGAGATCTACCCGCGGTTGGATAATGTAAAATTCGGTCTGCTGGAAACCACGTTGAAAAATCCGGATAAATGGAGCGATGAAAAGCCAAATCTGTATACGCTTACCTTGTCATTAATTGACAGTGCAGGCCAAACGCTTGAAGTGAAAAGCTGCAAGGTTGGGATCAGGAGTATTGAATTTAGCAAAGAGGATAGCAAGTTGCTGATTAATGGAAAAGTAACCTACCTGTACGGCGTAAACCGTCCCGATCATGACCCGGTAAAAGGAAAGGCGCTGTCGCGCGAAGATATCCTGTACGATGTGCGCACCATCAAACGCTTTAATTTTAACTGTATCCGCACCAGTCATTACCCTATGGATCCATACCTGTACGACCTGTGCGATGAGTATGGCATATTGGTGATTGACGAAGCCAACCTGGAAACACATGGCCTCGGCTCAAAATTGAGCAACGACCCCATGTGGACCGGCGCTTACCTCGATAGGGCCACCCGAATGGTGATGCGCGATAAAAATCATCCAAGTATAATCATCTGGAGTTTAGGCAATGAGGCCGGTCGCGGGCCAAACCACGCGGCAATGGCGGGCTGGATCCATGATTTTGATATTACCCGACCAGTTCATTATGAGCCTGCCCAGGGCACACCGCAGGCCGAAGGCTATATCGACCCAACCGATCCCCGCTATCCTAAAACTAATGATCATTCGCACAGGTTGCAAAATCCTATCGATCAGCCTTATGTAGATATTGTGAGCCGGATGTATCCCGGCATTTATACCGCGCCTTTATTAGCCAATCAGCAAAATGGCGATAACCGCCCGATATTTTTTGTAGAGTACTCGCACGCCATGGGCAACTCTAACGGAAACCTTAAAGAGTTTTGGGATCAGTGGCGATCAACCAAGCGGGTTATCGGCGGGGCTATCTGGGAATTTAAAGACCAGGGGCTTTTAAAACATGATTCCACAGGTAAGGCATACTACGCCTACGGCGGCGACTATGGCGAACGCTATTTTGATAATTTCACCATCAAAGGTATCGTAGCATCCGACGGACGACCTAAGCCTGCCATTTACGAATGCAAGCACGTTTTTCAGCCTGCGGTTTGCGAACTGGTCGACGCTGATAAAGGGGCCATCCGCATCAAAAACTGGCATAGCGTAGCTTCACTGGCCGACTATGAGGTTAGCCTGCAGGTTAAGGAAGATGGTAACGTCATTTTCAATAAACCGATTCCACGTATTAACCTCGCAGCCGGGCATGACACCACTATCAGCATCAAACAATACCTGCCCAATTTAAAGCGTAATCATGAATATTTGGCCGATATCCATTTTACCCTTGCCGAAAATAAGCCATGGGCAGATAAAGGTTATGAAATAGCAAGCGATCAGTTTCAGCTAACCAAGCCTGAATTATCAGAGGTTCATCTCGACAATAAAAAATACCAGTCGGTGAAAATCTCAGAAGATGATAAAGTCTATCGTATCGCTGGTAAAGATTTTGAAATAGGTATCAGTAAAGTTAACGGGGCTTTAAATTCCTATATCAGCAAACCCCACCAACAAGTATTCGCACTGCTATTGCCACATTTTACCCGCCCGGTTACCGATAACGATCATCGTGGATGGAAGATGGAAAAGAAACTGGCAGCATGGATCAAGGCAGTGCCTGTATTGAAAAAGATCTCAAGCCAAAAAGCCGGAGATGGTTCGATAGTAATCACAAGTGTTTATTCGATGCTGAATGATAGCGCAACGGTTAACGTAGATTACACTATTCGCGGCGATGGGCTGTTGAAGGTTTTTTATTCCCTTAATGTTAAACCGGGTTTACCAAACCTACCCAAAGTTGGGATGCAGATGGGGATAGCACAGGCCGACAGCAATATCAGCTACTATGGCAGAGGGCCTTATGAAAACTATATCGACAGGCGTACAAGCTCGGAAGCGGGAATTTATTCGCAAACAATCAGCCAGTTTATGGAGCCTTATGTAGTACCGCAGGAAAACGGCAACCGTACCGATGTACGCTGGATGCTGCTGCACCATAAAACAGGTGGCTTACTAATAGCAACAGATAGCCTGCTTAGCATGAGTGCCTGGCCTTATACCGAAGAAAATATTCAAAAGGCAAAACATACCAATAAGCTGAAGGATGCAGGTTTTATAACCCTGAATATCGACCTGTTACAAATGGGCGTAGGAGGTAATGACAGCTGGTCGGAAGTGGCAGAGCCTTTGGAACAGTACCGCATTCCTGCCAAAAAGTATCAATACAGTTTTTACCTGAAACCTTATGAGGGTAAACCCGAAGTTGCCGGAATTGCGGCATATCAGATAAAATTCAACAGGAAGCCATGAGGAAGTACGTTTTCATAATTTGCCTTTGCTGCCTGTTTTTACCGGGATTAGCCCAGCAGCACAAACTCTCGACCCCCAAAAAGGATTTGGAGCAGGCTTTTCTGCACCCGCCAGAATCGGCAAAGCCATGGGGGTTTTGGTACTGGATGCAGGGAGCGGTAAGCCGTGAAGGTATTACTGCTGATTTGGAAGCCATGAAACAGGCCGGGATTGCCGGAGCTTATTTAATGCCAATCAAAGGGCCTGCCACTCCACCATATTTTACCCCATCAATTAAGCAATTAAGCCCCGAATGGTGGGCAATGGTGAAGTTTACCATGCAGGAGGCCGACAGGATAGGCCTTAAACTGGCCATGCATGACTGTGATGGTTTCGCGCTGGCAGGCGGCCCATGGATAACGCCGGAGCTTTCGATGCAGAAAGTAGTATGGTCAAAAACAGAGGTTGAAGGTGGTAAAACTTATCATGATACTTTGCATGTGCCACAGCACTATAAAAACTATTATGAGGATATCGAAATATTGGCTTATCCGTCGCTTGCGGGCGAGGGGCAAAGCAGTTATGATGAGCATCCGAAGGTAACTACCAATCTGCCCAATACAGAAGTGCAATACCTTGCAGAAAAAGGAAATACCAAAAGTTTTACCAGTAACGAGCCCTGCTGGCTGCAACTGGAATTTACTAAACCTTTTATCTGCCGTTCGCTCATTATCCATACATCGGCAAGCAATTATCAGTCGCAACGGTTGCTGCTTGAAGTAAGCGATGACGGAAAAAACTTCCGCTCATTAGGTAGGCTTGAGCCGCCGCGCCATGGCTGGCAGGATGGGGATGCGGAAATTACCAATGCTATTGCTCCAACAACCGCAAAATATTTCAGGTTTACTTATGATAAAAATGGATCCGAGCCGGGGGCGGAAGATCTTGATTTTGCCAAATGGAAACCTACGTTAAAGCTTTTGGGTATCGAATTATTAAGCGAACCACGCATCCATCAGTATGAAAGCAAAAACGGTGAGGTATGGCGTTTAAGCAAACAAAGCACAGATGCGCAGTTACCAGCGAACATTTGTGTTGATAAAAGCAAGGTTATCAATCTTACCGATAAATTAAGCGCAGATGGTAAACTGAACTGGATTGTCCCAGCCGGCAATTGGACTATCATTCGTATTGGTCATACTTCCACCGGGCATACCAACGCTACAGGCGGTGGCGGCATCGGTTTGGAATGTGATAAGTTTAACCCCGAGGCTGCCAAAATTCAGTTTGACAATTGGTTTGGCGAAGCTATAAAACAGGTTGGGCCGGAGTTGGCAAAACGAGTTTTAAAGATCTTTCATGTGGATAGCTGGGAGTGCGGGAGCCAAAACTGGTCGCCGGTTTTTGCCGTGGAGTTTAAAAAACGGCGAGGGTATGATCTGTTGCCTTATCTTCCGCTGATGGCCGGTGTGCCGATGGAGAGTGCAGGGAAATCCGAAAAGGTTTTGGCCGACGTGCGTCAAACCATAGTCGAACTGCAGGTAGATAATTTCTATGGTACCATGGCTAAGCTGGCGCACGAAAAAGGCTGCACATTTACTGCCGAAAGCGTGGCCCCAACTATGATGAGCGATGGCATGCTGCATTACCAAAAAGCCGATATCCCGATGGGCGAGTTTTGGTTCAGGAGCCCCACACATGATAAACCGAATGATATGCTTGATGCCATATCAGGCGGACACATTTACGGCAAAAATATTATCCAGGCCGAGGCTTTTACCGAATTAAGGCTTTTGTGGGACGAACATCCCGGCATGCTCAAAACCACTGCCGACCGTAATTTTGCCTTAGGTATTAACCGCTTTGTTTTCCATGTAAACGTACATAACCCCTGGCTCGATCGTAAACCCGGGATGACGCTGGATGGTATCGGTCTGTTTTTCCAGCGCGATCAAACCTGGTGGCAGCCCGGTAAAGCCTGGTTTGATTATATTACCCGCTGCCAATCGATGCTGCAACAAGGCCACCCGGTTACCGATATCGCCGTATTCACCGGCGAGGAAACACCACGACGCGCTATTTTACCTGACAGGTTAGTGAGTACCCTGCCGGGGATCTTCGGTGCCGAACGGGTAAAGCAGGAAGCCGAACGTTTGGCCAATAAAGATTTACCGATCATTAATTCGGTTGAAGATGCAAGCCACTCGGCCAATATGGCTTTGCCCGAAAATTGGATCGACCCGTTGCGTGGTTATGCCTATGATTCGTTTAATAAAGACGCGTTGCTGCGTTTATCCACTGTAAAAAATGGCAGGATAGTTTTGCCCGGGGGGGCGAGTTATGCTGTGTTGGTTGTCCCCGGCGTAAGCCAAATGTCGCCTCAGCCATGGCAGTTATCGGCAGAGGTTATTAAAAAACTTCAGCAATTGGTGAATGAGGGCGCTACAGTTTTATTGGGCGATGAGCGAATGAAAGCTTCGTTTACAGGTAAAAGTAAACTGCTTATCGGCCCTTACCAAAAAGATACATTTGATGAACTGGGCCTTTCCCGCGATTTGATCGCTACAGATTCTGTTAATCAACCTGTAAAAGATCTCGCTTGGACACATCGCAGCGTTGATGATCTTGATCTCTATTTCATCTCGAATCAAAAAGCGTTAAACCGGACAGTTAATTTATCACTAAGGATATCCGGTCGTGTTCCCGAGTTGTGGGATCCCTTAACGGGGGAAATAAAACGATTACAGAGCAGCAGTAAATCGGGACGTACAAACCTACGTCTTGATCTTGCTGCCAATGGTTCTGCTTTTATCGTTTTCAGAAACAGCCTTCCGGGCGCAAAGCTTAAGTTGGATAAAGCGGCACATTTCAAAACGGTGCAAATTTTTACAAACTGGCAGGTACAATTTGATCCAAAATCCGGAGGCCCTGTAAAGCCGGTTATGTTTGATAGACCTGACGATTGGTCGCTAAGCAATAATGATAGTGTGAAGTACTATTCCGGTACAGCGGTTTATAGTCGTACTTTTCAGTTTACCGGAAAACCGGGCAGCAAGCTATACCTTGATCTGGGCAATGTTGCCAACCTGGCCCAAGTATATTTAAATGGTATTAACTGCGGCACGGCCTGGACATTTCCTTATCGCTTAAACATAGGCAAGGCGGTTAATCCCGGGGAAAACAAGCTGATAATTAAAGTAAGCAATACCTGGGCTAACCGGCTCATGGGCGATCATGCCCTGCCCGAAAATAAACGAATTACATGGACAAACGCACCTTACCGGCTGGAAGGCCGCCCGCTTTTGCCGGCTGGTTTGCTGAGCCCGGTGAGGCTGCTTAATGATATCCCTTAATGTTATGAAAAGGATTTTTAAATATATTGGAATTGCATTGTTGTTAAGCTGCGCTGTTAAACTTTCGGCGCAAAACAAGGCACTGGTAAATACCAGTAAAAGCAGTTACGCCAAACTGAGCAGCCTTGATATGGGGGCAGTACAATGGACTGGCGGTTTTTGGGCCGACAGGTTCAAAGTTTGCCGCGATACCATGATCCCCAATCTGTGGCGCATTTATACCGATCCGAAGATCAGTCACGCTTACCGCAATTTTGAAATAGCAGCCGGACTGGATACCGGTTCGCACGAGGGGCCGCCTTTTCATGATGGCGATTTTTATAAGCTTTTTGAAGCTGTGGCCAGCATGTACGCTGCCACACATGATCCGGCGCTTGACCAGTTAATGGATAAAACCATAGCCGTTATAGCCAAAGCGCAACGCGCTGATGGGTATATTCACACGCCAACCATTATTGAGGAGCGTAAAAATACCGGTAAGGAAAAGGCGTTTAATGACCGCCTCAATTTTGAAACCTATAACCTCGGTCACCTGATGACTGCGGCCTGCGTGCATTACCGTGTTACAGGCAAAACCACCTTGCTGAAAGTAGCAATCAAGGCAACCGATTATCTTTATAAGTTTTATAAAACTGCTTCGCCCGAGCTGGCGCGTAATGCTATTTGCCCCTCGCATTATATGGGTGTGGTAGAGATGTACCGCACTACCCGCGATCCCAAATACCTGGAGCTGGCTAAAAACCTCATCGATATCCGTGGCCTGATGAAAGATGGCACTGATGACAACCAGGACAGGGTACCATTTCGTCAGCAAACACAAGCGATGGGCCATGCAGTAAGGGCTAATTATCTTTTTGCCGGAGCTGCTGATGTTTACGCCGAAACGGGCGATACCACATTAATGCATACTTTAAACCTGATGTGGAACGATGTGGTTAACCGCAAAATGTATATCACCGGTGGCTGCGGATCATTGTATGATGGTGTTTCACCGGATGGCACTTCCTATAATCCTAACGAGGTGCAGAAAATTCATCAGGCATACGGGCGCGATTACCAGTTGCCTAACTTCACCGCGCATAACGAAACCTGCGCCAACATAGGCAACGTGCTCTGGAACTGGCGCATGCTGCAAATAACCGGTGATGCCAAATACGCCGATGTAATGGAACTTGCGCTGTATAACAGTGTGCTTTCGGGCATCAGCTTAAGCGGCCGCGATTTTTTGTACACCAATCCGCTGGCTTATTCGGATAGTTTGCCTTTTAAACAGCGTTGGTCGAAGGATAGGGTGGGGTACATTAAATTATCTAACTGTTGTCCGCCAAATGTGGTGCGTACTATTGCCGAGGTGAGCGATTATGCTTACAGTGTATCGGATAAAGGCTTGTGGTTTAACCTGTATGGCAGCAATACCATAACGGCTAAACTGAAAGATGGTACGCCGGTAAAACTAACGCAAACAACCAATTACCCCTGGGATGGAAAAATCCGGATCCGGTTTGATGAAGTTCCGGGCAATAACGCATTTTCTGTGTTTTTGAGGATCCCGGGCTGGTGTAAAGACGCGGGTATAAAAATTGCCGGTCAGCCGGTACCACAATTAGATACTACACCGGGGGCCTACACACAGCTAACAGCCGTTTGGCAAAAGGGAATGACTATTGACCTTGATCTGCCCATGCCGGTTACGATGATGGAAGCTAACCCGCTGGTTGAAGAAACCCGTAACCAGGTAGCGGTTAAGCGCGGTCCGGTGGTATATTGTCTTGAATCGGCCGATCTTGCGAAGGGGCAGAAGATATTCAATATCGCTCTATCTGCAGGCAGCGAACTGAAACCTGAAATGATCAGGATAGATAACAGCGAGATCATGAGCCTTGTTGGTAAAGCCAATCTGCGAAATGAAAATGATTGGAGTAACAGGCTTTATAAAGAAGTATCCGCACCAAAACAAAGCGCTGTTGATATCAGACTGATCCCGTACTACGCCTGGGGTAATCGCGGGCATGTGGATATGGAGACCTGGATGCCGCTGGATTTTTAAGTGAAAGGATAAAGGCGAAAGGTAAAAGGTTTTTGAAAAAAGACTGCCGCCGCTCGCGGCTCCAGCCGAGTGGCAACTATTGGGGCGGCCTCTGGCCGCCGGGATTAATTAGAACTGGTCGAAGTTTAGCGATAGCGTAACTTCGACCTAAAACAATGGAAGCATTCTGCTTCCGCATACCGAATTATTAGCTCAATGAATCAACCAACTGTATTATTACTTTTTATTTGGTTAAGCTGAAAGCTTAACTCATTTAGGGACGAAGTTTAGCGATAGCGTAACTTCGTCCAGTAATTTGGAGGGCGGCCAGAGGCCGGGAAATAGTTGCCACTCGGCAGGAGCCCAGCGGCGGCGGCGTGAGTTTGCATTTATAATGCAACCGGCATTGCAAACGTCTGACCAGATTAAGCACTCGTTGCAAACGAGCGCAAGCGGGCAATCGCATATTATACAGGGCGGATATGCTTCCGTGCGGTTGCCACGCTGCGCTCGCAATGACATGATTTTTTATTGTCCTAACATCACCTCAATATCCTTCCTTCGCTCTTCCGGAAAAACTTTCATATCAACTACTTTTCCATCCTTCAGCGTAGCCTCAACAGTAGTATTATACGGAGCATGAAGTTTAAAATGAACATCCCAATCCTTTGGCCAGGCAGGGAAGAGCATGATCTTTTTATCATCAACCTGCATCAGCATTTCATGCAGACCGATCATACCCGAGCCGCCCCAGTTATGATCTGGCGTCCAGTCAAAACCAGGTCCCCAGAATGCGGGGAAACGCCTGCCGGAGTTTTTGAGTTTGAAGGAGGTAAGTTTAGCGGCTTCATTGGTCAGGCCTAAGCGGGCTGCGAAGATATTATCCTGTTTCCAGCCTATGCCGCTTCTGAATTTGGCTACGAGGGTATCCAGTTTCCAGGTGTTTAAAGCTGTATCCAATCCCGGTTTGCCTAAGCCGAAGATTCCCCATGGAAATACCGGGTAAAACTGGGTGTTCTCTTCATTATTAACCCGCTCCCATGATTTTGCTGGTGTGAGGGTTTTGTGACCATCAATTTCTGCAAATGTTAATGGGGGGATTCGTTTCAGCAAGGCGGTCAATTTCAAGCGCTCATCGCCCGTTAAATAGCTATCCGGCAAGGCCAGCATTCGTTTAGTGATGGTTTGCAGGGCCGCTATGGTAGAGTTGGAATTATAAGCCATCTTGAAAGTTTCGGCAGATGAACCGGGGTACAAAACAAGGTGCCCGTTGCCGTCAAGTGCCTTGGCGCTGCGCTTGCGGGCAAGGTATTGATAATGCTCATCAAAAAAAGTAAGGCAGCTTTCAATAAAGGGAATATACTGGTGAATGTCATCACCTTTATAGCGCTCCGTTTCCAGCATCATGAGGCAAAATTCAAAAACGGTATCCCATGTGTATTCAAGCCATGCGTTGTATTCAACTCCCTTGTCAA
Source organism: Mucilaginibacter angelicae (assembly GCF_042434235.1). Lineage (NCBI taxonomy): Bacteria > Pseudomonadati > Bacteroidota > Sphingobacteriia > Sphingobacteriales > Sphingobacteriaceae > Mucilaginibacter > Mucilaginibacter angelicae. The sequence continues at coordinate 351,618 of NZ_JBHLTS010000004.1, read as the reverse complement.
AATCAACAGGGCGTTTCCAGGTATATTCGGCACTATTTGGCAGACCAAAGTTTTCAACCTGCTCAGTAAAACTGGCTCCCTGGTGGCCCCAGTAAACCTGGCTGCGTAACTCGGCGTTTTTTAGGGAGCGGAGGTAGAAATCAAACTCAGGTTTCATCATGTCGATATCACCGCTTTTGAGCATCGGGAAATATACCAGCCGCTGATTTTGGGCCGTCATTAAACCACCGCCCCAGTTACGGAAATCGGGTGTAAAAGCATATTGCGGGTTTACAAAAACGGGATCGTAAGTAAACAGCCCGCCGTTAAATTTAGTGGGCACCTGTCCGTACGCATTACAGCCAAGCATATATCTGAACAACTGGTAATTTTTACCGCTTTGCCATGCTGTAGTATCGACGACTTGTTTGTCTGAGTTGATGTAGATAAAACTCCTGTCCCAGTATTGTTTCCACCAGCTGGCGGTTTTTTGCCATGCGGTTTTAGTATTGGCTTCAGCTTCTTGAACTGCTTTTTGCAGGCCCTGCTGCCATTCATTTACAGATGCAGTTTGTTGTGTGTTGAGGCAGACCTCAAGACTCTCGTTTGTAGACGGTTTGATGCTTTGTAAAACCCAGCCTTCAAAGTCGGTATTCAGATATTGTCCCTTTGTGGTGCCTGCGGGTTTTAAATTTTTACCCTGCATCAACCCGCCGAAGGTGAGGTTTTTAAGCGGATTATACATCTGATCCTTAACAGCATCCATACCTTGCTGTTTTACTGTAACATCAAATATGGTGGAGTCGAGATTATGGTGGTAGAACCGGATAGCATTACCTTTAAATGCAATGCTATCCTTCAGCGTTTTAACATCATTGCGCGGGGCAAATTTCCATGAGCCTTCATTTTTTTCGAGTCCTTTAACTTCCCTGTCGCGGTAGCGCCAGCTTTCAAAAATGGCTTCGGTTTTAATGGCTTTGTTGCTGCTGATGTTAACATGGATCACCGGGCGGTAAACATCAACCCAAAGTTTTATTGTGGCCTTTAAATCTCCGTTTTTTCCGTTGATAAATACAGCTCCATTTTGAAGTTTTAGCTCCTGTTTAAACTCACCGTTATCAAACGGATTGGGGGATAGTTTGATTCTTACCCGGCCGGGTTTGAGCATGGCGTTGTTTTCATCAAAGGTGCCGCTCCGGGCTATGTAAAAAAGCAGTTCGCCTTTTTCAACCCATACATTTAAACCAATATCGCCGCCGCCGCAGGGCATGGATTGGCTTGAGTTTTGGCTTTGACTGGTCCAGACTTCATTGTATTGTTCAATGCCTTTGGTTTGCGCAAAGGCAATATTGCAGTACAGAAAGCAAAGCAGCGGCAGGATCTTTTTCATATTACCAGTCGTCGGTTCTGAATGAGGAAACGGGGAGCCCGTTAGTGCCGAACAGATCGCCCACAACAAAATCCTTAAAGGCATAACGTACAGCCACGGGTTCTTTTACCGAAGATGAAGATACAATAATTGCACTGCCCGATATCATGGCCTGTGCAGGGTAAAACATTTTGTCTTTACCCGCTATTTCAAAGTTTTGGATGGGCTTGTTGAAGGAAGTTAACCCATTTTCGGCATGTTCAAACCTGATGGTGGCCCGGTCACCGTCAATAGTCATTTCTTTATACAGCGGACTTGCATAGTCGAATCCCTTAATACCGTAAGTTTGAGCTAAAGCCAGGTAAGCCAGCCGCGTACCAACAGGTTCTTTACGGGGTGGGTGGATAAATGCCTGCTCTCCAACATCAAGCAATACGGCCATGCCGCTGTTAGGTATAACTTTTAACGATTTACGCTGAGCATCACGCAGGTAAGCCGAATTGTATTTACCGCCCGTATTGTATGGGGGTAATTGGGCATAATCGTAGGGGGCAATCTGCGTATAGTAAAACGGAAGATCGCCTTGCTGCCAAAGCTCGCGCCAGCGTTTTACCATGGCCGGGAAAAGTTTTTCGTATTGATCAGGCCTGTCGTAATTTGATTCGCCCTGGTACCAAATACAGCCTTTGATGCCGTAACCGATTACCGGGTTCAGCATTCCATTGAACAGGGTGGTAGGCGTGCGTGATACAGCCTTTATCGAATCTGTTTTAGCCGGAATTTTGATCTCCGGAAAATCTTTCAGGCCATCAGCATCCATCCAGGCCTCGGCGCTTGATCCGGCATAACAATCACTGATGAGTCCGATAGGCACATGCAGCATTTCATTTAGTAACCGGCCAAAGTAATAGCCCGTAGCACTAAAGTTGGAAACAAACTCGGGTGAAGCTACATGCCACTCAGATGGTTTACTGTTTTCCTGCGCCTCGGTTACGGATGAGTGGGGCACGGTATAAATGCGGATATTGCTGTTGGCCGATTTTAGTATTGCATCAACAGAACCTATTATCGGCTGGCTTTTATAGCCTTTCATCGGGATTTCCATGTTTGATTGCCCGGTGCAAATCCAAACTTCGCCAATCATTACATTGTTAAGCTTTAGGGTAGTGACATCGGTAATAGTTATGGTATAAGGGCCGCCGTAAACCGGGGTGCTTACTTTGGCGAGCCACTTACCATTGGTATTTACCCTGGCTTTGTAGCTTTTTTTATTCCATGAAGTATTTATGGTAACTGTTGAGCCGGCTTTATTCCAACCCCAGACAGGCGCTTCGCTTTGCTGTTGCAGTACCATGTTATCAGTAAAAATGGAAGCCAATTTTACCTGCGCCTGCGAGGATATAAACAGGAACAAGCCAAAGGTTGATGCCAGTAATTTTTTCATTGCTGTAAATTATTTCTTAAGTCTTCCGGCGCGCTTGGCCTCAAGCCATCCGCTGAAAAGGAGGTTTTTATTCAGTTCTGGTTTAGGGAAAAACAAGCTGGCCAGGGAGCCGACTATGATGACCACCAAATGGCTGTACACGCCAAGCATGTATTTATGCTGATTGAAGTTGTATTTACCCAGATCGAGCAGGATATGTTTATCGGCACCTAAACCTATTTTGGTAGAGGTTAAAAAGGCATACCCGGTAAACAGGATGCAGGCGATGATGCCGATATTCAAGCCTTGCCGGTTAGCCCGGCTGCTGAATAAGCCCAGTAAAAAAATCCCCGCTATACCACCCGAAAATATGGCGTACAGCGTAAATACTATACCTAAGGCCCCTTCATCACCTGCAAGCAGGTATAGGGTGGCTATGCCCATCGCTCCAAAACCAGCCAGCACTACTATCCATCTACCGGCTTTTAAATACTCTTTATCTGATTTATTGGGTTTGAATTTTTTGTAATAATCCTCTACCCCAATAGCCGAAAGGCAGTTAAGATCGGCGCCCAAGCTGGAAATGGCTGCAGAGATCAGCGCTGCCAATATCAACCCCACAACGCCTGTAGGCAGTTTGCTCATGATAAAGTAGGGGAAAACGGCATCGGCCTTAATACCGGCTGGTAAGGGATTTTGCTGGTAGAAAGCAAACAAGGCAGTACCGATGAACATAAATAATGCCCAAAGCGGTACGGTAAGTGCCACACCCATTAACGATGCCCTGATAGCCGCTTTATCTGTTTTGGCAGTTAAATAACGCTGTACCATGGTTTGATCGGTGCCGTATTTTTGGATGGCGTAAAAAACGCCGTTAATCACCATCACGATGAACGTAAGTTTTTTAAAATCCCAGGAATAAGGGCCGAAGTTGTTTTTATGGTTTACGCTGGCGATGTGCCAAAGCTCGGGAAAGCCACCTTTGATGGAGCAAATAAGGATGATAAATGAAGCAATCCCACCTGCTATCAATAAAAAGCCCTGTACCACATCGGCCCAGATCACGGCCTCAATACCGCCTATGAGGGTGATCACAATGATCACGACGCCAATTATCCAGATGATCACGAATGTATTGGTATTGGTCATGTTGGAGAGCGCCAGCGCCAGCAGGAAAAATACGGTGCCCATTTTTGAAAAATGAGTTAATACAAAACTTATAGAGCTGTAAAAGCGGGCAAACAAGCCAAAGCGTTTTTCAAAGTATTCGTAAGTGCTTACGCCTATTACTTCGCGGTAAAGCGGTACAATGAACCATACCATCAATAACAATACGATGGGTACCATCAGGCCTTGCACCAGCAGGATCCAGTTGGATGAAAAGCCTTCGCCAGGGTAAGCCAGGAAGGTTACACTGCTGATGAGCGTTGCCATTAGTGACATACCTATTGCCCAGGCCGGGATAGAGCCGCGCGATACGAAATATTTTTTGGTAGAGTTTTGTCCTTTTGAAAACCGGAGACCGATGGTTAATGAAATGGCCAGTGCCAGGGCTATGATGATATAATCTGCCAGGTGCAGGGTTTCATGTTTCATATACAGGTATAGTTATTGGTTCCCCAAACAGGGGCGGGCCAGGGATAGCTGCCTGGTTTTAAAGTTAAACATAATTGGTTATTGCCTGCTATGCGCATATGAATAACTCCGGGAGCTATTAGTTTTGAGGGATATAATTTTTCGATGTTTAAACGCTCAAGTATGGCCCAGGCCGTTGCGCCGCCCTCAATCAGTAACTCATGAAGCGAGGTATGCTCAATAACCTGTTTTACAATAGCTGCCATTTTGTGGCTCAGTAATACCGGGTCTACTTTAATATCCTTAATAAAATCGGGGTTTATGGCAATGATGGCATTGTTGCCCGCAACAATGCTTGATGCTACATGACTTGCAAAAAGGGCATGCACATTATCTCCGCTGGTTTCGGCACAGATGGTAGCTGCCGGTACATAGTGTACCGGGATATTGTTGTGCCTCCCGTCATTAAGGTTTAGCTTGCCCTGGTAAAAGGTACTGCCAAACACAAACAACCGCCTGCCTGTGGTTTCCGGATCCGAGGTTGTAACCGTTTGCTGCGGTGTTAAATGTTCAAGCAGGCAGCTGAACAAATTTGCAGAGCCTGCTAAAAGGGTATCGCCGCCTGTTTTTTCTATCCAATATTTCAGATCTTGCTCATCATCTGCCGCACCTATAATTATTCCTGTTGATGGCAGGTTATCCTCTTTTTTTATAAGCCGGATCTTGCCATCAGCTCTTAGTAATTCAATAATATTTGAGCTTAATGCTGGGAAAGTAGGATCATTGGCAAAATCACTGAGGTGGATAGGCTCGCCATTGTAATGAAAGGTATCGCCAACAAGCTTTTTTGAATGATGGGGGTTGCCGGGAATAATGAGCGCCCTTTTTAATCCCGAGGCGGTTAGCTGGCTTTGCAGTTCTTCAACAATGTGTCCCCGCAAAACGGAATCTATTTTTTTGAAGATAAACCTGGGGTGTAATTGCAGAAGTTGAACTGTTAGATCATGCATGATCTCCCTCGCTGTATCAACCGGGAGCGAGCGGGTATCCGTGGCTATGATAAGCATATCGGCATTACAGTGTTCATCAACAGTAGTGCTCACCTCGGTTCTTAACCCGTGGTTGAGACCAATTCCGGCGAGCTCGGCGGCCCCTGTTAAATCATCTGCAATTACAGCAATCATATCCTTATACTTTTATCCTGTTTTTGCTCAACTGCACCGCCGACTCAATCGCCAGTATCATGGCATCGCTGCTGGCAACGCCTTTACCTGCAATTTCAAAAGCAGTCCCATGGTCAACCGAAGTGCGGATAATAGGCAAACCCATAGTAATGTTAACGCCTTTTACGCTATCCATCTGCTGTTTTTCGGCATTCCATTTAAAGCCGGTAAGTTTAAAAGGAATATGGCCCTGATCATGGTACATAGCTACTACGCCACCGTAATACCCGGTTGATGCTTTGGAAAATAAGGTATCGGCAGGCACTGGGCCTTCCACATCATAGCCTAATTTTAGCGCTTCCTGTACTGCCGGGAGGATCTCCAAATCATCTTCGGTACCAAATAATCCCGAATCACCTGCATGCGGATTAAGCCCGGCTATGCCGATTTTTAGGTTTTTTTCGCCAAGAGAGATGAGGCCATCCTGTAAAAGTTCAACTACTTCAACTATCCGGTCTTTTTTTACCAAATCGCAGGCCTGCCTTAATGATACATGGGTTGATACGTGGATCACCTTCATGTTATGTTCAACCAGCAGCATGGCATATTTTTTTGTGCCGGTGTAATGTGCGTAGATTTCGGTATGCCCGGCAAAATGGTGCCCGGCTTCATTAATGGATTTTTTGTTGATAGGCCCGGTTACGGTAGCGTCAACTTCGCCATCAATAGCCAGTTCAATGGCTTTTTTAACAGCTTCAAACGAGGCGTTGCCAGCCATGGCCGAGATCTCGCCAAAACGCAGCTGCTCCATATCTACATTATGGAGATCAAACACATCCGGCTTGCCAAAAACAAAACGCGCGTTGCGGATGTTTTTTATAGAATTGATAGTGGCGTTTAAGCCCAATCGTTTTACAATATCAAAAAATACACCGGTATCGCCAATGATCACCGGGCGGCAAATCTCAAACAGCCTTTCGGTAAGTAAGGCCTTAACGGCTATCTCGGGGCCAATACTGGCCGGATCGCCCATGGTTATCGCTATGATCGGTTTTTCGGCTGTCATTGGTATATCGGCAGGCTAAGGTTTTCAACATTAAGCATACTTTGCAGTTTCTTTTGCAGGTCGGCAGCTTCAGTATCGCTAACTTTCAACAGCGGCGGCATCATGTACGAACGGCATAATCCTGCGCTTTGCATCAGCGATTTTAATGCTGCTAATGATTCGCCCAGCAAGCGTTTGCCCTGGTAAATATCCCCAACTAAGTTGGAATGCCTTTGCAGCTGAAGGGCAGCAGGCTCGTCGTTATTATCGGCCGCTACTATCATTTTGTAATAAATATCGGGGAACAGGTTTCCTGTACTTGGCACCAAACCGTCGCTGCCGGTAAACAGGGCATGTGCAGATTGCGCGCCCCAGCCTAAAAAGTGGCTGAAATCGGCCCGGCCAGCCCAAAGTTTAAGTGAATCTCTTAAGCGGTCATGATTCCGTTCCGAATCTTTGGTTCCAACTATATTATCATGATAACTTAATTCATCGAGAAGGTTCAGGTTTATAGATACGTTGGTGGTAGCCGGGATGTTGTAAACTATCAGTGGGATAGGTACTTCATTGGCCAGCGTTTCAAAGTATGTTTTTATCTCATACTCTGTTAATGTGAAATAAGCAGGCAGGTGTGCTACAGCAACGTCAATCCCTTCACCGGCACAGCGTTTTGCCAGTTCAATTGAATCGGACAGACAGTTTGATGAAATACCTGCGTAAAGTAACCTGCCGGGTTGCCTTACCGAGGTTGCCAGCTTAATAAAATCAAGCTTAAGATCATTTGGCAATGAGGCCGATTCGCCGGTAGTGCCCAGGATGAAAGGCACACCGCCGTAGTTGAAAATATTATCGAATATTTTTTCAACCGCTTCATGGTCAAGTTTATAGTCTTGTGTAAGTGGCGTAATTGATGGCACTACCAGGCCATTATATTTCTTTTTTAGTTTCATTAGTATGTATTAATAAGCAGCCTCGTAAATGGTAACCGCATCATCTATGTTTATCGGTCGTGGGTTGTTTTTAAGTAACCGGGTAATTTTCATGGCATCGGCAGCCATTTGCGGTATGGTGTTTTTATCTATATCTATTTCTTTTAAGCTTGCGGGAATGCCGCAGTCTTTAATCAACTGACGGATCTTTTCTACTCCGGCCTGAGCCGTTTCAAAATCATTGATACTGCTGTTACAACCTAATGCACGGGCAACGGCGGCATAGCGTTCCGGGGCTGCCGGAATGTTATACTCCATTACAAAAGGAAGCAATAAAGCGTTGGAGAGGCCGTGGGCAATATGGTACATACTGCCCAACGGGTAGGAAAGGGCGTGCACACCGGCCGTGTTAACCGGGCCCAAACAAAAGCCGCCCATTAAACTGCCAATAGCTAACTGCGTACGGGCATCCTCATCTGTACCATCGTTTACAGCTTTAACCAAATTGGCCGCTATAAGCCCGATCCCTTCAAGAGCATACATGTCAATAAATGGATGCGCGTATAAATTGGTGTAGGCTTCAAGGCAATGGGTTAAGGCGTCGAGACCGGTTGCGGCGGTAACCTCTGCAGGTAAACTGACCATCAAAGCCGGATCAATGATCACAACATCCGGAACCAGGTAGGGGCTGATAATGCCTTTTTTCTGGTTGTCTGCATCATCTATCAATATAGCATTGGGCGATGCCTCGCTGCCTGTACCAGCCGTAGTAGGGACACAGATAAGCTTTTTAGTGCGGTTTTTGAGCAGGCCAATGCCAGTTATATCCTCCAGGGTTTGATCGTTATTGATCTGGGCGGCTATTAGTTTGGCTACATCAAGTACGCTGCCGCCGCCAATGCCTATGATAACATCGGCCCCGGTATGTTTTACTGATGCAAGCAGGTCTTCAAAATCCTTAAATGAAGGCTCCCGCACTATGGAGGTATCAACATGAACAGCAATTCCGGCTTCTTTAAGCTGGGCCAAAAGCGGTTCAAGCTTTCCTAACAGCGGACTGATAGTAACGATCAAAGCCGATTTGTAGCCATTGTTAATAACCTCATCGGTTAACTTCAAAAGCGAGTTTTTGCCAACAGTTACCTGGCCCGGAAACCGGATAGTGATGTCGCGATAAGGATGTTCATTTTGCGGCATATACTTATATATTATAATGGCAGGCCTTAATTAATTGGTTTTGATATAAAACAAAGATGGATAATGGCATCTCCCATTTTTATCCAACCGTTATCCAATTATTGTACGATATTATCAAATGGGACAGCGGATGATAAGCATCTGTGATACTATCTGCCTGTAATTGGCTTTTATGTGAAGTAATGGTGGTAGATGATCAATGAAATAAAGAGAGACGGGGCATGACAGTTCGATGCAAAAAGCCCGTTAACTTAGCAAAAAGGTGATTATGAGGGGATAGACTAAAGTTTTTGTCACTTTGAGGCTTTTATTCGGCATTGATTAAATCGCCACATTATAATTATAAACCACCTGGCCCGGTGCCGGTACTTTTTAATATTTCTGTTAACTAATTAAATACACATCCCTATGAAAACAGTAAAAACGTTAGGACAATTTATTATAGAGAAACAGGCAGATTTTCCTTTTGCCAAAGGCGAACTGTCAAGGCTTTTGCGGGATATAGGCATTGCTGCAAAAATTGTGAACCGTGAGATCAACAAAGCCGGACTTATTGATATCATCGGCGAAACCGACTCGGTGAACTCGCACGGTGAGCGACAGAAAAAGATGGACGTTTATGCCAATGAGCAATTTATTTCGGCATTACGCAGCGGGGGCGAATGCTGTGTTGTGGCTTCAGAAGAAAATGACGAGCATATCCTGATAGAATCAGAGATTTCAAAACATGCCAAATACATTGTGGCTATTGATCCGTTGGATGGATCTTCAAATATTGATGTAAATGTGAGTGTAGGTACGATATTTTCCATCTATCGTCGTAAAACTGTTGAGGGTAAGGCCACTTTAGCGGATGTGCTGCAAAAAGGTACCGAGCAGGTGGCGGCAGGTTATGTAATTTATGGTTCATCAACTATGCTGGTTTATACTACGGGCAAGGGTGTTAACGGTTTTACGCTCGATCCGTCGATAGGTGAGTTTTGCCTGTCGCACCCCGGTATTAAAATGCCTAAGGACGGTTATATCTACTCCATAAATGAAGGGTATTATACCCATTTTCCTTTGGGTGTAAAAAAATACATCAAATACTGCCAGGTTGAAGATACGGCAACCAATCGCCCTTATACTTCAAGGTACACCGGTTCAATGATCGCGGATCTTCACCGTAACCTGATCAAAGGCGGGATCTTTTTGTATCCGACCACAGCACAATACCCGAACGGAAAATTGAGGTTAGTTTACGAATGCAACCCTATGGCTTTTATAATTGAACAGGCTGGAGGTACGGCATCTACAGGTTATGACCGGATCCTTGATCTTGATGTTGATGAACTTCACCAGCGTTCGGCCATTTTTATTGGTTCGGAACATATGGTTAAGCGGGCCGAAGATTTTATGCTGGCCTTTTCTCCGCAGCAGCCATCGATAGTTCAGCATAAAAAAGTTATTTAGTTATTAAGCGGCTTCAGTGTAATCTATTTTATTCGGATTGGTATTGAGTATATTTTATAAATCTTATTATTAAAATTAGGTAAGACTAATAATTTTTATTTGTTTTGTATGTTATTTATAATGTGCTAAAACGAATAAGATGAAATTATTATACTTACTATACTTTTTACTGATCCCGATAGTTGTTTCGGCGCAGCATGGTTCCCTTAAAGGGAGGTTGACGGCAGGCAGCGAGCCGCTCTCTTTTGCAACCGTTGTATTGTCGGGAACTTCTATCGGCGGCACTACAAACGATAAGGGTTATTATCATTTAAAAAATGTTCCGGCGGGTACATATATCGTTGTGTTCTCAAACATAGGGTATGTTACCGAGCGTTATCATGTGAGTGTAAAGCCGGATGAGGTAGCTTTATTGAATGGTAATCTGCAGGAAAGCAGCTCTAAATTAAGCGAGGTAACAGTAACCGGGGTTTCACGTAAAACCGAACTGCGGAGCAACCCGGTACCTATCGCTGTAATGACGAAGAAGGAAATGGATCAAAATGTAAACAACAACATTATTGATGCCATTGTAAAAGGGGTGCCGGGTGTTAATGCGGTTACCACAGGACCCAATATTTCCAAACCTTTTATCAGGGGATTAGGCTACAACCGTGTTTTAACTTTATATGATGGCGTGCGCCAGGAAGGGCAGCAATGGGGCGATGAGCATGGTATTGAGATAGATCAATACGGTATTGGTCGTGCCGAAGTGGTGAAAGGCCCGGCAAGTTTAACCTATGGCTCGGATGCGCTGGCAGGGGTGATCAACATGATCCCATACCTGCCGGTTGGCGAAAACAATGTTTTACGGGGAGATTATATTGCCGATTATCACACCAATAATGGCATGATTGGTACCTCGCTGGGTTTATCCTATAAAAAAAACGACTGGCGGTACGCCTTCCGGGCAACTGCAAAAGCAGCACATGATTACCACAACAGTGTTGATGGCTATGTGTATAATACAGGTTTCCGTGAGTTTAACTTATCGGGCATGGCCAGGGTTGATAAAAAATGGGGCTATTCGCAAATTGCGGCAACCGTATATGATAACCGGCAGGAAATTCCAGATGGCAGCAGGGACTCGCTTACAAGGCAGTTTACCAAACAGGTAGCTGAAAGCAGTACTGATAATATCAGGAACAGGCCAATTGTAAGTGATGATGAGTTAAGATCATACAGTATAACCCCGCTGCACCAGCGCATTCAGCATTATCGGATCTATTCGCACAACGAGTTTAAACTGGGTGAAGGCAGCAGTATCAATGCCTCGCTCGGCTTGCAGCAAAGTATCCGCAGGGAATACAACCACCCTACACTGGCCAGCCAGCCAGGTTTGTATGTTGTGCTTAATACCCTCAATTACGATCTGAAATATAATTTACCAAGCATTGCCGGGATAGAAAGCACCCTCGGCGTAAATGGCATGTACCAAAACAATCGCAGCAAGGCTGCAACCGATTTTCCGATCCCGGATTATAACCTGTTTGATGCCGGGACTTTCCTGTTCGCCAAAAAAACTATTGGGAAAGTTGATATCTCGGGCGGCATCAGGTATGATAACCGGCACATTAGCTGGCATGATTTTTATGTAGGGCCCAACCCCAAAAACGGATTTGAACAGCATGTAAAATTACCGGATACAGCAGGTGCGCATTTACAGTTTCCGGCCTTTCAGCATGTTTACCAGGGTGTTTCAGGCAGCCTGGGGGTAACTTATAATATCAGCGAACGCTTATTGTTTAAGGCTAATATTGCCCGGGGATACCGTGCCCCCAATATTACCGAAATCGGCTCCAATGGACTTGATCCCGGCGCGCATATCGTATATTTAGGTAACCGCAGCTTTAACCCCGAATTTAGTTTGCAGGAAGATGTGGGCTTCATCGCTTACCTGAAAGATGTTGACCTGATTGCCGAACTGTTTAATAACCACATCAACAATTACATTTACCAGGCTAAACTGACCGATGCTAATGGCAACCCGGTAGTGATTGTGCCGGGTAACAGTACCTACCAATACCAGCAAAGCAGTGCCCGCTTGTATGGGGCCGAGTTTACACTTAATGTGCATCCGCAAAATGTTAAATGGCTGGCTTTTAACAACAGTCTGGCCTATGTAACAGGTATTAACGGCAACCAGCAGCTCATTGATGAATCAAAGGGAGCGGCTAAATATTTACCTTTTATCCCGCCGCTGCATATCAGGTCGGAGTTTAAGGTGAGTTTGCAGAAAGCTTATGGCGCTTTTTCAAAAATTTACTTCAAGGCCGAAATGGATGCCTACACCACACAGAACCGCTTTTATGCTTTGGATAATACCGAGACTGCCACGCCAGGCTATGCTTTGTTTAATTTCGGCGCGGGGACTTCCATCAAAAGCAAATCGGACAAAACCATTTGCGAGCTTTTTTTGCAGGTGGATAATTTGTTTGATAAAGCCTATCAATCAAACCTGAACCGTTTAAAGTATTTTGAATATTACCGGTCATCGCCAAACGGGCACCTCGGTATTTATAATATTGGCCGGAATGTTAGTTTTAAGGCGATTTTTCCTTTTTGATGGGTGAATAACAAGTCGCTTTCCGGCGTATTGACTCACCCCGACATCGCTACGCTTGTCACCCCTCTCTACGCAAGCGTAAAGAGGGGTTTTCTTTTTTATTTTTCTTACCCTCTTTGCGGCAAAGCCGGAGAGAGGGTGGTCCAGCGAAGCGTGGACCGGGTGAGTCGATTCTGCGCATTGCGATTCACCTTCGAATTTTCGAACTCGCAAAGTTTTTCTACTTAACGCCTCTTCGCCTTTGCGTGCTTGTTTATCATTACCTCAAAATAAATTGAGATAAAATTGCCGTAAAATTCGTTAATTGTTAAAATAACAATTAATATTGAATTTCCTTTTTATCTTACCATTATGACCAGGCGTGTACTCTTCTTTTTCATCCTTATTTTGTTTTGCAAGGCTTCGCAGGCACAAAAACAAATGATCCCGAATCCAATAACCGGGGGCTATTTTGCCGACCCAACTGTAGTAAAGGATAAAGGCCGTTATTTCATCTACGCCACAATTGATCCCTGGGGCGATAGGGAGTTAGCCGTGCTGGAAACCACCGATTTTATCAAGTTTAAACGGCACCATATTAACTGGCCCACAAAGCAGGCCTGTACCAGCCCTACTTCTCTCGACGAAATGGTTTGGGCACCATCGGTAGTAAAAGGAAAAGACAATAAGTTTTACATGTATGTAGCCGTAGGTGGTGAGATTTGGGGTGGTGTAAGCGATACGCCGCTCGGCCCCTGGAAAAACTTAAAGAAGGATAATACCCCTATGGTGAAATCAACAGATTATCCCCAGGTACATAATATCGATCCGGACTGTTTTATTGACACTGATGGCAGCATTTACCTTTATTGGGGTTCCGGTTATAAATGGATTAACGGGCATTGTATGGTTGTAAAGCTGAAGGACGATATGGTTTGGTTTGAGGGCGCTCCAAAAGATATTACCACGCCACATTTTTTTGAAGGTGCACATGTGATAAAACGTAATCAAACCTATTACCTCATGTTTTCGGAAGGTAAAGCCATTGATGCCAGCTACCAGGTGGGTTATGCAAAAGGGAACAGTCCGCTCGGCCCTTTTCAGGAAGATGAGCATCGGGTTATATTGAGCACATCTGCCGATAGTACCGTGATAGGCCCAGGTCACCATACCACTTTTATTGAAAAGGGGCAGTACTATATTTTATATCACCGCATTTTTCCTCAAAAGGAATCTTTTGTATTACGGCAGCTTTGCCTGGATAGTTTGAATTTCGATTTAAATGGGAATATCAAAAAGGTGAGCACCAAAGGAGTACAAAAGTTCAATTAACCTTATAACCTGTTATGATGAGAAAAATAGGCTGCATAGCGCTGTTGTTAATGTTGGCATTTGCCGGCTTTAGGGCTTCTGCTCAGCAAAAAACCGACGTTGCAAAACCAAAAGAGATTAGTCCTGATCTTTTTGGGATCTTTTTTGAGGATTTAAGTTACGCGGCTGATGGTGGGCTTTATGCCGAACTTATTCAAAACCGTTCATTTGAATATAGCCCGGCAGATAACCGCGACTGGAATTCGATGACTGCTTGGAAATATGAGACCGATGGTTTTGGTTATGGTACCATTTCGGTTGAAACTGCTGCTCCGGTTCATCCCAATAATCCGCATTATATTTTACTTGATATTCAGGATGAAGGGCAAAAAGGAGTAGGGCTTGAAAATTCAGGGTTTGATGGTATGCCTGTCAAGGCGGGTAAAAATTATAGTTTTTCGGTTTTTTTGAATGTGATGTCGGGCCAATCTTTGCCGGTAAAAGTGGCTCTTGTTGACCGGAAAGGTAAAGAATTAGGCTCTTCCTCGTTTACAACATCCAATAAAGGCTGGAAAAAATATACCGAGCAGATTCACGTGAATTTTGACAATGACAGCGCCAAATTGGTGTTGTTGATCAAGGCAAAAGGGAAAGTCGGGATTGATATGGTGTCTTTGTTTCCTGAGGAAACGTTTAAAAATCATAAAAATGGATTACGGGCAGATTTGGCGCAGGTTATAGCTGATATAAAACCAAAGTTTATGCGTTTCCCGGGTGGCTGCCTTACCCATGGCGATGGCATTGCCAATATTTACCGCTGGAAAAATACCATTGGCCCGGTTGAGCAAAGGGTTGAGCAGCGTAACATCTGGAATTATCATCAGTCGGTAGGTTTGGGATATTTTGAATATTTTCAGTTTTGTGAGGATATAGGCGCAAAGCCGGTGCCCGTACTTGCGGCAGGCGTGAGCTGTCAAAATTCAGGCGGCACCTGGAGGATAGGCGGCACCGGGCAAAAGGGCATCCCGATGGAAGAAATGAGCGCTTATGTACAGGATGTTCTTGATCTCATTGAATATGCCAACGGACCGGCCACTTCTATATGGGGGACAAAACGTGCTGCTGCAGGGCATCCTGCACCTTTCAATTTGGAATACCTTGGCATAGGTAATGAAGATAAGATCACCGGTATATTTGAAGAACGTTTCCGGATGATCTATGATGCTGTGCACAAGGCCCATCCCGAAATTAAGATCATAGGAACTGTTGGGCCAAGCCCGAATGGGGAAGATTTTGATAAGGGATGGAAACTTGCCGATCAGCTTTCGGTTGGTATTGTTGATGAACATTATTATGAAAAACCACAGTGGTTTTTAAAAAATACCGCGCGTTATGATTCATACAACAGGCTAAGATCAAAAGTATACATTGGCGAATATGCTTCGTGGGGCAATACTTTATTCAACGCCCTGGCAGAAGCTGTGTATATGACCAGTTTAGAAAGCAACGGCGATGTTGTAAGGATGGCATCGTATGCCCCGCTTATTGCCAGGATAGGCCACACTTCCTGGAACCCCAATCTCATATATTTTAATGGCACTAAGGTTTTCCCAACGGTGAACTATTATGTTCAGCAGCAGTTTGCCGCTAATTCAGGCAATGAGTATTTGCCTGGTATAATAAAGCTGAAAGGCGAGAAGACAGTAATTGATACCACCGCAGGCACCTCAAGCGTACGTGATTCTGCAACAGGTGATGTTATCCTTAAAATTGCCAACGCAGGCAATGCTACCCTTTCGGGAGAGGCCGATCTGTCAAAAATTAATAAACTACCTAAATCTGCAACACTTATTGTGATTTCCGGAGATCCCGGGGCAAAAAATTCTTCCGACACCCCGCAAGCTGTTCTCCCTCAATCTTCAGTAATAAAATTGAAAAAAAAGTGGGCTTTCACTGTACCAGCCTATTCATTGACCGTAGTCAGAATTAGTGGTGCAAATGCGGAAAAGCGCAAATAATTATCCTGAACATTAGAAAAAATCAAACCAATAATACATGAAAAAAATAGTTTTACTGGGCGCTTTAATCAGTTTTTATACGGTGCTGATAGCGCAGCCGCAGCAAAAATTCAGTGCCTACCTCTTCACTTATTTTACAGGTAACAAAGGCGGCGAAGCTATCCGTTTTGCTTTGAGTAACGATGGATATCATTTCCGCGCCTTGAATAACAATCACCCTGTTTTAAATTCGGCTGATATCAGCGCTACGGGCGGTGTTCGCGATCCGCACATTATGCGTGCTGCTGATGGTAAAACTTTTTACATGGTGGCAACTGATATGAACACCGAAAAATACGGCTGGGGGCCGGATTATGCCATGGTGCTGCTAAAATCAACCGACCTGGTGCACTGGACATCCAAATCAATTGATATCACCAAAACCTTTGCAAACTTTGCCGGGGTTAACAGGGTATGGGCGCCGCAGACGATTTATGATCCGCAGGAAAAAAAGTATATGATCTACTGGTCGATGAGATTTGGCCAGGAAGCCGATAAGATTTATTACGCCTACGCCAATAATGATTTTACAGGTTTAGAAACCGAACCTAAACAGCTTTTTTATAAGCCGGATGGTGGTGCCTGTATCGATGGTGATATTGTGTATAAAGACAATAAGTATTACCTGTTTTTCAAAACGGAGGGATCAGGAGCGGGAATAAAAATAGCTGTATCGGATAAACTAACATCGGGATATGTATTGCGCGATAAATATGTGCAACAAACCAAAGACCCGGTAGAAGGGGCAGGCACTTTTAAATTAAACAACGGCAGTGGTTACATTTTGATGTATGACATGTATACCCAAGGCAAATACCAGTTTACCAAAACAACCGATCTTGAAAATTTTAAACTGATTGACGACGAGGTATCCATGAACTTTCATCCCCGCCATGGTACAGTAATGCCAATTACCGCAAAGGAAGCGGCAGCCTTAACAGCAAAATGGGAAACGCCCGAAGATGTAATGCTCTCGCCTGTTAACAAGCAGCTTAAAAGCATTAATATAGTTTTGGATTCGGCTGCTCATAAGGTTTACCTGCCTGTAAATCCAGGTACCAATTTAAAATCATTTGATCCGTTGTTTACGCTGTTTCCTGGCATAACCATCAGTCCGGCAAAGCCGCAGGATTTTACAAAAGGAGCAGTTAAATATTCCGTATCTATCGCAGGTAAAAAGCCACAGGTTTTTGAGGTTACCGCTCAGGAAACCCATAATCCGGCTATAGCAGGATATTATGCCGATCCGGAAATATTGTATGCCGAAAAAGCGGGCAAGTTTTATCTCTACCCAACCAGCGATGGTTTTGATGGCTGGTCGGGCAATTATTTCAAGGCTTTTTCTTCGGATGATATGGTTAACTGGAAAGATGAGGGCAAGATCCTTGATTTGCCCAAAGATGTGAGCTGGGCAAAAAAGAATGCCTGGGCACCCTGCATCATCGAAAAAAAGATAGGTAGCGAGTATAAATACTTCTACTATTTTGCCGCCGCACAGAAAATAGGGGTTGCCACGGCAAATGACCCTGCAGGACCTTTTACCGATTCGGGCAAGCCCTTGCTGGCTCAACTGCCGGAAGGTGTTAAAGGCGGACAGCAGATTGATGCAGATGTTTTTGCCGATCCGCAAACGGGTAAAAACTATTTATACTGGGGAAATGGTTATATGGCCGTAGCCGAATTAAATGATGATATGATTTCCTTAAAACCGGGAACCACCAAAATCCTCACCCCATATGCGCACTATAACGAAGGTACCTACGTGTTTTACCGCAAGGGCACATATTACTTCATGTGGTCGGAAAATGATACCCGGAGCCCTGATTACAGCGTGCATTACGGTACAGCCAAATCGCCTTACGGCCCAATTGAGATCCCTGAACACAACATAGTTATAGCCAAAGATGCAGCTAAAGGTATTTACGGTACAGGGCATAACTCGGTGATCCAGATCCCGGGTACCGATGAATGGTATCTTGTTTATCACCGGTTCAATTACCCTAAAGGGATTACTATGGGTGATGCCGCAGGATATAACCGTGAGGTATGTATTGATAAAATGGAGTTTGATGATAAGGGGTTGATTAAACAGGTTACGCCTACGCATGAAGGTATAAAACCGGTGCATATGAAAAAGTAATTGATAGCTGCTATTTGGTATCGGTTTGAAACTGATATTTAACCGGCCCGGGTATGATCATATCCGGGTCGGTTGTTTTTATAAAATGTCAAAAAGTGCAAAGAATAATGGGTTTTGGTATATTGGATATTCGTAATTTTATGAATTAGCTGTTGTTTTGGTCATCAAATAGGCAACTCATAACAGCGTAATGCCGCGATAAAAGGTGTTGTTAACCAATGTGAACCATTATTAATGCTGAAGAACTATTTCAAATATCTTAACGTTACTGAGGTTGAAGAACGATGGGGCATTTATGTAACCACCGTTGGCTATTCTAAAACAGAGCCCAATGATAATTACCCTAACCAGGTACATCCGGAAAGCCATCAGCTTACCTGGAACCGTGGGCGCATACTCAATGATTATTATATAGTATTTATATCAAGGGGCAAAGGTGTGTACGGTTCGGCATTAACCAAACCTGCCGAGGTTGCTGAAGGTACCTGTTTTTTTCTGTACCCGGGCGTGTGGCACCGCTATAAACCAGACCCCGGATCGGGCTGGGAAGAGTTTTGGGTTGGTTTCAATGGCTTTTATGTAGAGCAACTGATGAACAACGGCTTTTTTGACCGGAAGAACCCGCTTGTGCCTTCCTGTCTGAATAAAGATATCCTGGCGTTATTTCATAATCTGGTTGAAAGTGTGAGTTCATCATTGCCCGGCTATCCACAGCAAATAGCAGCCATGACCCTGCAGTTATTAGGGTTGATCAGCAATATTATTCAGCACCATGAATATAATGATGATCCGGTAGGTAAGCTCATATCAAAGGCGAGGTTTATTATACAGGAATCATTTGAGGATACATTGGATATGGAAGATTTGGCAAAAGCGTTACCTATGGGCTATTCGTCGTTTCGAAAAGCTTTCAGGCGCATAACCGGAGTGTCTCCCAACCAGTACCACCTTAACATTCGCCTGGAACGGGCCAAAAGTCTGCTCCAGACCACCATTTTAAATACCAGTGAAATAGCCGACCAAACAGGTTTTGAATCGGTATTTTATTTTTCACGGTTGTTTAAAAAGAAGAATGGGGTTTCACCAACTGAATTTCGTAAAAATGTTCAGTCTGCGCAGTAACGTTTCCGCAGCAAGTCTTTCATAAAACAATTGATGCTAAATTGATCAGCAACGGGCTTGTTGCTGAAAGGCATGGCAGGCATATAGGGTTGAGGACCAAATTCTGTAGTTATGGGTAGTATCGGCGTGCCAATCAGTTTATTATTAGCCACTATCCTGTCCCACCAACCCAAAAAGTGATCAAGCGCGTATTGCCACTCAGGTGCTGCAGGATCAGGCACCTGGGGCCCCTCTTCAAAACCAACTCTTGCATGAATATGCCGGCTGCGTTTAATGGCTTCATTCATCGCCCCCTCAAAATTTTGCAGCATACTTTCGGTAACACATACCCAATGCGAAAAATCGGCTGTGATGGCAAATTTATCCTGCAGGTTGAATAGTTCGGCGGTCATTTGCGGCGAATAACCCAACCGGCCGCGGTGTGTTTCATGGGCTACGGTAATCCCTGTTTTGGCCGAAAATTCCTGTGCAGCGTTAATCAGATCGCTGTTTTCCTGCATAGTGAAATAATCTTTCCCCGTGTGCGAATTGATGAGGATAGGGCCGGGTTCGGCACATTTGTGAAGGTTTTTAACAAATGATTCCCTGAATTTTTTGAACGTGCTGCCTTCAGCTTCATGTTGATGAATTACAATGTGCATTTGATGCTGTTGCAGGTAATCATACAACAATTGCTGATCGTCCTCATCGGCAGGCAACCAGGTATCTATCCCATCATATCCTGCTACCCTGATCTTGTCGAGAAAAGTTTTCAGCGGCAGGTGTTCGTGCCCCCACAGCGGGCTTAGGATCTTAATTTGCATGGATAACGCTTATGTTTTCAGAAATGGGCGTTTTTGCGCGGTTAACCGTTAGTTCGCCTTTGCTGTCGCTCTTTCCTTTTGTTACAACTTTGTCGCCAACTGAAACGCTGTATTGTTCATTAGGCTTCAATTGGCTAATGCGGTAAGTAAGCGGCGCTGCCGAAGATGTAGTTGTGCTTTGTACCCATTCCATTTTGTCGCTGCTCCAGTTAATTATATTGAGGGTTAACTGCTTGTTTGATGTAACCTTTAAAGCTGTCTGTTCATTGCCGCCATTGAAATAAGATAACTGGCTTGGAGTTGCATTAAACCCGAAGTTCCTGGGACTTATGATTTTAAACTTGTTGTTTGCTACAGAATAGCCATCATTATTAAGCCCGATAGTTAATCGCTGGCCTCTGTAATTATATTTAAGCTCGGTACCAGACAGTTCGGGTGTGATATGTGGGTTGAGGTAAAAACGGTTATATAAAGGGTTTACGCCATAAACAGCCTGGTATAAACCAACTATACTTAAACTATTGCCCGATAAAATATCATCGCCACGGCCGTCCTGTTTCAGCCGTCCGTAACGCTGGTAGGCAAGTCCGTCTTTACTGTACTGCTCCAGTACGTTTTTTACATATTTAACTGCCAAAGCCGGGTTATAGCTTGCATAAGCAGCAACAGCTACAGATCCCCAGGATAAAAACAAATCACCATTTTCATATTCGGGGAAAGGGAACTGGTACTCTTTCCCTTCGGCGGGTTCATAGGAGGTCATGGCCAAAGGCCAGAAAAACAGCTTTTCCTGCTGCATTTGAGTCTCAATGTTGTCCAATATCAGTTTCGTGCGCGCTTTGTCATCACAAATACCATAGGCAATTGCCATGAAGTTAACGGGGGTAACCATATTGCGGCCATGTATGGTGTTGTCCTTATCGCGCCAGTGTACGTAACATTGTTTTTCTTCGTCCCATAAACCGCCCTGGCTTGTGGGCTTATTAAAACTTGTTTTCAGTTTGGCTGCAAAGTTTTCGTAATAACCGGCTTTTACCGGGTTGTTGAGCTGACGCTCAATTGCCGCCCATTTAACAAGGGCATGGTAGAGCTTGGCATTTACAAAAGCATTTTCATAGGATGCCCAGATAATATCTATCCAATCGCTGCTTTTTTTCTGATTTTGCGAATTGGTCATCATCTCAACCAGGCCGTTATTATTACCGTCCCTTTTCAGGATCCATTCCAGTGCTTTTTCGCAGGATAACTGCTGACTTTTAACCCAGTCTTTGTTTCCCGTCATGTCGTATAACTCGGCAACGTTGGTCACAAAGTCGGGGTTCGAATCTATTAAAATTCCCCACTGGGCTTCATAAAATCCATATTTATTAAACTGACCTGGCGCGGCATCCTCATTGGTATACGCCCAGCGTGAATAAACGCGGCCATCGGGTTGGATAGCATGATCGCGGTAAAAATCGAGGCAGCTTTGATAACCCTTCAGGTAGGCCGGATCATTGATACCCAGGCCAAGCTGACCTATGTATTGCTCGTGCAGGCATATCGGGCCGTAAGGCGTAGCCCAGCTATTACCGCCAAAATGCAGGGAATCAATAACGCCGATGCGGGCAATGGTGCCTAAAACCGCGCTTACCTGTGCCCCGTTTATACCCGCCAGCTTACCCCTGCCATATTTTTCATTGTAATCAAAATAGCTAAAGGTGAGACTTTGGCAGCTTTTAACAGTCGATACATCAAAAGGAGCCCATACATCGGTTCTTTTCCTGATAAACAGTCGTCTGTTGGTGCCGCTGTCTGATTTTGGCAGCATTTCCCGGTCGGCAACAGTGACGGCGTAAGCCAGTTTATCGCCATTAGTGCGGGTGTATTTCATGGCAACCGCTTTGCCCGGTGCATCAACAGTGATGTTCAGCCCGTTGTTGTTTTTACTGTTCCAGAAATTGGTTGAGCGTGTATGAACGCCATAAGTGCACAGTTTTTCATTAAAAAGGTAAAACCAGGCCAGCCCGCCGTAGCCCTGGTAGGCACCTTCCCAAGTGTTAATGTTATCAAAATTAATAACAGGCAGATCTGTTTCTTCAATTTTGGCCGCTTTGGAAAAAGTCCGTTCTATGCGCCATTTTATCGCGCCTTCTTTTTTTATGAAGATCCACTTTTCGCTGATAGTCAAATCTTTGCTGCCGTATTTTATGCCACTGAGTGTTATCGCTGCTGGAGTTTGCAGCAGCACCGGGTTCCCTTTCAAATGCAATGAAGAGTACAAAACGCCATCTGCTTTAACAGATGTAAAAGCCCCGTCTGTATTGCTCACTACTTTTTGCCCGTTCACAATCAGCGATGTGATTTGTGCTTTATCGCCATAATCAAGTACCATTGTAATTTTAGGCGTACTGATGGTTACTATTTTACTTTCGGTAACCAGCGGGGCCGCAATGCCTCTAAAAGATAAAAGTAAAAGGAGCGATAATATGAAGTTAATGATCGTTTTGTTAAGGAGCATGGTTTGGCTTATTAGTTGAGAAACAGGATTGGTTTTATCGTAAGCTAAATTACTTTGTACTGCTATAAATCAAAGGATTTAACCGGTCATTATTTAACAAGTCTCCCACTTTAATGTTGGCTGCATCTTCATCGCTTAAAATATTTTGTATGCCGTTGTAAGTATTGCCGTCGGGCATGTAGGCGCAGGTCATGGCACGCCTGTAACCCGGCGTCATGTTGGCATGTGCTCCGTGTATAGTAAGCCCGTTGTGAAATGAGCAGCTTCCTGCTTTCATGGGGGCTGCAACTGATTTACTTGCTTTAAATTCGGGGTAGGTGGTAAAAATAGCACCCATGTTTTTGCCGATGCCCGGGTTTTCAAATGTGGTTTGATGATACGATCCCGGAATGAAGAACAGGCATCCGTTTTCATAGGTGGCATCATCAAGTGCTACCCAAATAGATAAAGCCCTGCGGTCGCTGAATGACCAATAGGGGGTATCCAGGTGCCAGGATGTGGGGTTGGCCCATGGCTTTTTAATCAGCGCCTGATCATGCCAGATCCTGATACCGTCAACACCGGCCAGTTGGGCTGCCATTTCGCCAAGGCGCTCATCAAGCATCACCTGTTTCATTTGTTCGTTATCCTGCCACAGGTTAATCAGCTGGTCAAAAACATTATCATAATAAGCTTTATCGGCATCATCACCTTTACCATATACTTCTTTTCGGTCGGGCATTTTATTACCGTTCCTCTTAGCTACAGCGGCATCAAGAGCTGTGCGCCAAAGGGCAAGTTCATCGGGAGATAAGAAGTCTTCTATCACCAGGAAACCATCACTACGGTATTGTGCAACCTGTTGTTGCGAAAGCTCATTTTTCATTTAGGTTTTGTATTTATTGGTTTATGGCTCCAAAAGTATTTTAAATGAATTTCGGGTTGTTAGCACAAGAGCGTCTATTTTTTGTACTTTTTGATATATCGTCCCGAGTGCCCAGCGTACCAAAAAATACAATAAAAAAATATCAAAAAGTACAAATTAAAGTGCGAAATGTGTATTTCGATTTTTGATCTATGAAATACTTTTGATGTTACAATTATAAGCCAACCAGCCAGATACGTTTCCTTACGCCGGGTCTGTACATGGTTGTCATCATCTTTAACCACCCTGCTCTATGAAAGAAAACATTATTGACCGGGTACAGACCGTTGCAGACAAGCGAAATTTCGTTTGTCTGGTAAAACGTTTTATGCCCGAAGTCACTACCCAGTCCCAAAGCCCATAGCGGCTTATTGTTCAACTGTTTTATTATTTCAAAAGCCCTGAGGCATTAAATAACGATTGCCTGAGGCAAAAAAAGCTAATCAAACTGGCCTGGCTTTGCTATGCCTTATTCAATCCATCATTAACCAACCCATGTAATTTTATGAAAAAAAAAATTCTACTTTTTGACCCCTGGAAGTATCTTTCAGCGCTCCTTTTGGGGCTGCTGATGTATCTTCCGTTCAATGCCGGTGCGCAGGTTGCGGTAACCGGTACTGTAAAAGATTCGGTTAGCTCGGAGCCGGTAATGGGCGTATCAGTTATGCTGAAAGGAACGTCAACCGGTGCCCAAACCGATGTTAATGGTAAATTCAGGATCAGTGCCCCGGTTGGCGGGGTATTAGTGTTCAGGTATATTGGCTATAAAGAACAGGTTGTTACGGTTCAAAATACCGGATCAATCGATATCCGCCTGGCGTCACTTTCACAAAACCTTAAAGAAGTAGTTGTAGTGAGTTACGGAACGCAGAACAGGCGCGAAGTTACCGGTGCCATCAGCTCCATAAAGGCATCCGAAGTAAAAGATATGCCGGTTGCCAATATAGGGCAAAAGCTGCAGGGCAAACTTGCCGGTGTGCAAATCAATCAAAATTCGGGTACGCCGGGCTCCGAAATGACTTTCAGGATCCGTGGCGCGGCTTCAATTAATGCAGGTAATAACCCGCTAATTGTTATTGACGGCTTTCCCTCCGTTAGCGGCTTGCAAAGTTTAAGCCCTGATGAGATCGAGTCTATCTCTGTGCTAAAAGATGCATCTTCGGCATCGCTGTATGGTTCGCGGGCTGCCAACGGTGTTATCCTTGTTACCACAAAGCAGGCAAAAAACGGTCAAAAAAGCCTCGATTTCAGTTCTTATACAGGTATCCAGTCGGTACCTGATCGCGGAAAGCCTGATTTGATGAATGCCCAGGAATTTGCACAGTATAAAAAAGAATGGTATGAAGATGCCGCAAAGTATGAAGGTTATACCGGTGGAGTGCCGCAGGTTTATCAAAACCCCAGCCAATATGCGGGCCAAACCGGTACAAATTGGTTTGATGTATTGCTGCGTAATGCCGTAACTCAAAATTATAACCTGGCTTACAGCGCAGGGGCAAAGGATATCAAAACCACTGTTAACTTAAACTATAATAAACAGCAAGGTGTGGTATTAAACTCACAGGATGAAAGGTTTACAGCCAGGACCAATAATGTTTACACCGCATCTGACAGATTAACGCTTGGTGTTAATCTCGAATTAAGCTATGGTAACAATCAGGTTGTTCCTGGTTTGGATAACGGGCGTAACATTATTGAGAACGCCTATTTAATGGATCCAACGCTGAAGTATAAAAACGCTGATGGATCATATCCTGTATCATTTTCTCAACCCGGGATGTTCCCCAATCCCAACTATTATCTTGTGGTTACGCAACAGGTAAACAAAACCAAAGCTGCCAGGGTACTTGCAAATGGCTTTGCCGAATTTAAGATCATTGACGGGCTTAAGTTCAAAACAACTATAAACGTAAACACCGATAATACTATTAACAGGCAGTTTACTCCCTCAACAGCACAGGGCGGCTTAGGTAGTGCACCACCTCAGCCGGCTACGGGCAGCTATAATACCAGCAGTTTTGTTACCTGGCTGAGTGAAAATACGCTGAACTATCAAAAAACGCTGGGTGGTAAGCACAATTTCGATTTACTTGGTGGTTATACAGCGCAAAAATATTCATATGAGAATAGCAATATCAACGGAACTCAATTCCCGGATGATAACGTTCAATGGATAAGCGCGGCTACTACTAAATTAGGCGACGTAGGTGCTACGCAATGGTCACTTATTCGTTATATCGGCCGTTTAAAATATAATTATGATTCAAAATATCTTGTCGAATTTGCTTTGAGCCGCGATGGTTCTTCTAAATTCGGGCCAAACAATAAGTACGGAAATTTCCCGTCGGTATCTGCGGGCTGGGTAGCATCTGACGAGGCATTTGTGAAAAACATCAAGCCTATCAGCTTCCTGAAAATAAGGGCAAACTGGGGTAAGGTAGGTAACAATAACATTGGCGATTACAGCTACCTGGCTTCGGTTAATACCAGCAACTACGTGTTCAGCAATCAGGTAGTTCCAGGGAAAGCATTAAGCGGTATTGGCAATAACAGCCTTACCTGGGAAACTACGACAGGTTACGACCTTGGTTTAGACCTGGAATTATTTAACAGCAGGATAGCATTTACCTATGATTACTATTGGAAAAAAACCGACGGCCTGTTATATGGGATAGATATTCCTGTACAATCAGGTTATTCAAGCATTACTTCAAATGTTGGCAGGTTTGATTTCTGGGGGCATGAGTTTACCATCACCTCTAAAAACCTTATCGGTGCCTTTAAATGGAATACCAATTTCAATATTTCCTTTGATCGTAACCTGGTTAAAAGCTTAGGTACCAATAATGCACCTATTGGTGGTTATAACGAATATTGGGATGATAACAGGACTGCTGTAGGGCACCCGATAGGTCTATTTTACGGTTATATCAACACGGGAGTTTATATGACCCAGCAGGAATTTGACACCCAGCCACATGACGCAACTGCCATGGTAGGTACTGCCCGCTTTAAAGATGTTAGCGGCCCTAACGGTGTTCCTGATGGCAAAATTGACAGTTATGACCGTACTTATATTGGTAACCCTAATCCAACTTTTGTTTATGGTATTACCAATAGCTTCTCATACAAAAATTTTGATTTGAGTATCGTACTGGCAGGTTCGGTAGGAAACGATATTGCTGACGATGCTTTTCAGTCAACAGAAAATTTGGACGGTGTATTTAACGTGCGAAAAGGTGTTGCTAATCGCTGGAGATCAGAACAAGATCCTGGCGACGGGATCTACCCAAGAACGAGAGCCGGAACAACTGCCGATTTCAGGAACTTTACCAGCAGGCAGGTATTTAAAGCTGATTATATAGCTGCAAAAAATATAACCCTGGGCTATACTGTACCTGTTAAAAACAATAAATATTTCAAAAGCTTCAGGATAACGCTGAGCGCGCAAAACGCGTTTATTTTCACCAAATATCCGGGGCTTAATCCCGAAGCAGGTTTAGCCGGATTGAACGGCTTGAACCAGGGCCGCGACTTTACAGGTTATCCAATTCCAAGAACACTTTCTGCAGGTTTAAACGCAAGTTTTTAGTATTGAATATTTAGCAAATACACAAAATGAAAAAAATAGCAATAATCATATTAGGGGCATTAAGTATTGTATCCTGTAAAAAGGAAACGCTTAACCTTGTTCCCCAAACAAGCCTGAGCTCGGCTTCTTTTTATAAAGACGCTGCTCAGTATAACCAGGCGCTAACAGGCGCTTACACCAATCTTCGTTCAGTAGCTTTTATAGGTATCTATATGGATGAAATACGCTCTGATAATACATTTTTTACGATTTATTCTGCCGATAGGGGGACCTCAACCAGTGCCGAGGCAATGGCTGAGTTTATTGACAATAATATTTCGAGCCAAGAGCCTAATAATCCGGGCAACAGGTACGGTAACGATTACTCGGGCATTTCTAAAGTAAACACCATATTATCAAGGCTGGAAAAATCAAGCCTGGCGCAGGCTGATAAAGATCAGATTTCGGGCGAAGCATTATTTTTAAGGGCGTTTTATTATTATGACCTTGTTCAGCATTACGGTGGTGTACCATTGCAACTGACAGAGGTAACAGATGTAGCCGGTGCATTTTTGCCGCGAAGTTCGGCAGATGAGGTTTATAACCAGATCATCACCGATTTAAATGCTGCTATCCTGGTATTACCCGTTGCCAAAACTTTTCCGCAAACAGGCAGGGCAACACAGGGGGCTGCAAAAATGCTTTTGGCTTATAGCTATATGTCAAAGCAAACTAAAGAGTATGCCAAAGCCGAAGCAGCGTTGCTTGATATAACCAAAATGAACTATGGCTTATTGAGCGATTATGCCGCAGTGTATGATCTTGCCAACAAAAACAGTAAAGAATCGATTTTTGAGGTGCAATACAAAATAGGTAACGATGGCCAGCAGAGCGATTTTATCTGGCGTTTCATACCGCGAACAACAAACTCTGAATTTATCCTCGGCTTAAGGGGTACTAACGCGCGGGGTGGCCTGGCCAGCGGCGGCTGGAATGTACCTACACAGGAAATGGTAAACTCGTACGAACAAGGCGATCTTAGGCTACCTGCCTCTATCGCGGTTGCTGAAGGTAATATTAACAATGAGGTAATGACCATAACAGCAGTTAAAAGCCCTGTTAATTACAAACCAACCTCAGGTGTAGGATACAATTACTTCATCAAAAAATATTTACATCCGCCATATCAGGTTGAATACAATACAGATGATAACTGGCCGGTATTCCGCTATTCGGGCGCGCTATTATTGCTCGCTGAATGCCTTGTAGCCGAAGGTAAAGCCGCTGAAGCGTTACCTTACATTAACCAGGTTAGGCAACGTGCAGGCTTGGCTGCCCTTTCAACTGCTACCAAACAAAATGTGGCAAATGAAATGAGGCATGAGCTTGCATTTGAAAATCACCGCTGGACCGATCTTATACGTAACGGCATGGCTATTGATGTTCTTAACGCAAAAGGTGTAACAATGAAAGCATTGTACGGTTGGTTGCTCCCGAGTACCTTTAACGTTACCCAGGACAGGTTGATTTATGCTATCCCGTTCCGCGAATTGCAAATAAATAGTAAACTCACCCAAAACCCTGGTTATTAATTCATCCCAATCTAAATGTTATCTTAATTTGGCCGTACAACCTTCTTTAAAGGTTGTGCGGCTTTTTTTGACTTTTCATTTAAGAATGTTCCGTTTTTTACAATTCAGGTGATCTCCTCACATCTTATATTTGTGTTAATGGTTTTCAAAGAAATCCTTCCGGGCCAAAAGCTGCAGCCTTATATCAAGTGCTTCTATCTGTATGAATCTGATTCGGACAGGAGCTATGATGATATCGTATTTCCAAGCGGTACCATGGAGGTGATCTTTAACCTTGGCACCGGAAACTGGAAATCAAAAAAAGGAGATTTGTTTTACACCACGCCACCCGTTGAACTTTGGGGCCAGATCACCAGGCCATTAGCCATACAATCGGTAGGGAGGAATATTATGCTGGGCTTCCGTTTTTATCCGCATTCGGCCGCTTATTTTTTTGATGAAAGCGTATCAGAGTTTAATAACGAAATTGTTGATGCCACGCATGTATTCGGCCCTAAATTAAAGACGCTTTATTTAAAATTACTGGAGACTGCCGATCTGAATACAAAAGTGGCCATGATTGAGGATTATTTATGGAGCCGTTTATCGGTATCTGAAAAAAAGCATTCGAAAATCAAATTCATAGGGGATATTGTAAGCAATCTTAAAAAGAATTACAGCGGCGATAATATCCTGTCCATATCCAACCGTCATAACATCTCAGCGCGGTACTTGAATACCCTTTTTTCGCAATACACAGGTTTACCACCTAAATTATTTTATAAAATAAACCGCTTTCAGCATAGCCTCAGCCTGGTTAGCTCCAACGAAGAAAAACTGACTAACGTGGCTTACAGTGCAGGCTATTTTGATCAGGCACATTTTATAAAAGAATTTAAACTTTTTACTGGCTTTACGCCTAATTCTTTTGCTGCTCAGGCGTCGCCAATAAACCAGGTATTGGCCGGCGGTTAACACTTCCGTTTTGTACAATTTTGGGCTGTTCACGCTCCATAGTTTTGCTGATATAATTAACAAACAAAAAAATGAAATCAGCAAAAACACCACAGGAAGTGCACGCATTATTGGCGGCAGCTTTTAACACCAAAGATTTAAATGTAATTATGAATGTGTACGATGCCAACGGCATCATTTTCCCCGAACCGGGAAAAGAAGTATCAGGCAGAGCCGAGTTTGAAGAAGCTGTTAAAAGCATCTGCGCTGTTCCGGGCGTAATGGAAATTAAAACCGTTTACTGCCTGCAATCGGGCGATGTAGCTTTGGGCCGGTCTGAATGGACAATTACAGATCAGGGCAAAACACAGGTTGCCGCAAAAGGTATGGAGGTAATGAGGCAACAACCTGATGGCAACTGGAAAATTATCATCGACCACGCTTTCGGTGCCGAAGCTAACCTTGTAGCCTGATCCGAACTTCAGAAACACCAATGGCCGGGTACCGGCCATTGGTGTTTCACCTTTCACCTTTCACCTTTCACCTTTCACCTTTCACCTTTCACCTTTCACCTCATCTGTTCCGTTTTATACAATTTAAGCCGGAATCGTCGCGGTATTTTTGAGCATAAATAAAAATATGATCATGAAAAATAGATTTAAAGAGTTTTTAGCCCTGCACCATAAAACAATCCCTGTGCAGGTTGGCAATGTATGGAATGCTCAAAGCGCACTGGTTTATGATAAGTTAAATTTTGAAGTAATCGGCACATCAAGTGCAGCTGTTGCCGGGTCATTAGGCTTTGCAGATGGTGAAGAAATGAGTTTTGAAGAGTACCTTTTTGTCATCAAACGGATAGCAGCTACAACATCGGCCATGCTAACTGTCGACCTGGAAGCCGGTTATGGGGATACGCCGGAGGAAATCAGTAATAACATAATTCAGTTGCATAACCTTGGGGTAGTGGGCATCAACATAGAAGACTCGATAGTAACCAATGGTAAGCGAAGTATTGTTGATGCGGATAGTTTTGCTGCAAAACTTAAACAGATCACCAAACTGCTGGCCGATGCCGGAGTAGAAATATTTATAAACGTAAGGACTGATTCATTCCTGCTTAATGTACCCAATGCGTTGGAAGATGCTTTGGCCAGGACTAAACTTTACCAGGATACAGGTGTACATGGTTTGTTTTTTCCTTGTATCACCCAAATAGCTGATATAGAAAAAGTAACAGCATTATCTACTCTTCCCATTAACGTGATGTGTATGCCTGGCCTCCCGGATTTTAAAGCGTTACAGGATGCCGGGGTTAAAAGGATCAGTGCAGGGCCGTTTTTAAATATGAACATTTACAAGGTGTTGGAAAGCTCCATTGAAAAAATAGTTGCCGAAAATAGCTTCATGAGCCTGTTTAATTAGGCCATAAACCAACTATGAGTTGTAAGGAGTTGAAAACTTTTTATAGGATGTGAAGTTATTGTGAAGTAGTTTAATAAACTATAAAATAAGTTTAGGTTAAAAGTCCCTGCGGCGAGCGTTAGGGACTTTTTATTTTTTGAGAAATGCTGGGCAGATGTTTAAAAGATTTCCGGCAACAATGATGAATAATAAATTACCGCTGCTTTGGGAATAATCATAATAAATACTATAATTGCTATTGTGTACGTACACGTATTGGTTTTGAGATTAATATCAGTATCTTAGAAGATGGATTATCCGGGTTTGAAAATCATTAACGCAAAAATTGTAACGCCAACGCGGATCATTAAGAACGGTACGTTATTAGCCCGAAACGGTAAGATCATTGCTATTGCCGAAGGGAATATAGATAGTGAAGCTGAAACAGTAATTGATGCAGGTGGTAAATACTTATCGCCTGGTTTTATTGATATCCATGTGCATGGCGGTGGTGGGCACGACTTTATGGATAATACCGTTGAGGCTTATCTCGAAATTGCCAGGCTGCATGCCAGTCAGGGTACAACAGCTTTTACACCAACTACACTAAGCTGCGAGCAGGATGCTTTACTAAAAACCCTGAGCTTGTACGAAGAATCGGAGCCATTAAATAAAGATGGGGCCCGGTTTTTAGGGATGCATATTGAAGGCCCATACTTTGATATGGAGCAGCGGGGAGCACAGGATCCCCGCTTTATCCGCCCGCCTGATCCAAAAGAATACCAGGAAATTTTACAGCATTCATCTGTAGTAAAACGATGGAGCGCCGCCCCGGAGCTAAAAGGCGCGATTGAATTCGGGCGCTTCCTGAAATCAAAAGGGATTTTGCCATCCATAGCCCATACCAATGCCATTTACGAAGAGGTGCTTGAAGCTTATGAAAATGGTTATACCCATATCACCCATTTTTATTCGGGCATGTCGGGTGTATCCAGGCGCAATGCGTTCAGGTACGCCGGAGTTGTTGAAAGCGGTTACTTGCTGGAAGATATGACGGTTGAGATAATTGCCGACGGAAGGCACCTGCCCCCGGCTTTGCTTAAGCTTGTTTACAAGATTAAAGGGCCGGAAAAAATCGCTCTCATAACTGATGCTATGCGGGCCGCCGGAATGCCGCCCGGCGAAAGTATTTTAGGCGATCGCCGTAATGGCTTAAAAGTGATAGTGGAAGATAACGTAGCGAAATTGCCCGACAGGAGCGCGTTTGCCGGGAGTGTTGCAACAACTATCCAACTGGTTAAAAACATGATCACCCTTGCTGATGTACCAGTAATTGATGCCGTAAAAATGATGACCATAACCCCGGCCAAAATTATGAAAGCAGATGATACCATGGGATCAATAACTGTTGGGAAAGATGCCGATCTGGTGATTTTTGACGATGAAATTAACCTGCATAAAACCATCATCGGCGGTAAAGCTGTTCATGCAATTTAATTTAGTTAACGACATTTCCATGTTGAAAAAGATAAAAGCAGAAAAGCTTGAAGTAATTGTGCTGGAAAACCGGGCAGCCCTTGGGCAAACAGCAGCCAAAATGGTAAGCGAAAAAATTAAGCAGCTGCTGCTTACGAAACCCTCGGTCAATATGATTTTTGCGGCTGCACCTTCACAAAATGAATTCCTGGATGCATTGGTGAATGATGAGGGCATCGAATGGCAGAAAATAAATGCTTTTCATATGGATGAATACCTCGGTTTGCCATATGCTGCTCCACAGTTGTTCAGCAGCTTTCTTAAAAAGAGGCTTTTTGAGCGTGTGCCATTTGCGTCAGTCAATTATTTTAACGGTAACGTGGCAGATCATAAGGCCGAATGCGAACGCTATACCCAACTATTGAAAAGTAACCCGGCTGATATGGTATGTATGGGGATAGGAGAGAACACCCACATTGCTTTTAACGATCCGCATGTGGCAAACTTCCATGATCCGGAAATGGTGAAAAGGGTACAGCTGGATCAGGCCTGCCGGCAGCAACAGGTTAACGACGGTTGTTTTGATATTTTGGATGCCGTGCCCGAATACGCAATGACGCTAACTGTTCCCGCTTTAATGAACGCTGCCCATGTATTTTGTATGGTGCCCGGGGCTAATAAAGCAGCAGCTGTAAAACATACCCTGCAGGAGCCTGTGTCGGAGTATTATCCTTCTACCATCTTAAAAATGCATGATAACGCTGTACTCTTTGTTGATGCAGATAGTTTTAGCCACGTGTAAAATCAGCTGATAAAAGAATGTTATCTGCAGAAATGTTGCTGTATGGGGCAAGTATTTAAAACTATTTGGTTTTAAATAAATTATCGGTGTATATTCCCATACCAATTAATCCTGTAATAATGAAAAATTTGAAGATCCTGAGCCTGTTGGCGCTTGGCCTGGTATTACCGGCTATAGTAAATGCACAGGAAAAAACTGCTGCAACTTACAAAGAACAATACCGCCCGCAGATCCATTTTTCGCCAAAACAGCATTGGATCAATGATCCCAACGGCATGGTTTATTTTAACCATACTTATCACCTGTTTTATCAGTATTATCCCAAGGCATCTGTTTGGGGACCCATGCACTGGGGGCATGCAATGAGCACCGATCTTATTCACTGGAAAGAACAGCCGATTGCTTTATATCCCGATAGTTTAGGTTATATATTTTCGGGCAGTGCTGTGGTTGATTCCAACAACACAAGTGGTTTTGGTAAAAAGGGAAAAATCCCGCTGGTTGCCATCTTTACCCATCATGACCCAAAAGGGGAAAAGGCGGGAACGGATAAATTTCAAAATCAAAGTCTGGCTTACAGTCTTGATAATGGTAACACCTGGACTAAATACAAGGGTAACCCGGTTCTGAGAAACCCCGGCATAAAAGATTTTCGCGACCCTAAAGTGATGTGGTACGCTAAAGAGAAGAAATGGCTCATGACGCTTGCCACTAAAGATCATATTACGTTTTACTCAGCGCCCGATTTGAAAAATTGGAAAAGGGAAAGTGAATTTGGATTGGAAACAGGGGCGCATGGCGGTGTTTGGGAATGCCCTGATTTGTTCCCTTTAAAGGTTGATGGTAAAACTTATTGGGTGCTTATCGTCAATATTAATCCCGGTGGGCCAAACGGGGGCTCGGCAACCCAGTATTTTGTCGGGCAGTTTAACGGCAGTAAATTTACCCCGGTTGATACTAAAACCCGCTGGCTCGATTATGGTCCGGATGAGTACGCTGGCATAATATGGGGCAATACAGGTCCGCGCAAAATATTTTTAGGCTGGATGAGCAACTGGGAATATGCCAACCAGGTGCCAACCGAAAAATGGCGTAATGCCATGACCATCCCGCGCGTTTTGTCGTTGAAAAAAGTGAATGGCGAATTGTTACTTGCGTCGGTTCCTGTTGGCGAGTTAAAAATTATTTCCTTGGCCCCTCAAACTGCTGCAACTGCAAAACTGTCTGCGCAAAGTGTGTTAAAAAAGATTAC
This sequence comes from Mucilaginibacter angelicae, assembly GCF_042434235.1. Taxonomy (NCBI): domain Bacteria; kingdom Pseudomonadati; phylum Bacteroidota; class Sphingobacteriia; order Sphingobacteriales; family Sphingobacteriaceae; genus Mucilaginibacter; species Mucilaginibacter angelicae. The sequence continues at coordinate 317,038 of NZ_JBHLTS010000004.1, read as the reverse complement.
AGAATCGCTTGATGATTATACGATAACCCTATCAAATGATCTTGGCGAAGAGCTATTGATCGGCTATGATAAAAAAGCAAATCAATATTATATCGACAGAACGAAAGCGGGCAAGGTTGATTTTCAAAAAGATTTTAAAGGCCGCTTTGTTGCTCCAAGGTATGCGAGAACAAAAACCTCAGATCTTACACTGGTAATTGATGGTACATCAGTTGAACTTTTTGCCGACGGTGGACTTACTACCATGACAGCTATCTTTTTCCCTAATAAACCCTTTGATCGTATTACAACCAAAGGCATCGGCCTGCAACAAACCGCGTTAAAATCAATCTGGGAAAAATAAAAACACAGTTACTGAATTTTATGAATGAAAGCGCCCCATAATGAATAGGGGCGCTTTTTTGTTTTTGCAGGTTCAGGCGTCCACGCTTACTATACGATGATAACCGCGAGCGAGGACCCTCAATTTCTCTTTAATTCAAGCGTGGACGCTTGAACTTGCACGTAGAGATACAATTTTTATGATGCTTAATTCATTTTATTGCAATAATTATATAATGTCTATGGTTTTAGTAGAATTTATATATATTTGCATTGTCAAAACGGCTCTTTGAATATTTTAATTATCAAGAAAGACTGAGGGAAAGGCCCTGTGATGTCTTAGCAACCTGTAAGCCCATTGTTATAAAGGTGCTAATTCCTGTCTGCCCATTGGGTAGAAAAGATAATATAATACACTATTGCCCGGCTTAGTGCCCGGTAATGTATATATTCTTTTCTCTCCTCGTTTTCCTTGCTAAAAAATATTGAAGTATCACCGATCTGATATAACGGTTAACATGTATAGCAATGAACATTAAACATTTACTTATTACCTGCTCGCTTTCCATAACAACATTGCTTGCTGCTGCGCAAACAACAAAGGTTGCTGATCCTGCCGCGGGCGACCGCGGTTACATTGTGAAAACGGGTGACCTTGCCCCTGCAGATTTTGAGCTGGTATTAACCGATGGTACCAAAACATCATTAAAGCAATTGCGCGGTAAAGTGGTTATCCTGCAGTTTACCGCAAGCTGGTGTAGCGTATGCCGCGAAGAAATGCCGCATCTGGAAAAAGACATCTGGCAGGCATATAAAGATAAAGGCCTGGTTTTAATTGGCGTTGACCGCGATGAGCCGCTTGAAAAAGTAAAAGGTTTCCATCATGATATGAATATCAGCTATCCGCTGGCACTTGATCCCGGTGCTGATATTTTTGGCCGGTTTGCCAACAAAAAGAGCGGCGTTACCCGCAATGTAGTTATCGACCGTGATGGAAAAATTGTTTACCTCACCCGTTTATATGATAAACAGGAATTTGCATCCATGTTAAAAGCCGTTGATGCTTTGGTGAACAATAAAACAGCATCTATAAACTAAAAAAACAATTGATGGCAACCCTGTTTGCTGTCATCAGTTAAAAAAATCTATCTGCACTTATTTAATACCCGTTTTTATGAAAACAAAAACTACCCCCTTACACAACAATGCTTTAGTTTCATTGAACCAGCTCACGGCCAAATTCTTCTATCCAAGTATGCAAAGCATGCGTTGTTGCTGCTAATTCCTTACAGTATGTATGGTACTAATGCACGGGCTTGCTGCAGTTTGCTACGGCGTTAATAATATCATCCCCTAATCAATTCTTTACAGTTAAAACAGGTTTATGAGCCGGGCATTGTATGCCTGCTAAGGCCATTGCCATGCTTTGTTTATCTGTATCGGCATTAAAAATTAATCACAATTATTAATTATCATGTTAAAAATTTACAAGCTATTACTGGCAATTGTATTGCCTTTTATTCTCGTCCAAACGGTTGCGGCGCAATCCGTTAAAATAAGCGGTGTGGTAACCGCCAAGTCAGATGGGTTGCCGCTGCCCGGTGTTAGTGTATCGGTTAAAGGTAAAACCACCGGCGCGCAAACCAATGTTGATGGCAGGTTTACCATCACTGCTAATGCCAATGATGTGCTCAGGGTAAGCTACATCGGTTTTACAACCCAGGAGATCCCGGTTACGCAAAGTACATCAACTTTAAACGTAGTACTGGTTGAAGCGCCCAATTCATTGAATGAGGTGGTTATAACGGCACTTAATATTTCAAAAGATAAAAAATCATTGGGTTACGCTGTGCAGGGTTTAAAATCAAAAGATATCTCTGAAGCCAAGGAAACTAACTTTGTAAACGCGCTGGCAGGTAAAATTGCCGGTGTACAGGTTACCAACAGCCAGGGCGATATGGGTTCGTCGCGCATCGTCATCCGTGGTGAAACCTCCATATCAGGCAATAACCAACCTTTGTTTGTGGTTGATGGAGTTATTGTTGATAACAGCCAGTTTTTAGGAAACAATGGTTCAAGGGATTTTTCAAATGCTATTTCTGATCTTAACTCAGAAGATATTGAATCGGTAAGTGTATTGAAAGGGCCAAACGCGGCTGCGCTTTATGGTTCACGCGCAGCGGCTGGCGTTATCCTCATCAGGACTAAAACAGGTAAAGGTGCAAAAGGATTAGGTGTTACCATAAACTCCAATACCAGTTTTTCAAACGTGCAGGTATTACCCAATTATCAAAACCAATATGGTCAGGGCTCAAATGGCAAATTCAGCTACGTAGATGGTAAGGGCGGCGGCGTTAACGACGGTGTTGACGAAAGCTGGGGCCCTGCATTGGATGGTTCACTGATCCCGCAGTTTTATTCAAACGGGCAAGCTGTTCCTTTCGTTGCCCATCCCGATAACGTAAAAGACTTTTTCAAAACAGGTGTTACGCTCAATAACGGCATCGCGATAGCAAACAGCAGCGATAAAAGCGATTTCAGGTTATCATATAACAACCTTCACCAAACAGGTATTGTACCTAATACATCACAAGGGCGCAACTCTTTCGCTTTAAACTCAAGTTATCGTATCAATCCTAAATTAACTGTAAATACAATTGTTGATTATAGCAAGGACGATGCAGATAACCTTCCGGGCACATATGGTAAACGAGCAACCAGTACCATGCTGCAATTTACCTGGTTTGGCAGGCAGGTTGATATCAACAGGCTTAAAAACTATAAGGATGCCAATGGCAACACCTTTAACTGGAACAACAGCTACTATAGTAACCCTTACTGGCTGGCCTATGAAAATACAGTTGGGCAGCATAAAAACCACCTGATAGGAAGTATCGAGTTGAACTACAAGATCATTGATGGCTTATCGGCAAACTTCCGTACCGGAACTGATTATTATAACGACCGCCGTAAGATCAAGGTAGCATATGGTACTAACGGAACTCCATTTGGCTCGTACGAAGAGGATGCTTATAGCGTGAACGAAAACAATACGGAAGCGAGGTTGCAATACACCAAAAAGCTGAATAACGATTTTTCGCTCGATGTATTGGGCGGCGGGAATATAGCCGTAAGGACAACTGAAAATAATGATCAGCTGGCTCCAAAACTTGCGGTTGCTGGCCTGTATACACTGAGCAATTCCCGTGATCCATTGGTTTCAACCAATGTTTATGGTAAACTTAAAACCTATAGCTACTTTGGCTCAGCCCAGGTAGGCTTCAGGAACTATGCCTTTGTTAACTTTACTGCCCGTAATGATTGGTCGTCATCTTTACCGTCAGATAACCTGTCCTATTTCTATCCGTCGGTAAACGGAAGTTTAATCCTGTCAGAAGCGCTGGGCATTAAAAGCGATGTGCTCACCTATGCTAAATTAAGGGGTGGCTGGTCTAAAGTAGGTAAAGCAACAGATCCTTACCAGTTACTTAATGTTTTCACTTCTTCAACACTTTTTGGTTCAAACCCGCAACAAAGTTCACCGGCTACTGATCTGAACGATCATCTTAAACCAGAAACCACTACATCGGCCGAAGCAGGTTTTGAACTGGGCTTTTTCCACGACAGGGTACACCTGGATGTAAGTGGCTATAATACCAATAGTACTAATCAGATCCTTACAGTACAGGTGAGTTCATCAACAGGCTATGGTTACAAAGTAATAAATGGGGGCCGTATCAACAACAAAGGCCTTGAGGTTCAACTGGGCCTAACCCCGATTAAATCTAAAGGATTTACCTGGGATATCACCACCAACTATTCATTAAACCGCAGTAAGGTAGCTGCACTCGATGCCGATGGCCGCCTGCAAAGCGTGGTATTAGGCACCGACCGTACCGTACAGGTTTTAGCATCGCTTGGACAGCCTTATGGGGCGCTTTATGGTACAGCTTACACGCGTAACGCTTCCGGGCAGATCATCATTGATGCCAACGGCACGCCGGTATTCAATACCACCAAACGTTATCTTGGCAAGTTTACCCCAAACTGGCTGGGAAGCATTAATAACAGCTTTACTTATAAAGGGATAAACCTTAGCTTTTTGGTTGATGCACGCTTTGGCGGATCAATTTATTCAAACACCAACCGTACCGGTACCTATACCGGCGTGCTGGCCTCAACTTTACCGGGCCGTGGTGCAGCTAACGGTGGTTTAAGCTACTACTATCCGGGCAATAATACTTCGGCAGCAGCAGTACAGGTAACCGGTGCCGCACCCGCAGGTGTTACTGTATACAACGATGGGATGATCTTTAAAGGGGTAAAAGCCGATGGCTCGCCAAATACTACCATTATACCAGCACAATCATACTATAAAGGCTTTACCAATATCGACGAAGCATTTGTTTATGATGCCTCATACATCAAACTGCGCGAGGTGAAACTCGGTTATTCATTACCGGCAAAATGGATCAATAAGATTGGTTTCCAGGGAGCTACATTCTCGGTAGTTGGCCGTAACCTGTGGATTATCCATAAAAACGCTCCGAATATCGACCCGGAAACAGCCTTTAACGCAGGCAACGGCCAGGGATTGGAAGACCTTACCCTGCCAACTGTACGCAACATCGGCTTTAACGTAAACCTTAAATTTTAAACATCATGAAACTTAAATATATCAGCATATTATCCGGCGCGGTTTTATTATCGGTGACATCGTGCAAAAAGGAACTTCTTAGAATTAACCAAAACCCTAATGGTTCGCAGGCTGCCCAGCCCGATTACCTGTTGACTGCGGCCACCAAAGCAACTGCCGATACCTACTGGGGCGTAGCCAATAACATGGATGCCAGCTTGCTTTTTGTACAATACTGGTCTAAAATTCAGTATACCGACCCCGACAGGTACATTTATGCCAGCAGCGCTTTTGAGGAGCTTTGGAGTACCGGCTATTCAAAAAGTATTGTAAATCTTAACCAGATTGTCAAAATTGCTGATGCACAGGGTAATACCAATTATAAAGGTGTTGCACTGGTGCTGCGTTCATGGACATTTAGTTTATTGACAGAGGCCTATGGTAATATTCCTTATAAACAGGCAGCCAATATTGATCAATACCTCACTCCGGCTTATGATGCCCAAAAGGATGTTTATTTTGCTTTGCTGGATGACCTGAAAGCAGCTCAAACAGCGCTTGACCCATCAGGTAAAGCTATTGCCGGAGATGTAATATACGGTAATAGTATTGCTTCATGGAAAAAATTTGCCAACTCTTTAAGACTCCGCATTGCTTTGCGCATTGCCGATAGGGAACCGGCCAAAGCTAAACAGGTGCTGGCAGATATTCAGGCCGAAGGGGGCTCATACATCAGCTCAAATGCCGAAACGGCACAATTTACCTATATTGACTCCCCAAATCAAAACCCGGTGAGTAACCTGTTTGATACCCGCGATGATTACCGCATCAGCAAAACTATAGTTGATAAGCTGTTTGCGCTCAATGATCCGCGCTTATCAATATATGCTGCTAAAACGCAGGATGCTACACCTCAAACTTATGTTGGCTTGCCAAACGGTTTATTAGTAGGCGATGCCAGCAACTACGGTTTTACCAAAACCTCAAAACCGGGCACTTATTTCAGGGCGCCGCATGCCCCGGCAGTGATACTCAGCTACGCCGAAAGCCTGTTTGACAGGGCAGAAGCTGCCGCACGTGGTTTTACTACCGAAGATGCTGCTTCGTTATATGGGCAGGCCGTTACCGCGGCATTGGCGCAATACAGCATAGCTACGGCAGATATTGCGACTTACTTAGCGCAGCCTGCAATAAAATACGACGCATCCAACTATAAAAAATCAATTGGCGAGCAAAAATGGATAGCCCTGTTTGGCCAGGGATTGGAAGGTTGGACCGAATGGCGCCGACTTGATTACCCGCAATTGCAGCCTGCTGTTGCCGGTACCCTGAATGGCAAAATACCTGTAAGGTTTATTTACCCGGGTACAGAGCAATCATTAAACAAAACTAATTACCAGTCGGCAGTTGCCGCACAGGGGGCCGATGCATTGACCACCAAACTTTGGTTTGATGTAAATTAAAAACATCAGCATATTGAAATAATTTAAGAAACGGGTTTCCTCAAACGGGAAATCCGTTTTTTATTGAAAATAAAGCCGAAATTTGCAGCATGATTATCAGGAAAAAAGAGCATTGGTTCAGGATGCTGTTTATCTGGCATGGTTCTGTACTGCCGCGCTTATTGCCCCGCCTGGGTTTGCTATTGGTATTATCTATAATTATAGTATACCTGCATGGCTCTTTGTTTTCGTTCAAGGTACCGCTCAATCCGGCGCCGTTTACCTTATTTGGTTTAGCACTGGCCTTGTTTTTAGGTTTCAGGAACAACGCCAGTTATGACCGCTTTTGGGAAGGGAGAAAACTATGGGGTGCCGTTTTAAATGACACCCGTTCGTTGGCGCGGCAAGCTTTTACTACTACAGGCTATGAAATTGCTGATCAGGAACCGCAATATTTTGTTCAATTGCTTATTACCTTTACTTACAGCCTGAAACATCAGTTGCGCGGTACAGACGCACGTGCTGATCTGCATCAAAGATTGCCTGCCGATTTGGCTTCGCGAATAGGAGTGACGAGGTATAAACCTATAATGCTATTAAGTGAAATGGGGAATTGGGTGCGTACACTTAAGGCACAAGGGAAAATTGATTCGATCATCCAGGTTGCGTTTGAGGAAAGCTTCAATAAATTGTCAGACATTGTTGGAGGCTGTGAAAGGATCGCGTCGACACCTATCCCGTACAGTTACCGGGTGTTATTACATCGTACCGTTTACCTGTATTGTTTTATGCTGCCCTTTGGCCTGGTTGATAGCCTGGGCTGGTTAACGCCGTTCATAGTTGTTTTTATAGCCTATACCTTTGTCGCATTTGAAGCCATTGCGGATGAAATTGAAGAGCCTTTCGGAACAGAGGACAATGATCTTGCCTTAAATGCCATGTGCCGGATGATAGAAACCACCCTGCTTGAAATAGCCGGGCAGCCATTGCCTGAGGTTAAAGAATTTGAAGGCCGGATCATCGACTAAAGCGTGCTGAAAAACCGATATAAAAAGAAAATAACACAAAACTCGGGAGATCAACGTTTCTCCTGAAGATAGTAATAATAATTATAGCGAGTGAAGATAGAAGAAACCGTGATTTTGGTTGATCGCGACGATCAGCAAACAGGTACTATGGAGAAAATGGAAGCGCATATTCAGGGCAAGCTGCACCGTGCATTTTCTGTTTTTATTTTTAACAAAAAAGGGGAGTTGTTATTACAGCTAAGGGCCGATGGCAAATATCACTCGGGCGGTAAATGGACAAATACCTGCTGCAGTCACCCAAGGCCCGGCGAAACCACGCCCGAAGCAGCACATCGCAGGTTAAAGGAGGAGATGGGGATAAATACTGAGCTTAACTTTGCTTTTTCGTTTGTATACTGCACGGCTATCCAGGATGATATTATTGAGAACGAGTATGACCATGTGTTTTTTGGTGTTACTGATGCATTGCCGGTACTAAATCCTGATGAAGTATCTTCATTTAAATACATCAGTATGGTTCATTTGGCAGCGGAATTGAAAAATAACCCCGGCGATTATACCCAATGGCTTGCAATTTGTTTCGACGAAGTGATGGCCCATTATCAGCAATTGTCTATATCAAACGAGCAATAAATCACTGCTATAATAACGCGGAGGCTACAATTTTTATATAATTGAAGAAAGCCTATTTTTCTTGAGTGTAACGGGTATTTTACATTTTTCATGATATTATTGTATTTTTAACAATTAATTAGGTAGCTTTAATCTGCCAATTATTTGTGTAATTCACAGCCTGCAATTATTTAATGAAAAAGAGATACCCCTTCTGTTTTCTGCTTTTTTTGATTATTTCTTCGGCTTATGCCCAGTCGCCCATCAAAAACAAGATCCTCAACTACTCGTTGAAAAACGGTCTTTCTTTCGGGATCGTGAACAGCATAACACAGGATGACAAAGGTTTTATGTGGTTTGCCACCAATGATGGACTTAACCGTTTCGACGGCACAAGCTTCAAGTTGTTTAAATCGCGCCAGGGCGATTCAACTACCCTGGCAAGCAACTATGTTCAAAAGGTATTGTGCGATGTGCATGGTAACATCTGGGTATCATCACGCAACGGGCTAAGTAAGCTGGATACCCGCACCGAAAAGTTTGTACACTACAGATTAAAGCTTAACCGTGCAGTTAAAAGCGATATAGGTAATATCATACAAAGCCATGACGGTAATTTATGGATCACATCTTACAATTTGGGCTTCTCTTACTTTGATATTAAAACCGCCAGTTTCATTAATTACACCCAAATCAATTTACCCCATTTAGCAAGTAACAGGGTAATTTGTTTATTTGAAGATTCAAAAGGCCTGTTATGGGCAGGAACGCAGGAGGGCGGCATTAATATATTCAGGCATAAGGGCGGAGTGATCGACAAAAAAGAAGGTTTGTTGCCGCAGATCCCAAACCTGCCTGCTACAAGGATCAATGATATTTTTGAAGACCATTTTCATAATATCTGGATAGCAACCGGTAGTGGTCTCGTTTATTATAATCGTCAGGCTAATAAATTTACCTTACTGAAAACCGATCAACCGGGCGTTAAAAGCAAAAGGTATATATCGGTTATTGAAGATAATGACAGGCAACTGCTTGTTGGCCTTCAGGATGGTGGCCTCTTCAAACTTAATATAGGCTCAAGTCCCGATTACAATATCGCTAATTACTTTCTTCAGCCCGTAACCGGCGATGACGGCTTTTATCTTACCCAGCGCTCAGTACAAACACTTTTTATTGATAAAGATAAAAACGTTTGGGTAGGTACCTACGGCGACGGCATTTACATGGTAAGCAGTATCAAGGAAAAGTTTTCAAGGATCACCAAAAAGCGGTACGAAACCAGCGGCGAAAGCCTGATCAGGTTTTATGGTATGTGCCAGGACCGCGACGGTTTTTTATGGCTGGGTACAGATGGTGAAGGCATTTTTAAAACCAATCATAATGGTACGCCTATCAGGCAATACAAAGCCGATGGCAGGCAGGGTAGCATTACAGATAATGCCATTTTATACGGTTATACTGATAAAGATGGTAATATTTGGTTTGGTACCTATGCAAAGGGGCTTTTACTGTATAACAAAAAAACAGATTCATTTATATCATACGCGCACATCGTAAACGATAACAAAAGCCTTGGCGGGAACGATGTAAGGGTAATTTATCAGGACAGCCATAAAAACCTGTGGATTGGTACCAATGGCGGTGGTTTAAGCTTATTTAATCCGGCGACCAAAACGTTCAGTAATTATACCCCTGCAAATAGTGGTATTACAGCTTATGATGTGCGTGCAATTACCGAGGATGACAAAGGCAACCTGTGGATAGGTACTTACGGCGGCGGCCTGGATTTTTATGATGCCGGGCAAAAAAAGTTCAGCCGGTATTTTAAACCTGCCGATGAAAAAAACAACCTGCCCGGCCAGGTTATATTTTCCCTTTATGCCGATAAACAGCACCGTTTGTGGATAGCTACCGAAGGTGATGGCCTGATAGCATACGATCTTAAAAGCAGGACTTTTAAAAAGTTTAACGAAACCAATGGCCTCGCCAATAATACCGTATCTGCCTTTAAAGAAACAGCCGACGGTACATTGTGGATGAGTACTAACAAGGGCCTGTCAAACCTTAACCCCGCAACCGGTAAAATTTTAAATTACGATCAGTCGGATGGATTGCAGGCCGGGCAGTTTAATGCCGGCTCTGTTTTGTTTGATGCTGTCAACAGCCTCATGTATTTCGGCGGAACTGAAGGCCTGAATTTCTTCGATCCTGAAAAAGTTAACAGAAGCGATTACAAGCCTAAAGTTATCATAACCGGGCTGCAGATTTTTGGCAAGCAGGTTGAGGTTGGTACGGTTGACAAAAACCGCGCTGTTTTGACCCAGGCTATCAATGAAACCCGTCAGATTACGCTGGGGCCGGATCAGTCGGTATTTTCTATCCAGTATGCGTCCTTAAACTATACTTATCCGGATAAGGGTGGCTTTGCTTACAAGCTGGATGGCCTTGATAAAACCTGGAACTACGTTGGCGATCAGCGGCTGGCTACCTACCGTTATCTGGAACCCGGCGATTATACATTTAAGGTAAAAGCATCCAATCAGGATGGTTTATGGTTTGATAATTACGCCACATTGCAGGTTAAAATTCTGCCGCCATGGTATAAAACATGGTGGGCTTATTTAATTTACATAGCAGCTGCCGGGCTTGTTACTTATTACTATATACTTTACAAAAGCCGGCAAACCCGGCTTAAGTACGAAGTTAAGGTAGCCCAGCTTTCGGCCGAAAAAGATAAAGAGCTTAATGAACGCAAGCTTTCGTTTTTTACCAATATCTCGCATGAGTTCCGTACGCCGTTAACGCTCATTATCAACCCGGTAAAGGATATGCTGTTTGGGAAAGGTGAGGCTACTGATGATGCAGGAAACCTGCACATCATTTACAGGAATGCACGCCGCCTGCTGAGCCTGGTTGATCAACTGCTGCTTTTCAGGAAAGCCGAAAGCGATACCGACAAGTTGAAAATTGTACGGCTTAATATCGTATCGCTTTGCCATGAGGTGTTTTTGTGTTTTAACCACCAGGCACGTACCAAGCATATCCAGTTTGACTTTATAAGCGAAAAGGATACGATTGACATTTATGCCGACAGGGAAAAAATGGAGATAGCGTTATTCAACCTGATCTCGAACGCCCTCAAATTTACACCAGAGTATGGTATAGTAACCTGCACCCTAAGCGACAGGGGCGAAGGCATTTCCATCGACATAAAGGATAGTGGCTGCGGTATAGCCGAAGGGACAGGCAATGAGCTATTTGGTAAGTTTTATCAGCTGCAAAACTCGGTACCACTGGCTGGAGGCTTTGGCATCGGGCTTTATTTGGTTAAAGCATTCATTGAAAACCATAAAGGTACCATCACATATACCAGTAAGCAGGGGCAGGGCACAACATTCCACGTATCATTGCTGAAAGGGAAGGATCATTTTGGCCAGCAGTTTATTTTTGAGGATGTTGCCGAAACTTCAGTATTCCTGGATGAGCTGATGGAAAACAAGGGTGAGCTGGCAGCAGTTGAAGCAGAAAGTGCTGCCACGGTTAAAAACTCCGAAGCTTTAAGCTCAGATACCAAAACCATGCTGCTTATTGATGATAACCAGCAGATCCGCACGTACCTTAAACATATTTTTAGCGGCGAGTTTGAAATTTTTGAAGCTGACAATGGTACTGATGGGCTGGATCTGGTTTATCACCTCGTGCCCGATATTGTGATAAGCGACGTAATGATGCAGGGTTTAAGCGGTATTGAAGTGTGCAGCCGTATTAAGGAAGATCCGGTTTTGAACCATATCCCGGTGATTTTGCTAACCGCCAGCTCATCGCCCGAAATAAAGCTTAAAGGCATTGAAGGCGGGGCTGATGATTACATCAGTAAGCCTTTTGAAAAAGAGATCCTCGTTGCCCGGGTTAACGGGATCCTGAAAAGCCGGAACAACCTGCAAAAGTATTTTTATAACGAGATCACGCTCAACAAATCAAACGATCTGAAGATCTCGCAGGAGTACAAGGAGTTTTTAGAAAAATGCCTCCAGATAGTTGAGCAACATTTAACTGATCCCGACTTCAGCATCAAAACATTGGCTGCCGAAATAGGCATGAGCCACTCTAATTTGTACAAACGTATCAAGTCCATTTCGGGGCAATCGGCAAATAGTTTTATCCGTTTTATCCGTTTGCGTAAGGCGGCAGAGATCTTGCTTACAACCGATAGCACGGTTTATGAAACAGCCTACAAAGTGGGCTTAAATGATTTAAAATACTTCAGGGAGCAGTTCAATAAGCTGTTTGGAATTAACCCATCCGACTATATTAAGAAATACCGTAAGCCCTTTCACAATAATTACAATGTGAACCGGGATGTGATTAAGGAAAATTAACAATATTAATTTACCCCCTCTCTAAAAAGCCTCAAGAACAGCGTTTTTGAGGCTTTTTTTATCAAATACCCCCTGTCTTAATCAGAATTTACCCCTCACTCTTTTTTGCTTTAAAACGCAATTTAGACCCAACCAATAACCAGGGTTTAAACCAAACTTTTGCATAGTATATAAAAGTTGCCAGGAAAAATTAGGGAAAATGAATTAGCATCCTTTCCGAATTCCTTGCTCTGTATGCTTCGCAATAGCAAAGTTTAAGTCAATTAAAAAACCAATTTAAAAAACCGTATGAAACCAAATTTACTCGAAAAGGATTCTCCTCATCGGAAAAGATCACCCCGCTTTTTCGTCATTGCGGCCAGCATGGCTGTCGCTTGTTTCGCTACTGTGCAAATGCCTGTAATGGCTTTTGCTGGTACTATTAATGAGCAGCGCTTACCTGATGCCAGGATAACCGGTAAAGTTACCGACGAGAAAGGCGAGACATTACCAGGTGTAAGCGTCGCTTTAAAAGGTACGTCAACCGGCGTTGTTACCGATATTAACGGTAAGTTTAGCCTTAATGTACCCAATGCTTCATCGGGGACGCTGGTGTTTAGCTACATTGGCTATACACCTCAGGAGGTAGTTCTTAATGGGCAAACCACCATCAATGTACAATTAACAGCCGATTCAAAATCACTGAACGAGGTAGTGGTTGTAGGTTACGGTACCCAGAAAAAAGCAACTTTAACAGGTTCAATATCGCAGGTAAAGGGTGCCGAACTGGTAAAAAGCCCTCAGCCCAACTTATCGAACTCTATTGCTGGTCGTTTTTCGGGTGTAATTGTTAACAACCGCAGCGGTGAGCCGGGTTATGATGGCTCAAATATCACTGTGCGTGGCTTGGCTACAACCGGCAGTAACAACGTACTCATCGTAGTTGACGGTATTCCCGGCCAGATAGGCGGTTTGGAAAGGCTCGACCCTAACGATATCGAAAGCATGTCGGTACTAAAGGATGCATCGGCTGCTATTTACGGTAACCGTGCTGCAAACGGTGTTATCCTCATTACTACCAAACGTGGTAAAGCTGGTAAACCAACTATCAACTACAGTTTTAACCAGGGCTTTGCTTCACCAACCCGTTTGCCAAAAATGGCTGACGCAGCAACTTACGCCCAGATCATGAACGAGATCAACCTCGACTCGAACCCGAATGGTGGCCCGAACCAGGCTTACTCGGCAGATCAGATCCAAAAATTCAAAGATGGATCCGATCCCTTAAACTATCCAAATACCGATTGGGAAAAACAAACGCTTAAAGGTTCTGCCCTGCAAAACCAGCACAGTCTTTCTGTTTCAGGCGGTAGTGATGATGTGAAGTATTTTGTATCGCTGGGTACTATCTACCAGGACGGTATTTATAAAAGTGGTGCTACCAAATATCACCAGTACAACTTCCGCTCAAATATTGATGCAAATGTTACCAAACGTTTAAAAGTAGGCTTGTCATTATCAGGCCGTGAGGAAGACAGGGTATTCCCTGAAGTTGGAGCAGGCGATATTTTCCGTTCAGTATATCGTGCTAAACCTATTGTTGCTGCCTATTATCCAAATGGCTTGCCAACAACAGGTATCGAAAACAATAACCCAGCGGTGCAGGTAACCGATATCGGTGGTATCAACAATAACCCAACCCAGGTTTTCAATGGTATTTTGAGGGGTAGCTACTCTATTCCGGGTATTGAAGGCTTGTCATTAGATGGTTTCTTTTCAGTAGATAAGTCATATGCCTTCGACAAAAACTTTAGTAAACCGTACATCTTGTACAGCTATGATCCAACTTCTAAGGCATACAATAAAGTTATCGTAGGTGGTAATAACAATGCTGCAACCTTGTTTGAGTCGCAAAATAACCAGTCGCTGATCACCTCAAACATTAAATTGAATTACGTAAGGAAATTTGGTTTGCACGATATCAATGCATTTGTAGGTTATGAGCAAAGCAAAAACCACCTGGAGTATTTTGATGCTACACGTTACAATTATCTTTCATCGCAACTGCCTGAATTATCACAAGGTGGTAGTGCTGCAACAGATTATCTTAACTCGGGTTACAGCTCAAACTATAACCGCCGAAGCGTGATCAGCCGTTTAGCTTATGCTTATGACGAAAAGTATTTGTTTGAAGGCCAGTTACGTGCCGATGGCAGCTCTATATTCCCATCCGGAAAACAATGGGGGTACTTCCCATCAGCATCAGTAGGATGGAGGATCTCTAAAGAAAACTTTTTCAAAGGCAGTTTTACCTTTATCGATGATTTGAAGCTGAGGGCTTCTTACGGTTCGCTGGGTAACGATAACGTAAACGGTTTCCAGTATTTTGATAACTACGTGTTAGTTAACAATGGCTTTGTTGCCAGTGCGCCAGGCAGTGGCTCAAACACTATTCAGCCTAACGTTAACCTTGTAAAGCTTGCAAACCCTAACATTACCTGGGAAGTTGCAAAAAAACTGGATATCGGTATCAACGCTACTTTTTTACATAACTTCACTATTGAGGCCATCTACTTCCAGCAAAAAAGGTCTGATATCCTTGCTGCCAGGAACGCGTCATTACCTGGTTCATCAGGTATCGTAAATCCTTACGGTTCCGATCCATTGGTGCCTTCTGAAAACATTGGTAAAGTAAACAGCAATGGTTTTGAAGCAACTTTGGGCTACAATAATAGCGGTCATGCATTTACATGGGGAGTAAGTGGTAATATCACCTACGCCAAAAGTAAAATCGTCTTTATTGATGAAGCCAGCGGTACATTAAGTTATCAGCGTCAAACCGGTCGTCCGTTAAATACTTACCTGCTTTATGATGCCATCGGTATCTTCCGTACCCAGGCCGAGCTTGATGCTTCTCCGCATGTAACCGGAGCTAAAGTAGGTGATCTTAAATACCGGGATGTTAATGGCGATAGTCAGATAAACGCGGATGACCAAACCCGTACAAAATATGGCAACATCCCACAAATCACTTACGGTTTTAGCCTTAATGCTGCGTACAAAGGGTTTGATCTGTCGGTGCTGTTTGCAGGCCAGGCGCAGGTTAGCCAGTATGTATTACCAGAAGCAGGTAGCATAGGTAACTTTTACAGCAGCTGGGCCGATAACAGGTTTAGTGCTACAAACACCAACGGCACCTATCCGCGTGTAACCGACCGTGCATCAAACGCCATTAGTGGTGGTTTATATAACAATACCTTCTGGCTTAATGATGCCTCGTTCCTGAGGTTAAAGAATGTGCAGTTAGGCTACAATTTCAATGCACCTTTCCTGTCGAAACTTAAAATTGGCGGTTTAAGGGTTTATGCAAGTGCGTTCAACCTGTTCACCATTACCAAAGTGAAGGATTACGATCCGGAAGGAACCAGTGGCAGCGGGCAATTTTATCCGCAGCAGAGAATTTTGAACTTAGGTGTTAACGTGAAATTTTAATCAGAGACGACAATGAAACTACAATATAAAACCCCGCTATATTTAATGATATGCGGCATGATGGGCTTTACGGCATGTAAAAAGAGCCTTTTAGATGTACAACCTACAGACAGGATTGCTACATCGGCCATTGAATCAGATACAGCCGTATTTGAGGCCTATGTAACCAATCGCTACATCGGTGCTAAACTTCAGGACAAGGAAGGCGACGGATCAAACCCTGGTTTTGGCCGTGGCTTTGAATACAGTATGTGGAGCTCTTTAACTGATGAATCTATCTACAACAATGATGACGCTACCTGGCTGATTCAAAGAGGCCAGCTGGCCCCCGAAAATTTGGGTGGGGCAGGAGTACTTTGGGGACGCAGCTACCGCAGTATCAGAGAATGTAATTATGCTTTAAGCATATTGCCGAAATTAACAATGAGTGCTGGTCATAAAACCCGTATTGAGGGTGAGTTGAAATTTATCAGGGCCTTCCGCTACCAGGATTTGATCCGTAATTACGGCAAGGTTGTTTTGATAGGCGATAAGGTATCTCAGCTTACAGACAATTTGCAGGACCCATCATTATTTAAGCGTGCCTCGATCAAAGAAGGTATCGACTATGCTGTGGCTCAGCTTGACGATGCTGCTTCAAAGTTACCACTCAACAATGATGGCAGCTGGCTGTTAGGACGTGCCACAAAAGGTGCCGCACTGGCCTTAAAATCAAGATTGACGCTTTACGCAGCAAGTCCGCTGTATGCTGCCGGCGACTGGACCGCTGCTGTTACCGCTGCTCAAGCTGTTATCAGCCTTAACAAATATGGTATTTACGCAGGCGGCTATGGTAACCTGTTTTTAACCAACGAAACCAACGAAACCATTTTTGAGCGTTTATACACCAAAAACGCCAACCACACTCACCTTGAAATAGCTAACGGGCCGAATGGTTACGGCGGCTGGGCTGGTAATACACCGCTTCAAAACCTGGTTGATGATTATGAAATGGACAATGGTAAAGCTATTACTGACCCAACATCAGGCTACGATGCTACTAAACCGTACGAACACCGCGACCCAAGGTTTGCTGCTACCGTATTATATAACGGATCTCTTTATCGCGGCCAAACAGTTGACTCTTATATCCCGGGTGGTAAGGACAGTAAAGATGGACCTGATAACTGGAATACCACCAAAACCGGCTACTATCTAAAAAAATACATGAACGATGCGTATCCCTTGCAAAACCCATGGGGCAATGCGGGTTTCCAGCCATGGATCTATTTCCGCTACGCCGAGATCCTGTTAAACTTTGCCGAAGCTGCTAACGAAGCTTATGGTCCGGATGTTGTGCCTTCTGGTTCAAGCTTATCTGCACGTACGGCCATTAACCTGATCCGTTCGCGCCCGGGTGTTAATATGCCTCCTTTGGCTGCGGGTATGTCGAAAACAGACATGACTACCGCAGTTCGCTATGAGCGCCGTGTGGAGCTTGCCTTCGAAGAGCACCGTTTTTACGATGTACGCCGCTGGAAAATTGCAGAGGTTACCGAAAACAAACCGGCGGGTGGTGTAATTATTACCAAAAATGCTAATGGTACATTTATTTATACACCCAAGGTGGCTTTAGACGGTCGTTTATTCAAACCCCAACATTATTGGCTACCTATACCAAGGTCCGAGATCCTGGCTTCTGGAAAGCTTTTAGAGCAAAATCCGTTCTATTAACAATCGCTAAATATGGGGGGAGAGCTTTTCTTCCCCCTTTTTTCTACCCAATTATAACCTATAGCAAATTATGAAGAACATAAGTATTTTATTATTAGCGATGTGTTGTTTGGCGGCCGGGTGTAAAAAGGATATCGTGTCAGTAAAAAAATCATCGACTCCGGATGAAGTAACAACAGGAGACAAAACCGTCACTACAGATTCAACGCCGGCAAGCGCCCTGAAAGGGGTGAACTGGGCTGCCGATGGGGATAACTTCAGCGACGGGATCCTGGTATTAAGCGGCTTAACATCTGCCGATAGCTATGCCACGGTATCGGCTAAAGCCGATGCTGTATTAAGTGGCATTCAAACCAATACAGGAGCAAATACGGTAAGGCTGCCTGTTAATTATTCAACCGTATCACAAACCTGGTGGAACTCATATACCGGTGTTATTGATAAAGCATTGAGTAAAGGGATGAACGTGATACTGGGTTACTGGGAAGCCAAATCATCTGAGGATGGGAAGATAGATAATACAACCGAGTTTTGGTCGATGTGGCAAACCATTGTTACCAAGTATGGCAGCAATGCGCATGTGTACTTTGAAATATTTAACGAGCCGCACGGCTATTCTTTAACCGACTGGACTACCATTTGTGCCCAGTGGTTAAGCAACTATCCCTCTGTTCCGCAGGGTAGGATCCTCATCAGCGGTACTTCCTACTCGCAGGATATTACCGGGGTAGGGGCCGACAGCCGTTTTTCGGGCTGTTTATTATCGATACATGATTATACCTTTTTCAGTAACGGCACGCTTACAACCGCCTTGCAATGGGAAAATCGCTTAAAAGGTAATATCGGTGCATACAGCAGCCGCGCAGTGCTTACCGAGTTTGGTATCCCGATGACAGGTGGTAAAAATTACACCGGTGCCATCGGCGGCGACCAGGAAATAGCCTATCTGCAGGGTTTAACCAACCAGGCGCGTGCTTTTGGCATGGGTGCGGTTTATTGGCCGGGTGTGCGTACAGGCGATAGCTACGCCATTCAACAATTAAGCGGTACAGGTACAAGTCTTACTGTATCAACCACAAATGCATCGGGCTTAAGCCGGATTAAATATGCCTGGGGAGTAGGTGCCGGTGGTACCGACACCTTTTATACCGGCGCTTACTACCGGTTTTTAAATGTTAACAGCGGCCAGGCGCTTGACGTTAATGGCGGCTCAACCGTAAACGGGGCAGGCATTATTCAATGGCCTCAAAACGGAGGTAACAACCAGCAATGGGTTATTGCTGCCAATGGCGGCGGCTACTACAAGGTAACTAACCGAAACAGCGGCCAGTCGCTTGATGTGAATATGAGCTCGACAGCCAATGGCGCGGGCATTATACAGTGGCCATGGAACGGGGGCAACAACCAGCAATGGCAGCTCACTGCAACCAGCGATGGTATTTATAAAGTAATTAACCGCAACAGCGGCCTTGCACTTGATGTTAACGGCGCTTCAACAACCAACGGCGCAGGCATCATACAATGGCCATGGGGTGGCGGCACTAACCAGCAATGGCAAGTAGTGCAACAATAATATTGCAATAAAACAGCACTAAACAGTGCTGTTTTATTTGTTGATTTAAATGCGATGATAATAAAAACTACTATAAAAAAAATGCTGCTGGCTGCTACTGTTTTAGGGCTTAATATCCCTTTTGCAAACAGCCAAAGCAAAGAAGTTACTATTGATATCAATTTTGCTAAAACGTACCAAACCATCAGCAATTTTGGTGCATCGGATGCGTGGTCATGCCAGTTTGTGGGCAATTGGCCCGATGATAAACGCAACAAAATTGCCGACCTGCTTTTTAGCCGGGATACCTATGCCGATGGTTCGCCAAAAGGGATAGGTTTATCGTTATGGCGGTTTAATATTGGTGCGGGCAGCACCCAACAGGGAAATGAAAGCGGCATTAAAGACGAGTGGCGTCGTGCTGAATCGTTTTTAAATAATGACGGTAGCTATAACTGGCAAAACCAGGTCGGGCAGGTGTGGTTTCTGAAGGCAGCTAAGCAACGCGGGGTTAAGCAGTTTTTAGGTTTTAATAACAGTCCGCCGGTGCAGTTTACCATTAATGGTAAGGCCTATGCCAACGGTGGTAAAGTAAATATAGCCCCTGATCAATATGATGCTTATGCAACGTTTTTGACCAAAGTGGTAAAAGGTGTTGAGCAGGTAAGCAAAGTGAAATTTGATTACATAAGCCCAATCAACGAGCCACAATGGGATTGGAGCGATGGCGGGCAGGAGGGAGCCCCATATAATAATACAGAGATGGCCGGATTGGTAAAGGCAATCAATAAAGAATTTACAAATAATAAGATTGGCTCAAAGATTTTGGTTGGTGAAGCAGGAAGCATCAACTATTTATTTACAAAAGGTGATAAGCCAGGTAAAGGCAGCCAGGTCAATGATTTTTTTAAGCCAGGATCGACGAATTATATTGGTGATTTGCCATCGGTAGCCAAAACTATTGCGGCACACAGCTATTTCAGCACATCGCCAATGGCATCAGCAATAAAGGCGCGTAAGGCACTGGCCGATAGTGTGGCGGCTATCAACGGACTTGATTTCTGGCAATCAGAATATTGTATTTTAGGCAATAATGCCGGCGAGATAGATGGTAATAAACGCGATCTGGGGATTAATGCCGCCCTATATTTAGCCTCGGTGATCCATACCGATCTTACTACCGCCAATGCATCGGCCTGGCAATGGTGGACTGCTATTTCGGCTTATGACTATAAAGATGGCCTCATCTACATAGATAAAAATAAAACCGACGGTAATTTTTATGCCAGCAAAATGCTTTGGGCCTTGGGCAATTACAGCAGGTTTATTAAACCCGGTGCTGTAAGGGTTGATGCTGAAGTCTCCTCATCTGCCGAAGATAGACCCTTACTTGTTTCGGCATTTAAAAACGGGAAAAGCTTAATTGTGGTTATTGTTAACCAGGGTGCTGCCGATGTAACAACCGGGTTCAGTATCAATAATGGCAAAGCTCAATTTACATCATCTTACTTAACATCACAAACAGGTGAGCTTAAGGCTGGTAAGATAGCCGCGGATAAAAATGTTATCCCGGCCCGTTCCATCGTCACCCTTACCGGGATTATCAAATAGCATCTTATTCCTGTTATAAAATGAAAAATAAAAATTATCTGCTTCTTTTTTTACTCGGCATGGTATTGCTGCCCGGCTTGCTTAAAGGACAGGGTACTGGCAAACCGGCATTATTTAATTCGGCCTGGGGTTTCCACAAGGGGGATATCAGTATGGGCATCAGCGGGATCGCTGCCGAAATGCAATGGGAAACTGTCGACCTTCCACATGACTGGAGTATTGAAGGGCCTTTCAGCGATGAATGGGCAAGTGCTACGGGCTATTTACCCGGCGGCATTGGCTGGTACAAGAAAAGTTTTGCCGGTAACAGCAACTGGCAGGGCAAGCAGGTATATATTTATTTTGATGGGGTATATAAAAACAGCGAGGTATGGATCAACGGGCATTATTTAGGTAAACGCCCGAATGGTTTTATTTCCTTTCAATATGAGTTAAGCCCGTACTTGAAATTAAAAGGTACCAATACTATAGTTGTTAAGGTTGATCATAGCGAATTTGCCGATTCTCGCTGGTATACAGGTTCGGGAATTTATCGTAATGTGTACCTTATTGTTAAAGATCCGGTACATATTGCTCCCTGGGATGTGGCATTCAGCACGCCTGATGTTTTGGCCGATAAAGCCACTATAAAAGTTAAGGTGAATGTTACTAATAGCAAGACCGCCGATGCTTCTGTATTAGTAAAAGTAAACATGCTCGACGGAAAAGGAAAAGCGGCTGTTTCCCTGCAAAAACAGGTGAAAGTAAAACCGGGCAAACATGAAATTGAGTTTGAACAGCAGATATCATCTCCGCAATTATGGGATACTGAAAAGCCTGAACTTTATAAACTCCAGGTATCGCTTAGCCGCAATGGTAAACCATTTGATGAAATAACACAGTCTGTAGGCATCCGCAGTATTCGTTTTGATAAGGATAAAGGTTTCTTTTTAAATGATAAAAGCACCAAGCTTAAAGGTGTATGTATCCATGATGATGCCGGTGCGCTTGGCGTAGCCGTTCCCGAGGAGGTTTGGGTACGCAGGCTGAAGATATTGAAGGAAGCCGGAGTAAACTCGCTCAGGTTAAGCCATAACCCGCATGCCGATTATTTGTACGACCTGTGCGATAAAATGGGCTTTTTGGTAATGGACGAAGCTTTTGATGAATGGGAGGTAGGAAAAAATAAATGGGTAGCGGGCTGGAATGTGGGTACACCGTCTAAAAACGGCTACCACGAATATTTTAAGGAATGGGCCGATCGTGATATTGCTGATATGGTGCTGCGTGCGCGTAACCATCCATCAATTATTATGTGGAGCATTGGTAATGAAATTGATTATCCTAATGATCCATATACGCATGAAGTATTGAATACCGGTCGCAATCCTCAGATCTATGGAAAAGGTTATTTGCCCGATCATCCACCGGCAAGCGAATTAACACCTATTGCCAAACAATTAGTTAAAGCTGTCAAATCCGTTGATACTACCCGCCCCGTAACTGCTGCCTTAGCCGGTGTAGTAATGTCGAATGAGGTAGGTTACCCGGATGTACTGGATGTGGTGGGGTATAATTACCAGGAATACCGCTATCCCGAAGATCACAAAAAATACCCTAACCGGATCATTTACGGCAGCGAAAACGGTATGGCGCAACAGGCCTGGAACGCTGTTGACAGCAACGAATACATCTCTGCTCAATACTTGTGGACAGGGATAGATTACCTGGGCGAGGCTGGTAAATGGCCGCAACGCAGCAACGGAGCCGGACTTATTGATCTGGCCGGTTTTAAAAAGCCCGAATATTTTTACAGGCAAAGCCTTTGGTCGGCTAAACCAATGGTTTACATAGGTGCGCGTGCCATAACCAGTACTGAGGACAGGGGCATCTGGAGCCATCGCACTGCCGAACCCATTTGGAACTGGCAGGCAGGCAGTAAAATAAAGGTTGATTGCTTTACTAATTGCCAGGAAACAGAATTGTTCCTGAATGGTAAATCCCTCGGTAAACAATTACGCAGTACCGCAAGAGGGCAGGTGCCTTCATGGGAGGTCGACTATCAACCCGGTGAACTTGTTGTTAAAGGCTATAACAATGGCATAGAGGTTTGTACCAACAGCATAAAAACCGCCGGTGATGCTTACCGGTTAAAAACGATAGCAGACAATTCCTCATTTGGCAGCAATACAAAAAGCTTGAGCCAGGTTGAAGTCTACATTACCGATAAAGATGGCAACCCTGTATTTAACGCCACTGATGAGGTCACTGTATCAATAGCCGGTGCGGCTAAACTATTGGGCCTGGAAAGCGGCAGCAACAGCAGTCATGAAAGCTATCAGGCAAACAAACGTAAAGCATTACACGGGCGCTTATTAGCCTATATACAAACCACCGGTAAGCCGGGCAATGTTCAAGTGCAGTTTAGTGCCGGTAATCTTAAATCATCAACCATAACAATAACTGTAAAATAACCATCCCAAAAATCATCGATAAAAACTAAACCCCTGCATTTTCAATTTATGAAGCTTATAAAATTATTGTTCCTCCTTGTTATCCTGTTTGCAACTACAACGTTGCAGGCACAAACTGTTAAACACACTTTCGCCCTTGGCGATACTACATTCCTGCTTGATGGTAAGCCTTTGCAGATCATCTCCGGCGAAATGCATTACACCCGCGTGCCGCGCGAGGCCTGGCGTCAACGTATGAAAATGGCTAAGGCTATGGGTTTAAATACCATCGGTACCTATGTTTTCTGGAACGTACACGAACCTCAAAAGGGACATTATGATTTTACAGGTAACAACGATATTGCCGAGTTTGTGAAAATTGCAAAGGAGGAAGGCCTTTGGGTGATACTGCGCCCCAGTCCATATGTTTGTGCCGAATGGGAGTTTGGCGGCTATCCTTACTGGCTCGAAAAGGAGCAGGGTTTGGTGGTACGCAGCAAAGAACCCAAATATCTGGAAGCTTATAAAAAATACCTTACAGAAGTAGGTAAACAACTATCGCCTTTACTGGTAAATCATGGCGGTAATATATTAATGGTGCAGATAGAGAACGAGTATGGCTCATACGGCAGCGATAAAGATTACCTTGCCCTTAACCGTAAAATGTTCATCGATGCCGGTTTTGACGGTCAGCTTTACACCTGCGACCCGGAGCCTGCTATAAAAGATGGTCATTTACCGGGCCTGTTACCTGCCATAAACGGTATTGATGATGTTGCGAAAGTTAAAAAACTGATCAGCGATAACCATAATGGCAAAGGCCCTTATTTTATTGCCGAGTGGTACCCGGCCTGGTTCGACTGGTGGGGAACTGCGCACCATACCATACCTGCAGATAGATATGTTCCGAAACTTGACTCAGTGTTGGCAGCGGGGATCTCTATTAACATGTACATGTTTCATGGTGGTACAACCCGCGGTTTTATGAACGGGGCAAACTACAACGATCAAAACCCTTATGAACCACAGATCAGCAGTTATGACTATGATGCACCGCTTGATGAGGCAGGTAACGCTACTGATAAGTTCATGAAGTTTAGGGCGGTGATCAGTAAGCACCTGCCTGCTGGAGTGACCCTGCCCGAAGTTCCGGCGGCTAAACCTGTTATGAGTCTACCTGCAATTAAATTTACACAGTCAACCAGCTTGTTTGATGTGCTGCCGGTCGCAAAGATCAACAGCACACCGCTTACTTTTGAAGACCTGAACCAGGCTTATGGGTTTGTGTTGTACCGTACAACCATTAACGGTGGCAAATCCGGTTTGCTGAAACTTAAGGACCTCCGCGATTACGGCATCATTTATGTAAATGGCAAACGTGTGGGCATCGTAGACAGGCGCAAATACCAGGACAGCCTGATGATCAATTTGCCTAAAGGAAAAGTAACATTGGATATTTTGGTCGAAAATCTTGGCCGCATCAATTTTGGCCCTTACCTGCTTAAAAACAAAAAAGGCATTACAGAAAAAGTGCTTTTTGCAGGTACGGAGTTGAAAAGCTGGAAAATGTATTCGCTTCCTTTTGATGATATCAATAAAGTGAAGGTAAATGCATCAGTTAAAAAAGCAGTTGCGAATAACGCACCGCAATTGAAAAAAGCTGTTTTCAAGGTTGATAAATTGGCCGATACCTACCTTGATATGAGTAAATGGGGTAAAGGTATTGTTTGGATCAACGGGCATAATTTAGGCCGTTACTGGTATTACGGTCCGCAGCAAACCATATATGTACCTGCTGAGTGGTTGAAAAAGGGCGATAATCAAATTACTGTACTTGAGCTGATAAAATCATCAGAGAATACTTTGAATGCCATTGATCATCCTATTTTGGATGTTTTAGGGAAATAAGCTCTTTTGCCTTGATTACCTAAAAAAGGATGTCACTTCAAAAAGCGACATCCTTTTTATTTTGATTAAAGACTGAAGCTGAAAGCTTCAGTTATGCTGGTCACAGGTTACGCTGTCGCTAAACCTGCGACAGTTGATCTAATTCACAACAAATGTATTGAACGAATCAGCTTCCAGAATTGGGCTGATAGTTTTATTGCCTACTTTGATAGTAACCTGTTTTTCGTTTTCTCCATCGTTTTGCACTATGAGGATCACACTGTTATCCGGGTTTTTGAAGGCAAGCATATTGTTGAAAGTACCGCCGGTACTTAGCATTACCGCACCAGGTTTTACGTAATGGCTCAGATGCTTAAATAAGTAATATTCGTGATTAAATTTGTATGTGCGTGCGGTTGTATCAACACTAACCAGCGAGTTTTGATGCCATCCCCAGTGACTGATGCCGCCCTCGTTCAGTGAAATGTTCCAGTACATGTAAGCATTGGCCCCGCTGTTAAAATAGTGCTTCATGAGGTCCCAGGTGTAACGGCAGTATTTCCAGTCGTTTTGGCCGTCACCGCATTCCTGTTCACTTTGATATAGGGTGAGGTTAGGGTAACGATTGTGGATGCCTGCAATAGCGCCTTTGCCTGCCCATTGAAAGCCCATTCCTGTTATAAACTTGCCGCTTTCGGGGCTTGTTAAAAGGGTGTCAGCCAGTTTTTCGTTAGGGCGTTCATCCGTACCGAAAAAAACTTTTACGCCCCTTTGCTGCATCTGCGGGCCAAGGTAGCTTACAAATTTGGCCAGGCCATGAGCCGTCCATGTACAGCTCGGGAAGACCTGGGCCGAGTTAAACTCATTTTGCGGCATTACCATACCAATGTTGATACCCTGCTTTTTATAAGCGTCAATAAACTTACCAAAGTAATTTGCATAGGTGGTAAAGTATTTATCGTCCTGTACAAACATATCTGTACCTTCTTTTCCAACCTGGCTTGATTCGAGGCCGTTGGTTACGTTGCTGAAGTCCATCCCGGTTAATTTGTGGCCGCTGGCTTCATACTTTTGGATCATTTCTTTTGAGGGTACCATCGCAGCAGCATAATGTTTATTACGCTTGAGCCATTGCGGCGGGCTCCACGGCGATGCCCATAGTGCCAGCTTAGGATTGTATTTTTTAGCTTCTTTTATAAAAGGGATCAGTGTTTTAAGGTCATGCGCTATGCTGAAATTTTTCAGATCGAAATCACCTTCAGTTTCATCGTATGAATACCAGTCGAGCGAAAAGTCATTAGCGCCGACAGGCATCCGGCAAATGGTAAAGTTTGCGCCAATATTAGGGGCAAACAGCTCCTTCATGATAGTTTGCCTATCGTTTGAGCTTAACAGTTGCAACGACGTATAGCCAAGCTCATTAAAACAGCCGCCAAAGCCCTCAACTTTTTGCAGCGTTTTATCGGTGAATACTTCAGCATCGGCAGTCTTCCGGCTTTGTGCTGCCGGTATTTTATGTTTTACTTCCCAATTTGATGTGCTTGTGGTTGAAACCCATTCGCCGGTTTGGGCGAGAACAGAGGAATTGGCGGCCAAAAGAATGCCGGGGAGCAGCAGAACGCGGCACAAGGAGTTTAGTTTATTGCCCATACATTAAGTTTAAATTGGTTGAAAGAAAACACACTGACAGGATCGCAGCTTGTTTTCGTCCTAAAAATAAACAATATATGAGATTTTAACAATCGATTGCGTGAATAAAATGCGGCTGTTAATTTTTTGTATGTTTTAATAAATGTACGCCAATGAGGTATGGCATTATGAACGCAATTGCAGGTATTGCAACAAGATAACCGGCGGTACCGAATGGTTCGGGCCAGTAGGGAGGGAGTACAACCAGCACCATGCCGGCTAAACCGAAAATAATATAATACCGGCATGCAACCGGGTTAAAAAGCTTTGCAACTTTTAGTGATACAGCAAAAAGTACTGTGCCGAGGTACATCAATAACACCTCGGCTATGCTGATCACATAAAACAAACTTTTTAATGGTCCATGCAAATCGGGGCGTTTTGCTACGCCTAATTGTATGAAAGCCCGGAATGCATCCGTCAGGTAATATCCCCAAAAAGCCATGTTGATGATAAAAAGCGGTAAGGCAAGATTAATAGCTGCCGAAGCCATTGCTGAATATAGATTTTCGCCTGCCGCCTGTAATTTTACTTTCAATAATGCAGAGCCAAGCGCAAATAAAATACCTCCTGCAATAAGTATAGTATAACGGATCTGCTGCTCGGCAGCGGTTTCAACCCAGCCTTGCAAGGTTGCAGGAGGCGGCCCCATCCCCGCGAAAATGGAAAACATTAACCAGGGTGTAAACAGCAATAAAGCGGTAATTACCTGTTGCTTTGTTTGGTTATTGCCGTTACTAAGCCGGTGAGCGCCCAGGTTCCATGCAGCTGTTATCATTAAACAGGCATTAATAAGCCAAACCGGTAAATAAATTTTGTAGCTTATATGGCCTACACCGAAACCAATAGCCATAACTATCAATGGTACAAGGCATAAATAAACGAGGCTTAGCTTCTGCGTAAAAGAGAGTGACTTCATTGTTATTACAGCGGCAGGATAGTTAAAACTTTTTGTAATATTCAAGCGGAGGACCAACCCTTTCAAAACCGTGTTGCTTCCTGAACTCATCAAGTTCGGCTTCGGTTTTACCCTTCATCAGGCCATCGCTCAATGCCTGGAAACAAGCTTCCATTTTACCGGCAGGCTGGAAGGTGGTCAGCATTTTAGCAGGTGTATCATCACCTATTTTAGTAAACGTATGCGGAACGCCCCGCGGGCCAAATACACTGTCGCCGGGTTTGGCATGAAATAGCTGGTCGCCTACTTTGATCTGAAACTCGCCTTCCAAAATGTACCACCACTCATCCTGCTCATAATGCACGTGCAGGTTTGGGCCACCTTTTTTTACCCTGGTTGATTCATAAATATACAAGTCACCATCGGTATCGGCAGTTGAAACTTTGGTGTAAAAGGTGTCGCCTTCAAACAGGTGCATAGGTTTTTGAACCCTGTCTACCCCCGAATCAGTTTTGTAGCCTTTCTTTTCCCTGATTTTGGATATGGTTTTGGCAATTCCTTCAAATGGTATAGCCAAAAGTGCTGTGGCACTTATCAACGTGTGTACAAATGTGTTTCGTTTCATATAGGTATAGGTTAATTTTGATCTATTATTTACGGGTAAAACTCAGTAGGGTATCAAAAAGCTCCTTCCCACCAGCACTTTCGTGCCACTCAAGCTCATAATGGTCATTGTCGATGAATTTCAGAAGCGCGTGAAACTTTCGCATGGCCCCCAGCGGTAGGTTTGGCCGGTTCGGCGATAATGTTTCTCCATCATAAGTAATGATCTTTTTTATTGGGTCATAAACCCCTTCTAAAGAGATGATGCCTGTTTCAAATTCATTGTTGATATAGGAGGCAACAAATTTCTTTTTAACATTGTCGTATCCCAGCAGCATTGTTTCATGCATGGTAATCAGTTTCCCATCTGACCATGGCATAGGAATGTCCTGACCGGTTACTTCAGTTGTGAAATACCTTCCATCCCACAAATCTTTACCGGTCATGCTGCCTGTAAACTCTATTGGTTTGTGCCCGCCGGCAAAGGTGTGTTTGCCTGTAAATGACCATTCTCCTTTAACCTGCGCCAATAATAAGTGGTTAGCATTGGTTTTTGAAAGTTCGGCCATCTCATTTTTATCCTGCGCAAAGGAGGTGCTGGTTGTAAGCACTGCCAATAAAAGAGTTGAGCAGATCTTGAATAAGTATTTCATGTTATCGATTCGATTTTAGCTCACTTACAGCATTACTTGATCAGTCGTTGCCTGGTTGAAAATATTTCTTTAGGAGATATGCACAAAGGAGCAGAAACAACAAGAAAATTACTTTCGAGTTTGTTGCAAATACTTTCGAGTTTGTTGCAATTTAAACTTGTGAATAAAATAACAAATTATATGGCACTCACGGTTTTGGGTGCAAACCCAAAATGACGGGAGAAACTTGCCGAGAAGCTGGCAGGGCTGCTAAAGCCAACCATATAAGCTACTTCGGCTATTGTTGCAACACGGCGCTGCAGCAGCTCATGTGCATATTGCAGCCTCACAATACGGATCAACTCGCCGGGCGACTGGTTGATGAGGTCTTTTAATTTGCGGTGTAATTGGGTACGGCTCAATCCCATGTCACGGGCAAGCTGGTCGGCGCTATAGCCCTCCTCGTTTAAATGACTTTCTACGGCGCTTCGTACACGGGTTATGAAATCCCGCTCTATCGATGGCATAGACAGGGAATCGCTGAACCAGAGGTCTTGCTTACTGTAATGTTCGCGTAATTGGTTCCGTACGCTGATGAGATTTTCCATCAGGGCAAATAATTCGCGTTTTTCAAAGGGTTTGGCCAGGTAAGCGTCTGCGCCTGTTTCAATCCCCTGGATCCGGCTGTCCATATCAGCTTTGGCTGTCAGGATAATGATGGGGATATGGCTGGTTTTTACATCCTTTTTTAGCACGGTACTAAGTTCATATCCATCAACATGCGGCATCATCAGATCGGTAATGATCAAATTAGGGACTTGCTCCAACGCAAGATTTATCCCTTCGTTTCCGTCTGCTGCGATTAATACCTTGTATTTATCCGCCAGCAGTTGCTGAACAAAGTCACGGAGCTCCCGGTGGTCTTCTATAAGCAGTACTAATGGTTTTTCTTCATCGGGAGCCGCTGGGCTATGGCTGTCTGCCTTAGGTAATATTACTCCGGTGGGTAATATCTCCAATACAGGTTCGGGCGCAGCGTCAGCGGGCTTGTATGGCATATTGATATTTACCTGTGTAAATACGCCTTGCCGGCTTGTTATACTGATTTGCCCATCCATCAATTCAACCAGTTCTTTTGTAACGGCGAGGCCAATGCCTGTGCCCTCGGCCGAACGGGTATCCGACGGGTCGGCCTGGTAAAAGCGGTCGAATACATAAGGTATTTTGGCAGCAGGGATGCCTCTCCCCGTGTCTTTGATGGTGAGATTGAAAGCCTCACCTAACGATTCAGGTTCCTTTTGCAAGATAATTTCCACTTTCCCTTCGTCGGTAAACTTCAGTGCATTTGATATTATATTAATAACAATGGCATCCAGCTTATCCCTGTCACCTGATATCCAAAGCTTATCCCAGTGTGATGTAAAGTGCAATGAAATCCCCTTTTGTTTTACTAACGACTCATATGAAAGGATATGCATCCTGATGAGTGCTACCAGGTCAAGAGGTGTGCGGATCAATTCCATCAAGCCATTTTCAAGTTTGCTCAAATCCAGTAGTTGATTGATGAGTTGCAGCAGCCTTGTGGCGTTATTGAGGATAAGCCCGGTATATCGTTTAACATCTGTATCGGTATTGTTTGCTATCAACTCTTTGGCTGGGTTGATGATAAGCGTAAGCGGTGTTTTAAATTCATGGGTAATGTTGGTGAAAAAGCGCGATTTCACCAGGTCCATCTCGCGCAATTTATCCGCTTGTTCCCTCAGCTCGGCGGTACGCTGTTGGACAATTTCTTCAAGCCGTTTTGCTTCTCCGGCTATTAGTTCTCTTTTCTCAGCTTCCTGCGCAAGTGCAAGGGCCGATAGGTTTTCAACTTCTGCCAGCTTTGCCGTGAGGTTTTCATTTGTTTTTGCGAAATCAGCAGCGAGGTAAAGTGACAGGCAAAGCGGCATAATTAATTCGCCTACTGCCATCACCAACAAGCGCAAGGAATTGTACCCGTATGTCCATAAATGAAACGTATCATCCCAGGCGAAAAAAAACAGCATTATAATTGCTACAACACCGGTGCTAATGAGCCATACGCCCTTTTGTTTCTTTTTGATGAGATGATATATTGACCAAAATCCATCCATCATACAAATGAAGAACACAATAGCAAAATGATCATCCCACGATTCAATTTGGAACAAGAATTTGATAAGATAAACCGCGAAGTATAACGTACTTATTGTAGTAATCGTTATAAGCCTCCAGCGGGGCACACGGCCGTAGTCAAGCAGATAAAGTAATATTAAGGCCGCCCACATCATGATAACTTTGCATCCCTGTGTCAGAGATTCGGCAGAGTACTGTAAGAATGGAGTATTGGTGCGGTAGAATATGTAAATACAGATTCCGTTTATGCCAATCAGCAGTACGAAAAACGCGTAATACAGGTTAAGCTTTTGTTTGGGACTAAAGAAGAACAGAAAGAAATGCAGGATACCCAGTATAAGCTGTGCGGCGGCGCACATCAGTATATAATTAAAACGCTGGTTACTGGTTTGTATCCTTTGCGAAACTTGTTTGTAATCGCCTATCCAGGTCTGAAAGCCGAAAAAAGAAGGGTAAACGCCAATGAAATTAGAATAATGAATGGTGATGAGGTGAGGCCGCGTGTCGGCAAACCATACAGGGATCATTTCTCGCGGCGCGTCCATGGCTTCCATATCCTGTACCGAGTTACCAACCTTGCCATAGCCTCCAATTGGTTTGCCATCAAGAAAAATCTCCGATGCACCATCATGATTGATCCGAAAGGATAATTTTTTACCCACAAGGTTTGTGTCGACCCTTATCCATGAACCGAACCAGCCAACGCCTTGCCATCCCCGCGGTGCGTTTTGCTTTCCAAAAGCAGTATAATTCAGGCTATCCCAGCCTGCGGTACTTACGCGATTTTGTTGGGCCGCGGGCAATTCGCCTGCATGAAAATACCAAAGTGAATCATTAAAATAGATCTCATGCTGTACTCCGAAATTGCGGGCATGTATTACAGAAGTATGCTGTGCACAGGTGTTTTTTACAACGCATGAAAACACCATGCACCATAGCAGCGCATACCAACGGATAGACATATTTGAAAAGATACTTCCGCGATACATGAAATTAACAACTCGATCTGTGATAGTCAAAAATAATGTTTTGACATGGGTTATCAATCATGAACACTATTAAGTGCTTATGGTTTTGGTAATTAGTATAATTAATGAGAAAAAAATGTCGGGTAATATGAAGGATTGATATTCCGGTTTAGCTGAGCTTTTAGCAGGGTCAAAAAACAGAAAAGCGGGTACATGGAAAAACCAGCCCCGCTTTATCTAAAAACATTTTCTGACAGTGATTAAGCTGCAGAGTTTTTCTTTTCAGTAACTTCTTTACGGATATCCGTAGCCAGCACTTTTAATTGTTGCATAGCGTTACGCAGCCTTGTACCGGCAGCTTTGTTACCTTTTTCATAAAAGCTTGATGCATCAGCTTCTGCTGCTGCGATAACTTCTTTCACTTTTTCGAAATTTATCATTTTTTTATTTTTTAAGGCCGCAAATGTAGGGAATATAAGTTTATAGGTAAAATTGGCTTTTTATACTTAAAATATTCCGTTGCGGGGTAATTAAACAGTAAAGCCTTCCCGCATAAACGGAAAGGCTTTGCTGTTATTATGAATAGCTGTTATTTAACCGCCCATTCATGGATGCCGGTCGAGTTATCAACCGGTAACTGAATTTCCATCCGTAAAGCGGTAGTAGCCACAGGTTCAAAGGTAACCACGTTAAAGCTGTCTTTATTTACTGTGTAGGGCGTAGTGTTTTTTACCGGAACCCATTGGCCGTCTTTTTTATACAATATCTTGTACGATACCGGGATGCGGCAACCGCCCCATGGGCCATCATCATACCAGTAAACTTTTGATTCGCTTACGGTATGCTCGGCATCAAAATCGTACTGTACAAACTCATTGGTGTTTTTAGCAGGCCACCAGTGCAGGTAAGGGTAGTTAGTATCTTTTGAGTCGGCAGGTTCATACTGATCTTTTATAGCTGCAAACATGCGTACGTTTTTTAACGAGGCGCTAACCTTACTGGTGCTGGCAATGGTAGGTGCCGGTTTAGGGCGTACTGCCGAAGTTTCATACGGGATCCAAACGGTCATTTCACTTGGCCCCCGGTTAGCCCAGGCGTAGTAGGGGATAGCCTTCACTATTTGGTCGGTTTGTAAAATGCTGTCGGTTTTTAGCTGGCGTTTGGCGCTTTTACCTTCTGCGCTGATCACATCTACACCGTTAAGCAGGTCGGCATGGTAGTTGGCATCGGCAATGGCATTTTTGTTGATTAATATGTTTTGCACCAGGCTATCCCTATTATCAGGGCCTTCAAGGCAATAAACAATAGGGCCGCGTTCAAAAGCAAATCTGCCCCTGTCGTCCTTAACCTGTTGGTTAGCCAATACTTTTTCGGTTTCCATCGGTAATAAAAGCGACACTTTATCGCCTTTTTTCCAGGTACGTTTCAATACCGCATAACCTTTTTCTGTTTCAAATGATTTTGCCTGCCCGTTGATCATCAGCGTAAGCGGGAAGGATTTTTTATCCATAAAGGTATACAGATCGCCGGGTACAGGCTGCTGCTTTGCCCAGCCTGGGATGCGTACCCTTAAAGTAAATTCGCCGGTTTTATCGGGGTTAACGGTGATATCAACCCTGCCTTTCCACGGGTAATCTGTTTGCTGTACAATGTTCACGTTGCCCGAAGTAAGTTTGATATTACTTGAGTTGCTCATGAACAGGTTAATGTACAGGTCGTTTTTGTTTTTAGCATAAACATAGCCTGGCAACGAAGGTAAGAAGCGGGTCATGTTGCTGATACAGCAGGCACAGCTGATCCATGCGCTGCGCTGATGCTGGAACATCGAGGCCAACGGATTAGGGTAAAAGAACCTGTTGCCACTTAATGATACGCCCGATAATAAACCGTTGTAAAGCGTTCTTTCCAGTACATCGATATATTTTGAATCGCCGTGCAGCAAAAACATCCTGTTGTTCCAATAAACGTTGCCAATGGCCGCACAGGTTTCAGCATAGGCCGACATGTTAGGCAACTGGTACGCTTCGCCAAAAGCTTCGCCCGCGCCTGTTGCACCAATACCGCCGGTTATATACAGTTTCTTGGTTACTACATCGCTCCAAATATCATCAATGGCTGCCAGGTATTTGGTATCGCCGGTCAGGGCAGCAATATCGGCCATGCCGGTGTACATATAGGCTGCGCGTACAGCGTGGCCTTCGGCTTCGTGCTGATCAATTACCTTTTTATCGGCCTGGTTGTAGGCATCGCCTTTAGGGCCGCGCACATCTAAAAAGAATTTAGCCAGATCAAGGTATTGCTTGTTGCCAGTAACACGGTACATTTTTGAAAGACCGATCTCCACTATCTGGTGACCGGGATACTCTTCGATTTTACCCGGCCCGAAGGTTTTAACCAGCAGGTCGGCATTTTTTATGGCGATGTTGAGCAGTGTGCGTTTCCCGGTTGCCTGGAAATGGGCAACGGCTGCTTCATATAAGTGGCCGCAATCATACAGCTCATGGCTCAATATTTCTTCATTCACCCAGCGCTTGTCGCCTATCCATTCATGAGGCTTTTTTGCATTAACGGTTCGGAAAGTGTACAGGTAGCCATCAGGCTCCTGGGCTGCACCGATAATAGTGATGAGGCTATCGATAGATTTATCAAGTTGCGGGTTCTTCTTATTCTGCATGGAATAGGATGCACCCTCAATGGCCTTGTACACATCGGTGTCATCAAACGGAAACTCGCTTAACTTATCGCCGTCGAGCTTTTTTGCTGCGCGTAAAAAGTTATCCATGCGACCGTTGGCTTTACATTGCGCCAGTACATACGGAATAGTAACATTGGCATTTACCTCCATTTTAGGCTGCCAGAAATTATCATTTACATGTACACTGGTAAAGGCAACCGGCTGGATTGGGTAATCCTTTTGCTGCGCCAACAAAGGGCTTGTAAATGCTGCCAGCGAAAGAGAGAGCAAACAGGCAGTTTTTCTTGTATTGATCATGATTTTAAATTTCTTTATTGTTTAGTTTTTAACCATCCGGCTGCCGTAAACCGGGCCCGCGCTATTCTCTTTTTGCGGCAATAATTTTACAGTCACTTTTTGTTTTCCTTTTGTTAATTCAATAGGGAGGGTGTAGCTGATATCGTAAAAACGGCTTTCCTTGTACTGGTTCAAATCTTCTGTAGCTAATTTTACGCCATCAATCAGGATATCAAATTTTCTGCCGCGGTTGTCCATGCCCCAATAGCTGTTGATGAGGGTGTTTTGAGCATTGGCATCAACCTTCATTTCATATTGCAGGTAGCCCCCGTTTTCTGTCGACCGCCATTTTTTTTGATGATCTTCGCCGGTAATGGCGTTTTCACCACTGAAGTTGTGATCGCGCTCGGGCTGCATTTCGCCTATGCGTAAAATATCCATAGTGCGGGCTTCCAGTTCCTGCTGTTTTTTCTTTTGCTCGTCATAAGCTTTTTGCTGCACAACCCAGGCCTGTGGTGTAAATACGTCCCAATAAACAGAATAGTATTGATTTTGAGTTTGATTGAAGGGGATCAAAGTAACTTCCTCAGGCTTTGAAATATTCACCGTGCGGAAGCTCAATTGCTTTTTATCAACCATTTGCAGCCATTGGTTAGGATCTGTTTCGCTGGTCACAAAAACAGGAACCCCCTTCAACGGATCGGGCTCGGTATTACCTAAAACACCGGCAAGCAATACAGGGCCGTAAAATACGGCACGCCTGTTGGTATTATCGGGCATGGCTTCGGTATAAAGCTTTTCGGGAGTAGTAAATTCAATTTTATCGTTGTTGCTCCATTTGCGGTTTAACACGATATAGCCCTGATCGTCTGTTGTTGCTGCCTGCGCTTTTCCGTTGATGCTGATGGTAGCGTTACTTGTCCATCTTGGCTTGCGGATGCGGATAGCCAGCGTAACCGGCTTTTTAGTGTTAACCGTAAATGCAATGTGGTCATCATTAGGGAAGCTGTTTTCCTGTTTTACCGATATCCCCTTTGACGCCCAGTTAAGTACCGATGGAATAAACAGGTTTACGTATAAACTGCCATCGGACCCTTTAAAATAAATGCTCTCATTGTATTTAACATGGTTTTCCATGCCCGAGCCAACGCAGCAGGTAAAATCATCAAAGGGGGTACTGTAATGTTTGGTGCCGCCCATTCTGAGCGGTACAAAGTAGCACATCATACCATCGGCATGGTTTTGCGAGGCAAGGATGTGGTTATACAATGCTTTTTCGTAATAATCCATCAACATAGCCGAAGGCTCAACCGCAAATAAATGCCGGGTTAATTTCAGCATGTTGTAGGTGTTGCAGGTTTCGGTAGTGTTTTCGGTAAGCTTATCGTTCAGCTTGTCAGCATCGCTCAGGTATTCGTAATTACTGTTACCACCTGTTGCATAAGAGTGGTGGTTAACAATGGTTTCCCAAAAGAAATCGGCTATGGCTTTGTCTTTTTTATCGCCGGTAAGCTCATACCGGCGGGCACTGGCTATAATTTTAGGGATCTGGGTGTTGGAATGTTTGCCCGGCAGGATATCCTGTTTTTGTGATAGGGGATCAAGCACCTTTTTATCATAAAACTTGTACGAAAGCTCCAGGTATTTTTTATCACCGTTGATGGCATACAGATTGGCCAATGTTTCGGCCATGCCGCCGTATTCGCATAGCAGCATTTTTTGCAGCTTTTCGTCATCAAGGTTTTTGATGGTTTCGCCTGTCCAGTCGGCCATGCCTTTGCATACTTTTAAGGCTTCGGCATTGTTGCAATATAAATAGGCATCGAGCAAACCCGCCATAATCTTGTGTACGGTATACCAGGGCGACCAGCCGCCATTGAGGTCAAAACCACGTGAACGGATCTCGCCTTTGGCAACTTCGGCCCAAACGGTATCTTCTTTGGGGATAGCGCCCACGTAGCCGGTTTTACGGGCAACCTGGCATTCATCAAGCTCTTTAACTATATAGTTTACGCGTTTTAAAAATTCAGGATCGCGGGTTGATGCATAATGCATGGAAATGGCCGACAGGTAATGCCCCAGCGTATGCCCTGCCAAACCCGATGATTCCCAGCCCTCATACATTTTACCTTTAGGCGTAAGACCCGAGTGTGAGCGGAAGGCCGAGAGCAACCTGTTGGGATCGATAGACAATAAATAAGCAACATCGGCATCCATTGCTTTTTTAAAAGGGCCCTCCAGCAATTGAACATCCTTTAAATTAAAAGAATAAGCTTTAACCGGCACCACCGGTTTTACTTTTATCCGGGTATCGTTCCATTCGGGTACGTAGGATTGCGCCTGTATTGTTTGTGCCCCCGCTAAGCAGGCTACGAGGCATAAGTTCAATTTAAACCACTTTTTTATGAGCATGATATGTTTGTGTAACGTTAAGAATAACTGTCAACTAAATTAGTGTGTTTTGCACAATTATTTTAAATGATATTTTGCAGTTGATAGCAGGATTTTACCCATTTTTTTAACGTATTGGCTATTTATAGTAAGTTTCTTAGTGACGGGAAAGGCTTCGGCAAAATATTAACGTATTTACAAGTTTCATATAAATATAATAACAAATTAATGCTATTGTAACAATAATGTTAATATACGGGCAGTATTGGCAAATTTCTTAAAAAAATAAGGGGCGGTGCGCGGATAGTTTTACGTGTCTGAAATACAGCGTGTAATACATAGTTTTTAACCCCAAATTTTAATTTATGAAGTTTAAACAATTACTAAAGAGGTTCATTTTGCCTTTACTAAGTGTGTTTGTGTTTTGTTACAGCACTTATGCACAAACAGTAACATTAAAAGGAAAGGTAACCGACGAGAAGGGCGAGCCTATAGCCGGCGCTTCCGTTAAAATAAAAAATACAAACATTGGCTCCGTTACCAATGGCAGTGGTATGTTTAGTCTTAACTATACCGGGCAAGGCACGCTAATGGTAACTGCCATCGGTTTCACCGGGCTGGAGGTTAAGCTAACAGGCCAGGCACAGGTTAATATAGCTTTAGCCGAGGATAACAAAGTGCTGAACGAAGTGGTGGTTACCGCGTTGGGTATAAAACGCGATAAAAAGATCCTGACCTACAGCACCCAGGAAATTAAGGGGGAGTCGCTTACACAATCAAAGGAGCCCAACCTTGTAAATGCTATTGCGGGTAAGGCGGCCGGTGTGCAGGTAACCAGTTCATCGGGTACGCCGGGCAGTTCATCAAGGATAGTAGTGCGTGGTGGATCTTCATTTTTTGGCGATAATCAGGCTTTAATGGTTGTTGATGGTGTGCCGGTTGATAATTCCGAAACAGGTAACCTTAACTCAGGCCCGGGAACTAACCGTATTGCCGATATTGATCCATCTATCATTTCCAATATCAACGTGCTTAAAGGTGCGGCAGCTACTGCGCTTTACGGTTCAAAAGGTGCAAATGGCGTTATTATTATCTCTACAAAAAATGGAGCGTTAAATAAAAAGCCGCTCATTACTTTTTCTTCTGATTTTTCTTTTGAAAAGCCTTTATTGCCGCAAATTCAGAGCAAATATTCGCAAGGCACAAACGGTATTTATTATGATGGTGTAACACAAAAAACCAGTACCTCATGGGGCGCCGAAATGGATACCCTGAAAATAAACGGGCAGCCCGCAAAAGTTTATAACCAGTCGGACATATTTTTTAAAACCGGTCATACTTACAATAACACGGTTAACATAGGCGGTGGCGGCTCAAATTCTACTTACCTGGTTTCCTACTCCAATTTAAATCAGCAGGGTACCGTTCCAACTACCAAATTTTTACGTAATACCTTCTTTGCCAAATACAGTGCACAGGTATTGAAAAACCTGAATACTACATTTCAGTTAAACTATACCAATTCACAAAACGACAGATTGCCCGAAGGCTATGCCCTGGAAAGCCCGGTATGGACAATTTTTACCGCACCGGTTTCGTACAATCTGCAACCCTATTTAAATGCCGATGGCACCCAGCGTTTATACCGCTTTTCGCGTAACAACCCGTATTGGGTATTGGATAACATCAAAAATCATTCAAGCGTAAATCGGTTTTTACCAACCTTTAATGCCGATTATAAGCCATTACCATGGTTAACCGTTACTGAGCGTTTTGGCGCCGATGTTTATACCGAAATGGACAGATATCATGAGTCAACCCAGTCGGTATCAAACCCTAACGGCAGGCTGGTTGATAATAACACCACCTTCCGCCAGTACAACAACGATTTTATGGTAAGTGCCAATAAGCAGTTTGGTGATTTTAATCTTGATGTTTTATTGGGTAATAACATTTTCTCCAGCTATTCAGAAAATACATACGCCAATGGTGTAGGCTTAACTGTACCGGGCTTATATAACATGGCTTCGGCATCAACAGTTACTTACAAAGAAGCTTCCTACCTGCAACGCAAGGTTGGTTTTTAC
Organism: Mucilaginibacter angelicae; assembly: GCF_042434235.1. Lineage (NCBI taxonomy): Bacteria > Pseudomonadati > Bacteroidota > Sphingobacteriia > Sphingobacteriales > Sphingobacteriaceae > Mucilaginibacter > Mucilaginibacter angelicae. The sequence continues at coordinate 277,558 of NZ_JBHLTS010000004.1, read as the reverse complement.
CTGCAATCAAACATCGAGTACAAACGCTTCCTGGTATTGTCGTTAACAGGCAGGTACGATGGTAACTCGGTGCTGTCAACCGATCATAACTTTTACCCTTATGGATCGGCTGCAACAAGCTTTATATTTTCAGAGTTTTTTAGCCCCGAGTTTTCAAAAATCATGAACCTGGGCAAGTTAAGGGTATCATACGGTACTGTAGGTAATGACGGCAGCATAAGCCCTTACAGCTTGTTAACAGCTTACAACAGCGCTACTATCCGTAACTTAACGTTCCCATACGCAGGCCAGTCGGGTTTCTTAATATCAGATGTATTGGGTAATGCCAACCTGAAAAGTGAAAGGATCAACGAATTTGAGGCTGGTTTTGAAGCAGGTTTCTTTAACAATCGTATCAGCCTTGAGGCTTCGTTCTACAGCAAAAAAACAATTGATGGTATTATCCCATCAGTATCAATTGCTCCGTCAACCGGTTACTCTGCAACAAGTGTAAACTCCGCGGTGATGCAAAACAGGGGTATCGAGGTGTTGTTAAATGCATCGCCGATAAAAACGCGTGATTTTAACTGGGACCTTACCTTAAACTTTACCCGCAACCGGAACAAAGTAATATCTATTTATAAAGATCAACAGCAATTGGGTAACGGTTTTACCAATATTATTGTTGGTCAGCCTTATGGTGTTATATACGGTACCCGCTATGCACGTAACGCGGCAGGTAAATTATTGATTGACGATTCGGGCCTTCCTTATGCCGATGATACACAAGGTATAGTAGGTAATATTAACCCTAACTGGCTTGGCGGTATCAATAACAACTTTAGGTATAAACAATTTAACTTCAGCTTCTTTTTTGATATTAAACGCGGTGGCGATATCCAGAACAACGTTGATGGCTACGGATACTTTTACGGCACACCAAAAGTTACCGAAAACCGTGGTTTACGCGTAGTAGATGGTGTAAATGCAACTACCGGGCAGCCTAATACTGTTGCGGTTAACGGCCAGGCTTATTATCAGCGGGCAAACAGCGTTCTGGAATCGGTAATCCAGGATGGCAGCTATGTTAAACTGCGTAACGTTAGTTTAGGCTATACCTTAAAGCCATCATGGTTAAGCAAAAGCCCTTTCAAATCGGCAACATTTAGCGTAACCGGCCGTAACCTTTGGATCCACGCGCCGCACTTTACCGGCGGCGACCCGGAAGTTAGCTCATTTGGCTCATCAAACGGTTCACAGGGGATCTATTCATTCTCAACTCCAACTTCCAAATCAGTTGATTTTAGCCTGAAAGTTACCCTATAATTTAAAATCATTAATAAGAAATTGTCATGAAAAATAAATATATCACGTTAATAACATGCGCGTTGGTAAGCTTTACGGGTTGTAAAAAATACATTAACGTAAACCAGGATCCCAACAGGCCAATAGATGTTAAAGAATCACTGATCCTTGCCCCGGTTGAGGCCGCAATATCACAAAATATTACTGCTGCCGGCGGGGGGAACCTTGCCATAGTATTACAGCAATACCTGCAGGTAATAGCTTTGAACCAGGTGCCGCCCAACTTTGGTACTTACCTCATGTATCACCAGGATATGGATGGCGACTGGTACAACTTTTATGTGCAGGTAATGAACAACCTTGTTTTGCTAAACAAAAAAGCCGAAGCCGATGGTAACACCAATTACGCTGCCATTTCAAAAGTATTGCTTGCTTATACCCTTGGCTCCGCTACCGATGCCTGGGGCGATGTACCATACTCAAAAAGTTTTGGAGGTACAGCTAACCTTACCCCAACTTATGACAGCCAGGAAGCGGTTTACACGCAGATCCAAACCTTGCTTGATGATGCGATAGCCGATATTGCTAAAAACAGTACCGTAGTACCATCTGGTGATGATTATTACTATACCGGCGATATGAGCAAATGGAAAAAGGCGGCTTACACGCTAAAAGCGCGTTATTACATGCACCTTACCAAAGCACCTGGTCATACAGCTGCAGCACAGGCACAACTGGCCCTTACCGCTCTTCAAAACGGCATGGTGAGTAATGATGACGACATGAAAATGCCTTTCAGCGGTGCGGCAGGTGCCGAAAACCCATGGCAGCAAAACTTTTTGCCGGGCTCAACCCTTGTATTGGCATCCACATTTGTCGACGGTTTTAAAACCAGGAAAGACCCGCGTTTATCAAAAATGGTAGCCCCTGCAATTGAAACCGGGTTATACACAGGTCGTCAGATAGGCTTAGAAGATATCGGCAGTTTGGAATCGTATTCTTTAGGAGGTGCTTTTTATGCAAGTACAAGCTCAAATAACTATATTGTTACTTATTCGGAAGCGTTATTTTTGAAAGCCGAAGCTACATTTGTAATATCGGGCGCTACGGCAACGCAGCCTGTTTATTTGCTGGCGGTTAAATCGCACATGTCAAAACTGGGTATTGCCGATGCTGATGTGGCTACTTACCTGGCTTCGAGAGGGACGCTTACCAGTGCTAACGCCATGCAGCTGATCATTGAAGAAAAGGTTGTAGCTAATTTCCTGTCGATGGAGAACTATACCGATTGGAGGCGTACTGGCTTCCCGGCTTTAACTAAAGTTAAAAATGCCTTGTCGGATATCCCGCGCAGGGTCTTGTATCCTCAGTCGGAGATGACTGCAAACCCGCGGCCGCAGCAAAGCGCTAAGCTTACCGACAGGGTTTGGTGGGACGCGCAATAGACATTATTTAGCAGGCAACAGGCGCGTATAGGGCATTATTGGGTAAAATACGGTTAATGTCTGCTAAATTGTTAAATTAAACTAATTCAGTACTATTTAATTTTGTGAAAAATATTATACAATGATAACTTTTGATTGGAAAGGCGTACTCCCTGCAGTAACTACTAAATTTACAGATAATGACGAGCTTGACTTTGAGGCTTTTGATATAAACCTGAATGCCCAGCTTGAAGCCGGTGTTGACGGTTTTATATTAGGCGGCTCATTAGGTGAAGCAAGCGTTTTAAGCGATGACGAAAAATTTGCGCTGCTTGCCCACACCGTTGAATTTGTTAAAGGTACAGTTCCTGTTATATTGAACATAGCCGAGCAAACTACCAAAGCGGCTGTTGCTTATGCTCAAAAAGCTTTTGATAAAGGCGCCGATGGCCTGATGTTATTGCCGCCTATGCGTTACAATAGCGAAGCCCGCGAAACGGTTGCTTACCTAACAACTATTGCAAAAAGTACCCAACTGCCAATCATGATCTACAATAACCCGGTTGATTATAAGATTGAGGTTACTTTGGATATGTTTGAGGAGCTTGCTGCTTATGATAACATCCAGGCGGTAAAAGAATCAACCCGCGATGTATCAAACGTTACCCGTATGATCAATCGTTTTGGCGACAGATACAAGATCTTTACCGGTGTTGATCCGCTGGCTATGGAAAGCCTTGTGATGGGTGCTGACGGCTGGGTGGCAGGTTTGGTTGATGCCTTCCCTAAAGAAACCGTTGCCATTTACCGTTTGGTTAAAGCAAAAAGGTACGATGAGGCTTTGGCTATTTACCGTTGGTTTTTACCTGTACTTGAGCTGGATATTCATCCTAAACTGGTACAATACATTAAATTGGCCGAAGTTGCAACCGGTATAGGTACCGAAAATGTACGCGCGCCGCGCTTGCCATTAATTGGTGCAGAGCGCGAAAAAGTTCAAAAAATTATAAATGATGCACTTGCCGCAAGGCCCGAATTGCCTGTAGGCAGTTGGGGTAAATTAACCGAAGTAGCGTTATAATAACAGATGGCAAGTAAAACTTTCTTTTGTGTTGATGCCCATACCTGCGGCAATCCGGTAAGGCTGGTAGCCGGTGGCGGCCCCACGCTTAAAGGGGATAACATGAGCCAGAAACGTCAGCATTTTTTAAAAGAGTATGACTGGATCAGGACTGGCTTAATGTTTGAGCCTCGGGGCCATGATATGATGTCGGGCAGTATCCTGTACCCGCCTCATGATCCGGAAAACGATGTTGCCGTTTTGTTTATCGAAACCAGTGGCTGTTTACCTATGTGCGGTCACGGTACTATCGGCACTATAACCATTGCTATTGAGGAAGGGCTGATCCAGCCTAAAACTCCCGGTATAGTACGCATGGAAGCACCTGCCGGTCTTGTGCTTATTGAGTACAAGCAGGAAGGTAAAAAAGTAACATCTGTAAAACTCAGGAACGTGGCTGCTTACCTTGCCGCTACTGATTTACAGGTAGAATGCCCTGATTTAGGTACGCTTACCATAGATGTATCATACGGCGGTAACTACTATGCTATTGTTGATCCTCAGCCTAATTTTAAAGGCATTGAAGATTATACCGCAGGGCAGCTGATAGCCTGGAGTCAGGTGCTGCGCAAGCGCATCAACGAAAAATACCAGTTTGTGCATCCGCAGGATCCTACTATCAATACCTGTACCCATGTCCTTTGGGCCGGTGCAACGCTATCAGCAGATGCTACTGCACGTAATGCGGTATTTTATGGCGATAAAGCCATCGACAGATCGCCTTGCGGAACAGGTACCTCTGCCCGTATGGCGCAATGGTTTGCCAAAGGTAAACTTCAGGTTGGTGAACCTTTTATTCATGAAAGCATCATCGGCAGTAAATTTATCGGCCGTGTAGAAGAAGTAGTTAAAATCAATGATTTTGATGGCATTATACCAAGTGTAGAAGGTTGGGCCAAAGTTTATGGCTACAACACCATCAAGATAGATGATGATGATCCTTATGCTCACGGTTTTCAGGTGATATAACATTATCCCCAAACGTCATTGCGAGGAACGAAGCAATCCCCGATTGGCAGGTCCGCCCTGTATAGTTTGGGATTGCTTCGTTCCTCGCAATGACGTTGGCGTTTAACTGTTTTAATTAATAATTTTCTAAATAAAGCTTTCGGCGTTCAGCCTTAAGCTTTCAGCTTAAAATAAAAAATGGCAAAGGTGCTGATAATAGGAGGTGGGATAGTAGGACTTAGTTCGGCTTATTATTTACAAAAGGCAGGGCATGAGATTATTGTGCTTGATAAGGGCGATATGACCGATAGCTGTTCATACGGTAATGCGGGCATGATAGTGCCAAGCCATTTTATCCCGCTGGCAACACCGGGCATGGTTTCGCAGGGTATCAAATGGATGTTTAACAGCAAGAGCCCGTTCTACGTAAAACCATCTCTAAACCCCGAACTGATATCATGGGGATTGAAATTTTTAAAGAAAGCCAATACCGCGCATGTTGAAAAATCAGCTGTTCCTTTAACGGAGCTTTCCCTGCTCAGCAAAAAACTTTATGAAGATTTGAGCAAAGAACCCGGCTTTGATTTTGACTTGGTGGAGAAAGGCATCCTTATGTTTTATAAAACCGAAAGGGCCGGCGAAGAAGAAGCTCACATGGCCGAAAAAGGCAGGGAGTTAGGTTTGGATATGGCTGTGCTTAGCGTCGATGACTGTAAAAAGTTACAGCCAAAGCTTGAACTTGATGTGTTGGGCGCGGTACATTACCGCTGCGATGCGCACCTCTCGCCAAACAAACTAATGGCTGCTTTGATCAAACACCTGAAATCAGTTGGTGTAAACCTGGTAACCAATAAAGAGGTTACCAAAATTGAAACCAAAGATAGTAAGGTAAGCAAGGTAATATCCTTTAATGAAGAGTTTACTGCCGATGAATATATTATTGCAGGCGGCTCATGGTCGCCGGCCATTGGTAAATTGTTAGGTATAAAAATCCTGCTGATGCCGGGCAAAGGTTATTCGTTCAACGTAAAGGATAACAGCGAAATCATGCACATCCCGGCATTACTGGCAGAAGCGCGTGTTGCTATAACGCCGATGAACGGTGGTTTACGCTACGGCGGTACTATGGAGCTTGACAAGATCAACGACCGGATCAACATGAACCGTGTAAAAGGGATTGTTGAATCGGTTCCGAAGTATTTCCCGGGTTTAAGACCTACAGTTCCTGAGCAAAAGGATATTTGGTTTGGTTTCCGCCCTTCATCTGCCGATGGATTGCCTTATATCGGTAAAAGCAAGCAGTATGGTAATCTTACTGTTGCAACGGGGCATGGCATGATGGGTTTAAGCCTTGGCGCCGCAACCGGTTTGCTGGCAAGTGAAATTATATCAGGTAAACCAGCCTCTATCGATATCAAAGAATTTGCTCCTGAAAGATCTTAATTTAAACAATTGATTACCCTTCCGGCTTGTTGGAAAAGCAGAACCGTTCATCAATCATGATGAGCGGTTTTTTGCTTTAACAGGTACTTGTTTTATTACCTGAATCATAAAAAATGCCTTAAGAGCGGGCTTTCGGCGTAGATTAGATGGTTTTCATGAAATGTTTAATAGTTGTTTGTTAAACAATTAAAAGTATTTTATTCGGTCGAATTGACCGTGGATCAACTATAGTTTTGCCTTTAAGTGTTTATATAACATTTAATTGAATTTTTGTGTGTTGGATAAATGCAGGTTTTTCGGTCAATTTTTGCAGGGGTATCAACCATAAATTATCAAATATTGCCCGTATTTTACCCTTTTAACTTCATTTGTTGGTAAATTAAGTTAAGTAATTGTAAATTCAACAAGTATTAAACAATGTAGCAGATGAAAGTTTTACAATTTACCATCCCGGTTCCGCACGATAAAAGTGTGATTGCAGAAAAGGTTTGTTTGCCTTATCATTATCCCTACCTGCACCGCCACAAAGAAATTCAGCTCACCTGGATCCAGCAGGGCGAGGGCACATTGATAGCCGGAAATAACATGCATGATTACTCTGCCGGCGATCTGTTTTTGATAGGTGCCAACCTGCCGCATGTGTTTAAAAGTAATCCCGAATACTTTGCGCCCAATGCCAATAAACAAATAGAAGCACTCACTATATTTTTTAACCCCGAAGGGGATTTGGCGCCGTTGTTTAATTTACCTGAAATAAAGCCGAGCCTGATTTTTATGCAGCAGCACCAACAGGGCTTTAAATTGCCGCATCATGTGGTTGATAAGGTATCGCAGATTATGATCGCCCTGCAAAAAGCATCCGGCACTGATCAGCTCATCCAGTTTTTTCATTTGCTTAAGGGGCTTACTAATATCAAAGGCAAACTTGATCCTTTATCAACTTACGGCAACCTGCCGGGTATTACCGAAAATGAAGGGATCAGGATAGGTAATATTTATAACTACATTATGCAGCACTACAGCGAACCTATAACGCTTGAGGATGTAGCTAAAGTTGCCTATATGACGCCTGAATCGTTTTGCCGGTATTTCAAAAAACATACAGGCCATACTTTTATATCATTCCTGAACGAGATCAGGATTAACGAAGCCTGCAAAAAGCTCATCGCCCATAAATTTGAAAGCATCAATACGGTAGCGTATAAATGCGGTTTTAAAAGCATTACCAATTTTAACCGGGTGTTTAAATGCGTAATTGGCAATTCGCCCCGTGGCTATCTCGATTCTTACAACAATAATTTGATCAGCCTTAACAGGGCTGCAAGTTAATGCGACTTTAATTCTCTTACCTCAAACCCTTTTATATCGTGCTTATTAATATCCCTAAAATAATTAAGGGCGTAACCCTTTGTGCCCTTTCCATTGGTACCCTGAGTGCAAATGCGCAAACCGCATCGCCCGGCAATTTGTATGAGCAAACCAGCGAAATAGCCGGTACCATTATCAGGTACGGGCAGGATATGAATGCCATACACGATTTTTATTCGCCTTACAATGTTAATGACCGTGCTGAAGAACAGTATAAACAGGATGTCATTAACTCGCCCGAGCAACGCAAGAGGCTCATTGAAGTTGACAACGATTACCTGAAGCAACTGGATCAAACCGATTTTAATGCCCTGAGCATATATGGCAAGGTAGATTATATCCTGCTGAAAAAACGCATTAACTTTGATCTGAAAGATCTGAAGAAAGAAGATGACCTATACAGTCAGGCTGCAAAATACATTTCATTTGCCGATGAGATCTACGCCCTGGAGCAAAAGCGCCGCCGCGGAACATTTGTAGATGGCGAAAAGGTTGCAGGCGACCTGAGCAAGATATTGAAAGAACTTAAAGCAGATACTACCGCTTTTCATAAACTCCCTTCGCTGGATATGCCGGTGGCTAAAGTAACTAAAGCCGCTTTATTGGGTTTAAAAGGCCGTTTGAAAGATTTTTTTGGCTTTTATAACAAATACGATCCATCATTTACCTGGTGGGTTCCTGAACCTTACAAAGCACTTGATGACGCGCTTGGTAAGTACAGCGAACTGGCTATCAGCAAAGGTAAGTTGAACACCAGCCAGAAAAGCGATAGCAGTGGTATAAAAGGTGTACCGATCGGCAGGCAGGAGCTGATTAATCAGTTACAGGCCGAGATGATCCCTTATACTCCTGAAGAGCTTATAAAGCTTGCCAATCAAGAGTTTGCCTGGTGCGATAAGGAAATGCTGAAGGCATCGCAGGAAATGGGTTTTGGTAGTGATTGGAAAAAAGCACTCGAAAAGGTAAAGAACAGTTATGTTCCTGTAGGCCATCAGCCCGAACTGATTGTTAAACTATATAACGATGCCCTTAGTTTTATCAAAGAGCGCGACCTGATCACCATACCGCCGCTTGCCGAAGAAACCTGGGGAATGGTGATGATGTCGCCGCAGAGGCAATTAGTTAACCCGTTTTTTACCGGTGGCAAGGAGATCAGTATTTCGTATCCAACCAATACCATGCAGTATGACGACAGGTTGATGAGCATGCGCGGCAACAACCCTTACTTTTCAAGGGGAACTGTGCAGCATGAGCTGATCCCCGGTCATAACCTGCAGTACTTCATGAACAGCCGCTATAAAGCATATCGCCAGGATTTCGGGACACCGTTCGCGGTTGAAGGCTGGGCTTTATATTGGGAGTTGCTGTTGTATGATAAAGGCTTTGCCAAAACCCCTGAAGAACGGGTAGGGATGCTGTTTTGGCGCATGCACCGTTGTGCAAGGATCATCTTCTCGCTTAACTATCATTTAGGCAATTGGACACCACAGCAATGTATCGACTTTTTGGTTGACCGTGTAGGTCATGAACGTGCCAACGCCGAGGGTGAAGTAAGGCGTTCGTTTGAAGGTGGCTACAGTCCGCTTTACCAGGTGGCTTATCTGCTGGGTGGTTTGCAGTTAACAGAATTGAGGAAAGAACTGGTTGACAGCGGCAAAATGACCTTTAAACAATTCCATGACGCTGCTATTAAAGAAAACCTGATCCCGGTTGAAATGCTGCGGGCCACATTAACCAACCAGGCATTAAGCAAAGATTTTACAACAAGCTGGAAATTTTACGATTTCGGCGGCAAGTAACTGATAAAGTCTAATAATTAAAATAGTATTGATAGCAAGGGCAATAGCTTTAAGCTTTATGCAGTCTGCTTTCAGCTTTTAAAAAAATCGATCATTCATTTTTATGGAGAACAGCACTTCTTTTAAGCCTTCGTTGCGGTTAATGGATGCCACTATGCTGGTGGCAGGCAGTATGATTGGCTCCGGTATTTTTATTGTGAGCGCCGATATTACCCGCAATGTGGGCAGCGCAGGCTGGCTGCTATTTGTCTGGCTCATTACCGGTTTTATGACCCTTACCGCCGCCCTGAGTTACGGCGAACTGAGTGCCATGTTCCCGAGGGCTGGAGGTCAGTACGTTTACCTGAAGGAAGCTTATAGTCCTTTGGTGGGTTTTTTATATGGATGGAGCTTTTTCACCGTGATCCAAACGGCAACCATAGCCGCAGTGGGAGTGGCATTCGCCAAGTTTACCGCGTACCTCATCCCGCAATTAAGTGAAAGCCTTGTTGCCGTTGATCTGGGCTTCGTGACCATATCCCCCGCACAACTGCTTTCCATCCTCGTGATCGTATTTTTAACTTATATCAATACCCGCGGTGTTAACAGCGGCAAAATTGTGCAAACCATTTTCACCATGGCCAAGCTGCTGAGTTTGCTGGGTTTAATTGTGTTCGGCCTGTTTTCTTTAAAAGCTTCGGTATGGAACGAGAACTGGAAAAACGCCTGGAGCATGCATAGTCTCAGTGCAAATGGTTCTATCGCTTCGTACACTACCATTGCTGCCCTGGGCGCAATAGCATCGGCCATGGTTGGTTCTATATTCAGCAGTGATTCATGGAACAATGTGACTTTTATTGCAGGTGAGATCAAAAACCCGAAAAGAAATATCGGCCTAAGTCTGGCCCTGGGTACGCTGATCGTAACGGTGATCTATATTTTAACCAATGTGATGTATACGGGAGTGCTTTCTTTGCATGACATCGCCACGGCCGATAAGGACAGGGTAGGCGTTGTAGCTTCACAGCACATCTTTGGCAGTTCGGGTACGGTGATCATTGCATTGCTGATCATGGTCTCCACCTTTGGCTGTAATAACGGGCTGATCATGTCGGGCGCAAGGGTTTATTATTCTATGGCTAAAGACAGGCTTTTCTTTAAAAAAGTAGGCACACTGAATAAAAATTCGGTCCCGGGTTTTGGTCTGTGGTTACAGTGTGTTTTCGCCTGCCTATGGAGCCTGAGCGGTAAATATGGTGATCTGCTGGATATGATCTCGTTCGTAGTCGTAGTTTTTTATGTGCTTACCATTATCGGTATTTTTATCCTCCGCAAAAAAATGCCCAATGCCGAGCGACCTTACAAGGCTTTCGGTTACCCGGTACTGCCTGTTATTTATATCATTATGGGGATAGCTTTTTGCCTGTTGCTCATCAAATATAAACCGGCATATACCTATCCGGGCCTGATCATCACATTAACTGGGATTCCGATTTATTACCTGATAGGCGGCAGCAAACAACGCAAAACTGCTGAGCTCCCGGTTGAAAGTTTATAGACCATCATTCATGAAAAAGATCTTATCGTTGCTATGGCTTATGACTATGGGCATAGCAGCTCATGCTCAAAACGGAAACTTTATTAAGCTAAGCACAGCTAAGTTTTCAACAGGTAACGATGCTGCCTGGAAAGAAACCGGTTTCGACGATAGCCATTGGAAAAATATCAAAGTTGGTGATGTTTGGCAGGAGCAGGGCTACCCGGATTATCATGGCTTTGCCTGGTACCGCATCCATGTGGTTATTCCATCGTCATTAAAAAAACAATCAGTTTGGGGCGATAGCCTGCGGGTGTTCCTTGCCCATGTTAATGATGTTGACGAGACTTATTTTAACGGCAAGCTGATCGGTAAAACAGGCGCGTTCCCTGAAGATAAGGGTGGTTACGTAAGCAAATGGCCCGCTGTGCGTAATTATTGCATAGCAGCAAATGATCCGGCTATTAAATGGGATCAGGAAAATATCATCGCTATTAAAGTTTATGACGGCGGCGGCTCAGGTGGTATTTTTATGGGTGTACCCTATATCGATATGCTCGAAAAATTTGACGGCATCGTTTTCACCCAAACCGAAATCAACTTTTTACCCAATGCACAGTCCGTACGCAAATTGACTGTAGGTAATAGTTTTAAAACTAATATCACAGGCAAATTTCATTACCGGATAGTTGACGAGGTTACTCAAAAAACAATTGCCGAGAAAACTGTAAACGCAAACCTGCCATCCTTGGGCAAGGAAACTTATACGCTTGCCTTTCAGCATCGTGAGGGCATCAAGCTGTTTTATGAATTTACTGAAAGCGCATCCGGTAAGACTAAAGCTTTTGCCGAGATAGCCCCGTACCTGCTCACTCCCAAAGCATCGCTTAAACCGATGATCAATAGTGCTGCGGTTTTAGGTGTGCATCCGGGCTCACCAGTACTTTTCAAGATCCCGGCAAGCGGCCAAAAGCCGTTGAAATATGTGGTCAAAAACCTGCCGCAAGGTTTAAACTTCGATCCTAAAACAGGCATCATAACCGGTACAGCACCCTTGGCCGGAGATTACCCGGTATCAGTTTCAGTAAGCAATGCTTTAGGTAAAGATGAAAAAATATTGACCATTAAATCGGGCAAACTGTTGGCACTTACCCCACCCATGGGATGGAATAGCTGGAACTGCTGGGGATTAAATGTAAGTGATGAAAAGGTAAGGCTTTCGGCCAGGGCTATGGTAGATAAAGGGCTCACCGAATACGGCTGGAATTACATCAACGTTGACGATGGCTGGCAGGCGCCCGCAAGACAACCAAACGGAGAAATAGCCCCCAACGAAAAGTTTCCGGATATGAAAGCTTTAGGGGCTCACTTGCACCAACAAGGCTTAAAGTTTGGTATTTATTCGTCGCCGGGCGCTAAAACCTGTGGCGGATATCTTGGTTCATTAGGGCATGAGGGGAAGGATGCCTGCACTTATTTTAATTGGGGTGTTGATTATTTAAAGTACGACCTATGTAGCTATTCGGATCAAACGGCTGGTGATACCACCCTGTTCGCGCAGCAAAAGCCGTACATGGTAATGCGCGATGAACTGGCGAAGCAACAGCGTGATATCGTTTACAGCATTTGCCAGTATGGCATAAAAGACGTTTGGAGATGGGGTGTGCAAATGAACGGAAACCTGTGGCGCACTACCGAAGATATTACCGATACCTGGGAAAGCCTTTACGGCATCGGATTTAGCCAAACCAACAATGCAGCCTATGCCGGTCCGGGAGGTTGGAACGACCCCGATATGCTCATTTTGGGCAGGGTAGGCTGGGGCGAAAACCTGCATCAAACCAACTTAACGCCTTATGAACAATACACCCACATGAGTTTGTGGAGCCTTTTATCAGCCCCTTTATTGATTGGCTGCGATATGGATAAGCTTGACGAGTTTACGCTCAATTTGCTTAAAAATAGGGAAGTAATTGCTATAGATCAGGATGTGGCAGGGAAACAGGCAGTTCGGGTGATCAATGATAAACAGATCCAGGTTTGGGTTAAACAACTGGCCGATGGCAGTAAAGCTGTAGGTATCTTTAATCTCGGCGAAAAATATTCAAAGTATGATCTGGACTTCAAAAGCATCAAAATGGGCAAGGCTAAAGTGCTGCGTGATATCTGGCAGCAAAAAGATCTCGCCAAAAATGTTGCTGCTGTTTCCTGCAATATCCCGCCGCATGGGGTAAGGCTTTATAAGGTGATTTAAGCCCTTGATTGCTTGATTATTGATGGTTATTGTGATTAACCGTTTTTTAATCCATTTTCTGATTTTGGTAAATAAATAAGATAAAATCCTGCTATAACTGGTTAGGAATCTTCAGCGCACATCCTAAAAGGTTAAATATATTTGCTCTCGCATATTAATGGCGTAAGCCGTTCATTTTTTATTAAAATATCTGCCATGGCTAACTTTAAAGAAGCAAGTGTTGAAGAAATTAATATCATTATGCAGCAATCGCAAACCGCGTTTGAGGCTTATCAAAAAACAAGCGCCGAAGAAAAGGCCCTGTTTTTAGAAGCCATTGCCGATGAGATAGAAGCTGTAGGGGATGCCCTGCTGCAAAAAGCATCCGAAGAAACTAACCTTCCTTTACCCCGCTTAACAGGCGAACGTGGTCGTACAACAGGCCAGCTGCGCATGTTTACTGGGATGCTGCGCGAAGGAAGCTGGGTTGAAGCCAGCATTGATACCGAGCTGCCAAATAGAACACCATTGCCGCGCCCGGATCTCCGCAAAATGCTTGTTCCCCTGGGACCGGTAGTTGTTTTTGGTGCAAGTAATTTCCCCTTCGCATATTCAACCGCAGGTGGTGATACCGCCAGCGCTTTAGGTGCAGGCTGTTCTGTTGTAGTGAAGGCTCACCCTGCTCATGCGGAAACCTCTGAAATGGTTTACCAGGCTATCAAAAAAGCGATAGTTAGCTGCAATATGCCCGAGCATGTTTTTCAGCATGTACACGGTACTTCGTTTGAAAGTGGCAAAGCCTTGGTACAAGCAGATGATACAGCTGCTGTCGGCTTCACAGGTTCAACTGTTGGCGGTTTAGCCCTATTAGATTATTCCTCGAAACGCAAAAAGCCTATCCCCGTATTTTCGGAAATGGGCAGCATCAACCCGGTTATATTTTTACCGGATACCTTAAACAAAAATGCCGCCGATCTGGCTGCACAATATACAGGCTCCATTACTTTAGGCGTTGGTCAATTTTGTACCAATCCCGGCTTAATGCTGGCTATTAAAGGTGAAGGCCTGGATAACTTTTTCACCCAGCTGGGTAATGGTATTGCGGGTGTTAAACCGGCAAAAATGCTGCACGCCGGCATCCATTCGGCTTATGAAAAAAAGAGCCATATTGCTTTGGAGCAGGACGGCGTAACAAGCGCTGTGAAATCAGTTACCGAAGCTGTTGATATTGAAGCGCAGGCAACCATCGCACTGGTAAGTGCTGAAACTTTCCTTGAAAACCATTTGTTGCATGAAGAAGTATTTGGGCCATACTCATTAATGGTAAGCTGTGAAGATGAACAGGAACTGATCAAAGTGTTGAAATCGGTATCGGGCCAGTTGACTACTACCGTAATGGGTACCGATGATGATTTCGCAGGTCATTCAAACCTGCTTCAATTGCTGCCATCAATAGCTGGCAGGGTGTTGTTTAATGGCGTCCCAACAGGTGTTGAGGTTTGTGCAAGCATGGTGCATGGTGGCCCGTTCCCGGCAACTACCGATAGCCGTTTCACCGCTGTAGGTATCAACGCGGCTAAAAGATGGGTACGCCCGGTCTGTTTTCAAAACTGCCCTGATGCATTGTTGCCGCTGGCTTTACAACAGGCCAACCCAACAAAGATCTGGCGCTTGTTTGACGGCGAATGGAAAAAATAGTACGGCGTTAAACGTCAGCAGATAATCAAATTTCAATTATACTTGCACATGCCGGCAGCCTTAAGTTGTCGGCATGTTTAATTTTGTGTTATGAAACTTCAACTTTTTGATCAGCAGGTTTACGTACAGCGCCGCAATGTTTTAAAGCAAAGTATGGGCAGTAATGGCATCATCGTTTTGTTAGGAAACGAGGAGAGCAGCATGAATTATAAAGATAATACCTACCTTTTTAGGCAGGATAGCAGCTTTCTATATTACTTCGGACTTGATGTAGCTGGTTTGGCAGCTATTATTGATACGGATACAGGCGAGGAGGTGATCTTCGGGAATGATCTTACTATTGATGATATCATCTGGACAGGTACACTGCCATCGGTTGGTGAAATGGCAGCGCTGGTTGGTGTTACACAAACCAGGCCTTATGCCGAAGTTAAGCATTACATCCATAAAGCAGTTACCGGGAGTCGTCCGGTTCATATCCTGCCACCTTATCGCCCCGAAAATAAGATCAAGCTGGCCGAATGGTTAAATACCAGTCTGGAAGATGTTGCGGGTCGCGTTTCTTTGCAGTTGGTAAAAGCTGTGATAGCCCAAAGGGTCATCAAAACTCCGCTGGAGGTTGCTGAAATAGAAAAGGCTGTATCCATCAGCGTTGATATGGAGCTGGCAGTTATGAAATATGCCCGCCCCGGTATCAGGGAATACGAGTTAGTTGCCAAAGCACATGAAGTGGCAATTGCTAATGATTCACGCTTGGGGTATCCTGCTATCATCACTAAACATGGCCAAACCCTGCATACACATTATTACGGTAATGTTTTGGAAGATGGCGATATGGTACTAAGCGATATCGGAGCCGAAAATGCGATGCACTATGGCGGCGATCTGACCCGTACTTTCCCGGTAGGCAAGCAGTTCAGCACCCGCCAAAGGGAGTTATATGATGTAGTGCTTAATTCCATGGATCATGCCATCAGCATGCTTAAGCCGGGCGTCCGCTATAAGGATGTGCATATCCAAGCCTGTCAAAAACTGGCCGAGGGCCTTAAGCAGGTAAACCTGATGAAAGGTGACCCTGCAGAAGCCGTTGCCGCCGGAGCCCACGCTATGTTTTTTCAATGCGGCTTAGGCCACATGCTGGGCATGGATACCCATGATATGGAAGACCTGGGCGAGCAATACGTTGGCTATACCGATACGCTGAAAAAGGAAACTGTTTTCGGCTTAAAATCATTAAGACTGGGCCGCGAACTGGAAGCCGGTTATGTGCTTACTGTTGAGCCGGGAATCTATATTATCCCCGAGCTGATTGACCGCTGGCAGGCCGAAAAGAAATTCACTGAGTTTATTAATTATGATGTGCTGAACACCTATCGTGATTTCGGCGGCATCCGTATTGAGGATAACTTTTTAATAACCGATACCGGCAGCCAGCTATTGGGTAAATACCTGCCTAAAACCCGCCATGAAATTGAGGCGTTAAGAGGATAGATTAATAACTCATAGTCTACCCATATCTTTTAAATATTATGACGAATAAAAGAAGATGTCATTTCGAACGAACCAGTTGGGGAATGTGCGGGCGCGGTGAGGAGAAATCCTATACATCAAGCTCTAAGCCATGTTCGACGGTTATGCAGGGCGTATAAGATTTCTCTTTCGCCCTTAGGCGCTATAGCCACCCCTGCTCTATCGAAATGACATTTTCTTTTAATAAAAAGATTTGGGTACAAGATAGGCTCACAGGTGCTCCCTGTTTTACGGTGATTGCCTGGTGCTTTAATAAAAAACAAATCGGCGCACATCTGCAAAGATGCGGGCCGATTTTGCTAAATGCCTGCTATGATGTGTTAATTTATGGAAACATCAATTGACCTATGTTGGGTACTTTTACGCAACACTATAACTTATGGCAAGGTACCACCAATATTTACTGTTAACTGTTTTTTTAGCAGCCGCGGGCAAATCAGCCGATGCACAACAAACACAAGCTACACGTTATTATCCCACCCATGCGGAAGTGCTGCAAAACTATAAAGCAGCCGATGCGCTTGATTCAGCA
This sequence comes from Mucilaginibacter angelicae, assembly GCF_042434235.1. Lineage (NCBI taxonomy): Bacteria > Pseudomonadati > Bacteroidota > Sphingobacteriia > Sphingobacteriales > Sphingobacteriaceae > Mucilaginibacter > Mucilaginibacter angelicae. Next base: position 260,663 of record NZ_JBHLTS010000004.1, on the reverse strand, counting down.
TTAAAAAAGGTACCGTATGTTACCAACGTGCGTCCTAACTGGCATACCGGCAGCAATCAATTCTGGTACAGTAAAAGGATTGCCAATAATCAAACAGCTTACATAGTTGTTGAACCCGAAAAAGGGACTAAGAAGACGCTGTTTGAAAGTGGACAACTGGCCGCTGAGGTAAGCAAAGCAACAGGTAAACCCATAAAAGATGGCGGCTTCCGGATTGAAGATATGTTTTTTAGTGCCGATAAAAAGCAGGCTACTTTTAAAACAAGCAATACCTGGCTTAAATGTGATTTAGCTTCACTCCAATGCAGTAAAACAACTGATACCGTACATCAAAGTTATGATGCAGATAAACCTTTGCAGGTACGCCATTATCGTTGGGAAGGCGCAACGGCCGATTCGGTATCGCCCGATAAGCAATGGACTGCCTTTGTTAAGGGTGGAAACATTGTTGTTAAATCCTCGAAAAGTTCAACAGAGATTAAACTAACAACTGATGGTAATTTAGATAAACCCTATGGCGAGCTTACCTGGTCGCCGGATAGTAAGCATCTGGTGGGTTATCGCATCGATCCTAAAAAAACAAAGGAGGTTTATTACTTGCTGAGCTCGGTACCGGGTACTACGCGTGCGGTGCTGAAATCGCATGAATATGACCAACCGGGTGATGAATTTACCTCGTATCAGCAGTATATATTCAATATCGCCGATAAAAGCGCCATAAAAACCGATGCCGAAAAGATCGATTTTTTCGGTGCACCGCAATTACATTGGCACGATGGCAACAGTCGCTATTTTACTTATGAAAAGGCCGATCGCGGGCACCAGCGTTTCAGGGTTATTGAGGTAGATGTTACCAACGGTAAAACCCGTAATATCATTGATGAAAAAACAAATACTTTTATTTATGAGCAAAGGATCTACACTTATTACAGTGCTAAAACACACGAGATAGTCTGGGTAACGGAAAAAGACGGATGGCGTCATATTTACCTGGTTGATGAGCTAACCGGTAAAGAAAAGCTGGTAACCAAGGGTGATTGGGTAGTGCGCGATGTTGACAGTGTTGATGTTAAGAAAAGGCAGATCTGGTTTAAAGGAAGCGGTAAAAATGAAGGTGAAGACCCTTACTTTATGCACTACTACCGAATCGGTTTCGATGGTAAAAACCTTACCGACCTTACTCCCGAAAAAGGCAACCACAGCGTAACCTTCTCGCCCGATAGGGAATACTATATCGATGCCTATTCTGAAGTTAACATTGCTCCCAAAATAGTGATCAAAAACACTGCCGACCTGAAAACGGTAATGGAATTGGAGCACACTGATTTGACTGGTCTTTTAGCTACCGGAGTAAAACTTCCTGAAGTATTTGTCGCCAAAGCGAGGGACGGCAAAACGGATATCTGGGGTGTGGTTTACCGCCCGGCCAATATGGATCCTAACAAAAGCTATCCCGTAATTGAAAACATTTATGCTGGTCCGCAGGATTCATTTGTACCCAAAAGCTTTTCAGTTGTTAATGAGATGCAAAGCATAGCCCAGCTGGGTTTTATTGTGGTGCAAATGGATGGTATGGGTACGGCCAACCGCTCAAAAGCATTTCATGACGTATGCTGGCACAATCTTGCCGATGCCGGTTTTGCCGACCGTATTTTATGGATGCAGGCACTTGCTGCAAAGTATCCGCAGGTTGATATCAGCAGGATAGGTGTTTACGGCACTTCGGCAGGCGGGCAAAACTCGGCAGGTGCATTATTGTTCCACCCTGAATTTTATAAAGCGGCGGTATCTGCCTGTGGTTGTCATGATAACCGCATTGATAAACAATGGTGGAATGAGCAATGGATGGGCTACCCCGTTGGGCCGCACTATGAGCAGCAATCAAACATTACCAATGCCGGTAAATTGCAGGGCGACCTGATGCTGATCGTAGGCGAGGCCGATAACAACGTGCCGCCCGAATCAACTTTCCGTTTTGCAGATGCGCTGATCAAAAGCAATAAAATGTTCGATCTGCTGGTTGTGCCGGGCATGGGCCATAGCGATGGCGGCCCGTACGGCCGTAAAAAGAAACGCGACTTTTTTGTAAAGCACCTGCTTAACGCCGAACCGCCTGCAAGAAATACAGATGAACTGGCACGTAATTAGAACATTGGATAGATAGGGGGATGCGTAAATTTCAGCTAACGGTATTTTTTTCATGGTGCATGTGCCTTACTGCTTTAACCTGCTATTCGCAGCAACAGCTGGCCACAGCTCCTGGCAATGGCAACCCCATCATCCCCGGTTACTTTGCCGACCCCACCGTGAGGAAATTTGGCGATACCTATTACATTTATGCAACTACCGACGGTAACGGCGGCGGGCACGGCCCATCACAGGTATGGACATCTAAAGATTTTGTGAACTGGACCATGCATGATATGAACTGGCCTACATCTAATTACTACTGGGCGCCTGATGTCATCAACGGTAACGACGGCAGGTATTACATGTACTACTGCCAGCCGGTTGATATTTATGGTGCGTCGTCTGCAAGCCCTACCGGGCCCTGGACTCCCTTGTTGCCCGATGGTAAATCAATGATCCCCAATTATTTTATTCCCGGGGTAATCACGCTGGATGGGCAAACTTTTAAAGATGACGACGGCAAGATCTATATGTTTTGGGGTACCTGGGGCATCTATCCCGATCATGGCTGCGGTGTAGGTTTGCTAAATCCGGATATGCACACCTTCGCCAAAACTGCGAAGATCCCTAATACCATAGCCAAAGATTTTTTTGAAGCGCCTTTCATGTTTAAACGGAAAGGCATCTATTATTTCACCTACTCATCTGGCTTTTGCGAAGACTCCACCTACCGGGTGCAATATGCCGTCAGTAAAACCGGGCCAATGGGGCCATTTGAATTTGGTAAAAACAACCCGGTACTGAGTACTAATAGTGACGGAACCATCCACGGACCGGGCCATGAGTCGGTAGTGCAGGTCGGGGATGATTTTTACATGGTATATCACCGGCATAACAACCCGCACTCCAACGGGGGCTATCACCGGCAGGTTTGTGCGGATAAGATCGTTTTTGATACCGATGGCAATATCGAAAAGATCATCCCAACACATCTTGGAGTTGGCTTGTTAGGGAAAAGTACCATTAATGCCCCCGATGAGGCCTATCAGAAAAAAGTTACCGCTTCATCCTTTTATAATGAAAATTATAAACCATCCTTTGCGGTTGATAACAATAACGGCACGCTATGGAAACCCGCAGATAATGGAACTAACCCCGCATGGCTCACTATTGATTTGGGAGCTGTAAAGACCGTACAGCAAGTATTAACTCAGTTTGAATATGCCACCTGGTATTATCAGTATTTAATTGAATCATCAGCAGATGGAAAAAGCTGGCAGATATTTTCTGACAGGAGAGGAAATGCACACCACGGCTCGCCGATGGTAGATTCCGGGAATACTAAAGCGCGGTTCATCCGGTTAACGATTACCGGGACAGAATACCCTGGTTTGTATAAGGCGGTTTGGAATGTAAAAGTTTATGGTGAACGGGTAGTAACCGGAAATGCCGCTGATACAAACAAAGAAGAATCACCAAAAACTATCTCACCAAAAGCCTCGAAAGCTATCCCGGAAGATAGAGATGGCTTATTAGTAAATCTGGACGCCGCTAACTTTCAGGCAGGCGAAGCAGTAACCAAATGGAATAATAAGGGGGAATTGGGCGGCAATTTCACAGCAGTGGGCAAACCTCCGGTTGTTGATATCATCGCCGGTAAAAAGGCATTGGTGTTTAACGGAACACAAGCGCTTGAATCATCAGTTGTTGTACCCCGGTCGCTTGCAGGTAATAACAGCTATACGGTATCGTATATGGTTTACACCGATCAGATCAAAGATGAAAACCCAATATTGAGCTGGACAAACGGCGAATCGGATCATCGCAGTGCTACTTTTGGTTTTGGGAGCAACCGCACTGCGGGCGCGGTACAGCATTTCGGCGTTTCCGATTTTCAATATAAAACAATGCCCGCTTCCGGGAAATGGCATCAGGTGGTAATTACTTTTGACGGCTCATTTGAAAAATTATTTGTTGATGGGGAGCTGAACAATACAGAAAATAAGATGCTGTTTTTGCAGTTGGCGGAAAAGTTCATTATCGGTGCTAAAACAAACAGATCGGGATATTTTTCGGGTGCTGTCTCATCTCTCAAGATTTACGACAGGCCTTTGACTGATACCGTAATAAAACAATGGGCTTTACATCCCGCAAAATCTGATATCGCCGTTTACCTCGACGCTTCAAAACTAAACTACGGAACACTTGAGAAATGGATCAACAACGGAGACGCAGGTGGGTCATTTCAACCGGCAGATACAAAGGGTGCTGAAGTAACCGATATTGCAGGCAAAATAGCCGTTAACTTTAACGGGAAAAGTCCCCTCATATTTGTTAATGATCTTGCTGTGAATAGCAAGGAGGGTTACAGTATCGTTTTAAGTGTTTATCAAAATGGAGTAACGAAAAATGGTTCGATACTGAAACCACAATCGTCTAAAGAACCTTTCATCAATAACGATAAATATTTAGGTGCAGGACAATGGCACTATATCATCAAAACAGCAAACGGAAGTACAATTAAACAATATGTGGATGGTAAATTGATTTCAACCTCGGCAAAAGCCGGTAACCTTGCGGGTAATTTGTTGCTGGGCGATGGCTTTAGAGGCGCTATAGGTACTCTCGTTGTTTATAAGCATAGCTTATCATCGGCAGAAATTAAACAATTAAGTCTCGGCTGGAAACAGAACTATCATCCGCCTGTAGCCGGATCGTTAACGTTTAAAACCGCGCCAAAAGCTATAACGCCAAATATGGTCGAGATGCAGGCACCTGAATATGCTTCAGTACAATCAAATCTTCAATATGATTTTATCAATGAGGTGGATAGCGGCAAATCAAGCGGCTGGCAGGCTGATCCGCATTATATTAGCTATGGGCTTAAGCCTGATAAAAATTACACTTACTCATTTGAAATAAAAGATAACTACGGGAATGTAAGCCCAAAAACAGCTGCCTTGCCTGTAAGTACATCATCGGCATTGTTTAGTATTGTTGCAGATCAGTTTGCCGTAAATAAGGACTTTGTAGCGGATGGCACAAACGGCACGATATGGAATGGTTTAATTGGTGGGGGAGATAAGCAGGAGGGCAAGGCTGTTATCAGCGATAACATGCTCACACTGGAGTCAAAAGGCTCAAACTGGGATGGAAACCTGCCTTACGGCCCGTTTTTGTACAGCAATATTACAGGCGATTTTGTGGCCGAGGTGGAGGTTGCTGATGTAAGCGGCCTTAAAGAAAAAAAGGTAGCCGGCAACAGCGATATGGGCTTGATGGTGCGGAAAGCCAAGCAACCCGGCACTGAAAGCAGCGAGAACCTGATCCAGAACAGCATTTTCCCAGCCTGGAATTGCGGCAACATGCTCACCAACTATAAAACCGGCGACCGGATGCAAACCAATACCCAAACCGTCTGGAATTATAACCGCTACTTACAGATCCAAAAATCGGGCGACGTGTTTTACATCAGGAGCAGCAGCGATGGCATTCATTGGACTGACCTGCCCGGAAGCCCGGTGTCAAGACCTGATTTAAATGGTAGTGCTTTACAGATCGGCCTTTATCACAGCACCTACGGGCCGCACCGTTCATATGTTAAATTCTCTGATTTTAAACTCATCACCAGGAAATAAAGCATACAAAATAAGGGTTCATCGATAATATGGAATGCTTTATCGACACATAACACTTCTTAACAGCGCCTTCATTCATATTTGATTATTGTTTAACCACTCAATCAATAATCATTATATGAAATCATTCTGACTTAACTAATTCTTAATTAATTGTCGAATGAGATCGTCTGTTCCAATAACAGGATTGCTGCTGCTGATGCTCAGCGCCTGCCAGCCAAGTATTTATAATACACCCAAAACACGCGCTGTTTCTTTAAAACGGCTTATTCCGCCGCAGGGAATGGTTTACATTCCGTCAGGCACGTTCATGTACAAAATGCTGAACGATGATAATGCCGAACAACGCAAGGTTAGCGTTAGCGCCTTTTTTATTGATAAAACCGAGGTAACCAACAAGCAGTATCAGGCCTTTGTAAACTGGGTTGCCGATTCGGTAGCTGTTACCGACTATCTCCATGACGATTCCTTTTTTATGCCGGCAACAGGCGCAACCGTTGGAAGCACGGGCAAGGAGCAGCGGTTGATAGACTGGAGCAAGGTTAACAAGATTTCCCCCATCTGGAAAAAGGCCCCGCCCGAAGTTAAAGAGAAGCTGGCTCCGATGATGACGATGATTAACGGCGTGCGGGTGCCTAATCCGGATTTGATTGTTTACCGGTTTTACTACATCAGGATGGATGGGATTAAAAACAACGAGTACATGATGGATACCGTAAGTGTTTACCCGCATGAATCGGTTTGGTCGGCAGATTTTCCTAATGCCCAGATGACGGTGATGGATGCTAATTACTTCAGCAATAAAATCTACGAGTACAATCCCGTAGTTGGTGTTACCTGGAAACAGGCCAGGGCTTATGCCGATTGGCGCGGTACCCAGCTCAGGCTTATGATCAAGAACAATCCTAACCTCCGTAATTTCAAGCTTAGTTTTAGCCTGCCTACCGAGGCGCAATGGCAATTTGCTGCCGAAGCAAAAGCAAGCCCCAATGATACAACTGAGCATACGGTGAAAACCACTGTTGATAAAGCAACAGGTAAGGAGCAGCTTTCCCTCAATTTTAAACAGGGTGAAGGCAGCTATGCCAGCGATGGCTCGACATTTACGCTGCCCGTTACTTCATACACACCCAACGAGTTTGGTATTTACAACATGGCGGGTAATGTATCTGAGTGGACGCTTGATGCTTACAGCCCTTCCTCATCCCAATTGGTAAATGACCTGAACCCGGCTTTGCTGTATGATGCAACAAGCAAGGACGCCATGTTGATGCGCCGAAAGGTAGTGCGCGGGGGATCGTGGAAGGATAACGGCGAAATGCTGAACACCGATACCCGCAGCTTTGAGGACCAGGAGGCCGCACATTCTTACATTGGTTTCCGCTGCGTGATGGCCGCCTTTGAACTCACCGGCGAGCAGGTTAAAACCAGGAAATACACTAAAAAGTAACAATCATGAACATGTTGAAAAAAATAACTGCAGTAGTCCTACTGCTTATGGGGACTTGCATTCATAAAAATTACGCTCAGGCTCTGCCGGATAGCGCTGTGACAGATACGCTACCCTCGTTCGATAGCTATTTGCAAAAGGCCGATCTGAGCCAGGCCAGGCCGTTCCCTTATCCCAAAACCAATCCGGCAAATATCAGGCTGTATGCCCGGATCTGGCGGGTTATTGATTTGGCTGATAGCTCGAACGCTATCTTGTCCATCCCTGGTCATTCATTAATGGAAGCCATAATGAAAGGTCTAATGAAAGGCAAGCTTACACCTTATGAAAAGGACGACTTTAAAAAGAAGCTGACCGCCAAACAGGGATCTATGCGCTTTACCGATTCGGTACTGGTGCCCAAGTTTGATAAGGACGGCAACCAGATCTCGTCAAAAATGGTGCTTAACGATTTCAATCCCGACAGGATAACCCGGTTCAGGATTGAGGAGGATGTTTATTTCGACAGGCAGCGGGGCAAGGTAGATACCCGCATTGTAGGTCTTGCACCCATGATGAACATCACCGGTTCTGCAGATCTGCCTGCAAACATGTCGTCGGCGCCGGCATTCTGGCTCTACTTTCCACAGCTACGCTTCGCATTAGTGCAGGAAGATGTGAGCGAGCCAGATAAAGGGATCTTCGATGTTACGCTCGATGACGTTTTTATGCAGCAAAAGTTTTCGGCCCACCTCATCAGGCAGTTTTCGCCCGGCAATGCAGAAAGCGGGCAGCTTGACCCGGGCAGTCCAGAAGCTGTTAAACTGCAGCAAAAAATTGCCGATCTGAAGAAGAACATCTGGAAAAACCCGAGGGGGATTAATGATAAGAACCTAATTAACCAAACTCAAAACAATAAGGAGGAAAAACCATGACAACCCAGGTTAGATTATTTAAGGATTTTATGTGGTGGATGCTGTTTGTAGGCTTTTTAGGCTATTGCGGCAAGGCAAGCGCGCAGGTACTGCCCGAGTACAGCGCTTTTCCAAAAACATCAATAGGTGTACAATTGGGTACCCAGGGAATAGGGGTACAGGGAACATCTGCTTTCGGGAAGGTGTTTAACGCCCGCATAGGGTTTAATACGGTGCCGGATATAACGGTGCAATACAACGGCCGCGACCTTGGCCTTAACCGCACATCTGTTTATGGTATTGTTGACTGGCAGCCCCTGTATGGCAATGCCAACTGGCTTTCCCGCAAATGGTACCTGTCGGCCGGGATCAGCTACTATTTTAACAATACGGTGTACAGAGAGGGCGCAGGTACAACACCCAATTATTATATCTACATGTCAAAACTGCGGCCCTATATAGGTACCGGTCTGGGCAATATGCGGTTAAGCCATAGCATTGGCCTCCGTACCGATTTCGGGTTTTTTATCCCCACAAGTTCGGCTACATCAACCTATGATGATAAAGCCCAAAAGGTAAGCAGCGGCCTGCGCGGGTTACTGCCGGGGATGAACGCCGCGGTCACACTTTACTACAGATTTTAATTGATTAACCTTTAAATATTTAATAACATGAAAAAGATCAAAATTAACTGGCTGCATGTAGCTATATCATGGGGCGCCAGTATTGTAATTCTTGGGGCTATGTTTAAAATTAACCACTGGGGTGGTCAGGCGGGCACTTACATGATAGGTTTAGGGCTTACGGTTGAGGCAATGCTGTTTTTTACCCTTGGATTTTTCCCACCGGCGCAGGAGCCCGAATGGGAAAGGGTATATCCCGAACTGGCAGTTGATTATGAAGGCGGGCCGGTAAATAAACCCCGGATGATGCCTGTAGCAGGCGGTCAAACTGCTGCGCTCGACAAACTTTTAACCGATGCCGATTTGAACGAGCTAAGCATCAGCCGGCTTGGCGAAGGTTTGAAAGTGTTTGCCGAAAAGGTCGACCGGATCAATACCATTGCTGATGTTTCATTAGGTACCGATGAGTTTTCGGCAAAGTTAAAGCAGGCGGCCTCCAAATTTGATCTGTTTGGGATAGCTTTTGAACGGGCTACATCGGGCCTTTCGGCCATTGCAGATAGTCGTGCCGATACCAATGCTTACCAGTTGCAGGTGGCAAAGCTTACCGGTAACCTTGTACAGCTTAACGCCCTTTACGAATCGGAACTGAAGGGCGCGGATGAAAATCTGAAACAGGTAAATGGCTTTTACCACGGGCTGAGCAAAACGTTGCAAAACCTCAATGAATCGGCCGATGACAGCAGGCAATTTAAGGACGAGGTAAATAAGCTGGCCCAAAATATATCGGCACTAAATGTTTTTTATGCCAATATGCTTTCGGCTATGAACCAGCCGCGTGTGTAATTGCAAGGCCTGGTATTAATGGTTTAGTATAAATTTTAATCAGATAAAGAAATGGCTATTGCAGGAAAGGAAACCACCAGGCAAAAGATGATCAATATCATGTACCTGGTACTGTTGGCAATGCTGGCGTTAAATGTATCTTCATCTATTTTAGATGCCTTTAAAACCATCAACGATAGCTTAACTGCTTCGGCGGCTAACGTTGGTAATTCGGTGCAGCAATTGTTCACCGCTTTTGAACAAACCCGGCTTAAGGAATCGCCCGAAAGGGCGGCTCCGATCTATCAGAAGGCGAAAGCAGCCCAAAGGGTAAGCGCGGAGTTAAACGATCTCATCACAAAGATCAAAAATGAGCTGATCACTCAAAGTTCGGGCTATGATGAGCTTACCGGCGACTTAAAAGAGCGGGATAACCTGGATATTGGTTACAATGTGATGATCAACAAAAAACGGGCTAAGGCGCTCAAAGAAAAGATCAATGATACCCGCGAAAAGCTGAAACTGCTGCTTGGTAAAGAGGACAGCAGTTCAGTATCATTTACGTTGAACGCCAATGATCCGGTTAAACATAATGGAAGCGCCAAAACCTGGGAGGAGCTGAATTTTGGTGAAGGTGTACCGCTGACGGCCGATTTTACCATACTTTCAAAAATACAGGCCGATAATAAAAACGCCGAATCGGAAGTGGTGAAAAAGATCCTGGGTAAAATGGACAGGGCTATCGTGAACCTGGATAAGTTTGAAGCCGTGGCAGTAGCCCCAACTTCATACCTCATCCAGGGGCAGCCTTACAAGGCACAGGTTTTTTTAACCGCCTACGACTCCCGGTCGACCCCGCAAATGGAAGTTGGCGGCAGTCCGATCAGTGTTACCGATGGCAGAGGCATATATAATGCCTCCACCAGCCGGGAAGGTGTTTTTAGCTGGAAGGGCACCATCAAAGTAAAACAAACCGATGGAAGCATAAAAACCTATACCACGCCCGAGCAACAGTATATGGTTGCCCGGCCATCGGCAGTGGTATCGCCCGATAAAATGAACGTTTTTTATATTGGTGTGGATAACCCCGTGTCGGTATCGGTACCCGGAATCCCCTCAAAAAATATCAGGATCGGTATTTCGGCAGGTTCATTAAACGGAACTTCGGGCAAGTATGTGGCGAGGGTAAATAGTCCGGGGATGGTTACAGTAACGGTATCGGCAGAGATCTTCCCCGGAAAAACGGAGGTGCTGAGTCGTACCCAGTTCAGGGCCAAGCGAATCCCCGATCCCATTGCCAAATTCTCGGGAAGATCAGGTGGAGGTGTACCCACTGTGGCCTTAAAAGCACAGGATGCTATTTATGCTACGCTGGATAATTTTGATTTTGATGCCCGTTTTAAAATAACCCACTTCAGTTTGATCATAGCCAATCCGCGTGAGAGCGCGTCGGTACAAGTTACATCGGGGAATGCTTTAAGCAACGAAATGCAGGCTTCGCTTAGCAGCATCAAACCGGGTTCGCATGTGATTTTTGATAACATCATCGCTGTTGGTCCGGACGGTGCACCAAGGCAGTTGGCGCCTGTAGCTTTAACAGCCAATTAGCAGAAAGCGAAAAGTTTGATTGTGTTGTGCGAAATTGATTTGGAGAAATATATAAGAGGCTGGCTTTTGGCTTTAAGCGTTCCGCTTTTAGCTCTTAAAATTTAGCTTTAAGCCTTCCGCTTTTGGCACTAATAAAAAAGCAAGTAAGCCATGTTTAATTAAAAACATGGCTTACCGTAACAGCGCTATATCGATTAATGTTTAGTGGATAGGCAGGGCTTTAACAAATGTACCCGACGCGTTAAAAATTATAGCGTATTTGGTACTGTTGGATGTAATGAACACTACGTAACCTTGTAAGGTACCACCCGAGCTTTCTGAAAATGCTTTGTCGAAAACATAACCGGGGTAAGTAGTGGTCAGGTAAGTTGTAATAGCAGCAGGTAGGTTAGCTTCGGTTACAACGGCGTGTTTTAAATCGTGTTTTTCTATCTGGACACGTTTAACCAGTTTACCTGCAGCCGTAACTGCAGTTGAGTACAGTACACCATTTTTGCTGATCAATATGTACACGTTATCAGGTGTAACAGAAGCGTGCAGCAAGGTGTCGGTTGGATAAGTGGTTGAAAAATAACTGCTAACGGCAGTAGGAAGGGCTGATATGGCAACAGTGTCGCGGTGTTTACCGTCACGGTTGTCAAATGGGCCGCCCAGGTGCCATCCCGGTCCTTTAAGGTCCATGCCTTCGCGTTGTTCAAGGGTGCTTACAAACGTACCGGCGGCAGTAAACTTGAGTCCAACCAAAGCACTGTTGTATTTGATCACTACTATGTAGTTAACAACTGTGCTGGCGCTGTCAATAGTGTAAGCTTTTTTGAATGTATAGCCACTGTAATTGGCTGTCAGATAGGTGCCAATGGCGGTAGGCAACGCACTAAAAGCAACGGTGTCTATTTTGTCATGTTTGCCGTAGCAGCCAACCATGTAAACACTGTCTGTAGTAGTTCCGGATGCAAGGCTGATAGCGATGGCACCCGTTGAGGTAACGGCTGATGAAGAAACGCCGGCCGAAGCTGATTTTGAGGCGTTCTCCTTTTTGCATGATGCGAGGCCAATTATTGTGCCCAGCATCAATAGTGAAGCGTAAAAGGATTTCATTTTTTTGGTTTAATTTAAATTGATAATTAGCGCTGTCTTTTGCGGACAGGTTTAATTAAAATTAAACCGGAAAAAGAAGCCATCGGATAATGTATCGATAAATGCAGGATTTAAATCGATGTATGAAGATGGTTGGAAGATTTAAAACAATCAGAATTCATTGCCGTTGACTTTAGTCAACGGAATAATGATGGAAAAACAAAGGGCTTTAGCCAAAATGCCGCGTGAAGAGTTGGGCTAAAGCCCGGTTGTTTGTTCTTTTAACCGTTGACTAAAGTCAACGGCAATGAATGGAATTTGCAATGTATGATAGATACCTTCTCAATTACACCTGGCTAAGCCATCAGTACTCGAAGCATCGGCCGGTTTAATGATCAGGGCTTTTTCAAAAAAAGGTTTTGCTTCTGCTTTTTTACCGGCCATGAGCATTGACCAGGCCAGCATGTGGTTGCCGTCGTAATCAAATGGGTAAAGCGTTACTACTGCCCTGAAAAGTTTGATGGCCGGCTCATATTGTTTGCGGTTATAATAAATTACACCTCCCCAATAATTGGCCTGGGTATTTTGTGGATCTATTTTCAGGATGGCGAGGTATTGCTCCAACACCTTATCCCAGCTTTGCAAAAAGGAGAGGGGCTTTACATAGCCAAATTTAGCCTCAATAGCGCCGGGCTTCAGGTTAACCGCTTTTTGATAATAAGTTTGCGAAGCCGTGTAGTTTTTATTGAGATAATTGAGCCAGCCCAGCCTGATGGTTATCTCATAGTTATTTTCCGAATAGTAGGGATAAATATCGGCAATGGCGGCAACGTAGTTTTTGTTTAATTCGTCGGTATAACTGTTGTGAAAAGCTTTTTGAAGCACTGCGTTTGTTTGTGCCTGCAGTTGTGCTGCCGATACAAATAGAAATAAGGCTGTAAACGTCTTCTTTAAAATTTCCATGTTATACCTAACGTAACAGAGTTTTGGTTATAGTTAACAGCGCGGTAAACGTCTGTTTTCTTTTCATAAAAGTAATTTAAATTCAGTAAGGCATGGTTACCTAACTGGTAAAAAACGCTTTCGCCGCATTTAAATTTTGTTGGGTCGATGGCATTATACACATAAAGTCCGTCGGTATCCAGATAATCATCCTGGTTGCCAAAAGTGGCGGCTGTTTCCAGCCAGGTTTTATCCAATACTTTAAACCCTACCGACTGGCTGTAGATAAACGTATTTGTTCCACTTAAATTCAATACTGAAGCCCTGCTCATAGTATACAAATTCAGGTTCCCCAGTGGATAAAAATCTACTTTGGCATCATATTGTTTTAACGTTTTATCAATCAGCTTTCCAAAATTAACATCGCCCTGCAAATCAACATAGCGGGTATCATATTTTATACCCAGCAAACCAAGGTTACTTTGATAGGTATTGCTGCGGTAACTGGTATGCAGGTAATGATATGCTCCCAGCAGGTTTATATTTTTAGTTAAGGAGTATTTTGATTTGGCATAATATTCAACCTGCCGATCGGTTTTACCGGTTTGATTTTTGTAATCAATATATCCCGACCGGAAAATATTCTGCGTGAAAAGCATGAACGACTGATCAAGTTGTAAACGCCATGATAGCCTTAAACCCATACCTGCCCGTTCAAAAAAACCATTGTCGCGCTCATCATTGTTGGGTAGCTTTATGCCGCTTTCCAAAGCTGCATCTATTACACCAAAGGGCGATAGCTTGATGGCACGCAGGGTTTCCGCATCTAAATGTGATGCATTATAAAACGCTGCGTTATTATTGTTGATATAGGTATTGCAGTAGTAAGCATACAAACGTGCCGTAGTATTATGCGGATCTTTAAGCAACACCCGGTTAAACTGGCTGATAGCAGCTTTGTAGTTACCGGTAAGCATATAGGCATATCCGGCCTTAAAACGTAAAGCAGGTGAGTCTACACTATCGGTAACCGATTTGTTTACAAAACTGATGAGTTGTTTCCAGTCGCCGGCATTATACAGTTGTTCGGCGGTACTATCGGCCACAGCAAGTTTATTGTCTTGCGCGCAGGTTACAAGAGCAGCAAACAGCAATACAAAAAGGATGGTTAATTTTCTGTACTCCATTGTGCTTCAATATGCTTACCGTTTATATTTATGACGAAGGCTTGCAGGCTGCCATGATCTACAAAAACTGTAGCTTCCGTAAGCGGCGTTGTTTTACCTGCAATTTCCTGGCATTGTTTGGATACAATATTTAACCCTGTTTTTTTTACCTGGATGCCGCTTTTGTATTTTATGCGGATAAACCGGTAAAACGGTGCGGTAAAATCCTGGAGCCAAAGCAATATTTTATTGTTGGTGAGCGATACCGGGAACTCATCGCTGGCCTGGATATATCCGGCATCGTTAAAAATAACTTTATAGGCTGCAAGATAAAAATAGTGGAGTAATGATGTTTTATCGCCATAAAAACTGGTGAAATAAAACATAGTACCGTTATTGATGAAATAAGCCGCAGCACCGGTGGTTTTGCTGTAAATGCATAATTGGTTCATAGCATCTTTAAAAACTTCCCAATCTTCGGATATACCGTTTTCGGTTGTCAATTTAGCTACAAAACCCGGTTGCAGGTCGAATGCTTTTTTGAGCGATGCATTAGTTTCGGGATTGCTTATTAATTCGTTTTCATTGGGGATACTGTAGCTTTCGAGGCTGTTTTTATTATCCTTTTTGCTGAAGTAATAAGCAAACGGATAGGACAACGTTTTGGAACCGATATAAGGCGTTGCCTGCAACTGGAAATGCAAATGCGGCTCCGGCGACCGCCCTGAATTACCGCAGAAACCCAGCAGATCGCCTTGTTTTACGCTATCGCCGGGTTTAACTTTTATGGAGTTTTTTTTGAGGTGCGAGAGCTTGGAGTAAAGCCCCGCAGCATGACGGATAACTACTGTGTTGCCCCAGTTCTCCTGCAGGTTTTCTTCGCCTATGTCGTTATCTTCTACATGGTTAACCACCAGCTCCACAATGCCATCGCCGCAGGCCAGTACCGGTTTGTTGAAACAATAAAAATGCTCAGGCAGCGTGCCGGGATACTGAAACGTTTTTTGTTCATCGTCGGTGATCACAAAATCAAGCGCCTGGCCCCACTCGCCTTTGTGCGTGATGGCTCCGTTATATCCCTGAGATACTGTCCAGTAGCCCATAAAGGGCAAACTGAGTTTGATGTATTTCAAGTCGTTCAGCCTGTTTTGCAGGTTTAAAACATGGTAAAGGTTTTTTTCGGGTGAGTAATGCTGTACTGTGGTTAGCTGTAATTTGGGGTGATGACCTGTCAGCATTAAAAAATACAGCAGGCTGATATTAAGCACGCAAAATGGTAACGAAAAAATGGGTAGTGCATGCAAGGCCATCAGCGTTGTAAATGCATTAATAAGCACAAAACCAAAAGGAATGCACAGCACAGCCACTAAGTAAGAACGTAAGGATGGAATGGTAAAGAAGCTTCCGATAGCCATTGAAGCCATCATTAAGTTAGCGCCCAAATGGTAATAGCTGATGCCTTCCGGATAGATGTGGGTGATGCTGTTAAAACCACAAGCGGCCAAAAAGCTAATAATGAGCAGGCTGAATGCAATTCGCGAATGGGTCAGGATCCCCGCTGCAATAAGCATTCCGGCTATAATATTATGCTGAAACAGCACAGCGCTCAATGAACGGAAAAACAAGCTTAACAGCTTTGGTAGTGCTGTGGCAAGATAGCCCTCGGCCCCGGCCAGGTTACCTGGGCCGGTATAAATCTCTTCGAGCAGGGAACTGCTTTTTTGCAGCAGGCCCGTATTGAAAATACTGTTGGATGCCAGTAGCACCAGCCAAAATACAAGGATGAATGGTAATGAAAGCATAGGCAAACCCAGTTTGCCTAACCTTTGTGATAAAATAATGGTTGCTAATACTACCATGCAGCAGGCAATGATCAGCCAGCTTACAAACATCAGGTTAACCTGGAAAAATGCTCCGAATGCTATCCCCAGTAATAAACTGTTAAAGCTGTAGATCCCCGTCCGGTGATCTTCGCCAATCAGCTTTAAAAGTTTGGTTATCAGCAAAGAAAAAATAACACAGCCCAGCCCTGCAAAGCCGGATACAGGATTAAAGAAAGATACCAGCAGCAAAATGATCCCCAATATCCGGTTCTGTGAAAAAAATAGCACCGAATAGGAATTGACGACCGATTTTATAAATGCTGGAACTTGCTTCACTTGCTGTTATTTAAATGAGCGGGGATCAACTCCGGTTCGGCAGTATATTCCAGGGTTTCGTTTTGGCGGATGATGTGCGTGCGCAGTTTCTCATCTATCAGTACAACCGCAGGCCGTAAAGTGATAAACTGCATCCATTGGGTCATATTATAGGCTCCAACCTTGTGTACTACCACCTGGTCGCCGGGATTAAGTTGAGGCAGGTTGATACTTTCCCTGATCACATCTATATTCATGCAAAGCGGCCCGTAAATCACCATGTTTTCGTTATGCGCTACAAAATCCTGTGCCGGGCTTACCTGGTGTTCATACCAAAAAGATGTGAACAGGATATTCACTCCAAAATCAACAATGGTAGCCCCTTTGCCGTTGGCTAAGCGCTTATTGGCAATAACGGTGCCCAGCAGGTAGCCGGTATCATCTATCAGTACACGGCCACTTTCTAATATCAGCAGGGGCAAGTCATCATTGGCAAAACCAAAATTGAGCAGAGCGGAAGTTATTACTTCGGCAAAATCATCAACCGTAGGTACGGTGTCGTTCCCCGGCAGGTAAGCGCCTTTCAGTGTATTGGTTGATGGAAAACCGCCGCCAAGGTCAAGGTATTCTATTTTATGATTAAGCTGGGTTTGGCAGCGAATGGCCAGCTCAGCTAATTTATTGGCCGCAATTCCGTAAGCATCAGTTGAGAGCATATAGGTGCCGATATGGCAATGCAGGCCCACCAACTGCAAAATCCCGGAAGCGGTGATCTTTGAAATTGCCGACCAGGCCTCACTATTTTCATAGTTAAACCCAAAGCGGTCCCACAGGGGATAAACGCCCGTATCCATATTTACACGGATGGCTACACGGGGCTTGTTGGCGAGGTTTTTACTTAAGTCGAGCAGTAGGTTAAGCTCATCAAAATGATCAATATGGATCATCGAATCATGCTCAATAGCTAATTGCAGATCGGCGGTTGATTTGCCGGGGCCGTTAAAAATGATCTTGTTGCCGGGCACGCCATTACCCAGCGCTTTACGGTATTCAAAGCCCGAAACAACCTCGGCCCAGCTGCCCTCCTGGTGAAAGATCTGGCAAACAGCATTGAGGTAATTGGTTTTATAGCTCCAGGCAAATTGTACTTTGGGGTAGCGTGTGCTGAAGGCACGGTAGGCTGCCCGGTAGTTTTTGCGGATCTGTTTTTCGGACAGTACAAACACCGGCGAACCATAGTTTTCAATCAAACTTTTAACCGAAACCCCATCAATGCTTTTTACGGGCTGCACACCGGTGCGGGTGCCAAATTTATTCATGGCCCCTGCATGTAATTTTTTTATATATGGTTTTTGATATGGCAGCTTTTCCATCGTTATAAATTATAATTCGCCAAAGGCCGAAATCTGTTGAAAATCGGCTATGTCGGCAATATGGTCCCACGAATACCGGACAAATAATTTGCCGGCCTGGTAATCGGCATAGGGTTCAACAACTTCGCCCAAAGCCATTTTGGCCAGCACCGCTGGTTGATTTTGCCCGGCAGCGGCAGTTAAATAAACCCATGCCGGAAACCGCGGGTTAATTTCCAGTATGTATAAATGCCCTTCGGCCGTGCTCATGATCTCCATTTCGTAACCGCCTTTCCAGTTAGTAGCATGAGCAAAGTTGTTGGCCAGTTGGGTTAGCTGATCATCTTTAATGGTGACGCCGGCCCAGGCCTTGCCTTTATCGGTAATATAAAGTTTGCGCATCGCTACCAAACTAATGTTATTGCCTTTGCCATCGCCAAGGGCCGCAATATTGATCTCGTTGCCTTTAATATATTGCTGGGCTATTACCGGTACGCCCCAGGCTGCATTAAGCTGGTGAAAGGCTTTCAAGGCCTGGTCCATCGTATAAACAACATAGGCCTCATAAAATTTCCCTTTTATTACCATGGGGAAGTTGAACTCACCGACTGCTTTTTTTAAATCGTCGGCAGTGTACAGTTTATGATCGGCAGGTACATAAAAGCCATGCTTTGTGCCAAAATCCTTCAGGTGCACCTTATCCCTTAAAGTCAGTTGCTGCTGTGTGGGGAGATAAGTTGCTATGCCCATTTGCTTTAACTGCGGTGCTATTTTTATAAAATTGAACAGCTCCGAATCAAAGTTGGGGATAATGAGATCGAGGTTTTCCCGCTGGTTGATATAGGACAAACGTTCAACCAGGGCTGCTGTGCCTTCGGTTGGATAGGGAACCTGATAAGTTTTATTTACATAGTCCCGCAAATAAATCCCAGGCTCCAGCGACTCATATGACAGACCGATTATCCGCAAACCATCCCCAAAATACTCTTTTAAAGAACGAATGACCGCCATACCCGGGCCAGGGTTGTCATTGGCATTAAGCCCGGTAACGGCAATACATAAATTAGTGTACTTGTTTGCCATCGTTTTTAAATTTCGAGCAGGTTTGCTTCCTTTAGCTGCAGCATCCAATCGTCCCAATCCCTGTCAAGCTGGTTTTCGCCCACTTCATACCTGCTGAGAATGTCCTGCTTGATCTCAGCTTCGGTTTTGCCGCTTTTCATAGCCGTGAGCAGTTGTGCCGCCATGTCATTACCGGAAAACGAATCTCCGGTGGCGGGGTTAAAAATAAACCCGTTATCGCTGGTGGCAATGTTGCTCTTGAGTTTCATTTATAATTGCAGGTTTTTTTAATTAATAAAGGCTAAACTTAGCAGGTTTATGTGAGTTTTACAAAACCGGGCTTCAGGATGCCATCAGGTATTCAATCCTTGATGCAAGTACTTCCATATCCAGCGGTTTTACAAACAAGGCATCACATTTATAAGAATCGGCTTGTGCTTTTTTGGTTTTATAGGCGGTTACGATAATGATAGGCACATTGCACAGTCGTTCATCGTCTTTAAAATCCTGGCACACCAGCTCGCAATCTGCATCCAATAGCAGGTAATCCAAAATGATCAGGTCCGGGTTGATCACCTTTGCCTTATCATATATGGCGTTGGGATCATAAGTTAAATGCACATTAAAATCCCCGTAATACATAATGTCATCAATTACTGATAACATCCTGCTGTTTTTATCAAGTACTAAAATGGTTTTTTTGTTGCCTGCTGTTTTCATGACTGTAAGGATTAGTGTCAATTAATAATATAAAGTTGAGGCTATTTACGGGGCGATAAAATAATGTGTCGGTCAACGCCTTCAATGTGCCGATGAATTGATTATTTGTGCCAGTCCTTAATAAAATCGGTATAGTTTGTACCTACAGGCAGCTCTATTTCAGTTAGTTTTACCTTACGGTTATGGATAGACCTGATCTGGTCGCGGGCCACCACAAAGCTCCGGTGAATGCGGATAAACTTTGAAGCAGGCAGCTTTTCGATCACGCCTTTCAAGGGCATTAAGGTAAGCACTGGTTTGGCCACGCCCAGCATATGGATCTTGATATAATCCTGCATGCTTTCAATATATTCAATGTCTTTAATATTGATTTTGATGAGCCGGTATTCCGAATGTACGTACAGAAAATCACCCTCGCCTGATGTATCGGTGTGCTTGTACTGGTAATAGCCTATGGCCTTTTGAACCGCGGTGCCAAAACGGATGTTATTGATGGGTTTCAGCAGGTAATCAACTGCCTCCAGTTCGTAGCCTTCATATGCGTAGTTTTTATAGGCAGTGGTAAAAATGATCATGGGCTTATCATCCAGTGATTTCACCAGGTCGATACCGGTAATATCGGGCATGTTGATATCTATGAACAGCACATCCACCTTGTTCCGTTTCAGGTATTCGCCGCCCGAGATGGCATCCTCAAAAGTATTAACCAGGGTTAGCGAGGGGTATTCGGCTACATATTTTTCAATTATCTGAAGGGCCAATGGCTCATCATCAATAGCTACACATTTTAATTGCATGATAAATAGTTTTAAGCGTTAATCTCCAGTTCGACAATGAAATTGCCATCGGCTGAGCTGATATCGAGCCGGTGTTTGTTAGGATAAATATGTTGCAGGCGCTGGCGGTTATTGGCAATGCCGATACCTTTCCGTTCGGTGGCTGGTCGTTTTTCGAAAATGGTGTTTTTACAGATAAACAGCATTTGGTTACCATTTACCCGCAGGCAAATATTGATAACCGATGGCTGATGTTTGCTTACTCCGTACTTAAATACATTTTCAATAAATGTCATCAGGATTAGCGGCGGGATCTTCTGGTGGCTGATCTCGCCCGAAACCTCAAAATCTAAAGTCGTTTTTTTACCGAGGCGGAGGCGCTGCAGATCGATATAATCATTGATGCAATCAATTTCGTTTTGCAGCAACACAAAATCTTCCGTTACCTCATCTGTTACATAGCGCATGATATTGGAGAGCTTCATGATGCTCTCGGAGGTATGCTCACTATTGGTAACCGACAGGGCGTAAATGTTATTGAGCGTATTGAACAGGAAATGGGGGTTGATCTGCGCTTTGAGGAATGAGAGCTCGGCATGTGCTTTTTCGGCTTCGGCGCGGGTAACCATTTGTTCGGTAAGCTGCCATTTTTGTACCGTAGCAATGGCAACGCTTAAGCCCATCACAATAATGAAAATAAACAAGCCCACCATATCAATATTGCCCGACTGGTGAATGAAAATGATGCGGTTGCCAGGTTTAAGGCTTGGGTCCTGCATGCGCAGGTCCTCATGTGGCAGCGGACCAAAAGGCATATTTTGTTGATTGGGTGCCGAACTATCAATACCCGTAGGTGTAATTTGCGGCCCTATAGGCTGCGGATTGGGGATGGCTGCTGTTGTGGGTTTATTCCCTTTAATGAGATTGTGAAGAAGTAAGTTATCAAAAGGCTGCAAAAAATAAACACAACCCGAAAGTAGTAACACAATAAGCCCATACCAGATATATCTTTTACGGAACACGAACTTTGGTACCAGGTACCAGGCGTTCAGGTAAAACATAAAGATATAGGTGAGGCAAAACAGCCAGTAATAGGGCGAAAACAGTACTGTATATGTACCGGCACTGCTTTGCTGCGTGCGGTTCATGAACAACAACGGGAACCCTAAAAATACAAGCCAGCCGGCAGCATGAATGAAAAAAGTAGTTGCTTTTGAGCGGATCATTTGATTAAGATTCTTTTATTCAGCTATACCGGCGCAGCCGGTTGGCACACATTAACAGCCTGGTTTTAGTATTTAAAAAAAGCACCTGTACATTGCACAGGTGCTCATCTTTATGAAAAAAACCTATAATTCAGTGTCCCTGCTCCTGAATTATAAAACAAAGGTGAAGATGAGCAGGGGTTTTAACAATCATGTATCGGTGAACCGGGAAATTGTATAGATGAACCGGGTAGGGGCATGTTTTATGTGAATATCAGGCAGGGGTGAAAATAAAAAAGCTTCCTTGCACTCGCTGCTCGGAAGCTTTAACCTAAACCTTATCACTGATCAAATTATTATTTGATAGTGTAAAATTAGCCGCCGGGCAGTAATATGAAATTTTGTACCGACGAATAGCGGGATTGAATGGATGGAGGGGGATAAAGTCTGAAACCTAAGCTGCCAAAACTGTCGAAAGCACCCAGGCTTGTTCTCCGGGAACGCAAGGGAAACTTATTTTATGGAATGCCAGGGCATTCGATTATTGACATAAACAGATGAGATTGGTTCAGACCTACCTTGTAAACTCAAATTGCAATAAATGTAAAGATACCTGACATAAGCAATGGTGTATTATTTTTCCCCCAAACAATTTTAACGGCCGAAATTGTTGCAGATTCAATACGGCTGTCGGGAAGGATATTAAATTGATTTTTTATATAAAAAGTCAGAGGCGAACGATATTTGTCCCCGTTCACCTTTGAATCTCGTTCGTGGTCAATTACCCATCCAACTAAGTGTTGTTCTTCTTTTTTTATTTCGTTAAGAATTGCAGTGCCATGGCCCTTTCCATGAATTGCACTATTGATTATTATGGCAAACCATTTTTCATTATTACGTTCAAATGTTGCCGCCCATGCTGCTATAATTCCTTCATCGTCAATAAGTAAATAATACTTTTTTTCTTGCAGCCCATTTAAATAGTCATCAAATTCTGTTATCGTATTATATCGCAGATTTTGAGGATATTCATTATTCCACAAGTTGTAGGCGCATTCTTTCTGAAAGTCTGTTAAGAATGTTGAGGTAATAATCTTCATCTATCAATACAATATGAATGACAATATAATGAAACCATTAAATAATATCGAATTAGAATTTAAGTATACTTAAGGGTGAGAAACCTTTACTGATGATCGTATATTTTTAGAAGAACCTTATCATTTGATAGGGTAAATTAGCTGCCGGGCAGTAATATGAAATTTTATATCTGCTAATAGCGGGATTGAATGGATGGAGTGAGGGAGAGGTGCTTTTAGATCTAAAATGCTGTTTGCTTTTATATAGAGGAATGCAGCCTAAATGACATCAGGGGTTGAAGAATAATGTGGTATTAACTTATATAACTTAAGCTGTCGCTATATTTATGCATTAGTAGTTTTATATAATTTAACACCCCATGGAATTTGACATTGTAAAAGCACAAGAGGCAGATATCGAACCACATCGCCGATTATTTCTCGCAGAAGCTAAATTTCAATTCATTTATAACAAGTGCCATGGTGCAGGATGGGTTGATAATTACCTTTTTAAATTTGAAGAACGTTCTGTTGGTTATGGCTCGGTGTGGGGCAAAGACAAACGCGAGGATAGGGATACCATATGCGAGTTTTTTTTAGACCAGCCTTTTAGAAAATACGCCAGACAGATATTTGACCAATTTATAAAAGCTGCAAATGCCGGTTTTGTAGAATGCCAGACCAATGATATTTTACTTGCCGGTATGGCATTTGAATCGGCGAAAAATATCAATGCCGAGGCCATTCTATTTGAAACAGCATATGAAACCGCTTTTACAATAGAAGGTGCGCAATTTGTAAAAAGTAAAAATCCGGATGAATGGGATGCTTACAGTATCCAAAACAATGGAGAAGTTGTTGCCACCGGTGGTTTTATCTGGAACTATAATTTCCCTTACATTGATATATATTACGAGGTAAAGGAAAACTTTAGAAAGCAGGGATATGGTGTTTTGATCATGCAGGAACTTAAAAAGGAAGCTTACCGATTAAACAGACTTCCTGCTGCCCGGTGCAACGTTAAAAACCAGGCGTCTAAAGCACTTTTGTTGAAAGCTGGAATGCGGGTGTGCGGCTACATTATTATAGGTGAAATTATCAAAGAAATTAATCCTGCCTAAGCAAGCTTTTTAATTCTTTTTTTAGAGGAAACTTATTTTCAGTTTAACTACTTACCAAAGTCTTTCTCAAACTTAGCTGCCAATGCATTGCGACGTACCTCATTTGCAGTTTGCTTTCTAAAGTCGATATCTTCTAATCCTCCTATTGTCTTCCATACGACATTAATCGGCATGTAAGAAATATATTTAGAATTGACGCTAATGAACGGAAAGATACCACCTGCCAGGGCGCTATTCATTTCCCATGTTCCGTTTACGCGCTTTTTGATTACTTCACCAACATAAGCTACAAGATGGTCATACCACTCATGAAATAGTTGTTCTGAATCATATTGTTGGCATTCAATGGAGATTAAACCCAGGCTTTCATAAGTACAATCAAGCTTTGCCGAATCCACACCCAACTTTTTAGCAAGATCGGTGATCATCGGTTGAACGTGATCGATAAAATCAAATTTATATTTTGAGTAAAACCTCCAATGATCAACGGAACTGCCTCTATTATTAGCATAATCATCCCGTACCCGCTGATTCCACCTGACAAGTTTCAAGAAATAATCTTTTGGATAGATATCTCCTTTTCCGCCAACAGCCATTTTCTTTTCATCAAACACGTATAAATATTTATCACCCTGAAGTTCATACACTTTATCTTGTTTTATATAACCGGTAGCATATTTCTCTTCAAAAAACCGGGTGTATTCCTGATGCAGTTTACCTTCAGCTTTGATGATTTCTGAAACCTGTTTTTTAGTTAAACGCTTGTCATTAACCCTGTTTTTTTGACCCATAAATTTCTATGATTGGAAATTATGAAGATACTGATTTTATGAAATATAGATAACTTATCTAATTAAGTAGGCTTTGTTTGATAAGTAATAAATTTTTATTGTTTATTAATAAAAATTTATTACAATTGCATAATCAAAAAAGATAAGCATGAAACCTTTACGAAACAAATCACTGTCGGCAATTTTGAGTACAATCGTTAATTTAATCTGGTGGCTGGAATGGCTTGGCGGGGCATACTGCATTATAATGGGGATAATGGCCGGATGTATAAGAAAAGCATATGTATTTATTATCCCGATAAATTATGACCCTATTACGATAAGGCAGATCTACGCGATTTCGAAAAAAGGCCATGTTGGTATCCTCAATTCCACTAACGGCAATTTGGCTTTTGGGATTGACGCTAATTTTCAAAATATAGTTATGCTGTTAATTGGGTTTGGCTCATTATATGCAGCCATCCTTATAGTCACTTATCAGCTAAAAAAGATCCTGCATAGTTTAAAGCAAAATCAGCCCTTTCAGCAATTGAACATTTTGAGGCTTAAAATTATTGCGTTTGTTTTAATTGGTTATTCGTTAGTTCAGTGGGCATTTGTGATCGTGGTAACCCGTATTTTGGTTTCAACTTTCCGGTTCCCGCATATGGATCTTACTTATGGCTTTAACTATAACTGCCTTTTAATGGGTATTATGTTATTTGTAGTACAAGAGATCTTCAAAACCGGCCTGTTGCTTGAGGAAGATAAACAGTTAACAATTTAATAGGATGGCTATAATTATAAATCTTGATGTAATGATGGCTAAGCGCAAAATGTCGCTCAATACACTGTCCGAACGTGTGGGGCTTACTTTGTCTAATTTGTCAATATTGAAACAGGGAAAAGCGAAGGCAATACGGTTCACTACTTTGGAGGCCATATGTGAGGTGCTTGATTGCCAGCCGGGGGATATCCTTGAATTTCAGCCTGAAAAAACCGGAGCTGAATAAAGTGTTTTCAAATCCCCATTTGCGGCACATATCCCGCGTTAAACATATTAACAAACGACTGCGGAGTTAATACCAGGAGCTTACCTACATCAGGCATCATTATCCCTTTTTGATATCCTGCCGGGCTCCATAAATACAACTGGCCATCTTTAAGCAAATATGGTTTCTCATCATAAAATACAAATGTGCCGTTGGGCAAACCTTTTAGGTTTTCCTCATAAGTAACTTTTGATTTGTCGGCCGCAATGCGTTCGGTTTGTAAAATATCATCTATTTTGGACACCGGCGTTTTTATATTGAAACCGTAGTGCGGGTTTCCTTTTATCCAAAACTCTTTAAATCTTTGGTGGTCTTTGTACCGGCATTGAAAGCAAGGGCGGTGCCCGGCCGAAAAAGCGGTAGCCTCGTCAAGAAAGAAAAGTTCTGTCCAGCGGTCGGGCTGCATAATTTCCCGGTGGCGGCCCCTGAATTCCAGAACGCAGGTTATCCAGGCTTTAATTTTATAGGCACGTACAATTTCCTGCTGCTCATTGTGGATCACACCGCGGTTGCCAAGCCATGCGCCGCGTTCGGGCGTTTTAATGAGTTGTCCAAATGGGTTTACGCGGTTTTGCAGCATGGTTTTCTATTAGGTTAGTGTATAGCAAGTTTGTCGTTAACGCTTGTTTCCATGGATACACCTTCATACGCCAGCAGTTCTCTTTTTATATTATTTCCCCAATAATAGCGGTCAAAACTTCCGTCCGATCGTACAGCCCTGTGGCAGGGTAAAATATAACTTACCGGGTTGGCCCCAACGGCAGTCCCGGTAGCGCGGGCATTGCGGGTATTGCCTGCCAGGGCTGCATAAGTTGTTATACCGCCAAAAGGGATCAGCGCCAGTTTTTTCCATACAGTTAACTGAAACGCTGTACCTTTCAGGTGTAAATGTACGGGGAGATTTATTTCGGGCTGATTGAGATAGGCAAAGCCTTCTTCAACCCGTGCGGTTTCTTCTTTAATGAGCTTACTGGTTGGAAATCTCCTTTGAAGATCGGCAAGGGCAAATGCTGTATCGTTATTGGTAAAGCCTAAAAAGCAAATACCTTTATTGGTAGCTGCAATAAGTGCTTCGCCTACCAATGTGTCTCTGATCTGCCAGGATATAGGTAAGCCGGTATCTTCAGGTTTCCAATCGGCTATAATAAATCCCTCGTTGGCAGTGAGCAGCGTTGTTTGTTCCACCCGGTTTAAAATCGCCGGTTTGGTTAATAAGGTGTCCTGTTGGGTTAGTTCATTGATTTCCATTCCATCAATCTGTTTAAGAAAGCGCATCATGAAATATGATGCCAAGGCTATGGCGCTTACCGCTGTGAACGGGACTTACCCCATGCTTCATATTTACCCTGTAATAACCTTTGCTTCCTTTTACCGGCCTAAAGTTAGTGGTAAATAAAACCATATCACCCATGCCGGGACTAAGTACGTTAACTTTTGATTGCGCGAGTGGGATCTGCTCGGTGATCACAAATTCGCCGCCGGTATAGTCGCTGTTATGCTGATCGAGCATGAAAACCATTTGTATGGGGAAATATACTTCGCCATAAAGGTCCTGGTGCAAGGTATTAAAACCACCTTCGGCATATTGCAAAATCAGGGCTGTGGGTTTGGTTTGGCCTGCTTCGTGGCTTAATTGTTTCATTTCTTCATGGGTATCCGGAAAGCGTTTACCTATCCCAAGCTCCGCCATCCATTTATTGGCGACAGGAACAATGTGCGGGTAAACATTTTCTCTTAAACCGGCAATTATAGCAGGCAGCGGGTATTTATAATATTTGTATTCGCCGTATCCAAAACGGTAGCGCTCCATGTTAACGGTTTTTCGGTACGCATCTGCATCATAATCACTGATCAACGTATCGCATTCTGCCTTATTTAAAACCTGTTTAACAATTACAAAGCCCTTGTTGTGTAATGTTTTATTGATTTGATCCCAGTTAAGGTTTTTGATACGATCTTTAAGTGTTTGTTCCGCTGTCATTTTGTTATTTTGAATAATGTCAAAACTATCGTTGGGGCGGTTGGCGGGCAATCCGATTCTTGCGGAGTTTTATACCAATTGTTTGATTGAAGATGAACCTTAATAATATACATTATGGATATTAAACTTAAGCGCGTTTATGAACCTTATGCTGAAGATGATGGCATCCGGATCCTGGTAGATCGCCTTTGGCCCCGCGGGATAAAAAAGGAAGATGCCCGTATCGATAGGTGGTTTAAAGAAATTGCGCCTTCTAATGAGCTGAGGAAATGGTATAACCATGAGCCCGAAAAGTTTGAAGCGTTTAGCCAAAAGTATCACGCTGAAATTGATAAAACCAAGGCATTGTCCGAACTGCTTGATTATATCAAACAGCATAAAACAGTGACGCTGGTGTTTTCCTCGAAAGAATTGGCATTGAACAATGCCGTCGTATTAAAAACTATAATTGATGATCATATCGCATTATAACTCCGCAAGAATCGGATTGTTGAGGTTAGGTAGGGCCGGTACCTTTGTGTTATAAAATATTAAAAACACAATTGAATTTATTTAATCAGAAGGTTTTATGAAAACTCAGCAAGAAATAGATTACACCCGGATAGCCCAGGCAATAGGCTTTTTCAGGGACAACTTTAAGGCACAGCCCAAACTGGACGAGGTAGCGGAACATGTTAATTTAAGTCCCTTTCATTTTCAGCGCATGTTTAAGGACTGGGCAGGGGTAACCCCAAAACAGTTTCTGCAATATTTAAGTGTGGAACATGCCAAAGAAATATTAAAACACGAGGATGCCAATGTTTTCAACACGGCGCTGGAAACCGGTCTTTCGGGAGGCGGCCGGCTGCATGACCTTTTTATCAAGGTAGAAGGTATGACACCCGGCGAATACCGTAATGGTGGTGCCATGCTGCACATCAATTACTCATTTGCAGATACGCCTTTTGCTAAGGTGATCGTGGCATCAACCGCTAAAGGTATCTGCCACATGGCTTTCGTTGATGAAGGCGAAGAAAAAGCATTGGAGCAACTAAAAACAAACTTTCCCAATGCGGCTTTTAACCAATTGGTAGACAGGATTCAGCAAAACGCCCTGTTTATTTTTACCCAGGATTGGAGCCGACTGGATGAGATCAAGCTGCATTTAAAAGGTACCGATTTCCAGATCAAGGTATGGGAAACATTACTAAAAGTACCTGCCGGAGGATTGACCACCTACGCCTCATTGGCCAAAAAAGCAGGCAGCGAAAATGCTTACCGTGCAGTTGGAACGGCAGTGGGCAATAACCCGGTAGCATTCCTGATCCCCTGTCACCGCGTAATCAAATCAACCGGCGAGATAGGACGATATCATTGGGGAAGCACCCGCAAAAATGCAATAATAGGCTGGGAAGCAGCGCTGAATGAGAAGGTTGAATAAGAGGTGATAAAAACATGTCATTGCGAGGAGCGAAACGGGAATGAGCACAGGGGCGACGCGGCAATCGCATGCTATACAGAGTGTCTATGCTTCCGTGCGATTGCTTCGTGTCTCGCAATGACATGGTTTTTTGTTTATCAACTTGCGCTCCTTTGCAATGAGTGCTTAATATGGTTTGGCGATTGCATCGCCAGTCGCGTTACAAACGTTGTCCCGCGTTAAGCACTCGTTAGAAACGAGCGCAAGAAATGTGTGCGCAAGAAGTTACTCAATGCCCCACACTCACCACCCTCGTCACTTTCCATTGCCCATCCTTGTACTGCCAAACGTGTACAAACTTCATTAAACCGATTACCTGTTGTCCGTTTTCGGTATGTGTAAAGCGATGGGTGCCCATTTCAATGGCGCCGAAGCCGGGCATGGGGTAAACCTCAAGGGTTTCTTTAAGCAGGTCGCGGCGAAGGTCGGCGGCTTGTTTGTTTTCAAATATGCCTTTAAAGCCTGCCATGGTTGCATCATAGCCGGTTACGCCCTTGCCATCGTTATAAAATTCAACATCGGGGGCAAATAGTGTTTTCATTACATCCAGTTTACGATTGTTAAAGGCATTGAACATTACACTATCCATATGCGCAATGGTGTTATATAGTTGCTGGTCTTTGGGTTTAAAAGCAGTTGTTTGAGCATTTGCAGCGAAGGCAAACAGCATTGCAATAAAGCCAATAATAAACAGGGTATAGGTTGATTTTTTCATGATATTAAATGTATTAAAATATATCATGATGACGCGCCAGCATGACTTATGGTGACAGTAATAAAGACTATTTACAAGGTTAAACAAGCGATGAGGCAATCCCGCAATTCATAATTAAGTAAAAAAGCTCCGGATTAACATAATTTAACGGTTTATGCTTAGCGCTGGTGTAATATTTGGAGTGCATTTTACGTAACTTTACTTATTAAATTGAGCGTAATGAAACGGAATATCTTTATTATGGCCTTGGTGCTTTTAGGCGGTTTGTTTAGCGGCGCCGTAAAAGCGCAGCAAACTGCAGCGTTGGTAGCCGATCAAAACCCACGCTATATGGAAAGCCAGGCAAAATATGCCAGGGTTGCCGATACCCTGAACAGCCTGCACGGTACAACCATACAAAATACTTATAAAGCTTACGACTGGTATGAGGCCAGACTGGAACGCCGTCGTCAAAACCGCGAGTGGCGGCATGAGGAACGCATGAATGGTTATTATGATTACTCGCCTTCATGGGGTTTATATGGCGGTTACTCTTACTCGCCATATTTAAATTATGGCTGGGGAAACCGTTGGGGTGGCAATTATGGTGGCCGCTGGGGAGGCCGTACAAGCATTGGCATCGGCTTTGGCTGGTAACAAATTAAGCAGCATACAATCTAACATATCATAATTAATATATATACTACAGATGAAATTTAACAGGATTTTAGCAGTTGCTGCAATAGCAGTTTCAGGGATTTTTATAGCCTCATGTTCAAGGCAGGTTACACGCGTTAGCACCGATCAAACTATTGATGTTAGCGGCAACTGGAATAACAGTGATGCACGGATGGCAGCCGATGAACTTACCGGCAAAATTTTAGGAGCTAACTGGATTGATACTCATCTTAACGAACACCAGGGTAAACGCCCGGTGGTTATAGTTGGCTTTGTTCAAAACAAAAGCCACGAGCATATTGATGCCGAAACATTCTTAACCGATATTGAAAGCTCATTCATCCAATCGCAAAAAGTACGTTTGGTACAGGGCGGTAAAAAACGCGATGAATTACGTGCCGAAAAAGCCGATCAGCAAACAAACGCTACAGTTTCAAGCATGAAAAAATTCGGGCTGGAAAATGGTGCCGATTACATACTGCAAGGCTCAATCAATTCAATTGTTGATGCGCATAAACGCCAAAAAGTTGTTTACTACCAGGTAAATCTGGAGCTTACCAACATTCAGACAAATGAAGTGGTTTGGATAGGCGAAAAGAAAATTGCCAAATACGTTAAAAACTAAAGCTGGTAAACATCATTGCCCTGAACCCGGTACGCCCGTGTTCGGGGCAGTTTGCATTTAATAATGGTCAACTTACGTACGCATATTCTCCGGGTATTTTCTTTTGTCGGGCTGATGCTTTTTTTATCGGCATGTTCAACCTATAATCAAAGCGTTGCGCCTTATTATAAAAATGTATCTGCCGGTAACTACCCCCAGGCCGAGAAGGAGCTTGATAAAAACAGCCTGATCCAGGCTCCCCGCAATAAACTCCTGTACCTGATGGAGAAGGGTAGGATTTGCCATTTAAAAGGCGAATACGAAAACAGCAACAACTACTTTAACCAGGCCGATCAGTTGCTTGACGAAGGCTTGACCAGCGCATCTGACGCTGCTGTTGGGGTTTTGCTCAACTCGGCATCACAACGATATAAAGGTGAGGATTTTGAAAAGTTCATGATCCATTATTATAAAGCGCTTAACTACTTGTACCTCAATAAAACGGAGGATGCCATTGTTGAGGCCCGGCGTATCACCTTACAGGCGCAGGAACAGGGCGATAAGTATAATAATAAAGATAATCGTTACTCAAATGATGTGTTTTCACTGATGTTGCAGGGCATGTTGTATGAAAGCAACAACGATGTTAACAACGCGTTTATATCATACAGGAATGCAGCCGAGATCTACCTTAAAAACCCCGATAAAACTTACTATGGCACCCCTATGCCGGTAGAACTGGAAGAGGATGTGATCCGCACGGCAAAGTTGAACGGTTTTACAACCGAGGCCGATCAATTTGAAACTACCTTTGGGATTAAATATGAGCCCGTAAAACCATCAGAAGGCGGTGAGTTGATCTTCTTTTGGGAAAATGGCCTCGCCCCGGTTAAAACGCAGGTAGACTTGTTTTTTAGCCTGATCCGTAACAGCAATGGCGATCTGTTTTTTAGCGATGCGGCCGGAGGTATAGTGGTTCCGTTCAATTATGACGGGGACAGGAACAGGGTAAATACCAAATCAGTTGAAAGCCTCCGGGTAGCATTCCCTAAATATGTTGCGCAAACACCTTATTATTCAAGCGCAAGTATCTCTGTAAACAACCAGGATGCACCGCTGATAAAAGCTGAGGATATTAATGAACTGGCATTTAAAACATTGCAGCAGCGTGCATTAAAAGAAATGGGTGGCATCCTGTCAAGACTTGCGGTGAAAAAAATAGCCGAGTATTCATTACGCGCTGCAGCAAAAAGCGATGGTAAAACCAACGGACTATTGGAAGGTCTTGGTTACGGCATCCAGCTTTACAGCTTATTATCCGAAAAAGCCGATACCCGTAACTGGCAAAGTTTACCGGCTTATATCTCCTATGCACGTATCCCCTTACAAAAAGGGGATAACCAGGTGCGCATAACCCTCAAAAATGCACAGGGCGCAACCGAAACTAAAAACATCAGTATACAAGGCACCGGAAGATTGCAGTTTTATAATTACGCCACTTTAAGATAGGCAGCGATAATTATTAGAAAATCAATATAAATAAAAAAGCCATTTGCTGTTCAAGGCAGATGGCTGAATTGTATAATACGGTTTAAGTGTGATATTTAGCTTTGAAGACTTCTTCTTGTTTTTTTATAAACATACGTTTAATATCCCCTTTTAGGAATACCCGGTTTTAGGTATATTTTATCTCCATATCCCCAATTATTTCTCATAGCCTGCTAACAAACGGCTAATAATTAAAACAGAGTTTTGTTCAGCTACATTTGTGTTCAGTTTATTGAACCGGCAGTAGTTTTTTCATCACCATATAAAATGTTAAACCAGGTAATACTAAGGGATGCCCAGGAAGGCGATATTGAAACTATAGCCGCGCTCATGACCGATTTGAGCTACCCAACTACTGTTGCCGAAATGCGCACCCGCATGAAGCCAATACTAATCCATCCGGATTATAAAACGATCTTAGCTGTATATAACGATGAAATAGTGGGTATGGCCGGCCTGGTAAAAGGCAACTATTATGAAAAGAATGGCAAATACCTGCGCGTGCTTGCCTTCGTGGTAAAGCAAACTGTGCGTAACCTGGGCATCGGTAAAATACTGATCAAGGCCTGCGAGGATTACGCCATTGAAAAAGGTCTAAATACCGTGATCATCAACAGCGGTAACCGCGATGACAGGAAAGTTGCCCACGTTTTTTATCAAAAAATGGGTTATGTGATCCGCTCTTCCGGGTTTGTGAAGCAGGTTTAAGCCAGTTGCTTTTCTGTTATTGAGATCAGGTTTACCAGTTTGCTTCCTGCAACTTCAACAGCTCCGTCGTTTTGTATTTCGATGCAATTTTCAAGGTTGGTATTGAGTTCGGAAGTGCGCGCTATGCGTTTGGCTATTTCCTCTGCATCTTCACGCCCACGAACGGCTAATCTGCCGGCAATAATTTCGGGGCTGGCAGTTATTAAAACCACTTTCAAATCGGGGTAAAGCCGCTGTGCAACGGGCAGGTACTCGCGCGAACCATTAACTACCACATTAAAGCCTTTATTAAGCCAGCTGTTTATTTCCTGGCCTATGCCATAGTATTTATCATGGCTTCCCCAGCTTAAAGCAAACATTCCGGCCTTGCTCCTCAACGCAAATTCCTCATTAGTTAAACTAACATGGTTCTCGTTACCAGAAAATGGCGGACGGGTGATGTACCTGTGCGCAAAAACTACATTTTCCGATCCGTTGATCTGTTTGCGGGCGTAATTCATCAGGGTATCTTTGCCGGCTCCGGATGCGCCGATAACATAAAATAGCTTACTCATGGTTAGGGAATAAAATCTTTATTGTTGAAAGGGTCAAGTCGTTTGAATTGCTGCTGATAGAATTTTTAATCAGCTCATAAGTTTGATCGGCAGCTGCTTTTAAGGCCGCGTCAAAACTCAAGGTATTATAAAAATGGTTCAATATAAACGTCGCTAAAAAGGCATCGCCGGTACCTCCGTAGTTTTTGGGTAATACAGGATGTGCGTAACTGTAACATTCATTATCCCTATAATATTGTATGCTTATTTTATCATCACTGGTTTTAACACTGGTAATAACGAGTTGCACATTAGGATATTGTTTTCTGAATGCTTCGATATAAAAGGCGTCGGCCTGGGTACCATTGGGTTCATGGCCGGTGAGGATCTTGATTTCGGTAAGGTTGGGGAAAACCAAATCGGCCAACTTAATGAGCTCGGGCCAGCGGGCTATTACATCAGCAGGCACATAAGTGCGCCCATGATCGCCGCAAACGGGATCAACAATAATAGTTTTTATGATAGGGCGATACGTGTTTATCATTTCAGTAATAATGTCCACCTGTTCGGCTTTGCCCAAATAGCCAATG
This sequence comes from Mucilaginibacter angelicae, assembly GCF_042434235.1. NCBI lineage: Bacteria > Pseudomonadati > Bacteroidota > Sphingobacteriia > Sphingobacteriales > Sphingobacteriaceae > Mucilaginibacter > Mucilaginibacter angelicae. The sequence goes on along the minus strand of NZ_JBHLTS010000004.1, from coordinate 226,241 downwards.
TACAGGATCAGTTCAAGCTCACGGTTTACGGCCAGTTCAAAGGAACTTTGCAGCAGTTCGGTAAATGGCACATCAAGCTTTTTAATGAGCGCCATATTAGTAAGCCCATTGAGCATCAGGCTTGGTACCGGTAAAATCCGTTCGCCCAAAATAGTAGTGAACGTTTTTAGGCTGGCCGTACCATGCACCGCAAAACTACTGATAGCTAATACATGAGGTGCTTTCACGGTCAGGGTATTACAAGTGTAGTGGTGATGCCAAAATGGTCGCTCGGGTACAGGCCACTTGTTTCATCAAGTATGTTCAACACAACTGCCGAATTAATAAACTGCGGGTAGTTATCCGTATTTGGCAAGGGCAAAGTAAAGATCTGGTCGACACATACCTGTTTGTTAGCTTTATAATAGGCATCGGTAAGGCTGTACCTTGGTTCGATGCCATTACCTTCGGTATAACAGTCGGCAGCTTTTGATAATTCCCTGAAAGTCATAACTGCTTCTGAATCGGGTGTGGCATTAAAATCTCCGCAAATAATGTGATATGGATGTGGTGTATCTGCGCTAACAAAACCGGCAAGCGCTTCAGCCTGGGCTTTTCTTAAACCTTTATGCTGGCCCAAATGTGTAAGATGAGTAGTGGTAATAGTAACAGTTTCCCCAGACGGCAGGTTTACATTTACCTGGAAAGCTTTACGGTCGTTATCCTCAGGCACTACAGGCAAATCAAAGCTGCCTGTTTCGGTAAGCGGGTATACAGATAATATCCCCAGGCCCGATGTACTGTTAACCAGGTGCCCTTCAAACAGGCGCTTTTTCGATCGACCGGGTAAAAAACAATAATTCATATTTAATTCCTTAGCCAAAAACTTTAGGGTATCGGCATTCGCTTCTTCGCTGTAAAAGCATTCCTGGCAGGCTATAACATGGGGCTTTAAGTCTTTTAATTGTTTGGCAAGTATGCCCATGCGCACCCAGTATTCACCATCACATTTCCACGTATTTATGGTGATAATTTTAACATTTTCCACTCAAGCAATATCAGCAATCTAAATTGTACAATCAACATTCGGCAATTATTAGCTAATGATTAGTTTTTAATTAAACCTGTCGAATCACTGTACAGATGTTGATACTGATAAGAAAGAATTGCCCCATGATTTTTAAAATATTAGCAAATGGTTAGTGATTGGTTTGTTTTATGTTGGTAAGGATATAATTTAACAGGAAATCAACCTTTTATTATTAGGATTTAACATTGCGCTAATCTTTTCTTCAACTGTGTTAACTAATATCGTGTAGTAAAAATGGCGGTATGAAGAAACACAGGCTGGTAATTATTGACGATCATTATGATATCCTCGAAATCCTGAAACATAACATGGTGCAGGAAGGCTATGAGGTAAAAATGTTCTTCAACGCCGTTGATGCTCTTAAGTATATCAATGCCGATAATACCGACCTGCTGGTTACCGATTGGATGCTGCCCGAAATGGACGGACTGGAGCTCTGCCGCAACCTTAAAATGAGCCCGTCTACCCGCGATATCCCCTTGGTAATGCTTACCGGCAAAAACGACGAGATAGATGCCGTAACAGCCCTTGAAGTAGGGGCTGAAGATTACGTAACCAAACCCATCCGTATGCGCGAACTCATGAGCCGGGTAAAAAAGATCCTGCGCCGCAAAAGTTCAGAAGATACCTTGAGCACCCGAAAAGAGGTAAAGGAAACCATTGAATGCGGCGTGCTCCGGATGAACCTGGTGAGCTATAAAGTATATATCAATAATGAACTGCTGGAACTTACCATAGGCGAGTTTAAACTGCTCGAACTGCTGGCCAAACAGCCCGGCAAGGTTTTTTCCCGCAACCAGATCATCGAACGCATCAACGGCTCTCAATACTTCGCCACCGAAAGGTCAATAGATGTACAGATAGCCGGGCTGCGTAAAAAGTTAGGGGAGTATAAGGATGCGGTGGAAACAGTACGGTCGGTAGGGTATAGGTTTAATGAGCGGTTTGTGTAATTCTGAACCGGGATTTGGGGGGATTTTTCGGATGCACAGGATTTTGCTTTTTCCCGGCGGTCGTGTCCTCACGGCCGCATGCCTACATTGTCTGATAAGCAGCTATATATTCAAATCCTATTAATCCCACAAATCTCCCCAAATCCCGGTTCAGACTAACAATCCCCTAACAAAACAATATCCCTTCCCTAATTATTCCCAAATAATTGCGGGCTAATTTTGATCCAAATCATTAAGCCCGATGGAAGAACAGGATTTTATATTGTGCGAGTGCGAACTGGAACCGCTCAGGGATTTCGTTGCCGCTATTGAAGGTAATTTTGAAGTAACAATTGCCAAAACCCCCTCAACCTGTATGACCATGATCCAGGCTGAAGACTCAGTTGAGTTCCAGGGCTTTTATTTGGGCGAAGCCCTCACTACCGAGTGTGAGGTGATTGTAAACGGCCAGCGTGGTTATGGTATTTGCCTGGGCGATGAGCCTGTACGTGGCTATTGTATAGCTTTTATTGATGCCTTAACCCAATTGCCGGGTGCCGACTTACAGGCAGTTGAAGCCTTCTTAAACGAACAACACCTGCTAATAAAGAAAGCCGAACAATTGGAATATAACCAGATCATGCGCACCCGCGTTGATTTTAAACTGATGGAACAGGAATAATATGCAAACTGAACTACATTACGATACCGTTTTTGACGCGCAGCAACATTTCAGGTTGTTATTGGATAGCATATCGCGCCCGGGAAAGATCAATACTTTTCCTGCTATGGAGATCCTGCCGCCGGTAGGTTTAAACCAGGCATCGGCGCTTACAGGTTTCGCCTTGCTTAATGCTGATACTACTTATTATATAGCAGGGTATAACAGTGCCGATATTGCACAGTATCTTCTGGTAAATACCGCATCGCAACAGGCCGGCATTGATACTGCCGAATACATTTTTCTGCCCGAAAATCATGACGGCAGGGGTTTGGAAAAAGCCCGTGTTGGTACCCCGGTTTACCCGGAAGATAGTGCTACATTAATAGCAGCAGCCGAACTTATCAGCGAACAAGCTATTGAAGGCGGCTTGAGTATAACCCTTAAAGGCCCAGGTGTTAACGGCGAGGCGCAGGTTTTTGTAAGCGGTATCAACCCTGCACTGCTTGATTATTTAAAAGAGCAAAATGTCGAATATCCTTTGGGCATCGACCTGATTGTTACCGACAGGCAAAATAACCTGCTGTGCATTCCGCGCAGTAATGCGTTTACCTATACTAAAATTAATTAAACCATGGGATACGTAGCAGTAAAGGGCGGCACTGAAGCCATCCACAACGCAAGCGAGCTGGCTGAGTTTTACCGTGTAAAAGGTGATACAACCCCTATTGATATAAAACAGATTCGCGCGCAAATGCGCCTGGCTATTGATAAGGTAATGGGCGAGGGCGGTATTTATGCCCCCGAGTACGCTGCCATAGCCCTGAAACAGGCCGAAGGTGATGTATACGAAGCCGCATTTATATTAAGAGCATTCCGCACCACCTTGCAGCGTAACTATTATTCGCAGGTGATAAATACCCGCGAGATGTTTGTAAAACGCAAGATCTCGGCATCGTTCCGCGAGATTCCGGGTGGGCAGATCCTGGGCCCTACAAGAGATTATACCCAGCGTACCCTTGATACTGCCAAGGCTACAGAAACAGGTATCGACATCAAAATATTTTTAGATGGCTTTGATGCCAAAATTGATCCCGAAAAACTGGAAGGCATCAGCACTTTTGGTAAAGTGATAGATCTGTTGCAGCAGGAAGGCCTGCTTGCCCCGGTTGATCCAACTGAAGATCGCAGTCTTATTGATATTACCCGCGAAGCTATCAAATTTCCGGCCCCACGTTCGGCCAGGTTACAGATGATGGCCCGTGCAGAAACCGGCGGGTTGATGGCACTGGGCTATAGCAGTCAGCGTGGTTTTGGTGCAGTGCACCCAACCGTAGGCGAGCTTCGCTACGGCACCGTGCCGGTACGTGTAAAAGATGCCAGCGGGCGTAACCGTTACATAGGCAAAATTGAGGTTACCGAAAACGAGATGATCACCGGTAGTAAAGCTGCTAAAAAAGGAACGCCGCCATATTTTACCATTGGCTACGGGCTGTGCTTTGGCCACAACGAAACTAAGGTGATTTGTATGAGCACGCTTGATACCGCCATGCGCCGCCCTGAAATGGGCGCACCTGCCAACGATCAGGAATTTGTATTATATCATACCGAAGGCGTTGAGGCCATGGGTTTTACCAATCACCTTAAGCTGCCGCACTACGTTACCTTCCAATCCAGCCTGAGCAATACCCGCGCGGCTGTTGAGCGGAGCAATCAAAATAATAAAGAGGTTGAACAGCAAATGATCCAAATGGCATCGGTTTAAAGTACCCTATCATGATTGAAAATACCAAGTATACCAACAAATACAATTTTGCCTTTATTGATGAGGCTACCAAAAAGGAGATTCGCCGTAAGCTGCTGAAGGCAGTGGCAATCCCCGGTCACCAGGTACCGTATTCATCGCCCGAAATGCCGATCTCGCGCGGCTGGGGCACCGGAGGTTTACACATTACGCTTGCTGTTATCGGTAGGGAAGATGTGTTCAAGATCATTGACCAGGGCAGCGATGCCAGCGTTAATGCCTGCAACCTGCGCGAATTTGTAAATGGGATGACCGGCTGCAAAACCACTTTTGACACTGCCGAAGCTACGCTGATCCAAACCCGCCACCGCATTACCGAAGAAGAACTGACCGACAAACAGATCATCGTTTTCCAGGTGCCATTGCCCGAGCCTTTGCGCATGGTTGAGCGTTACGAATACAAAACCCTGCAAATGCATGCCGAGGCTGATTATGCCAAAATGTATGTGTCGCTTTATGAATCGTACGTGCGCCACGGTGCTATTATGCAGGGCGCTGGTTACCCGGTTATGGTGAACGGCAGGTATATCATGTCGCCATCGCCTATACCACGCTGGGATACGCCGAACCTGAACCAGGCACAAACGTTATTTTTATTTGGTGCCGGTCGCGAAAAACGCCTTTACGCTGTACCTCCGTTCACTGATGTTGAGCCACTGGAGTTTGAGGATGTGAACTTTGAGATAGAGGATTTCAGTAAAAGCGAGTGCTATAAAACCGGTTACAGAAGGGCTTTCCTTGATGAAATTTATTCGGATGAAGGTGAGCGCAAATTCGTGATCAGCGACAGCAATTTTCTGGATAAAAAGAGCGAAAAGCAGGAAACCCACCAATACAGCAATAAATATATAGACCAACTGCAAGAATATGGCCTTTAACGAGGATAACTGGTTGCTGCGTGTGCGCAACCTTACCAAAATATACGGCGAACCTAACGACCGGACACTAACTTCAACCGGTCCGGAGTTTGGCTCCAACATTTGCTCCGAAACAGAAAGTATTGTGGCCTGCGCCAATATCAGCTTTGACCTTTACCCCGGTGAAGTGCTGGGCATAGTAGGCGAAAGCGGATCGGGCAAGAGTACCGTAGTTAAAATGCTTTACTTCGATCTGGAGAAAACCTTCGGTTCGGCATGGCTTAAACCTTATAACGATGGACTGCTGGATATTCTTGAAGAATCGAACCAGCGCAAACGTTATATCCGCAATAACCTGATGGGTATGGTATATCAAAACCCGCGAGATGGTCTGAACTTCGGTTTTTCATCCGGCGGTAACATTGCCGAAAAGCTGATCATGGCCGGGCAAATGAATGTAGCCAACATCCGTGAAAGAGCTTCAGACCTGCTTAACAAAACCGAAGTGCCCGTGCAACGGATGGATAACCGTCCCGGTACATTCAGCGGCGGCATGCAGCAAAGGGTGCAGATCTCCAAAGCTATCGCCAATAACCCACCCTTATTGTTTTTGGACGAGGTAACAACCGGCCTTGATGTATCGGTACAAGCCAAAGTGCTTGATTTGATCCGCGAGCTGCAAACCGATCTGGGCATTGCCATGATCGTGGTATCGCATGATCTTTCGGTTATCCGCATGCTTACCGATAGGGTAATGGTGATGAAGAACGGTCGCATAGTAGAAAGCGGACTAACCGACCAGATTCTGCAGGACCCGCAACATGAATATTCGCAGCTGCTGGTAAGCTCGCTGTTGTAAATGAAATTTTTAGATCATCTATTTAATTAGTGATGAATATATTAGAAGTTAATGACCTGAGCAAGGTGTTCAACCTGCATATCCTCAATAACAAAAAGATTGAGGCCCTTACCGATATCAATTTTACGATGCAGGAGGGTGAGATTATCGGGTTAACCGGTAAATCGGGTTCGGGTAAATCAAGTTTGATGAAGTGTATTTACCGCACTTACCTGGCCTCAACAGGTCAGATCATTTATACTTCAAAAGATGGTCAGCTTGATTTGGTGAAAGCCGATGACCACCGCGTTATCGAGCTTCGTAAAACCGAGATCAATTATTGTTCGCAGTTTTTAAGTGTGATACCAAGGGTTACAGCCGTTGATGTGGTTTGCGAAAATCTGTTCAGGATAGAAAAAGACAAGCAGGTAGCCCGCGATAAAGCAAAGCAGATGCTGGAAGAGCTTGCCCTGCCGGGGGAACTGTTCGATGCTTTCCCGGTAACATTCAGCGGTGGGGAGCAGCAGCGGATCAATGTTGCCCGCGCTATCATCGCTTCGCCAAGGTTTTTATTGATTGATGAGCCAACGGCTTCACTTGATGCCCGCACCAAGGATGTGGTAATTGATATGATCCTGGGATTGAAGCAAAACGGTACTTCGGTGCTGTGCATTTCGCACGATGAGTATACGCTGGAAAGGCTTTGTGACAGGCGGATTGATCTGCAGTTTGGACGGATCAATGAGGTGGAGGTTGTTGAGTGAGTAGTTGATTAGGTTGATTGAGTGAGTGGTTGGTTTATATAGAAAGAAATAAGAAGCGCAGGATTGTGCGATTCCCTCCCATGGGAGGGTATAGGGAGGGGTTTCATCGCCATGAATATCGATGAAGCAAGGCGTACAAACCCCTCCCTGCCACTACACAATTCCAACACACCCCTCCCAAGGGAGGGAATTAAAAAAAGAAAAAGATAATTAAAAAATGAGATCATTCATTATCAGTAATGCCACGGTGGTAACACCATCCGAAGTGCTTCAAAACACATCGGTACTGGTTGAACATGGCATTATTACCCATATTGCCCCGCAAATTGATGAACAGCATGCGGAGTATAGCATTGATGCTGATGGTGCTATCCTGATGCCGGGCATTATTGATATCCATACCGATGCTATGGATGCCGAAATTGTTCCGCGTTCGGGTGCCGATATTCCTATTAATGTGGCTTTTCGCGAGCTGGAACGCAAAATGAGCGGCTGCGGCTTTACCACTGTTTATCACTCCATGCACTTAGGCTATGATATGGCCGAACTGCACTCGCGCAGCAAATACACCCGCGATGAGGTTTTTGAAACAGTTCACCGCGCTGCAAAAGGCAGTACGCTTTTAAATAATAAGATCCATTTAAGGTTTGAGCTATCGGGCGTAAAAGCTTACGAAAGCTGTTTTGAACTGATGGATAAAGGCTATATCCAACTACTTTCGGTAATGGATCATACCCCCGGACAGGGACAGATCAGCAAGGAGTATTTCATAGCCTTCGCCATGAAAATGGGCAAATCTGCCGAAGAAGCTGAACAGGCTTTCATCGATAAATTGGCCATGCCCATCATCGCCGGTAAAGAGCTGGAAGCCATGATCAAACATGCGCAGCAATTACACATTCCCGTCGCATCGCATGATGACGACAGCGTGGAAAAGGTTGATTATATGCGTGGTTTAGGCATAGATATCTGCGAATTTCCTATCACCATGGAAACTGCCCAGCATGCTGCTAAATTAGGGATGCACGTTGTTGGCGGCGCTTCCAATATATTAAGGGGCGGTTCACTTTCGGGTAACCTGAATATGAAGGATGCGGTTTTGCAGGGCGCGGTTGACTCGCTTTGCTCTGATTATTACCCGCCTGCCATTATTCATGCTATCTTTAAGTTATATAATGAAGAAGGGATGCCGCTGCCCGAAGCCGTAAAAATGGCTACCCTCAACCCCGCCAAAGCGGTAGGCATCAGTCACCATACCGGTAGTATCGAAACCGGTAAAGATGCCGATCTGGTACTGGTAAAGCTGCTTGATGGCATCCCGATGGTAACGCATACCATTGTAAGGGGCCACATAGTGGCACAGGCCAGCAACAAAATAAATTATAATAAGGACTATCAACCGGATAATAATTTATCACTAACCAATGAGCTATAAGCAGGCAACAGCAAGCACTATGGACCTCACATTTGATGATTACAACCAAAGGCAGGTCTACGAAATTTCGGCAGAACGGAACAGGGAACGTGCTTTAGAGGCACGACCCGCAGGCAATTTTATTTATAAAAACGATGGCTGGCAACCGCTGGAGTATGAAGGTTTTGCCGTAGTATCCATGCTGAGTGAAAACCCCGGTAACGAACCACTTACCGCCCGCTTAACCGAAATACAAAAAGAACTCGGTTTAAATCTTTCTCCGCGAACTGCTTTTTACCAGCTCCCGCCTCAAAGCTTTCATCAAACTGTAGCCAATACTTTATCTGCCGACAGGTTCAAACAGCACATCCTTTATGCAGGTTTGGAGCAAACTTATCCATCTATCGTAGCCAAAGCGTTAAACAACATTCCATCCACCGAAGGCGAAGCACTGATCCGCATGAAAATGGCAGGTTTGAGCATTTTTGGTACAGCTATAGGCATTTTGGGTGTTTTTGAAGGTGAGGATGATTACAATCAAATCGTCAATTTCCGGTCGGCTTTTTATGCTGATGAGCAGTTGGCCAAACTGGATGTAAAAATGACCCGTCCTTTCATCGGTCATATCACCTTAACTTACATTGAGCAAAACCTCAATAAAAATCAAAAAGAGCATTTAGCTGTCGTGATCGCCGAGATTAACGAAAGCCTGGCTATTGAGGATAACTACTTCAATATTGAGGTTACCGGCCTCCGGAGATACCACCACCTGGCCGATTTTATGAAGAAGGACAATTACCCCGTTCATCAATTTTAATCAAATTTTTCCTGATGAAATATTTTGACAACTACCCGCCGGTTACCGAACAAAAGCAAGGACACCAGTTGGGTGAGGAGCCTTATATCCAACCCGGCTGTATTGTAAAAGATAGCAGCCTTGGCCCTTGGACAGCCCTTGGCGCAGGTACCTGGCTGGTTGAATCAACCTTTGGCGATTATAGCTACACCGCAGGCAACGTACAGATCATTTACTCCGAAATTGGTAAGTATTGTTCCATAGCCAACAGCGTGCGCATTAACCCGGGCAACCACCCGCAATGGCGTGTTACCCAGCATCACATGACCTATCGCCGCAGCCATTACGGTTTAGGCGAGGATGACAAGGAGTTTTTTCAATGGCGCCGGGACCATAAATGTACCATTGGCCATGATGTTTGGATTGGTCATGGCGCCGTGGTCATGCCGGGCGTAAGCATTGGTACCGGGGCTATCATCGGTTCGGGAGCGATAGTGACCAAGGATGTAGGCCCTTATGAAATAGCGGTAGGTGTAGCAGCCAAAGTGATCAAAAAACGATTTGATGACGCCACCATCGAAAAGCTGCTGGCCAGCGAATGGTGGAACTGGGACCGCGAAACTTTAGAACAAAACTTTAACGATCTGCTCAATTTAGAAGTATTTATTGATAAGTACTGTTAAACACCACCATGAAAAAACTGATCATTATTGCACTTATTGCCTTAACGGCATTTTCGGCATGTAAAAATAAAACCGAGCTTGATAGCAACGGTATGCCCCAAACACTTACCATTGCCGTTGTACAAGCCGAAGGAATTGATGAGATAAAAAAGGTACGCGAACAAATACGCGACTACCTGCAGGAAAAATTGAAAATGCCTGTAGAGTTGATTTACAGCAACGATTATACCGGGGTAATTGAAGCGTTGAGGGCCAATAAAGCCCATATGGCCGATATGCAGCCCTTTGCTTATGTTATTGCTTCCCGCACCCTCAAACTTAATCCGCTGGTAACATTAGGGAACAATGGCAAGCCCTCTACTTATAAAAGCGTCATTATTTCCAACGCGCATGGTAATATTAAAACTATGGATGATGTAAAGGCGCGATCAAAAAATCTCACCCTGGCTTTTGTTGAGCCGGCATCGGCTTCGGGCCACCTCATCCCGAGAGCATATCTTAACTCCATTGGCCTTAATCCTGATACCGCTTTCAAGCAAACCATTTTCGCGGGTAATCACCTTACTTCGGTATTATCGGTAAAATCAGGAAAAGTTGATATCGGCTGTACTACTAACCTTGTTTTTATGCTGATGACCAAGGCCAAAATGATCAATGATGGCGATATCAGGGTACTTTGGACATCCGACCCCATAGTGAGCGACCCGGTAGTGATAAAAAATGAGGTGAACAAAGACCTCCAAAAACGGATCCAACAGGCTTACCTGGATATGAACAAAGAACGCCCCGAAATTTTGAAAGCCTACGTGAAGATCTTTATAAAAGATACCACCAGGCGCAGCTACATGGTAGCTAACGATACACTGTATAACGGCTTACGGAAAATAGCAGGCAGCATCAAAAGTTTAAAAGCAAACTAAACATGAAAGCATTTATTGTTTTGGTGTTATCCATATGTACGCTGGCTATCGTATGCGGTTGTAAAAACAAGGCCGATCTGGATGCCAATGGTGTTCCCGGTAAACTGCTTATCGGTTCGTACGGTGGCGATAACCCGGCACAAACCCATGCCGCGCTTGATCCCTTTGCCAAATACCTGTCCAAAAAATTAGGAGTGGAAGTAGAGTTTTTTTACACTACCGATTATCCTGCTTTGATCGAAGCCATGCGATCAAAAAAGATCCACATGGCGCATTTAACACCTTATGCCTATGTGTTGGCCACACAAAAGCCAGGATTGATACCCTTAGTTACACTGGGCATTAAGGGTAGGCCTTCTGTATACCACAGCATTATTTTTACCAACAAAAAAACAGGCCTTAAAACAATGGCCGATGTTAAGGCCCGTGCCAAAGATCTTACCCTTTGCTTTGCCGATCCGGCTTCTACATCGGGTCATCTCATTCCCCGGGGATACCTCAATTCCATTGGCCTCGACCCTGATAAAGCATTTAAAGAAACCATATTTGCCGGTAGCCACGCCGCCGCTATTTTAAGTGTAAAATCTGAAAAAGTAGATGTAGGCTGCTCAACCAGTGAACTCGCTTTAGAAAAGCTGATCCGTGAAGGCATTATAAAACGGGAGGATATAGTGACATTATGGACGTCGCCGCCTATTATAAATGATGCCATCGCCATAAGGGATGACCTGAACAAGGATTTTATAAAAAAAGTACAGCAGGCATACCTTGATGCTAATAAAGATGATTTTGATGCTTTTAGCAAATACGTATTGCTGTACTGGCCCAACCCGCGTGTTATGGCCTATGTGCCTGTGCAGGATTCCATGTATAATCAGCTGCGTAAGATAGCAGGTAGTATAAAAGACCTGAAATTTAATAAGTAACCGGTTTTATAGCATACGATAATGAAGAACCTGATTGTAAGCCTGTTTTTTTTAAGCATGCTGCTGGTATTTGGCAGCTGTGGCAAAAGTGCCGACCTGGATGCAAATGGTATTCCCGGTAAACTGGTTGTCGCGCTTTACGGCAGTGATGATCCCGGTGCATTGAGAGGTGCTATTAAGCCCTTTCAGCAATATCTTGAGAAAAAATTAGGGATGCCGGTGGAGTTTATTTATACTACCGATTATACATCGGTTATTGAAGCGTTAAGGTCCAAAAAAACACATATCGCTTATCTTAGTCCTTTTTCATATGTGCTGGCCTCGCAAACGCATGATATTACCCCTATTATAACAACAGGTGTAGATGGAAAGCAATCCATGTACCACAGCACCATTTTTACCAGCATTCACAGCGGCATAAACAGCATTGCCGATTTGAAGGCCAGGGCCAAAAACATAACCCTTTGTTTTGCCGATCCTGCATCTACCTCGGGCCATTTAATACCCCGCGCATACCTTACAACCATTGGCTTAAATCCTGATAATAATGTTTTTAAGGAAACCATTTTTGCAGGTAATCATGTGGCTTCGGTGCTTTCGGTAACATCGGATAAGGTTGATGTGGGTTGTGCCGCTACCGAATTTGGTTTGGAGATTGCAGAACGCAAAGGCCTTGTAAAAAAAGATCAGATCAGGGTGTTATGGCAATCTGAACCTATTGTAGGCAGCCCGATAGTAGCACGTAACGATTTGAATAAGGATTTTGTTAAAAAGATTCAAAACCTATACCTGAACCTGGCCAAAGATGAGCCGGGTATTTTTTTGCCTTATATGAAACTGTTGCACCCAAATCCTGAACGTTATTCATACCTAACCATTCAGGATTCGATGTATAACGGTATCAGAAAAATAGCATCCGGAATTAAAGACCTAAGCGTAATTAAATAACTGGTTAATGTAAAGCAAGCACGATGATTGAAGTAAAAGGTTTAACCAAAACATTGCCCAACGGGCGCAAACTGTTGAACGGGATCGATTTTACAGTGAAAAAGGGAGAATTTGTGGGCATATTGGGACCAAGCGGGGCTGGGAAAACGCTTACGCTGCGGTGCCTTAACGGCTTATTGAAACCTGATGAGGGCTCAGTATTGGTAGAGGATGAGCATGGCAAAAAGCATGACATCTGCCAGATTAACAAGAAACAATTGCGCCACGTTCGCGAACGGATAGGTGTTATTTTCCAGGGGTATCATTTGGTAAAACGCCTTACTGTATTGGAGAATGTAATGATTGGAAGGCTGGGGCAGATCAATACTTTCCGCAGCCTGGTATATGGCTTTACCGATAAGGAAGCCGAAGAAGCCCTGCTGGCATTAGAGAAAGTAAAGATGGCTCACCTGGCGCAAAGCCGTACCGGTAGTTTAAGTGGCGGCGAAATGCAACGTGTGGCCATTGTAAGGGCCATATTCCAGTCGCCCACATTGCTGCTTGCCGATGAGCCGATCTCCAATCTCGACCCAAGCAATGCCAAGGTGATCATGAAGCTGATCCGCCCCTTATCAGAAAATATCCCTGTGGTAGGTGTTTTTCATCAGCCCGAAATGACGGCGAAATACTGTACCCGTGTAATCGCGATAAAAGATGGTAAGGTTATTTATGATGGCGATCCTAAGCTATCCAACCAAACCCTCGAAGATATTTATGGCGAAGAGCTGGCCCAGATAGAGCAGTATGAGCACATAGCCCCAACCCCCGAAATTGTAAGAGTATGACAGGGCAGGCCACATATAGTTTTAAGCGGTACCGCAAATTTGTGCTCCCGCTTATTTTGCTCATTGCTGTAACCGAGGGTGCGGCAATAGTTTGCGGCGCCACGTTTGATAAGCTGCAAACCGGCATCATTAAAGGCATCTCATTTTTAGGCTTCATGTTTCCGCCCGATTGGGCTGCGTTTAAGGACATGCTGGAGCCTGCTTTTCAATCCATTATCATTGCGCTGTTGGGTACCATATTCGGTACCATACTTTCGGTAGTGTTTGCCATGCTGGCGGCTTCCAACATTTCGCATAAATGGGTACGTAATACAGCCCGCGTTCTGATTGGCCTGGAACGGTCGGTGCCCGAAATTGTGATCTTGTTATTGCTGATAGCCGCTTTTGGCTTAGGTTCGATGCCGGGCATAGTGGCTTTATCATTAGGCTGTATAGGAATGCTGGGTAAATTATTAGCAGATATTATTGAAGAGATAGACCCGGTAATGATCGAGTCGATGGAATCATTAGGCGCCAATAAACTGCAGATCATTTGGTTTGGGGTGCTGCCGCAGATCATACCTAATCTTATTTCATACGCGCTGTTCAGGTTTGAGATCAATATCCGCTTATCTGTAATATTAGGTGCGATAGGTGCCGGGGGCATAGGTTATGAGCTTGATTATTCGTTTAGTATGCTGATGTATCACCGGGCATTTACTGCTATGATCGTAGTCATAGTCATGATCTTCGGTACCGAGCGCTTATCATACCTGTTAAGGAAAAAATTTAAAGTAGAGGGGGCATTGCAATGAGTACAGTTGATATTATCATGCCTTCAAAAAAATATAAGCAAAAGGCTACCATTTTTACAGTATCGGCTATCCTGATATCGCTGGCCTGTGTTTACACTAATTTTAACCCCATAATGATCTTTACCGAGTTTCATTATGTGCGTGATTTGCTTGGCGAAATGTTTATGCCTAACTACCAGATGCTGTATGAAAATACATCTACAGGTATATCAATACTACAAACCCTGTCTATGGCATTTTTGGGTACGTTGTATGGTGGTCTCATAGCATTTGTACTTGCTTTTCTGGCAGCATCCAATACCATGCCCTACAAAGCTGTACGCATCATAACGCAGGTATTTGTATCTATGCTGCGGGTTATACCGGCATTGGTTGTGGTGCTGATATTTGTGATAGCAGTTGGGCCAGGATCATTTTCGGGTGTGCTTACGCTGGTTATTGTTACCATAGGATCCTTTGCCAAACTCTTTACCGAAATTATTGAAAATGTAGAAAGCGGGCCGGGGGAGGCTATATTTTCGGTAGGGGCAAGCCGCTTACAGGTGATCAGGTATTCCATTATCCCTCAAATTATGCCATCATTTATTGCCAACCTGCTGTATGCCTTTGATGTGAACATGCGTGCCGCAATTGGTCTGGGTATTTTTGGAGGCGGAGGGATAGGTTTCCAGCTGCAAATGGCTAAAAGTGTATTGCATTACAAGGATGTTACCGCGCTGATCACCATTATTATTGTGCTGGTTATTTTGGTTGAAAAGCTCTCTGATTATTTAAGGAAGAAGATTTTGGGTGAAGGGAAGTTGAGGTAGGTTTCTTGGTGAGTGGTTGATTGGGTTGATTAGGTGAGTGGTCTGAACCGGGATTTATAGGATTTTTCGGAAGACAGGATTTTCCTTGGCACAGGGAAAAATCCGATAAATCCAATAAATCCCCCCAAATCCCGGTTCAGACAATCAACTACTCACCCCTCCCTAATATCACGCTAACAATTGGAATATATTTTTACCATCAATAAAATATATTAATAATAAAATGAATACGCACCTGCTCACCAATGCGCGCATCGTTACGCCGACTGAGGATTTTACCGGTTCGGTTATCATTGAAAACGGGATCATCTCCGAAATAATAAAGGATAAATATTATCCTGAAGGCATCGATTTGAAAGGTCAGTGGCTCATTCCGGGCTGTATTGATATCCATACCGATTACCTGGAGAAAGAGCTTTACCCGCGTTCGGGTGCAGGTTTTCCTTTACCATTTGCACTTCATTTTATGGATGCCCGTGCAGCAGCGTGTGGTATCACCACTGTGTTCAGTGCGGTAAGTTTTTCTGATAACGAAGAGAAAAACAGGAGCCTGAGTGAGGCTATGGAACTTTCGCGCCAGATTGATGCTGCCCGTCATTCGCTGCTGGTGCGCCACTTTCTGCATGCACGTATCGATCCAAATTCGGAGGGCTTACTGGATTACCTGGAGTCTATGCGCCAGCTGGAAAATTTATACATGGTGGTTTATAATGACCATATCCCCGGTCAAAGGCAATATACACTGCAACAGCAGATCGAACTGCGTACCAAAGCATTCGGTATAACACCCGATGAAGCCATGGCCCGCTTGCAAAAACAGATAGATAAAACAAGCAAGATCAATAACCGCGCACAGATCTACGAAACGTTTAAGGATAAATATATTCTTGGCAGCCATGATGATACAACTATCGAACATGTAGAAGAAGGCAAATATTACGGTGCTACTTTATCTGAAATGCCCACCACATTGGTAGCAGCCCGTAAAGCTAAGGAACTTGGCTTGTGGATCTGCCTTGGTGCGCCTAACTATTACAGGGGCGGCTCGCATTGCGGTAACCTTTCAAGTATTGATGCCATAGCCGAAGACCTTTGCGATATCCTATGCAGCGATTATCATTTCCCAACCATGCTGGGCAGTGTGGTTAAAATGATAGGTAACGGCATCAGCCCGAGCAAAGCGGTTAATATGGTATCATTAAACCCTGCAAGGTTACTGAACTTTGATGCCGAAACAGGCAGTATTGAGCTTGGTAAAAAGGCCGACCTGGTAGCATTCAGCAGCGAAAAATCATTCGCCGCGGTATCGCATGTTTTTGTTGACGGGACCACCAAATACCGTGCTGATTACAGTATTGCCATACAGCCATTAGCTGCCGAACAAACAGAATTAAATACGCTGAACACCGGCGTTTAAATATTAAATAATATAAGGTAAAAAGCTTTTTGCTTTCGGCCTTAAGCTTTAAGCTCAAAAATGAAAATAGGTATTTTAGGCGATATCCACGAAGATATTGTAGCGTTAAGAAAAGCCTTTGATGTACTGGAAAAAGCCGGCTGTACCGAGGTGGTATGCCTTGGCGATATTGTGGGATATAAGGTAAATACCTACTACTACCTTGATACCCGCAGCGCGCACGAGTGTATTGCCATGATCCGGGCTAATTGCAGTACGGTGGTTATCGGTAATAATGATCTGTACCAGGTGAAAAAGCTGCCCAAATATGACGGCGGTTTAGGTTTCCCCGAAAACTGGTACGAACTTGATTTTTTTGAACGTAAAAAATGGAGCGACGGTCGTGTGCTGCTTTTTGAAGAAGTGCAGCTTAACGCCCTCATGACCCGGCAGGATAAAGCCTGGTTGGAATCTGTGCCCGATTTTGCTGTACGCGATTTTAACGGGCATAAAGTATTCTTCTCACATTTTGCCTATCCCGATCTGCATGGCGTAAAAGCCTGTTTCCCGCAGGTAGCTGATGCTTACCATGAGCACCTGAATTTTATTGAGGAAAACGGCTGCCGTACCGGTTTTAGCGGTCATATGCATTTTGAGGGAGTGAGCATTTGTAATGAAGATCATATCGAGCGTAACCCCTTTGGTAAATATAAGCTGGCAGACCAAATACAATGGCTTTATGGCCCCTGTGTTGCCCGTTCCATGTTTAATAACGGGGTAATGGTGCTTGACCCCGAACAGTTTACTATTGAAGCTATTCCGCTGCTTTTTGTTTAATTATTGTTTATTACATCAACATGAAATATACCTGCCTTTCCGCATTTTTATTGTTTTTTTCGATATCTGCCTTTGCACAAAAGGCCGACCTGGTTTTAACCAACGGCAATATCATCACCCTGAAACAAAAAGGCGCCCGCGCCCAGGCCATTGCCATAGCTGGTGATAAGGTTATCGCCGAAGGTTCGGCCCAGGCCATCAGCAAATACATTGGCAAGGGAACAAAAGTTATCGACCTTAAAGGAAAGACCGTACTGCCCGGCTTTAATGATGTGCACCAGCACCCGGCGCCGTTTTATACTTTTGATAAGCCTTACGCAACGCTTGAGCTGGATACCGTAACATCCATGAAAAACCTGATTACCCTGCTTAAGCGTAAAGCAGCCATTACACCAAAAGGGATGCTGATCCGCGGTGTGGGTTATAATGAAACCAAGCTTGGCGGTCAACCTATCCGCGATAGTTTGGATAAAGCTTCTACCGATCATCCTATCATTATTTCGCACGTAAGCGGGCACCTTTCGGCAGCAAACTCCTTGCTGATGGAGATGAACGGGATTAACGAAAATACGGCCGATCCGGCTGGCGGCGCATTTGAGCGTTACCCAAATAGCAAACGCCCGGATGGTATTTGTAAGGAAGTGGCCGCTTCCTATCTGCGCAAATCAAAACAAATAAAATACCCTCCGCAGCCAACAGCGGATGAAGAAATGGAAGGCTATCGCAAATACTTCAATAATGTATTGGCCAGCGGCGTAACCAGTATAGGCGATGCCTGGACAACGCCCGAAAGAGTAAAAGTATACCGTAAATTAGTGGCTGAAGGTTTTCCGATGCGTTTTAACCTGTTGATGGGCACGCCATATGCGGCTGACCTCATCAGCGGTAAAATACAACGAAGCAATACCGATCATTTACGGATTGAGGGAGTGAAGGTAGTACATGGTAACTCATTAAGCGGGAAAACCTGCTGGCTTTATGAGCCTTATGATATGATCAACCCGGTTACCGGTAAAAAGGATTATTATGGCATTCCGCCTGCACGTAGCCAGGCTTCGCTTGATAGTTTGTTTTTGGCTATCCACAAGGCGGGTTTACAGATAGCCTGCCACTCAAACGGCGATAGAGAGATAGACATGGTGATCTCGGCCATTGAAAAAGCGCAAAAGGCCGATCCCCGCGGCGATGCCCGTCACCGTATTGAGCATTGCAGCATTACCAATCAAGGCATTTTAGATAAGATAAAAGCTGATGGCATTATACCTGTATTCCATTGCTATATGTATGAACTTGGCGAGAAGATGCAAGTATATGGCGAAAAACGCATGGCCATGCTGCACCCAACCAAAACAGCTATGGATATGGGCATTATTTACGCGCTGCACTCAGATGCACCAATCTCGCCGTATCCGGCCATGATCAGGTTGGGCAGCGCCGTTAACCGTAAAACCAAGGATGGCGGCATTGTAATCGGTGCAAACCAGCGTATTGATGCTGAGGATGCCATAAAAGCCTATACCTATGGCGGTGCTTATACCACCTTTGAAGAAGGCAAAAAAGGCAGGTTGATAGCCGGTCAGCTGGCAGATTTAATGGTGCTTGACCAAGACCCTACTACCATCAACCCCGATAAAATTTACGATATAAAAGTAATGATGACGGTAGCCGGAGGTAAAGTGGTTTTTGGTAAATAGTGTATATATAGAAGCTGAAAGCAAAATGCTCAAGGCCTAAAGCTGATAAATATTTATCGACGAATTGATTTTTGATTATGTAATTAAAGTAATTTAGTTTAGATAATTTATCACACCCCAAAATAAGAATTATGGATACTTCACTTTTTGAATCGGTTGATCAGTATATAGGTAACCTGCTGGGCGAAGAAGATGCAGTGCTGAAAGGTACGCTAAAGTCTATGAAGGATGCAGGCATTCCGGGCATCAACGTATCTGCCAACCAGGGTAAATTTTTACAGGTGCTTGCCCGTTTATGCGGAGCTAAAAAGATATTGGAAATAGGTACGCTTGGTGGTTACAGCACCATTTGGCTGGCCCGCGCGCTGCCTGCCGATGGCCAGCTGATCACCCTTGAACTGGAGCAGGCTTATGCCGATGTTGCCCGTCAGAATATTATCAAAGCCGGTTTGGATCCAATTGTAGACATCAAAGTAGGCAAGGCAATGGATAGCCTCGTTGTCCTTGATGCCGAAGATGAAGGGCCTTTTGATATGATCTTTATTGATGCCGATAAACCACCCTATACCGAGTATTTTGAATGGGCACTTAAGCTTTCAAGGCCGGGTACCCTGATTGTTGCAGATAATGTAGTACGCGAAGGCAAAGTACTTGATGATAACTGCGATGACGAAAGGGTTAGGGGAGTGCAGCGTTTTAACAAAGCCCTTGCTGATAATAAGCAGGTAACAGCTACCATTATCCAAACGGTAGGTACCAAGGAGCATGACGGTATGGCTATAGTGGTTGTGAAGTAATTGGGGATTCTGAAGAAAAAAACGGTTCTTATATGATTTCTTCCCCTGGGAGCCGCTGGGTGTTGCATATCTTGTAAACGAATATCCCTTAATAAAACCGAATGTCATTTCGACGAACCAGTTTGGTAACGGGCTGGTGCGGTGAGGAGAAATCTTATAAATCATGCTCGAAACCTTACATAATGGTCTACAGGGCGTATAGGATTTCTCTTTCGCCCCGGTGCTCTTTCCCTACCCTTGCTCAATCGAAATGACATTTTTCTTTTTTCTATTTGATAAAAGAGGTGGAAATTTAATTTCATGGCTATCAATGTGATATTACACCACATAATACATCTTTACATCGCGTAGGACTTATTTTTCTTATGTTTACTATCCGATATACAATTGGTTTGTTAATTTTAGGGTTATAAGCAAGGGGACGAAATGAATTTTGGCGGAGTTACTATAAAGGATATTGCTAAAGAGTTGGGAATCTCACCCTCGGCGGTTTCCAAAGCGCTTAAAGACAGTCACGAAATTGGTGAGAAAACTAAAGCGCTTGTGCTGGAGTGTGCAAAAAGACTAAACTACCAACCCAACCTTAATGCCCAAAGTCTTAAACAAGGCAATAGCAAATCTATCGGTATTGTGGTTTCAACTATTGATAACCAGTTTTTTTCGCAGGTGATCAATGGCATCGAATCGGTAGCACATAGTAAGGGGTACAATGTGTTCATCACGCAAACCCACGAATCATATGATCTGGAGATACAGAATGTGCGTCACCTAACTTTCCGCTCTATTGATGGCTTGCTGATCTCCCTTTCAACCGAAACCAACAATATCGATCACCTGAAAAACCTTCATGAAAAAGGCTTGCCGATAGTTTTATTTGATAGGGTAAGCGATGAAATTGACACCCATAAAGTGGTGGCCGATAATTTTACCGGTGCTTACGATGCCACAACCGAATTGATCAAGGCTGGGTATCGTAAAATAGCGCATATTACCAGTTCGGTAAATGTATCCATTACTGCCGAACGGTTAAAAGGCTATAAAAAAGCGCTTGAGCAGCACGGCATAGCGCCAGATGAAAAGCTGATCAAATACTGCCTGCATGGCGGTAAAGACCTTGCAGAGATAGAGAACGCGCTAAGTGAGCTGTTTGCCAATAATAAGCCCGATGCTATTTTTACAGCATCCGACAGGATCACGACCACCACCTTATCGCTTCTGCATAAATTAGGCTACCGGATCCCTGCGGATATCGCCCTGCTTGGCTTCACTAACACCCAATTGGCCGAGGTTTTAAACCCTCCGTTAAGTGCTGTATATCAGCCCGGTTTTGAAATGGGAAAAAAGGCAACCGAAATGCTCATTAGTATTATTGAAAGTAAGCGGCCTGTTACCGAGTTTGAAACTACCGTATTGCCTACCCAGGTTTTTATCCGCAGTTCATCTCTGCCGGTAAAAGCATAGTCGTAAACCTTACTGCTTTAATAATAAATGTATTTTTAACATTTGTTGTTTTTGTAAAATCTTTTACAGATTTTTAGCGCATTATAAACCAAGCTAAAACCTTTCAGCCCTATGAAAAAAATGTTTACTGCCTGTTTGCTGCTGCTTTTATTTTCCAAAGCCGCTATGGCACAAAACACCGGCGATAAAACTTTTACCAATCCATTACTGCCATCGGGCGCCGATCCCTGGGTGATTTATAAAGATGGGTTTTATTACTACACCAACTCAACAGGGGGCAATATCGTTATCTGGAAAACTAAGGATGTTACCAAGCTAAGCACGGCACCCAAAAAAGCTGTTTGGGCACCGCCCTCCGGCACTGCTTATTCAAGAGAACTTTGGGCACCTGAACTGCATTTTATAAAAGGCAAATGGTATGTATATTTTGCTGCCGATAATGGCGATAATAACAATCATCGCATTTACGTACTGGAAAATAGCTCGGCCGATCCTACTGAAGGTTCCTGGGAGTTTAAAGGTAAAATAGCCGACAGTACCGATAAATGGGCCATTGATGCTTCGGTATTTGAAAATAATGGGAGCTGGTATATGATCTGGTCGGGCTGGGAGGGAGATCACAACGGTCAGCAGAATATTTACATTGCCAAAATGAAGGATGCCTTAACCATTGGCAGCGAGCGGGTAAAAATATCAAGTCCGGCTTATGAGTGGGAAACCAACGGTGATCTGCATGACGCAGGTAACCCGGCACATGTAAGTGTAAATGAAGGTCCCGAAATATTAAAACATAAGGACAAGTTGTTCCTGATCTATTCGGCGAGCGGATGCTGGACTGATTTTTATGCCTTAGGCATGCTTACGGTCTCCAAAAACAGCGATTTGTTAAATCCTGCATCATGGATAAAAACGGAGCAGCCGGTATTCAAGCAATCGCCCGAAAATAGTGTTTATGCGCCGGGGCACAACTCTTTCTTTAAATCACCCGATGGCCGGGAAGACTGGATCCTTTACCATGCCAACTCAAACCCTAACGAAGGCTGTGGTAATAAACGTTCACCACGCGCCCAGAAATTTATCTGGAATAAGGATGGCTCGCCAAATTTTGGTGTGCCGTTCAAGGATGGTGTGCCGATGGCTGTGCCTTCAGGAACCAAATAAGGTAAAGCGAGAGATTACTGAAAAACGATAATACTTAAAAAATCGTCATTGCGAGGCACGAAGCACCCATTCAACACCCGTCATTGAGGTACGAAGCAATCCCATTCACCACCCGTCATTGCGAGGTACGAAGCAATCCCCGATTTGCAGAGCGGCTAAGCGGGTGACCCTGTACAGTTCGCGATTGCTTCGTGCCTCGCAATGACGGGTGGAGAGTGTACAGTTCGCAATTGCGAGGAACGAAGCAATTGCGATACCGTTACAGAGGCTCAGTTTTCTTGATAAATATCAATTCCGTTCTTATCAAACATCAATGCATAGGTTATAGCGTCACGGTAGATTTGTATCAACAAAAAAAGATACAAAATGTCAAAAACAATTTTTATAACCGGAACAAGTACAGGGTTTGGTAAGTTAACCACAATTACCCTTGCAAATGCAGGTCATACCGTAATAGCAGGTATGCGCGGAGTAAATGGCAAAAACGAAGCTGTAGCAAAAGAGCTATCGGCCCTGCCAAACGTTGAAGTAGTTGAGGTAGATATTACTGATGATGCATCAGTTAAAGCCGCTTTTGAATATACTTTAACTAAATACGGCCATATTGATGTGCTGGTGAACAACGCAGCTGTTTCGGGCTTTGGTGTACTGGAAGCTTATTCGCTTGACCAGATCAGGCAAATGTTTGAAGTGAATTTTTACGGGACCCTGCGCACCATCTTCGCTGTATTACCGGGAATGCGCAAAGCTAAAAATGGCCTTATCATTAATATTACATCGGGCGCAAGCGGCCACACTTTGCCGTTCATGATCCCTTACCTTGCCTCAAAATTTGGAGTGGAAAGCATTACCGAAGGTTTGCAGGATGAGCTTGCCGCATACAATATTGAAAATGTAAGCATCCAGCCGGGTGTATACCCAACCGAAATGAACAATGATAGTAAGGCCGGTGTACACGCCGATAAACCTGAAGTTGTTGCTGAATATGGCGAAGCTTCGGCTCAGCAGTTCAATGCTATGGGGACCGCACTGTTCAGCAAAATGGCCGAGTTTAATATGGATCCCCAAACCATTGCAGATGGGATACTGAACCTTGTTGAAATGGAAAAAGGGAGTCGCCCATTACGTTACCCGCTTGACGCTGTTGCTCAGGGTACCGACCAGGAATTTATTGATGCCCGTGCTACCATAAAAACCAAATGGTTAAGCAAATACTCTGCATAACCTGATCATAAAAATATGACCTGCACTAAAGCAAATATCCCCGGATAAAGGGGATATTTGCTTTTATATGTTTGAGATCTTTAAAGAGTACATCAGTCAGAAAGCAACCCTCACCGAAACCGAATATGCTAAAATTGAGGCTGTTTGTATTATCAAAAAACTCCGTAAAAGGCAGTATCTGTTGCAGGAGGGCGATGTTTGGAAGTATAACGCCTTTATAACCAAAGGCCTGGTACGCTTTTACAGTGTTGATGAAAACGGCCGCGAAAACATAGTAAGCTTTGCCAAAGAAAACTGGTGGACTGGCGACCGGGCCAGTCTGCTTACCGGTGAGCCTTCTAAAAACAACATTGATGCTATTGAAGATACCGAACTGGTGCTGATCACCAAAACAAACTTCGACAGGCTTTGCCGGGAGATCCCGGCTTTAAATGATATGGTGAACGCTATCCTGAATAAAAGTTTCATCGCCAGTCAAAGCCGCATTCATGCAGCAATAGCTTTTACGGCCGAACAAAAGTATCTGAACTTTGCAGAGAAATATCCTGACTTGCTATTAAGGATCCCGCAGACAATGATAGCATCTTACTTAGGCATTACCCCCGAAACCTTAAGCCGCGTACGAAAAGAAACTGTGAAGAAACATTAGGCCTGATGCTTCATCAGTTCAATGTTTTTCTCTTTCCCTGCCTGCAATATTGTTTTGCCGTATTCGGTAAAATACTGATGTTGCTGTAAAAGGTTTAAATTAACCTTATGCCACTCTTCATCGCTGCATTGCTTATTTAAATGCACTTCCCATTCCTGCTTTAAATTGTGGGCACATTTAAGATAATCAGGAGATGCAAAATGCTGCATATCGGCGTCACAAATAATTTGCTGGATAAGGTTTTTTGGCGATTGCGGAACTTTTGTAGCCTCGATACAATCCCACACCTGTTGTATAAAATCATTGTTGTAGTGGTGCTGCATCAAAAAAGTACCGGCAATGATCATGCTGGTATCTTCATGTCCCTTGTAATGATAAAGATACCCGGTATCGTGAAACCAGGCAGCTACTGTTAAAATGGTTAATTCCTGTTTTTTTAACTTACTGTGGGCTGCAATTTCAATTACCGCATTCGCAACCCTTTGGGTATGCCCAAGGTTATGAAAATACATGGTTGGTGGGAGGTTTTCTTCCATCAACGAGGTAACGTAGGCTGCGGCCCTTTTTACTATACTTACTGCAGGCATGTGAATGATGCGATACTACCCTCACATTCTGTAGAAAATCTGGATTAATGATGCCCGTCATTTCTCTCAACAAAAAAATGACACTTTTATCCTGAATTTGTAAACAAGGGATTAGTTTTTTTTAGGAGGCTTTTAAAGTCTTACTTTTAGGTATATAATTATCATACATGAAAAACACGCTTCAAATAGCACAACTTTATTTTCGCTTTGCTTTAGGTATTGGTTTCCTGCTGCCCGTTGCCGATCGTTTAGGGTTTCTGGGGCCGGCCGGGCAAAATTCAGTAAGCTGGGGAAGCTGGGATAATTTTGTAGTTTATACCAACACGCTGATGCCATATTTGAGCCGTTCACTGGCTGGCGTAATGGGTTTTTTAGCTACAGTAGGTGAGGTTTGTATTGCCATTATGTTCATGGTTGGCTTTAAGATCAGGACAGCCGCATATGCAAGCTTTGCACTTACATTAACCTTTGCCCTTTGTATGACCCTGTTTTTAGGGGTTAAGGCACCCTTCAGCTATTCGGTTTGGGCCGATAGTGCAGCCAGTTTAATGCTGGCAGGTATCTCTACCTATCGTTGGAGTATTGATTTTAAATATGACGAAATGTAATAGAGAGAGCAATAAAAATGACACTGATCTAATGAGCTTTTGGTTTAGTTGACGTTTGCTTTGAACATATCAAAATAACCGGTTATTAAAGCAGGGCTTATTTCATCACTCATTAAACCGATGTAATTATCAGGCCTTATCAAAAGATATAGGTCGGTTTTGACACCCAACTTTTGCCAGCTTTCATTAAGCGGCAGGTTAACTATTTTGATGTAAGGTTTTAAATTCCCCGGTAGATAATCACTATCCAAACTACCGCCAATGCACAACAAGTGAAACTTGGCTTCGGTTAGCAAATGATAAACGCTTTGGAGTTTTCCATCAACCTCTGTCATGACGTACGGGCACCTGTCACCGGCACTAAACTTGAGCTTCTGCTTGATAAATTGCAAAGACAGCGGGCTTTTTTTGTACGAATACCAAATTTGCGAAAGCACCCTGAAAATACGACGTGTTATCCATTTTGTTGATAGTACCAGTCGTAAAATATAAGGCATGAAATGGGTGCGCATTTGATATATAAACCAATTACGACCAGTCATGAACGCAAATACGTTATCCGTAAATTTCATGAGCCATTGGGCAAACGGATGCCGCTCGTCATGATAAGTGTCTAACAACTTTTTTCCTGCAGCACCCTGTAGTACCATAGCCAGCTTCCAGGCCAGGTTGTGGGCATCCTGTAAGCCGGTATTCATACCCTGGCCGCCTGCCGGGCTATGGATGTGTGCAGCATCGCCCAATAAAAAACAGCGGTTTACCCTGAAACTTTCAATACAGCGGTGATGGAGCTTATAAACTGAAAACCAGTTTAGTTTTTCAAAGCTTAATGGCAGTTTTACGTTGTTAGTGATCACATCTTTTAAATCATCAAAGCTTACATGATCAGTGCCGGCAAAACCTTCGGGCAGGGTGCCCAGTATGCGGTAATTATTATCACCATACATCGGGAAAAAAGCACAGAAATTGAGGCGCGACAATGATGCGATGAGCTTGTTTGGTGGTTGTTGCCAGTTAAGCTGTACATCGGCAACAAAAAATTTGTTTTGATAGGTGCCGCCTGCAAAATCCAATCCCAGCTGCTGTCTTACTAAACTTGAAGCTCCATCACAAGCCATAAGGTACGACGCTTTAACTGATATTTTCCTGAAGGGATCACTTTTGTCATAAAGGTTAGCCAAAACAAAATCTTCATTTTGTTCAAAACTTAGCAGGCTGGTTCGCCATAAAACATCATGGCCCGTGGTTTTTAGCTGCTCATAAAGCAGCTCTTCGTTCTTAAACTGTTCAAACGCCTGCAGGTTGGGGAAGTCGGTAAGGCCATTGCCCGCTTCGGCAGTTTTGAGCGCCGCTTTCTCCCGGCCGTTCATATAAATGGCAAATTTACTGATTACCTTTCCGTGTTGCAAAACGGTATCAACTATACCCATTTGCTGGTAAATTTCCATACTGCGGGCAGTAACCAACATAGCCCGCGACTCGTGAGTAGGCGCGGGCTTGGTATCAATAATAATAAAATCAATGTTAAAGCGGGCCAGCTGGCAGGCAGCCATTAAGCCGGTTGGCCCGGCACCGATAATAATTACCTGTGTATGCACGATGTGTTACCGGGCTTAAAGATAGCTGTAATTAATTTGCAAAAAGGGGAGCGTTATGTTATTATCTCCAGTAATTATTAGCTGCCGCTATTGTAGTAAATTCGGTTGCCACGGTTTGGCCTATAGCTATAAGCATAGCGGCATCTTCGGCATAAACGCCCCTGAGCCTGCCGCGTACTTCGGCATCGGGCTGGGTTACTTTAATAATAAGCCTGGCCATTTTAATGGCAAGTTCACGGCCCTCCTGCGGCGTTGCAGTGATTAAGGAATCACCCGGGATTAGTTGTACTGATTCAGACATGATGTTAATTTTGATTGGTTTGTTATTAGGTTGATTAAATAAGTATGTGATGCGCCATTAAAAAACGGGTAGTAATACCGGCTCCCTTTTTTTGAAATCAGAAAAGCTGACCCCGGTTGTGTTTTTAAAGAACTTACTGAAGTGGGCCATGTCGCAAAAGCCCAGGTCGTATGCTATTTTTTTCATGCAATTATCGGGATGTACTGCTTGTCGTTTGGCCTCTGCTGCAACCCTTTGCCTGATGTGATGACCGGCCGACTGGCCTGTTAATTTTTTCACTACTTCATTAAGGTAATTGGGGGTTACCGATAGCCTGTCGGCATAATCGGCAACCATTTTATATTCCCTGAAGTTTTTATCAAGCAGGGCCATGAAATTTTGCAGGATGGCGGTATTTCGTGACTGTTTTGGCGCCAGTTCTATCGACTCCAACTGACGTGAAAGATAGATCAGGAAGATCTTGAAATAACGTTTTAATATTTCGGCACGGTAAAGGTTGTGCCTGCTGTACTCTTTCATCATTATTTCGGTGATATCATTCATATCATCGGCCAGCTCACTGTTTATAGAAACGATTTGTGTTTGGCTAAACATTTGATAAATGGGACTGTATGCCGCTTCCCGGCTATAATCCTCTATATCCAGAAATGAATCGGTGAACGATATCACATAACCCTGCAAGCCGCTGCTAAATTTAAGGTCATGCAGCTGACCGGGCTTTATCAGCAGCAACTGGTTGGTGTTAACTGATTCTTTTTGCAAATTGAGCCTATAGTAACCATTGCCTGCTACTATCCATATCAGCATGAAATAATCGTTGGGAAGATCGATGCCATTTTCTTTGATCCACTCAATGGTATGAATTTTAAAAGGCAGGCAATAGGATGCTTTCTCAAAGTGCAGCGGCGCAAAATCATTAAATTGTTTCATGGTTGCTTAGTTTAAAGCTTGTAAATCATGTACAGCTGTTCTAATTTCGTGCCGTTATTTTTATTTTATTGATAATCAGTTTGTTGTGTTGTTTTTGATGCGGTGCTTTGTAACGAAATATCATTATATTCCTGATTGGGGAGCGAAATATCGTATGTGTTCTCAATTATATATGCCGAACCCGATCACACGTTAACAGAAAGTTGGTTGTTAAAAGGTATCAGGAAAAGACATGAAAATAGTGTTGTTTTGCTGGGTGCGGACGTGATCAGAATGAAGCCTGTGCAATCTGATTACTTTAGTCAATATTTTTTTTAAAAGCGGTTTAACCGCCCAGGTGTGGCCGCCGAACTTCTGGGCCTGCCATCAGCCACTTTACATTCGCAGATGAAAAAGCTTAAAATTAATAAGACTGATATCTAAATATTTTGATTCCTGATTATATGAGTTAATATTCGATTTAGTTGTAAGGATGTAAATACAATACATAATTTATACATCAAAATCCGTGTTTAATACATTGGCGGGGTTTTTGTAACATATTATTTTTATAAGTTGAATTTGAGCGCAGGTTTATGTGTGAATAAGCATGTTTGCGAACAGGCTCTGTTTGGTTTAGGCCGGTCATAAAAATAATATCAAGTGAATATCAATATAAGCTCACCCCGGTTTTATTGCAAGCTGATACTTACAAGCTTTTTGCTTTTGATATCCATAAACTTGCCGGCTCAATATTATAATCATACCCCTAAAGATATATTATGGGCAAAAGGTAGCTTACTTATTGTGAGATGGGACCTTATAACTACTGGTATTGCTGCACTGATTATCATTTTGGCCCTTGTTTATATTGCTTACCGGCAAAAGCAATACAGCAACCAGCAATTACAGCTGAAGCAAAAAGAAATTAACGAGCAAAACCAAATCCTGCAGCATTTAACTGCCGATAAAGACCGCCTGGTTGACGAAAAGGACTGGTTGTTAAAAGAGGTGCATCACCGGGTTAAAAATAACCTGCAGATAGTGATGAGCCTGCTCAATACCCAATCGGCATTTTTGAAAAATAACGCGGCGCTTGCGGCCATCCGCGAAAGCCAGAACCGGGTACAGGCTATTGCGCTTATCCATCAAAAATTATACAGCAGTTCAAACGTAGCCTATATTGATATCGCGGTTTACATCAGCGAACTGGTTAATTATCTCGCTGATAGTTATGATGCCCATGACCGCGGTATCAGGTTTGAGCAACAAATTGAGCCCGTGAAAATGGACGTTGCCCAGGCCATACCTGTTGGTCTCATGCTTAATGAGGCTATCACCAATGCTATTACATATGCTTTTCCGCACAGGCACGGGTATATAAACATTTCGCTTGGTACGCTTGATGATAATAATATGATGTTGACCATAGCTGATGATGGTATCGGACTGCCGCAGGGCTTTGATATTAAAGAGGCTTCATCTTTAGGTATGGAAATGATGAAGGCCCTGAGTAAGCAGCTTGGCGGCAATTTTACAATGGAAAATAACGATGGTGTAGTGATTACGCTTATTTTCCGGGCCGAAAAAAAGTTTGGGAACATCGAAAATGATAATTATCCTGTGCAATATTAGGGTCTGATTAGCTTAGGGCATATGTAATTTGTACTACTGAAACCATAATTAGTACATTGATTTCGGGTATCTCCAACCCGAACTTTACATTATTAAACAGCAGTTAATAATTAAGCATTAGTTAACTGAATTAATAGCCTGTAAAGCCCCCACTATGAAAAAATTTATTTGTTTCGCGGTAGCCTCCCTTACGAGTGTATTAATGTTTGTAGCAACAGGATTGTTTATCAAACTTAATAAGGGGTTAATGGAACCGCTGGTACCTGCCAGATTTTTCATTGTAGTGCTGCATAGCATATGTGCATTAAAATTTGCTTTACTGGTTATTATGCTTATGCCGGGTAAGCCTTTGCTTAAACAAATGAGCATTGGTTTCATATTGGCCGATGTTACTTTAATGCTGTTGGGTAATAGCACTAATATAACCGTAAGTATACCTGTATCTCTTGTTGTGGTACAGGTTTTACTCCTGCTTTTTTATATGGCTTTCCAGGGCCGCTTATGGCTTTACAAAAGCAATACACCTAATAACACTATTGAAAATGAACTGACAGCTTCACCTATTTAATGACTCATGATATGTACCACGATGATGAACAACTGATAAACCTCATTATTGATTTGCAGGAGCGTGGCTTTAACCACGATTTTGTTATAGAAAACGAACACATCAGGTGTTTGCAATATAACGAGTTGATCCCGCCCGATGATTTTGAGATCCTGGAAACATATCACCGCGAATCATCCGGTAAAAATGATGATTGCAGTTTGGTGTACGCCATCCGGTTAATGAACCACGACATGAAGGGCATATTGATGAGCAATTACAGATCGTACATCAAAGGAATGTCATTACGGTTATGGTCAAAATTCAATAGTGTGATCAGGTTAAATCTATCGGTAATAAAATAAAAATTTAAGAAAATCATATCCAAATGAACAGGGAAATCAGAAATATGGAAAGCCGGGCAGGTGTAATACCTGAACACACCATAGGAGGAGCGTACATAGGCAACTGGAAAATTCAGCTCAAATCAAATAAGGTATCTTTTTGCCCGCGGATGCGCAAGATCCTTGAGCTATCAAAAGGATATGACGAAAAAATTGAAGACCTTTTTGAGCTGGTTAAGCCCGGGCAGTTGAGCGGACTGATCCATGAGTTTAAAGTTGCCTGTTTTAATGGTACCAAGTTTGAAAAACAGGTGCAAATTGTAACGCCGTACGGTACCGAAAAATGGATCCTGCTTACGGGGGTTTTATACTCACGCAGATGGGGCACTGCCGAACAAATGATAGGCACCATTGAAGATGTTACCCAAAAGGTTAATGAGGAATGTCTGAGCATGGCCATTGTAAACCATGAGCTGCGGGCCCCTTTAACTATTATTAAGCTCAATACCCAGTTTTTGATCAATCACCTTGCGCATAGTATCAATAAACAGCCGGTAAAACTACTGAACATGGTGGACCAGCATATTAACGGCATGACCAAACTTATTGATGAGTATCTGTCGCCCTCAACAAGTAATGAGGGCCCGGCACAACTTAATTTTAGCCTGTTTGATGTTAATGATCTGGTTGATACCGTGCTTGGCGAAATGAAAATCCTTTACCCAGGTCACCGTTTTTGTAAATACCCCACTGCGGATAGCATTTTGGTTAGAGGCGATAAATACAAGATCACACAGGTGCTGGTCAATTATTTAACCAATGCCGCCAAATTTTCGCCTCCTTGCTCGCACATTAACATTAATATCGATCGTAACGAAAATGATGTTGAAATATCGGTTCATGACCAGGGAGCAGGCATTAATGAAGAAAACGGCCAGTTGTTGTTCCAGAAATTTTATCAGTGCAATCAAAAATCGGTGAGGCAAAAAAACAGTAAAGGTCTGGGTTTATACATTGTGAAAAGCATTATCCAAAAGCATGGCGGCACAGTAAAGGCCGAAAACGGGAAAAACGGCGGAGCAGTATTTTCCTTTAGCCTGCCGCTTAGCCAGCAAAGTAAATTTAACACTACCGGGCAGGAGGCGGTAAAATTGATGGCTTAAAAAGTCATATTCAGGTAATGAAATAATAAAAGATAAAAATGTCTTTTATTATTGAACATAATAACTACATTTGCTTTATAAAGCAATGGGAATATTTTCAAAAACATGTGAGTATGCGGTAAGGGCGGTATTTTTTATAGCGCAGCGCACGGCAGATGGCAGTAGGGCAGGCATAAAGGAAATAGCCGTAAACATTGATTCGCCCGAGCATTTCCTGGCCAAGATCCTACAGGATTTAAGCAAGAGGGGCATCATTCAATCGGTAAAAGGGCCTAACGGCGGTTTTTATCTGGATGCACAAAGCCTGGCCCGCCCGCTATCAGATGTGATAGAAGCGGTAGAGGGCGGAGGCATATTCAGGGATTGTGGTTTAGGCTTAAAAGAGTGTTCATCAAAAAATCCCTGCCCGCTTCACCATGATTTTTTAGATGTAAGGAACCGCTTGCAAAACATGCTTGAATCTATCACCATAGGCCAGTTCAACGAAGATCTGAACCTGGGATTTGTAGTTCTGAAAAAATAATCCGACGAGCTCAAAAGGTTAAAGGCGTAGTCAAAATCATTCCAATTTTTAGTTAATTAAATTATAGAGCGTACCGAAACAAAGAATTTAAAAGATAAAAAGGTATTAATATATTTTATATGAAAATCAAAATCTACTTAACCCTGAGCCTTATTGGTGTGCTGCTGTTTATCCCCGGCACAGCCGCCTATGCCGCCGATGTATTAAAGCCCGACCCCGCTTTTAATACCGGCGCTTGCATCATTATCGCGCTTACCATTTTCTTTTTATTGTTGCTGCTGCTTTGGCTTATCCGCCTGGCACGTGGCCTTAAAGAGGATGAAACAGCACGTGAAAAATATGGTGATAAATGGATCTTCAGGCAAATAAACAGCCTGGATACCCGGCAGCTTGATCAACTGATCAGCCGCAGAAACCACCGTAAAAAGGCTATTGACAAAGCAAAGGGGGGTAATAACGGCTTTACAGCTACCATGGTAGCCCTGCTATTACTTTCATCAATAACTGCCCGGGCGCAAACAGCCGGGGAAGGTAAAAGCGTATTAACCAGCCCCGGTATGATCATTATGCTCGCGCTGATCTTTATTCCGCTGGTGGTAACAGTTTTCCTGGTAGGGTTAAAGATCCGTAATGTGGCAGCTAAAAGCCGTTACAGCCGGGTTAAAAAGGAAACCCGCGAACTGGCTGAAGCTGTTGATAACGATGATACCATATATGAAGAGCTCATTAAGCGCAAACACGCGCTTGATTACCGTTTAACCAATAATGAGCTTGCGGGAGATATTGAACCTGAAGATTCAAAAGGCATCCTGCTTAATATTGATGAGGTTCACAGTCCGCGGTTTTTTGCCTCCAAGCGCAAAGCGGCACATAAACACCAAACTGATCCTAAACTGGTAAAACTGATTATGTGGTACCTGGGCAGCGCAGCCTTTTGGCTGGTGCTGGGTACTTCGGTAGGCGAGTATATCGGTATCAAATTCGTTTCGCCCGATGCTGATCATATCAGCTGGCTAAGTTTTGGCCGTTTAAGGCCGGTGCATACCAATATGGTTTTCTGGGGCTGGTCGTCAATGGCCATGTTAGGCCTTGGTTATTACGTAGTATCTACAGTTAGCAATACGGTAGTTTACAGTATTAAACGGGGCTATTATTCGCTCATACTTATGAACGCCTCCATTATTATAGGCAGTGGCATGCTGATGGCCGGTATCAACAACGGCGGCGGCGAATACCGCGAATATATATGGCCGGTTATGGCGCTTTTTGCCGGTGGTATTGTGGTAAGTCTGGTCAACTATATCCAAACTATAGCGCAGCGTAAAACTAAGGAGATCTATATCTCCAACTGGTACATTGTTTCGGCTATGATGTTTTTAACGGTGATTGTAACCGTTGGTTATCTGCCCTTTTACCAGGATGGCCTTGGCGAAACCATTGTACAGGGCTATTACATGCACCAGGCGGTAGGCATGTGGTTCATGTTTTTTAACCTGGGATTGGTTTACTACTTTTTACCTCAGCAGTTAAATACGCCTATTTACTCCTACAGTTTAGGCATCCTGGCGTTCTGGTCGCAGATTTTGTTTTATACGCTGATAGGTACACACCACTTTATTTTCAGCTCGATACCATGGTGGCTGCAAACGGTGGCTATAGTAGGCAGTATGGGTATGCTGATCCCGGTATTTTCAGGCACTACCAATTTTATCATGACCTTCAGGGGCAATTTTAACAAGATAGGCCGCAGCTATACATTGCCTTTCTACATTGTTGGCATCCTGTTTTATTTCACCGGCTCAACACAGGGCACGGCCGAAGCGTTCAGGGAAACTAACCTCATCTGGCACTTTACCGATTTTACTACTGCACATTCGCACATTACCATGTATGGCATCATTGCCTTTATGCTTTGGGCCTGTATTTATACTATAGTACCGAGGCTTACAGGAAACGAACCCAGGCAGGGATTGGTTGGTGCTCATTTCTGGATGGCGCTGATAGGCGTATTGTTCTACACCATTCCACTTATGATAGGCGGTACCCTGAAAGGGATAGCCTGGCGCGATGGGAAACCATTTATTGATAGCGTTGTGCTGATGGCCCCTTACTGGTTGTGGCGCGCCATCGGCGGTTCGCTGATGTGGGCATCGCACCTCGTTTTTGCCTGGAACATGTATGTGATGTTTTCGGGGCATAAAAGCGACCCCGATATCAGGAAGGAAGTTTTTGAGAAACTGAACAATTTACCCGTTAACGCCGAAATCTGATAGACATGGAAATCTATAACAATCATAAAAAGCTTTTTACTGCCGCGTTATGCTTTTTCCTGCTGCTCACATTTTTTGTGGCGATAGGGCCTGCATTTACCAGTCAGAATAATAATGCCCCGCTGCCGGGCAGTAAACCCTTAACCAGCCTGCAAACCGAAGGCAAAGCAGTTTTTATTGCCGAGGGATGCGTGGCCTGCCACACCCAGCAGGTACGCAATGTAGAGATGGATAAAGTTTGGGGTGCACGCCCTAACATAGCTGCCGATTATGCTAATATTACCCGTACCGATGTTTGGCGCAACACAGCCACCCTCATGGGCTCCGAACGAACCGGGCCCGATTTAACCAATGTAGGCACACGCCAGCCCAGTAACGATTGGCATTACCTCCATTTATTTAACCCGCGTTCGGTAGTCGCGGAGTCGGTAATGCCATCATACGAGTGGCTGTTTGATATAAAGGATTACGCATGGCCAAATGATGTGATAGTGAACGTGCCCGATGATTTTAAAAGAGGCATAACCGGCAAAATTGTGGCATCGCATAAAGCAGTGGCACTGGTGGCCTACCTGAGGTCGTTAAAAGAAATTACCCTGCCTGATGGTAAGCCGGTACCCATATTCCTGTACGGGAAAAGTGATGCTGAAAAGGCTGCCGCCGCTGCTCC
Source organism: Mucilaginibacter angelicae (assembly GCF_042434235.1). Lineage (NCBI taxonomy): Bacteria > Pseudomonadati > Bacteroidota > Sphingobacteriia > Sphingobacteriales > Sphingobacteriaceae > Mucilaginibacter > Mucilaginibacter angelicae. The sequence goes on along the minus strand of NZ_JBHLTS010000004.1, from coordinate 190,828 downwards.
CGGTAAAGGCGCAGCAGCAAAGCCTGAATTTGATGGCGCCGCACTTTATGCTACCAATTGCCAGGCCTGCCACCAGGAAAACGGCGAGGGTTTGGTTGGCGCCTTCCCGGCGCTTAAGGGCAGCAAGGTAGTGCTTGATGATAACCCTGAGGTACAGGTAACTATTATCATGAAAGGTTATAACGGCCGTGCAAGTGAAGGTTATGGTATAATGCCTGCCGTAGGTACCAATAATAACCTGAAACCCGAAGAAGTTGCCGCTATCATAAACCATGAGCGTGGTAGCTGGGGCAACAACGCCAAAAAGGTAACAGCCGATGATGTGAAAAAGATCATAGCCACATTTGATAAGCCCGAAACTGTAATTGCTAAAAAGTAAAAATCAAGATCCTCAAGAGATGAAAAAATATATAACACTGCTGCTCATGCTTATCATTAAGCTTGATGTTATAGCCTGCGAGGCCTGTAAAAAACAGCAGCCTGCCGGTTTTGGAGGCATAACCCATGGTGCCGGTCCCGATAGTAACTGGGATTACCTCATTGTATTGGTAATGGTGATCATTACACTGTACGTGCTGGTGGCAACCATCAAATGCTTTATAAAGCCCGGCGAAAAGAACCAGGAACATATTAAACGGATGATTTTAAACGACGTACAGCCATGAGAGATCAAAGTTTTGTAACCCTGTTTATTGACGAGGATCCCAAACCGCTTGGTGAGTTCCCGGCGCCGGTAACCTTCGACCTGGATACCCGCAAGCTTACCGATGGAAACCACGTGCTGAAAGTAGTAAGCAAAGATCACCAGGGCAAGGAAGGAATAAAGCTGATCCCCTTTGTGGTGCGGAATGGTCCTGCTATAGCCATTGAGGGCTTAAAGAAAGACGAAATTGTGGAAGGTGTGTTGCCCCTCATGATCAACGCCTATGGCAAAGGCGATCAGAAAACCTTTATGCTGGCGGGCAGCGAAACCCCTCAAAGTATCCCCTGGTGGGTGGTGGTAGGAATCGTTTTGTTTGTGGCATGGACAGGGTATTTCGTTATTACATCGCTGGCGGTGAAGCTGTAGGGGAGAGATTGGTGATTGGAGGTTAGAGATTAGTGAGAGGCAAAAAAATGTCATTTCGATAGAGCATGAGTGGGAATGAGCGCAGGAGCGAAAGAGAAACTATCTCTTGAGCGATAGCGAAAAATCTTATTCGATATGCAAAGCCGATTTGTACGGCTGCTTGGGCAGGGTGTATAAGATTTCTCCCTGCGGTCGAAATGACCATCTTTTTAATTATCTAAACAAAAAATGAACGATATAGAAGATCTAACATCAATCAAAATACTGGTTGATGAATTTTATACCAGGGTGCGGCTCGACGGATTATTGGGGCCCGTTTTTGCCGAAGTTATAAAAGACGACTGGCAGCCGCACCTTGATAAAATGTACGCTTTCTGGAATGCCGCATTGTTTGGCGTTCCGGGGTTTAAGGGCAATCCCTTTGCCAAGCATGCACCGCTGCCCATTAGTGACGATCATTTTAACCGCTGGCTGGAGCTGTTTACCCAAACAGTTGATGCCCACTTTACCGGCCCCATGGCCGATGACGCTAAGAACAGGGCAAACCTGATGGCTGTAATGTTTATGAGTAAGCTGGCCAATATGAAAGGTGGGCCGGGGAAGGTAATTATGTAGCGGATGCATTAATATATAAGTGTTATGAAGATGAGTTTTAAGTAGGGGGATGTGCGATTCCCTCCCCCGGGAGGGTGTAGGGAGGGGTTTCATCATTATGCTTACACGCTTAAAAGGCGTATAAACCCCTCCCTGCCACTGCACCTAACAACCGCACCCCTCCCAGGGGAGGGAATGAAAGAAAAGCTATCAAAACACAAGAAAAACAAACAGTATGAAACAGCTTCAAACAAACGAGCACTTCCAGGTGGTTAAAATTGAGCTCACCGCCGGCGCCAACATGAAAAGGCATATAGCCACGTCAGATGCCTACCTGATTGTGGAAGACGGGAACGCACTGCTCATTTACGCAGGCGAAACCTATGAGCTTAACAAAGGCGAAACTTTCCTGATACCGGCCAATGAGCAGCACATGCTAAAAATAGTTAATGATTTTAAGGCCTGGATTGTACTGGCCAACGGCGCGCAGATCAGATATTTTGAGCCTGATAATACTTACGCTAACTAACATGACAATTGAACAAGTACGGGAGCAAATGCCATTGGCTGCGGGGCCGGTAGTCAAAATATTAAAACAAGGCAGCGGCTACAAAATGATGGCTATAGGCCTGAAAAAAGGAGCGGTTTTAAAAGAACATAAAACTGCTGTACCTGCTACGCTGATAGTAACCGAAGGTAACGTATTGTATAACGAACATGAACGCTCGGTTGATTTGAAACGCGACGCTGATTTTGAAATACCTGTAAACGTGCTACACAGCCTGCTGGCCCTTGAGGATAGTATTTGCCTTTTGATACAAGGCTAAGCAGGGCAGCAATTAATTATAAATATATACTGTAAATACGATGATTACTAAAGAACAAAAAGAGCTGGTTAAGGCCACAGTGCCTGTATTGAGGGAGCATGGAGTATTGTTAACTACACATTTTTACAACCGGATGTTTACCCACAACCCCGAGCTGAAGAATGTGTTTAACATGGGAAACCAGCAAAACAGCAAACAACAAACCGCCCTTGCCATGGCTGTACTGGCCTATGCCGAACATATTGAAAATCCCGGTGTATTGATGCCGGTACTTGATGGCATTGGCCAGAAGCATATCAGCCTTGACATCAGGCCTGAACATTACAATATTGTTGGCGAACACCTGATTGCCTCAATTAGCGAAGTATTGGGCGATGCTGCTACACCCGAACTGCTGGAAGCCTGGACTGTTGCTTACAATCAGCTGGCCACCATCATGTCCGGCCATGAGCAAAATTTATATAGTAAACAGGTAGCTAAAAAAGGTGGCTGGACAGGCTGGAGGCCATTTATAGTAAAGGAGAAAGTAAAAGAATCGGCGGAGATCACTTCCTTTTATCTTTACCCGGCCCATGGTGGCCCCGTGGCCGATTTTACCCCCGGTCAGTTTTTAAGTGTGCGTTTGTTTTTGCCCGAACTTAACCTGTTACAACCACGCCAGTACAGCATTTCGAGCGCGCCAAATGGAGCGTATTATCGCATTTCGGTAAAACGGGAGGCTGGAACCGAATTACTTGCCGATGGGATGATCAGCAACCGCCTGCATAATTTTGTAAATGAAGGCGATATCATTGAGGTATCGGCACCGGCAGGCGGCTTTGCGCTTAGCGAAGACAGTGATCACCCGATAGTTTTCATAAGCGGGGGCGTTGGCCAAACACCGTTAATGAGCATGATGGAGAGCCTGATCAAAAGCGGCAGCAAAAGGCCAAAAACATGGATCCACGGTTGCCGTGATAAAAATGTGCATGCCTTTAAAGAAGTTATTGAGCACTGGGAAGGTAAAAACGAAGAGCTTAAAAAACACATCTTTTACAGCCAGGTTGAAGAAGGATTCCCCGACGACCTGTACACCGGCTGGGTTGACCTTAACCAACTGGGCGATGAAATATTTGAACCAAACACCGAGTACTACATTTGCGGCCCGGCAGGTTTTATCGAACTGCATTATCTTGAACTGGTTAAAAAAGGTATTGATAAACAGCTGATCCATTTTGAAGAGTTTGGCCCCCAAACTTTGCATTTGAACTAAACAGCTGTTTAAAATTGATTGTTTTAAAATGTAGAGACGCATCACATGCATCTCCCGCATGCAAATTCTTGGAAGTTAATGATTACGAAGCGGCTTGTCCTATGGGAGACGCATGTGATGCATCTCTACCAGGAAACTTCATTGCCGTTGGTTTTAACCAACGGAATAATGAGTAGCAACAAAAGGGCTTCAGCCCAAATCTGCTTGTGTAATTGGGCTAAAGCCAGAATTTTTTAGCTTTTTTTACCGTTGGTTAAAACCAACGGCAATGAATATTTTGCATTTTTAAATAGACTCTAAAAACAGTAGTTATTCGTGCTGAAATAAAATGTCTTTTACATTGGCCATTTCAGCACGAAATAATTATCCCACATATTATCCCTTTTTCAGCGTTACAAACGCTTGGTTAGGTTGCGCCTGGTATATTATGTACGTGCCTTCCTCATCTTTGGCTGATCTGATCTTTTTACTCTTTGCACCCTGGGTAACCGTTACGCTGGCCCACCCGGACGGTACATAGGTTTTAAGTGTTACCGGCAGATAATAGATTTTTCCATCAAGGTCATGACTTACCTTAACCTGTATACTGTTGCCAACCGCCGAAGCTACCGCTTTGCCGTGTTTGCGCTCGCGCATGTAGCGGGTAACATCGCCAAAGGTGGCTACCCAAAGCTTATCGTTTTTACTTTTGATGTATTGAAAATACTCATCAAGCAAGGTGCTGGGGAGTGCCTCGTAGCCCATACCGTCAATACCGTGGAAAACCAGTACCAGCCAGGTATTGCTGTGATTAAGTGTGGTATCAACCCAAAGTTTCATCATAGGCAGTGGGGTTTTGGTGGTTGCCCCGCGCTGCCATTGAATATAATCTTTATCTGTTGAGCCCGGCGTTTGTTTACTGGCGCGATCAATCTCCTTTAGCCATGGCTCTGGCATGCGGTTACGTAAAGCCGGATAGATTTTAAGCGCATAGCCCATCACGCGGTCGTTTTCAAAACCGTAAGGGCACTCTGCCGAAAAGGTATGTTTGGGGCCAAGCTGAGCCAGAATATCCGCCTTGCTTTTTTCAAGTTCCCAAAGCAGATTTGGTTCATCAAGACCGGGCATGCTGGGGTGGGTAATGGAATGACTGGCAAATTCATAACCTTCGGCGGCATCTTTCCTGAAATCATTCCAGGTTGAACCAACGGATTGTTTAAACTCGTCGTTAGGTTCATAACCTGGTTTCAATTCACCACTGCGGGCTTTGGCATAAATATCATCCAGTACCTTAAATGCTTTTTCTTTTTTACCGCTGTCATATAAACTACCTGCCTGCGTATGTGAAGCTATAGTACCCATAAAGCCCAGATATCCTGTGGCCGAGCACCGCTCAAAAAAGTTTTGATCATTGGTAGGTACAGTTGCCGATTCTTTGATAATGTCCTTTACCGGGCGGCCAATAAACCGGCCGTGGTACTTGGATCCTGGTATGGAGCCGGTAATGATGAAAAATGTGGCCGGCATCTTCAGGCGTTCCATTACAGGCAGGGCTTTTCTGAACTGGTTCATGGAGCCATCATCATAAGTAAGTGAAACGGCGCCGGTTTTGCCGTATTGCCATTTGGTTATTTCGGTTGTACCGGGTTTGATCTGGGCATTGCTTTGCAAGCCTTGCAGGCCAATGAGTGCTGTGAGCAGCAGGGTTTTAACTGGTTTATAATTGGTGGTAAGCATGATTAAAATTAACTTTTTAAATTAATTTACAAAGTAATATTGCTGTTTCAATTGGCTGGGTATGAGGGATGAAAATTTATTTATGGAAAATGGTAAACAATCGCATCTTCATGTTATTGTGAATGTTCGCCGGGTTTACTCACCCCGACATCGCTGCGCTTGTCACCCCTCTCTGCTTCGCAAAGAAGGGACGCTTTTTTACCCTCTTTGCGAAGCAGAGAGGGTCGCCGTGCGAAGCACCGGCGGGGTGAGTTAATTATACGTGCTGCATTTATACGCAACCGTTAAAAAACATTAAATTTTAGCCTGTGGATATTTTCTATCTTGTTTCACCGTTTAAACATCAACCAAAACCACTATCCAGCATGTTATCACAACTTGCCAAAGCACTCATTTGCCTGCTTACTTTAAGCTGCCTCATTTCTGTTAAAACCGTATCGGCACAAAATAAATATGATGCGCTTAGTTTCCGCATCGATTCATTGGCTGCTGTAGGTTTGCCCAAATCAGCTTTAAAGGAAGTTGATAAGCTTGATAAACTTGCCCATGACGAAAAGAATGCGCCGCAACAAGTCCGTGCGGTAATTTACCGGATGACATTTCAGTCATACATTGAAGAGGAAGCATTGGTAGTAATCATCGCCAGGTTAAAAACCGATATTAATAAGGCACAGTATCCTGTGAAGCCGGTTCTGCAATCAATGCTGGCCGAAATGTACTGGAACTATTATCAGCAAAACCGTTACCAATACAGCCAGCGAAGCCGCCTTGAGAAACATGGTGATGACTATACCCAATGGGACCTCCAAACTATCATCTCCGAAACCGGCAATCTTTACCGGCTTTCGCTTGCTGGTGCTAAAGAGGAACAGGCCACACCAATCAGTGTGCTTGACGGCGTTTTAAAAGGCGATAAAGCCATCCGTTACCTGCGGCCTACGTTGTATGACCTGTTAGCACAGCGCGCGTTTGAGTTTTTTTTGGCCGATGAGCCGGAGATCATCAAACCTAAAATGGCTTTCTCCTTAAACAACCCGGCTTTTTTTGGCGATGCCCGGTCATTCGTTAAAGTCAATATCAGTACTACCGATACCGCTTCAACCTGGTACCGGGGTATTAAACTATTGCAGCAGGCAACGGCATTTCATCTGAAGGAAAATAACGAAGAAGCGCTTGCCGACCTTGAATTGCAACGACTTAAGTTCTTGCATAATAAATCAACTTTAAGCAATGCTGACTCATTATACCTGTCTGGGTTAAAACGGATAGCGGTCGATTATGCTGCTAAGCCAATAAGTACCGAAGCTTTGGTATTGAGCGGCCTTTACTATCAACAGCTTGACAGTCTTGTAACGGCACATGGTTACTATGATAAAGCTAAAGAATTATTCCCTAATAGTATAAGTGGCAAAAACGCAGTTACTTGCATCCGGGATATAGAAAGGAAGGTTTTATCGGCCCAGGTAGAAGAGGTGTATGCTCCCGGCAAACCTTTGCTGGCCAACTTGCAATATGGTAATGTTAAGCAGGTAAAATTTGTTGTTTACAATGTTACCGACGCGCAATTAAACCAGCTTAAACAAGATGGTCAGCAGGATGAAGAGGACGAGTTAATGATCACAAAGAAGGTATATGATTTTGTAAACAAATTAAAGCCTGTTGAAACCGGTGAACTTTCACTGCCGGATCTGCACGATTACAGAACCCACCGAACCGAATTTAAAATAGCCCCGCTGCGCCCCGGTAACTACATTATTTTGGTTGACGATGCTTCATCTAATAAATCGCGGTTAACAGGGTTGGCGCGCTTTAGGGTAAGCGGTTTGGCTTATGTTACCCGGCAAAGGCCCGATGCTGTAAAGGAAGTAAGGGTGCTTGACCGTGACAGCGGAAAGCCGCTGAAAGGCGTAAAAGTTAATATATACAATACCTACAATGATAAAGGGAAAATATTAAAAAATCCTATAAGTAACGGCGTGTCGGATGCCGGGGGGCTGTTCACTTTTACATGCCGGGGGAATTATTACAACGTAGATCTTGCTACCGCTGATGATAAGTTTGTGAGTAAAAATAATTATGTAAACGGGGTCACAGAAACCTCGCAACCCATAGCCAAGCCTATTGAGCATATTATTTTATTTACCGACAGACAGATCTACCGCCCGGGGCAAACGGTTTATTTTAAGGGATTGCGAATAAGCACCTTTAATAACAAAAGCAGTATTGTGCCCAATGAGCAGGTTGTTGTTAATTTGCTTGATGCTAACAGGCAAAAGCAAGGCAGCCTAAACCTTAAAACCAATGAGTATGGTACGGTAACCGGTTCATTTATTATACCTCAGCAAACCCTTGGCGGTATGATGTTCGTAACCACAGATCATGGTGCAACATTGATCCGTATTGAGGAATATAAACGGCCAACGTTTCAGGTAACATTCCCGCCGGTTAAGGAAACTTACCGGTTTAATGATTCGGTTCACATTAAAGGGAAAGTTACCGCGTTTTCCGGGTATGGCCTTTCAGGAGCTAACGTTGCTTATCATGTTAAACGCAGCTCCGCATATCGGCCTTATTATTTTAAAATGAGAGGCGATAGATATAATGAGGATGAGGAGGAAGCTGAAATAGCATCAGACACCATTAAAACCAATAATAACGGCGAATTTCAGTTTGCTTTTAAAGCTTCGCCGGGTAACAGAAAACTGCCTGATATGTACAATTACAACATTGCTGCCGATGTAACCGACGGGAGCGGTGAAACGCAATCGGCAAATACGGTTGTTAAGGTAAGTAATAACGTGCTTGATCTGGACCTATCGGTACCTGAGCAGCTATCGGCAAAGGATAAAACTGTAATCCCTGTAAAGCTCAGCAATATAAACGGCCAGCCGCAAAATGGAGTGTTAAATGTAAAAGTTTATTCGTTAAACCAGCCCGGCGGCGTATTTAAAAAACGTTTATGGGAAGCGCCAGATCAATACTTAATGAACGCTGAAGAGTTTAAAAAGCTGTTTGCCGGTTATGCGTATAAAAATGAAGATAAACAGGATACCTGGCAAGTAAATAAAACAGTTATTGATGCCGATATAAAAGTCAGCGATAGTACAAGCAGCCAGCTCGATTTGGCAGCGTTAAAACAACAGCCAACCGGGGTTTATAAACTGGTTATAAGCGCGAAGAGCAGTAAAGGCGATACCACATCGCAAACCTATTACATTAAGCTTCATATCGATCCGGCAAAAGCGCCTGATATGGATAGCTGGTTAACTACGATTAATGATGAAGTAAGCAAGGGAGGCGAAACCGCCGAGTTTTGGCTGGGTGTAAGCAGGGAAAGCAGGGTACTGGTTGAAAAATATGAAGGCGCCAAAATGCTTTCATCCCAATGGCTTACCCTTGGCGGCGATAACCAGCAAAGTTTAAAAATAGCTGTACCCGCTACCTCGAAAAACAACTTCGCAGTGCAGTTTTTGATGCTGAACGATAACCGTTTGTACAGTTATTACAAACAGATCAAAATAAGGGATACTATCACATCATTAAAGATCCGTTTACTAACCTTTAGAAACAAGTTGCAGCCCGGCGAAAAGGAACAATGGAAAATACAGGTATCGGCACCGGGCAAAGAAAAGGAACAGGCCGAGCTGCTGGCCGGTATGTATGATGCCTCGCTTGATGATGTAGCCCAACCCCAAACCTGGGACCAGCAACTGCCAACTTACAGTTATAACCCCGATTATTTTACATGGCAAGCTTATGATGAGTTTGTACGGGCTGTTGGTACATCAGCTTTTAATGAGCTTCCATATTATGGCATGCACATTTTGAATTTTAATTATGAAACCCTCAATTGGTTTGGTTACAGTTATTTCGGTGGCGATAATTATGGTTATAATAATTATATCGAATCAGTAAAAGAATATAAAAAAGGATCGGCTAAGGATAAGCAGATTGAGGCTTTGTATCTTAAAAATTCGGCGCTTATAAAAAATGGTTCAGTAGTAAGCGGTAGGGTCATTAATGAATTTAGTATACCTGTAGCCGGTGCTAAAATAACAATTAAAGGCACGGGCATTAATACTACATCAAATTCATTAGGTTTTTATAAAATCAAAGTACCGCGAAATGCTACATTAATATTCAGTGGGAAGTACATGCTTACGCAAAATATGAGTCCTCCGGTAAACGGGTATGTGCGAATGAGTTTAGAAAACTCAACACGCGTAAGAGTTAATGGAAAAGACTATTTGACTTTTGCTGATCCCGGCGTGAAATCGGAGGTTGGAGCCCCTAATGCCGACATCAGGATTGATGAGCCGGTAGGTAATAGCGATATGAAAGGGTTTGTAGAAAGTGACAATAATGTATTTGGAGTGCTGCAAGGGAGAGCTGCCGGTGTACAAGTTGCTTATGATGTAGCGCCGCCCAGTCAATACGGCTATAACATGCCATTGAGGGAAAAGGCCTTCAAACCAAGCGCAAAGTATGATAGTGAAGTTTTATCAGTTGGTTATGGTGTTCCTAAACCCATCACTACCCGCAAAAACTTTAATGAAACCGCTTTCTTTTACCCCCAGCTTCGTACGGATGAAAAGGGACAGGTGCTGATAGAGTTCACCATCCCCGAGGCGCTTACCAAATGGAAGTTCAGGGCTTTTGCACACAATAAGCAATTGCAGTTAGGGTATACCGAAGCCGAGGTTGTTACGCAAAAACAATTAAGCATCAACGCCAACATGCCACGCTTTTTACGGGAAGGTGATACCGTAACTGTATCAGCAAGGTTGGCTAATTTAAACACTGAACCGTTAAAGGGTAAAGTTGAATTGCAATTGTTCAATGGCATCAATATGCAGCCTGTTTCATTATTGGTGAACAAGGGCGATGCTCAGCAAAAGTTTGAGATAGATGGTTCGGCAACCAAAACGGTTTCCTTTAAACTGGTAATCCCCCCCGGGCTTGATGCACTTACTTACCGTTTAACTGCCGATGCCGGTAAATACAGCGATGGTGAGGAGAATACCATTCCGGTATTGCCAAACCGCATGCTGGTTACCGAGAGTATGCCCATGATGCTAAGGGCAGGTCAAAGCAAGACTTTCAACTTCGATAAGCTGCTTAGCAATAGTAGTACTACGCTGAAAAGTAAAACCCTTACGCTGGAGTACAGCCAAAATCCAGCCTGGTATGCGGTGCAGGCCATTCCGTATATGATGGAATTCCCTTATGAGTGTTCGGAACAATTGTTCAGCCGTTATTATGCTAACAGCTTGTCGACAGACTTGATCAGTAAAATGCCGCTCATCAAACAGGTATTTGATCAATGGAAAAATAGCGATAGTAAAGAACTGCTCTCTAACCTGGAAAAGAACCAGGAACTGAAAACCACCCTACTTGAAGAAACACCCTGGCTGGAGGATGCCCTTAGCGAATCGGAACAGAAGAAAAGGATAGCCCAGCTTTTTGATTTGAATAAAATGAGCTATGAAATGAAGGCCAACCTGGATAAGCTGAAGCAAAAGCAACTGCCAAACGGTGCGTTCCCATGGTTTGGTGGTACTTATGCCGATGATTATATCACTCGCCATGTTTTGGAGGGGATAGGACAGCTTTATCACCTCAAAATAGCCTCGGCAAATGATCAAACGTTAAAAGACATTGCCGGCAAAGCCCTTGCTTACATGGATGCCGAATTGATGAGGGAGGATAAAGAGGCGAAAAAGCAAAAGAACTATCAATCAAGAGATGTTGGCTATAATGAGGTTCACGCATGGTACGTGCGGAGCTATTATACTGATAAAGCTATGGAACCAGCATTGAAATCTATCTTCAATAACTATTTAAAACGAGCCGAAGATCAATGGGTAACACAAAGTATTTATGAGCAGGGGATGATAGCCCTCACCATGCTGCGTAACGGGAAACCATTGGTTGCAAATGCCATCATCAAATCGTTGAAGGAAACTGCTCAAACTTCGGATGAGATGGGGATGTACTGGGGTAAAAATATGGTGGGTTATTACTGGTACCAGTCGCCCATTGAAACGCAGAGTTTAATGATCGAGCTGTTTACCGAAACAGGCAACAATGATAAAGCTGTTGAGGAAATGAAGATCTGGTTGATGCGCAACAAACAAACCAACAACTGGAAAACTACCAAAGCTACCGCCGCCGCCGTATACGCCCTGCTGTTAAAACAGGAAGATTGGCTGAAGGCCGGAATTGCATCTGAAATTAAGCTGGATGATAAGCCTCTTGTCGAACTAAAGCCGGATCTTAAAGCTGATGCAGGCACAGGCTACATCAAAACCGGCTGGGTTGACGAACAGGTGAAACCTTCGTTGGGCAAAGCAGAGATTAAAAATAATGGAAACTCCATTAGCTATGGTGCAATGTACTGGCAATACCTGGAGCAGATGGATAAGATTACACCATCGCAAACAGATATCCATTTGGAGCGTAAATACTTCATCAAAAAACAAACAGATGCAGGACCTGTATTGCAGGAGGTTGATGCAACTCATCAGCCTAAAACCGGCGACCTGCTTAAAGTGGTAGTGTATTTAAAAGCCGGCCGTGATTATGAATATGTGCAGTTGAAAGATCTTCGCCCGGCAGGTACGGAGCCGGTATCCGCTTTGTCCGAATATAAATACCAGGATGGCTTATCATATTACCAGGTAACTAAAGATGTGGCTACCAATTTTTTCATCAGCTATTTAAACAAAGGCAGCTATGTTTTTGAATATGAATTGAGGGTAGCCCAGCCGGGTAATTTTTCGACAGGAATTACCAGTGTTCAATGTATGTATGCGCCGGAATTTAATGCACATAGCGAGGGGAGCAGGGTGGTGTTTAAATAGAAATTTTTTTCGCTTTTGTCATTTCGATGGAGCATGGGTAGAAATAAGCGCCGGGGCGAAAGAGAAATCTTGTACGCCCTGCTAAGCGGTTATGCAAAGTCCGCAGAGCAGGTGAATAAGATTTCTCCCTACAGAAATGACAAGGGAGACGTGAAAAAAACAGCCCGAAGTTAAAAACTCCGGGCTGAGGGCGTGATTAAAGCATTAGGTATTAAACTTTCTTAAAAATACTTGATATATAGCCAACTTCGGCACGTTCGGGCGCACGGTCAATGTAGATCTGCCTGTCCTGCGGAGCCCAGGTACCGAGGCCATCAACATAGCGGTTATACATGCAAAAAGCAGCAGCGATCAATACGGTATCGTGGATCTCCCTATCATCAGCACCTTCTGCACGGGCTGCTTCAATTTGTTCGGTAGTTACATGCTTGCCGCCTTTTTGTACACTGCCGGCAATGGCTAACAATGCTTTGATCTTGGGCGACAGATCAGTTGCAGAGAAATTTGCTTTGATGGCGTCTATCTCATCAATATTGCAGCCAAGGTAATGCCCGGCTACTGCGCCGTGCACATTCTGGCAAAAGAAACAATCGTTTAGGTAGGATACATAGGTTGCTATCAGTTCCCGTTCGCCTCGCGATAAAGAGTTATTATCATTGCGAAGCAGTTGCTCGGCCAGGGCGTTTAACGGGGCTTCTGTTTCGGGGCTATAAAACATGAGGCCACGGATGCCGGGCAAATCGTTATTTAATTCAATATGTGCCATAATATCAGGTTTTAAATTAATGTTGTGGTTGCGGTAATACATAACCTTTGGCCATCCGTTTCCCCATTTCGGCATAAGCTTCGGGATCGGTAGGGGTGAGACTGGCAAGGCCGTCAACATAGCGGTTAAACATGCTGAAAGCGGCGGCTATCAATACTGCATCGTGGATCTCGCGGTCGGTGGCTCCCTGTTCGCGCGCGGCATCAACATCCTCCTGTTTTACCTCTTTCCCTAATATTTGCACTTTGCCTGCTATGTTTAGCAATGCCTTTAGTTTTGCGCTGATAGGCGCTTCGGTCATATCGCGTAATACCTCGTCAACAATAAGGGCGTCATCCTCATACAGGCAACGAGCAGCGGCAGCATGACTGCTGTAGCAAAACGTGCAATTGTTACGATAGGATACGTAAGCGGCTATCAGCTCGCGGTCGGCCGGACTAAGGGTTGATTCTCCGCGTAATAATACTTCAGCCAGTTCATACAAATACTGACCGGTTTCGGGCCTGAACATTACCAGCGAACGGATGCCCGGAACGCCTTCGGGTACATTGATGTGTGCCATGTTTTATTTATTGAATTATTGAATTAATGAGTTATTGAATTGAATTATTGTTTCTTCGCTTTTAAGCTTTTTGCTTTATGCCTTCAGTTTTTTCGTGGCCAAACAGTACCACCAGTAAGCCTATTAAAAATACCAGGGAGAAGATGAACAGCGCATTACCATATCCGCCCAGTGTTGATACCAGTACACCTACAAACAATACAGCCGTAGCTGTAAATATGCGCCCGATATTGAAGCAAAAGCCTGTTGCCGTTGCCCTGATGCCGGTTGAAAATAATTGCGGAATATAGGCCGATAATACGCCCTGGCTTGCGCCGAAAAATAAGGCCAGTATTATGATCTCAACGTAAACTGCAGTACTGAATGTGGTATTGGTTTTAAACAGGATGAATGACATTCCCGCGCAAACTGCGAAACAGATCACCATAGAGCGCCTGATGGATAACAGGTTAACCAGCCAGCCTGAAAAGAAACCGCCTGTTAAACCACCCATACCCATGCACATCATGCTCAGTCCGCGTTCTTTAGCTGCATCATGGTCGGTAATCAGGCTTTGTACCCAGGTAGGCAGCCATGAAAATATAGCCCACAGGCCTATCAGCATAGTACCAAAGGTTAATGAACCTACAATAAGTTCGCGGCGATGATTTTTAGAAAGCAGCTTATTTAAGGGGTTTTCGCGGTTAGCGATATCATTGCGATAGTTGAGCCAGTTTTCAGATTCGTTCAAAATCAGCGCACCTATCAAGGCCAGGGTAAGAGGAATTACCCCAACTAAAAAGCCCGACCGCCATGATGATACAATGAGGTTGATGAGCCCGGCAGAGAAGATTCCTACCGGAAAGGCAATAGAAAGAATGCCTATGATCACCGCCTTGCTTTTGGCAGGCCAAACTTCGCTCACCAGGGTTATAGATGTTACCAAAACACCTCCTACACCAAAACCGCTGAAGAAGCGGCAAAGCAATACGCCCCACCAGGTTGGCATCAACCCGGTTAAAATGGTGAACACGCCATAACTGCCGATGGCCAGCAGCAGGGCTTTTTTGCGGCCCATTTTATCGCTGATAACACCCCAGGTAAAGCCACCAAATGCCCAGCCAAAAATGAAGATGGCGTTGATGTACCCGCTGATGGCGTTGATCTCATTGGTGGGGACGGTACCCTGCAAGTCTTTTACCACAACGGGCAGGTAAACCGACATGAGTGTTGATACGGAGCCACCCAAAGCAGTACTAAAGAAGCAGATCACAAACAGCACCGCCCTGTAGGCGGCACTGCTGCTTGTTTGAGGTTTTACAACCTGTTCATCAATTGTTAAAGTGCTCATGTTGATTATTTTAAAAGGTCATCAAATACTATTGATACATAATAAATAGCCCCAATTGCCGGCGAACCGTATGATTGGTATACACGGTTATTGAAGATATTACTGCCGCCCAGTTTGATAGTTGACTGGAGCTTTGGCAGTTTTTTGCTAAACTGAAGGTCAACTAAAGAGTAGGCATCTACACGGCCCGGACGAGTGCCGTTAAAGGTTCCGTACCAGTAGTAAGCAGTTTGCCAGTGCCACGCTGCGTTAAAACCAAAATCATTGATCACGTTGCTGTTACCAAATGTGGCGTTGGTGCTCCATTTTGGTGTATTGAAAGCAGCGATGTTGTTAGGATTGGCGTTGCGAAGGTTAAACACCGATAAGGTTGCATTACCCCCCACAGCATAACCGCCATTAAGCAGGTAAGTTAAACCTGCACTTGCTCCCTGGGCAGATACTTTATCGGGGGCATTGGTATACAATTGGAATGCGTGAACCTTGCCGTTAGGGATATCAGTTGCGGAGGCTGTGGTTACGTTACCATCAGAACCAAGAATCGGATTGCTGGGTTGGATCACAACTGTGTTTAGGATAAAATTGTTGTAGCTGCTGTGATAGTAGTTCAGGTCTATCAGCAATTTATCCATGATCAGTCCTTTGTAGCCCAACTCAAATGCTTTTTGCTGTTCTGGCTTGATATAGGCTACACTGGCCTTTTGGAGAAGGCCTTTGTTTTGTTCAATTGCCTGCGGAAAAGGCGTACCGCTTTGCACCGCCTTGCCAAACGCCGCGCCAAAGGCACTTACCGATGATGAGGTGAATGAGTTTTCGTAAACATTTAAGCCCTTACTGTTATTAGGCGCGCCACCCAAAATGGTGATAGGGCCTACGTTAAGGTGGATAAACTGATCAACAGGGGTTGGGTTCCTGAAACCGGTTTGGTATGAAGCTCTGAAGTTGGATGTTTTATCAACCGTATACACTGCCGAAAAACGAGGGGTGAAGCTTCCTTTAAAGTTCTCGTTCTTATCATAACGGATAGAGGCTGTCAGCTTCAGGTTATCATCAAACAACTTTTTAGCTGCCTGTAAAAACGAGCCGTACTCTTTGATAGTTATCCGTTTATCTTTATCATCAAACAAGCTGCCATTGGTAAACATCCTGTAATTGCGGAAACTGCCGCCAGCCAAAAGCTCAAATACTTTTATAGCACTGGTAAAATCGTACTGACCTTCGGCGTGGTAAAATTTACTGTTACTGAAAACGCCCGCACCGCTTAAGCCATAATTGTGGATTGATGCGTCTTTGGCAGCGTTAAACGCTGAGGTGCCGGGTAAAAACCTACCCTGGTCCGCAAATGTCCTTGCAGCAGAATTGCTATTTGGGGTAACACCACTTACTGTTCCGTTAAATGCGGCGGCGTAGCGAGTAAACCAGGTATCATCGGCTTTATCAGGAGTTACGGTGTTGCCGTTCAGGTCTTTTACCCAGTCGCGGTTTATGAATTGAGCCAGTGAGCGGGTGTTGTATGAATCGTGAGAGTTTTCTTCAACCGAATAGCCACGGATAAAGAAGTTGCTGCCTTTTAACTCAACCCTGTGTGTTTGTAATACAAAGTTGTTAAGGTCAAAACGACTGCTGCCAGTATAACTTGCAGTACCGCGACCATAGTTGTACTGGTAAATTGCTTCCAGGTTATTGCTGAAGCGGTATTGTAAAGCACCGTTCAGTTTCAGGCTGTAAACGTTGTAGTTCATCAGGTCCTTTTCTTCATAACCTGTCCTGGAAACCAGGCCAATGCCGGGTAGGGTTTTGGAAACCTCGTCGCCATAAATATTCAGCGCATCGCGGCCGGGATTGTTGGGGCCGCGTTGGGCGACAGGCGTTGAGGCGCTTACATCGGTATAATTGTCGGCATACCAGTCGCGCCCGGTGAGGTATGATGCATTGAGTTTAAAGGCAAACTTATCGTTAAACGCTTTAGCATAACGGGCAGCAAAATCATATAAGCCCTGAGGTTTTACAACCGATTCGCCAAAATGGTTAAGGCCGCTTTTTACCTGTAGGGTTAAGCCCTGGTATTTGAACGGATCTTTGGTTTTAAGCGAAAGCAAGCCATTAAAAGCCACCGGCCCATACAATGCCGAAGCGGCACCCGGGATAACTTCCACACTTTCGATATCAATATCCGAAGCGCCGAAAAGGTTACCTACCGAAAAGTTTAAGCCGGGTGTTTGGTTATCAACACCATCAACCAGTTGTAAAAATCGGCTGTTGCCGGTGCTGTTAAAGCCACGGGTATTGATCTGTTTGTAGGTTAAGCTGCTGGTAACCGATTCAATGCCTTTTACACTTTGTAAACCATCATAAAAAGTGAATGAGGGATTATCCTTAATGGCCTTGAGGCTCATTTTTTCGATGCTCACCGGCGATTGCAAAATGCTTTGGTTGATGCGGGTTGCTGATGATACTACCTCGTTAAGTACAATAGCTTTTTGCGTTAGTTTTATGCTGATATTATTATTGGCAGATGTTACCGGGCTTTCCTGCACTTCAAAACCCACAGCAGATATAATGATAGTAAAAGGCAGTTTTAACTTGTTGGCAGTTAAAGTATAGTTGCCTTTTGAATCGGTAGTAGTGCCGGTAAGTTTTCCCTTAACAGAGATACTTGCGCCCGAAACAGGTTTGCCTGTAGCGGCATCGGTAATGTTGCCCGTTACCTTAACTTCCTGGGCAAACAGGTTTATGGATGTGAACAGTAATACAAAGAATAAAAGTTTTTTCATTGTGATTGGGTTTTCTTAATTAGGATTAGGGTTATTTTTTTAAATGGTCATAACCTTGGGGCAGACGAGTGTAACCATGATTAACTAATCGCTCGGCCAGGACGTTATAGTAACCGGCATCGGCAGGGAGGGCAGTGGCCAGTCCGTCAACATAGCGGTTGTAATAGCAAAACAAGGCGGCTATCAGTACGGTGTCGTGGATTTCAACATCGGTTGCCCCGGCAGCTTTAGCACGGTCAACAGCTTCAGTTGTTACACTTCGGCCGTTTTGTGCGGTTAGCTTGGCAATGGTAAGCAGGGCTTTCATTTTTTCGGTAACCGGGGCGGTTTCAATGTTTTCCTTTATTTTTTGTGCTGTTTCTGCTTCGCCGGCGAGAAGGTCGGCAGCGGCGGTGTGCGCGGTAGTACAAAAGGTGCATTGATTGTTGTGTGATACCACGGTGGCAATCAGTTCACGATCAGCTTCGGATAGGGTTGAAGGGCCGCGCAGTAAAAACTGGGTAAGGTTGCGGATTGGTTGTGCCGGTTCTTTGGCATACTCCAGCAAGCCGGTAATGCCCGGCAAATGGCTTTCAAGTGTAATGTAAGGCATAATAATTTTTGAATGTTTAAGGTATCAGAGGAGAGGACGTACCAGCTTAAATTTATTTACAGCTACGGCGCATAGTTAATTCATAGCCCGAGCGGCTATGAGTAAACTCATCGGCAGAAATAAATAATTTACAACAGCAGCGTTACAATCGCTATCCCAAAAAATGAATTAAAACAGAGAAGGGATTAGCAGCTGGCCTTAGGTGGTTGCTCCGGGATATCCTGGTGAACAGGAAATAACTGTTGAACTGGGTGAACAACGGTTTGCTGAGTATATTTTTCAGGGCAATTGAACTCAAAATGCACAAAAGTGAGATTGAGGTTGTCCTGCATAATTATTTTACCAAAAGGTACATGCTCTTTTTGCGGCACCGGCACCTCTTTTACATCCTTCGCGTTGATGATGTTTTTATCGGCCAGGCGGGTGGTTTCATAATTAGGTGTGCACATTAAGTAAATGGCATGCCTGGTTATGCGCATTTTTTGATAGTTGTAGTTGTTGCTGCCAAACTGGATCTGCCCGTGAATGTTCTCGTAGCTTTTCCAGTCGGTTATGCCGGGCATATTAACCGGGATAATTACCTCGGTAAGGTCCTTTACATTGTAAAAGCCTTTGGCTGTTTGCTCGGTAAAGTATTTGTTGCTTTTGTAAACCAGGAGCTGATGCAACAACACGTGCCCGCCTATATTAAGCAGGTGAAGGTTAAGCAACATCAGGGCAATAAACTTCTTCAAGTGGTTTACGAACAAAGGGTTGCTTAAAATTGCTGTTTATAAACGTAGTATCCAAATTTATTTAGAATAATTATGCGTAATGCGCAGCCGATTTCCTTTGTGGGTTATCGATTGTAAATAGATTTCTGATTCTCCTTTCTGGTGACTAAATTTTCAGCCTGACTAATGTCTGGTTCGTGACCTGCTTTGTCCACTTGCTATAGTTAAGGGTGGGTAAGGGCCCTGTATGAAGATACTTTTGAGATACACAATAAAAAAATCTCAAAAATAAGATCATGAAAACTAACCCACACAACCTTGTCAGTAAAATTATTGCCGGGGTTTTTATCCTGCTTACTTCTACAAGCTTTGCTCAAACAAACACCAATGCTCCGGATGCTATCCGTCCGTTTCATATCCATGTTTCGGATGAAGCTGTTGCCGATCTGCGCCAGCGTGTACAGGCCACGCGATGGGCCGAACGTGAAACCGTAACAGATCGTTCGCAGGGAGCTCAGCTTGAAAAAATTCAGAGCCTTGTGCGCTACTGGGGCAATGGCTACGACTGGCGCAAAGCAGAAGAAAAATTGAATGCATTACCTCAATTTGTAACCACTATTGATGGTCTTGATATCCAGTTTGCACATATCCGTTCCAAAAATCCCAATGCCTTGCCTATCATCATCACCCACGGCTGGCCGGGCTCTATTCTTGAATTATTAAAAATTGTTGGTCCGCTTACTGACCCTGAAGCTTACGGCGGCCGTGCCGAAGATGCTTTTGATGTAATATTGCCATCAATGCCCGGTTACGGTTTCTCAGGTAAACCTACAGGCACCGGCTGGGATGCCGATCATATTGCCCGTGCATGGGATGTATTGATGAAACGGTTAGGTTATAAACACTATGTATCACAGGGCGGCGATTGGGGATCAGTAATATCCGATAAGTTGGCACATCAAAAACCTGAAGGCCTTTTGGGCATCCACGTAAATATGCCTGCAACTGTACCTGCCGATATTGCGAAATTGCTTAGCAGCGGCGCACCTGCACCGGCTTCATTATCTGCTAAAGAAAAGGCAGCTTACCAATCACTTAATAACCTGTATACAAGAGGTGGCGGTTATGCCGGTATCATGGTTACCCGTCCGCAAACTATAGGTTACTCTTTGTCTGATTCGCCGGTAGGTTTGGCCGCGTGGTTCTATGATAAATTTGCCGACTGGACTTACAGTGGTGGCAATCCTGAAAAATCATTAACCCAGGATGAAATGCTTGACGATATCTCGCTTTACTGGCTTACCAATACCGCTACATCGGGCGCGCAGCTTTACTGGGAAAATAACGCCAATAACTTTAACGCCGTAGATATTTCGATCCCTGCCGCTATTACCGTTTTCCCTGGCGAGATTTACCAGGCACCAAAAAGCTGGGCCGAAAAAAGCTACCACAACCTCATCTATTTTAACGAGGTAAAAAAAGGCGGTCACTTTGCTGCCTGGGAAGAACCCCAGCTATTTGCCGAAGAATTACGTGCAGCCTTTAAATCTCTGCGCAAATAATACCAATGTATTGGCAGCTGGAGGACGAGCCGGGAGCTATGTTCTCCAGCCTTTTGCCAACGCTCTGGCGAATTGAGTAAATAAACAAAATCAAAGGCACCCGTACCAATGGTAATTCAGGTTTTAAAATGTCTGATTGGCCGGTGCCCCTGTCCTCTTCACATAGTTAGTGATAGGACTTCGGCCGATATCAGGGTATCTTTGAGCATACAAAAAACAAAATAATTTAAATAAACAACACAATGGAAACTCTTAAAAATTCAGCTACCAATAAGATCAGGGTAATCGAAGGCATCTCAGCTAATAAAATCGAAAAAGTATTATATACCGCTAAAGTACGCACAGTTGGCGGCCGTGATGGTGGCTCATCTGTTAGTACAGATGGCCAGTTGGATATCAAACATTCAACTCCCGGAACTCCTAAACCGGGTACTAATCCCGAGCAGTTATTTGCAGCCGGCTGGTCGGCTTGTTTTGAAGGTGCTATTGGAATAGCAGCTGCTAAAAAGAGGATTGCACTTCCTGCCGAACTGGCCATAGATGCAGAAGTGGATCTGGGTACTGCTACCGGTGCTTACTTTTTGCAAGCCCGTTTAAATGTAAGTTTACCAGGTCTGGATGTGGAAGTAGCCAAAGCATTGCTTGAAGAAGCTCACCAAACATGTCCTTATTCAAAATTAACTCACGGTAACATCAACGTTGAAATCAACCTGGTGTAACCCCCTCCGCCCCCTGAAGGGGGCACTTTTAAAAAAGCCCTTGTATCGCATCGCGATACAAGGGCTTTTTGTTGACAACTATTCCTGTTTTTATTCTTCAAAGGCTGAGCGATAGGCAAAAAGGCCGGGGATACCACCGGTTAAGATGAACAGGGTCTTATCGCCTTTAGTAAATTTACCTGCATGAATATCAGCCAACAGACCGGCAAAGGCTTTGCCGCTGTAAACAGGGTCGAGGAAAATGCCTTCAGTGCGGGCAAGGAGCTTTACCGCCCCGATCATTGCTGTTGTGGGTATGCCGTAAGCTTCGCCTATAAAATGCGGGTCGATAAGGATTTCATCCTGACCAATCTTAAGCTCAGGATTAAGCAGGTTTAAAACGGCGTTCGCTTTTTTATGAGTGATGGCTTGGGCGGTTGTCAGTTGACTTAAAACAGAGTATGATAATATACTGATGTTTGATAGCCCTGATAGTTTCAGTCCCGCAACCAATCCGGCCTGGGTGCCACCGCTGCCATTGGGCACAATGATATTGCTGAAATGAACGCCCGATTGGTTTGATTGCCCAATGATTTCATTGAAACAGTTTACATAACCCAGGCAGCCAATCGCACTTGAACCGCCCAAAGATATAAGGTAGGGCTTTTTACCAGAAGCCTTAAGTGTGTTGATCCTGTCTTCAATGAAAATCTTGGCATCCGTTCCTTTGGGTAAATTATGAACCTTAGCACCTAAGATCTGCTCAAGAAGGATATTGCCGTTTTTATCATGTTCAAGCCCCTCCAGTGGTACGGCGTGAGTAAGTACCAACTCGTAATCTAACCCGGCGTAACCTGCCGCTACGGCCGTGAGCCGGGCATGATTGGATTGGATCCCGCCGGACGTGATCAATACATCGGCGCCCTGCTGTTTAGCATCCGCAATAAGATATTCGAGTTTACGGAGCTTGTTGCCGCCAAGGCCCATACCCATAACATCATCGCGTTTTACATAAACCTCAACGCCGTTTAACTGCTTGTTTAACCGGGTAAGCGATTGGATGTTTGTGGGGCCATCTAAAAGATTGAACCGGGGAAACGAATTAAAGGTATTAAAAGTGGGTGTATCCATAAATTAAGAGATAAAAATCCGGCCTGTATTGCTAAGCAAGCATACAGGCCGGATCAATTACAATATTAAAATGTGTTTTGTTTTATCAGATCTCTATGCTCTCGCCTATAGCCGGTAAAAACAGTTTCAACCCTGCTTGTTCAAATTGTTTAACAGCATCGGCTGTATCTATTTTGATGAAACCAAAGGTATCATAATGAACGCCTAAAACCTTATCAGCTTTAACAAGCTTTGCAGCTTCAATGGCATCTTCAACGCCCATAGTTAAAACATCACCTATCGGGAAAACCGCGAAGTCAAGATCAACCCAATTGGCTACAAGGCTCATATCTAAAGTAAGACCAGTATCGCCGCTGTAATAAAGATTGCCGTCGTCGGTTTTTAAAGCATAACCGCAGGCCACACCCGCATAACTGCCGTCAGGAAAGCTGGCAGAATGCTGTGCAATGAACGATTTTGCGGTACCAAAATCAAAAGTCACTTTGCCGCCTGGGTTTAAGGGGTGCACGTTTTTAACACCTTTCTTGCTGAAGTAATCATATACTTCAAAAATACCCACAACCATAGCCCCTGTGCGGTTTGCAATAGTTTCCACATCCAAAACATGATCATAATGACCGTGCGAGACAAAAATGTAATCGGCTTTAATTTCATCAATGTTGATGTCTTTAGCCAGTTCGTTGCCCGTGATAAAGGGATCAAACAGGATGTGTTTACCCCCGGCAACTACTGAGAAGCATGAGTGACCGTAATAGTTGATTTTCATGGTTTGCTTTTTTATGTGAATGATGATTAGTTTAAAAGCGGAGTTAAGTTGTTTACAACAGGCATTGGCAATAGCTTAAAATGATCATAGGTTGTAGGAGTAAATTTACCGGTTACATAGTTTATTTTTGGATATGGAAATGTCATCTTTTTGAGCGGGATGGTATTATTGGGAATGTAAGCTGCTGCAGGGTTGAAGGTATTTTCAAAGCTAAGGGGAGGGCTAATCTCAGATGGGCTTTGTTTGCCGGTATAAGCATTCGATGACTTGAATCCTGCTCCCATTTGTACAGGATCAAAACGGCCAATTTTAGATGAATTACCGTGCAGGTTTATTTTAAAGGTCACTGCCTGTTCTGTGCAGTTTAATTCATTTGCCTGGGCGTAAGCGCCAATACTGCAAAATGTAGTTATGGCAATTAACAGTAGTTTTTTCATTTTATATTGATTAAAACATTACGGCCCGATAAAGCGGGCCGTAATGTTTATACAGAGATTTGGTTAATTATTTTCTGCCGGTTTTTTCTTTTTTCCAGGAACGCAGATCATTTCACAATCCTGCGGGTTACGCTCAAATGGAGCCCTTGTAAGAAACGATAATGAGAACAGCGACAGGAAGCCTACCAATAACCGGCCTTGCTTTAACTTGCTCATGATTTTTGAATTTGTTATATTTTGGTTATCGCGTTGGTTGTTAAATCCGCTTTTGTTGCAGTTAAAACTTCGCCGCTGGTTTTGTCTTGTATAAAACCTACCACCTCCCAGCCTTGTGGCGTAAATCCTTTAGGCAAGTCGATAGTGCTTTGGCCTTTTTTTACCTGGTTTAGGGCTATTGTTTTTAACTCGCGCACTATTTGGGCGTGCGATAGTGTTCTGCCGCTGTTTTCACCGCGTGCCACCTTGCTTATGGCTGATTTTTGTACGATGGCTAATAATAGTTGCTGGTTATCGGTATTGCCGGATAGTTCATAATTGACAGTCAGCTTATCGCCGTTTTGTTGAGCCTTTAAGGAAACCTGTGCCGTTTGCTCGGTTGTTAAAGCGCTTGAAATAGCTTCGCGAAGTACCGGCTCATCCGAACCTACCAAGTCGGTTTTGCCGTTAACAACAACCTGTGGTGTATAAACCTGGGCGTTCAGATAGCGGCTGTATTCGTTTTGGCGTTTTGAAAACATGGCATTGCTGAATACATCTTTCCAGCCAAGGTTATTCCAGTAGTCAACATGGTAAGCCAATATATAAACAGGCTTGTCCTGTGTTTCTTTCTGAATTTTGGCAAGCAGCTCATCAGCCGGCGGACAGCTTGAGCATCCTTCGGATGTAAACAGTTCAACCAAAGCAAAGCCTTTTCCGGGAGTTCCGGTGTTTATTTCTTTTGAGTTATTTATTTTCCGATTGGCATACGCCGCGGTAGCAAGCGCCAGTACTATAGCACCAACGCAAAAGCTTAAGATTTTTAAGGATTGCATATCTTTTGATTTTTATTTACTTCAAAATTATGCCCCAAATGGCCACTGGAACAGCACAAAAAAGCCCAACCAGACATATCTACAGTTCAGTTGGGCATTTACTGGGGTAAAGGAATTTGACGCTTTACCTATTCTCGAGCCAGCTTAAAAATACCGGCGCTTTTTCTTTATTGATGAGTAGTTTTTCGGGTGTCGGAACCACGAGTTTAACAAACAGCTTGCGCATAAAATAGTGCTCCACTTCTTTTATCGCGCTAAAGTTTACAATGTACTGCCTGTTCAGCCTGAAAAACTGATCGGGTGAAAGCTGGCTGCTGATCTGATCGAGCGATTGGTTAACAACATATTCCTGCTGATCAAAAGTCATGATGGTTGACAGTTCGTTGCGGATATAAAAGAAAGCGATGTTATTGGTAAGTATCGTGATGTATTTGTTGTTCTTAAACACCAGGAAGCTCTTTTTACCGGCTGGAGGTGTAATTTGAGATAGCAGACTGCTGATATCAGGTGCGGCCCCCTGCTGAAAAAAATTACGCAGTTCATCTACCTTTTTAAAGGCATCGGCTATGTCAGCCTTCGAAAAAGGTTTGAGCACGTAATCAACACTGTTTGCTTTAAAAGCTTCTAAGGAATACTCATCAAATGCGGTACAAAAGATAATAGGGCAGGATACCTTTACCGATTTAAAGATCTCAAAACACAAACCATCCGAAAGCTGGATATCCATAAAAATAAGGTCGGGCTGCCTGTTTTCTGAAAGGTAGGTAACCGAGCTTTCAACACTCTGCAGTTTCCCCAGGATCTTTGCATGGGGCCTTAATTCCAGTATGATAGTTTCAAGCGAGCGGGCCGCTTTTAATTCGTCTTCAATTATGATAATGTTCATGGATCAGCGGTAGTTTAACTTTGAATATTTTATCGATGGGTACAATCTCTATTTGTTTATCAAGCAGGTGATTATAGCGCAGGTTAATGTTCTTAAGCCCAACACCTGTGGATGGTTCTTCAAAGCGTTTGGGTTTTATCTCGTTTTCCATAACGATGTTATCGCCCTCGATGTACAGTTTGATATGAAGCGGATGATCTAACGATACCACATTGTGTTTTATGCAGTTTTCTATCAGCAGTTGCAGTGTAAACGGAGGGATCAATGTGCCGCGGTATTGCTCATCAATGCTATTGGTGAAAATGAAACCATCCTCAAACCTGGCTTTCAGCAAAAAATTGTAAGCGTCAACAATATCCAGCTCTTCGGATAAATGAATGAGGTCTAACTTACGGCTCTCGAGGGTAAAGCGGTAAAAATTGGAGAGTTTAAGGATAAAATCTACCGAATGTTTATCGGCTGTTTCAACCATGGCTTTCAGGGTATTGAGGCTGTTAAACAGGAAGTGCGGGTTGATTTGCTGTTTAAGCAGCTCATATTGTGCGCCAAGGTTATCGGCCTTAATGCGTTCCAGCTCAACGTTAACCTGCTGGTTTTGGTAGTTTTGATACAGCAGGTTTATCAGCATATAAAACACAAGGTTAATAAGGATCCCCCTTACCTCAATCATCAGCATCACCGGGCCAAAATTCAAATGCGTTAATATCAGTTGCTGCATGTAAGCTAAGGCCAGCATCACTCCCATACCAATCACCAATGTTGTAAGGAGTCGGGAATAAGAGATGCTTTTATTGAGTTGTTTGTTATTTGCTGATTGCTTTGGTAGTGTATAGATATTGTAGTACCACACAAACAGTGAAAAAAGGGCGGTAACTGTTGAGTTTACTGTTGCTTCGGCAGGTTTGAAGTGACGTTCGGCTATCTGGGGAACAGAAGCCAGCAGACCAAGGAAAATTGAACTGCTCCATATAATTCCGGGAGAGATTTTAAATGCTGTATCTTTCATTTATTGTAATGGGTTTGCGGAAATAAGATGGCTGCCGGGCAAATATAAAGTTAATTCCGGCCTGTTAGCCAAATCCACCATCATGATGGTAAAAGCCTTGTTAATCTTTAATCTGTTTTGACCAAACGCCTTAATTATTTCCGGTTTTAGTGCTAAAATATGGTCAACTGCGTTTTTGAAACACAGGTTTATGGTGCAGCCAGACATTTAGCATCCTGAATCAGACATTTCGGATGCTGAATAACCGGCATTACGCAGATGACTGCGGTATTGTGGCTAATGATTTTTACTGTTGATTAATGTGGTCCCCTAAATCAATCTAAAATAGTTTTGATCGGGATTTTTTACTTAAAATTGTACATTATTTCAGTTAACTGTTCCTTTAAAAGCAAGCCGCTCAACATTGGAGATTAAAGAACTTATAGATTCCATTCATTACAACAATGATGAATCTGCCTTTAATGAATTGTATAAGCTGCTGATCAATAACCTTAATCAGTTTGCCTGGTCGTTTTTGGATGATAGGGAAGCCTGCGAGGAGATCATCAATGACCTTTTTGTAAATATCTGGACGGGCCGCCACAAGCTCAACAAGATCTCGAACCCGAAAGTATACTTCTACGTGGCAATAAAAAATGCCTGTCTCAACCATATCCGAAGTAATACCTCAAAAAGAAACCGTGACGCCCAGCTTGCCGAAACCTACTATTTTCATTTATCGGTTGATCCGGCGCAGTTGCTCATCAGTAAGGAACTGGAAGCAGGTGTAATAAATGCGGTAAATAGCTTGCCCCCGCGCTGCAAACTGATCTTTAAAATGGTTAAGGAGGATGAACTCTCCTGTAACGAAGTGGCCGATATTCTTGGCCTATCAAACAAAACGGTGTTTGCGCAGCTGGCCATCGCTTTGAAAAAACTGGATGAGGCGCTTGGGAATAAGTAGATCAATTGTTAAAAAAACGTCATTGCTGTAAGGAGCAAAAGGGGAACGAGCCCGGACGCGACGTGGCAATCGCATGCTATACAGGGCGGCTGTGCTTCCGTGCGATTGCTTTGTTCCTCGCAATGAGATGGTTTAATTATAAAAAGTACAAGGTATGTTTGCGCTTTTCACTCAAGAAGAGTTCATATTATCAATTATGGTATAAATCTCAGTTCTCCCAACGATGTATTTAAGTCTTTGGAGCATCATTCAGACCGAAGGCTTTTTACCGGGTTGGTCAATGCCGCTTTGATGCTGTGATAACTAATGGTGAGCAAAGTAATGAACACAGCGCCTGCTCCTGTCAGCGCAAATACCCACCAGGATAATCCTGTACGATAGGTATAGTGTTGCAGCCACTGGTGCATGAAATACCAGGAAACAGGGATGGCAATGAGCAATGCGATACCCACCAGGATGACAAAGTCCCTGGATAAGGAACTCCAGATGCTCATCACAGATGCGCCCAGCACTTTTCTTATCCCTATCTCTTTAATACGCTGTTCTGCTACAAATGATGCCACTCCGAATAATCCAAGGCAGGATATGAAGATAGCGAGTACGGCGAATACGGAAGCCAGCTTTCCTGTACGTTCTTCCGCTATGAATTTTTCCGCATATTCACTATCCGCAAACTTGTAATTGAAAGGAGCTTCGGGCGCGAATTTTTTGAAAACCGCTTCGATCCTGGCCAGTGCTCCGGCAACCGGCATACCTGCCCTGAGTTTCAAATTGACCACATTGAATGATCGCTGCCGGTCATCCATTAAAAACACCACCGGTGTAATGGGGTCAAAGGGCGAAGTCATGACCATGTCCTTTACAACTCCCAGTACTTTCCAGTCTTTTCCGTGCCATTTAATGATTTCGTTCAGTGGTTCTTTCAGTCCCATCTGTTTGATGGCCGCTTCATTAAATAAAAATCCTGACGAATCACTCAAAAACTGATTGGAGAAATTCCTGCCTTCTTTCATTTTCCAGCCTACAACGCTGCCAAAATCAGGGTCGACCAGCACTGTGCCGAACACCTCCTGGCGGTTAGGGTCTTTACCCTTCCAGCTCAGGTTATCTGCCGATGACCAAACGCCGGTTGCCGGGTTGGATGAAGCCGATACACCGGATACTACGCCGGTTCTCTGCAGTTCATCGCGGAAAGCACGGTATCCCTTGATAGCGTTGAAGGGGATAGATACGAGGTTGTTCCGGTTATAACCTACCGGCCTGTCTTTTGCAAACTCAATTTGCTTGAAAACAACGATGGTCCCGATGATCATGGTAACCGAAACAGCGAACTGGATGACCACCAGAATTTTACGGGGTATGGCAGCCGCAGGGCCTGCTTTGAATGTACCCTTTAATACTTTAACGGCATTAAAGGATGATAAATAGATCGCCGGGTAACTGCCAGCAATTAACGCGGTGAAAAGGCAAAAACAAAAGCATATCAGCCAGACCAGCGGATCTGTCCAGATCAGGTGCAATTGTTTGCCCGAAACATTGTTAAAAAAGGGCAAAGTCAGCCATGCCAGCAATACAGCGATCAGGAACGACAGGGCAACGATCAAAAAGGATTCGCTGAGGAATTGGGCGACCAACTGTCCGCGCAATGAGCCGATAGCTTTGCGTATCCCCACTTCTTTGGCGCGCTTTTCACTCCGGGCTGTGCTCAGGTTCATAAAGTTGATGCAGGCCAGCAAGAGCACGAACAGCCCGATGATGCCAAAAAGCCACACGAACTGCAGCCGCCCTGCAATGGCAACGCCGTTTTTGAATTCATACAGATGCCACTGCCGCATAGGGAACAGGAAGAGCGATGGTTTTGCTGCATCTTTCGAATGGTCATACAGAATATTTTGAATTTTGCGTGAAAGCCGGTGCAGGTCGCTGCCCTGATTTAATAAGGCATATACCTGGAATGAACTATTATACCAGTTATTCATATCGCCGCCATTTTGAAATAGCAGATTGACAGGTGCTATAAAATTCACATCGCTGAACTGTGTATTCTGGGGTAGGTCCCGGTATACACCTGTTACCTGTACGAGGTAAGCATCGTTGAGCTTGATGGTTTTATTGATCGGGTCGGTTTGACCAAATATAGCCTCGGCCATTGATTCATTGATCAAAACTGTGCCGGGTGTTTTAAAGGACGTTTTCGATCCCCTGATCATATTCAGGGTGATGATATCTGTAATAGCAGTTTCAGCATAACAACCCATCCTTGAAAAGGCATGGTTGTTATAGCTAATGTTTTGCTCGAAAGTAATGGTCGAAGCCACTTGTTTAAAGTCGTCGCCGTATTGCCTCCGCAGGTCTGCCGATACCGGCAAAGGCAGCGAAGAATAAGTGAAAAGGGTGCCGCCGGCATTGGCATTGGCCAAAACCTGTACGGTGCGGTCATAATTCGTATTGGATTTATCGAATGACAGTTCATCCCATATCCATAAGCCGATCAACATAGCCACAGCCATACCCACGGCCAGGCCGCTAATATTGATGAACGACGAGGCTTTGTTCCTGGTCGTATTTCGCCAGGCGATCTTTAAATAATTTTTAAACATATGATTGCGGTTTACCTGGCTCGAAATTACCGCTGCGGGCCGGTAATCATATGTCAAATTATAAGATGGCAGTTGTTTTTTATACTCTGCGGGCGTTTTTCCCGTCAGCTGTTTGAATGCGCGGTGAAAGGTGCTGGGAGAGTTAAAGCCAGAATCATAAGCGATGCCCTGCAGGGTGAGATGATCAAAAGCCGGGTCACACATTTTTTTGGCGACATCGGTTACGCGGTATTCATTGACAAAATCATTAAAACTTTTTTTAAGCACAGTATTGAGGATCCGGGACAATTCGTGGGTTGTTAGTCCGAGCTTTTCAGCCAGCGAGGTCAAACTGAGTTCCGGGTCTTTGTAATAAGCAGCGTTCTTTACTGTTTTTTTAAGCCAGCCGGCTTTATGCTTAAACTCATCCGGTGGGGGTAACTTCAAAAAATAGGGTCCATCTGCGGGCGAATTAATTTCAGGCCTTAAGATCACCACTCCGCCCGTCCCTATCGCGGAGGCTGCTAAAAGGAGATGTAAAAGATGAAATAAGAGCGTTGATGGGCTATTGTTGTATACGTAAGCCATGATATAAAAAGGTATCCACAATAGCCATAAAAAGGCGAAACCGGTCAATAAATTGATCAGCCACTTGAATTTCAGCCGGTAACGATCGCTCCCGTTAAAATTCAATTCTCTTGAAAAGCTTTTAACCAACCTTCGTGAGGCATGCAGATAACCGCAAACCGAAATAAATCCCAATAGCTGAAATACCGTTATCAGCCCCGGCGCGTTTGATGTAACGTAAATCGCCACACCCGATTCCACAAGCAAGGGACTGAAATGCAGCAGGTCGCTGGAACGAAATTTATGATCAGGCTTTGTGATTCTCAATACATAAAAATAGATGAGCGGACCTAAAGCCAGTAAGAATTGTGGAAGTTGCCGGCTCCAGTGAGGTAAAGTGGTTTCCATATAAATGTCAGTGCCTAAAGCACGGATCATATTCAGAACGGTAACAATCAAGATCAGGCCAAGAATCTGGTTTGCGGCCTTGTTGCCTTTTTTTGCAAGTAACAGCATAAAACTGAAAGCGAGGCCAACGAATATCGTTCCCAGGACAGCCAGGTCATAAAGATCGATATGGAAAGTATATGCTTTCAAGCCATGTAATTAAATCAATCCCTGTTCCAAAGTTTTAACCAATTGATAAGCAGGTGAATATATGATAATGGTTAAATATACTGTAACAGATCCGAACATGGATGTGTCCGTTTTTGAATGTTGAAAAAAACTTTCTGACCCGTCCTGAAAAAGCTATACAGATTTGTGTAAAATCTTCCTATGTGAAAAGTGTAAACTTACCTTGTGTTATTGACATAATCCCCCCTCAAAAAATATTTTAATTTCTTTTAGGAAAAACCGGGAACTGCTGTGTCCTTAAGCCAGAATACCAATTACTATGAGCAAATCCAGGTTTATTGAGTTAATGGCCAAAAGTATGGGCAAATGTGCCAGTGCAGAGGAATTGGCCGAACTCGACATGTTTCTTGAACAATTTCCCGATTATAAAAAAACTTACCAGGTTACTGATGCTTTAAAAGGGAATGATGCACAGCCGGCAGAAACAAAACCTGAAGAGATTAACGGGAACCTGGAAGAGATCTGGAACCGGATCAAAAGCTCGAACGAAGATGCTGAGGACAATACTAAAGTAAGGTTTATGTTCAGGTGGCAATGGGTTGCTGCCGCTGTACTGGTGCTTGCCGTAACAGGTGGCTTGCTTTACAGAAGGGGAATACAGCAGGATAATTCGATTG
Organism: Mucilaginibacter angelicae; assembly: GCF_042434235.1. Lineage (NCBI taxonomy): Bacteria > Pseudomonadati > Bacteroidota > Sphingobacteriia > Sphingobacteriales > Sphingobacteriaceae > Mucilaginibacter > Mucilaginibacter angelicae. Next base: position 158,911 of record NZ_JBHLTS010000004.1, on the reverse strand, counting down.
CAGAAATTGTGATCCATGAAATTCATGTGCCTTACGGTAAAACCCAAAAACTGAAACTGCCCGATGGCACACAGGTAATGTTAAATGCCGGCAGTACTTTTTCATACCCCGAAGCTTTTGAAAAAGGCACCCGGGATGTAAGCCTTACCGGTGAAGGTTTTTTTGAGGTGACCAAAAATGCTAAAAAACCTTTCCTGGTGCATACCGCTAAGCTTGTTGTAAAAGTATTGGGTACTGTTTTTAATGTGAAGGCCTATAATAATGATAAAACGGTTGAAACTACTTTGTTAAAAGGTAAAGTGCAGGTTGAATTAAAGAACAACCCAGAAAAAAAGATCATCCTGCTGCCTAACGAGAAGCTTATAGTTATTAATAACCGCGATCCTAAAAGTGTAAAGCCAAAAGAGAACAAAATAGAATACCAGGTTACCGCATTACCCGATGTTAAGCCCGATGAAGTAAAGGAAACTGCCTGGGTTGATAACCGGATCCTGTTCACTAATGAAGTGTTTGAGGATGTGGCTGCGCAAATTGAACGCAAATACAACGTGCAGGTTGTATTTGAAGATCAGGCGCTTCGTACCGAGCAGATAAGTGGTTTGCTTGATAAAGAGTCGTTGCAGGAGGCTTTGGGCATTATTGAAATGACCACGCCGTTCAAATTCAGGGTAGATGGTCAAACTGTTTACCTGTCGAAAAAGGAAAAATAAATTAAATAAACTAACCTCTAAACTAACAGCTTATGGTATTGAAAACTTACTTATCAGATTCCTGAAAATCCAAAACAAACAAGGGAAGAGCTGTCACTCCTCCCCGCAAACAAATAGGATTTTATTAACGGAGTAAGTCATTGCAAAACAGCGCTTACTCCATCCATTTATTTTCAAAACAAATGTAATGAAAAAAACAAGAAGGGTGTTTTCGCTTCAGGGTGCACCCGTATGTCTCAAAGTTATTTTGCTGATGAAAGCAGTATTTTTTATGGTCCTGGTTACCTGCGTGCAGGTTTCTGCAAAAGTGTACTCACAGCAGAAATTTACGCTTAGCTTAAAGCAGGCTGAGGTAAGCAGCATCCTTACCAAAATTCAAAAACAAAGCGATTACAGGTTCTTTTACAACTACGCTTCTATTAAAAAACTGGGCAAGGTTGATCTTGATGTAAAAGACGCAACAATTGATGAACTGCTTGCGGCTATTATTGATGATAAGCTCTCCTACAAAATGAACGATGATCATGTAGTGATCATTGCAAACCAGGAGGATACTAAAAGTTTAGCCATTGTAAAGGGAAAGGTTGTTGATGCCAAAGGCGAGCCACTTATTGGTGTAAACATCCGGCTTCAAGGTACCAATCAGGGTACTACTACCGATGCAAATGGTAATTTCAATATTGATGCACCGGTAAACGGAGTATTGGAAATTACCTATATCGGTTACGAAAAAAAGGTGGTTACTATAACCGGAAGCCAAACCTTAAATATAACACTGGTTGCTTTGCCATCTGCCTTAACCGAAGTTGTGGTGGTAGGGTATGGTACCACTAAAAAGATAGATGTTACCGGTGCCGTAGCCAGCGTAAAGGGTACCGATATTCAAAATCTTCCAGTAGCATCAGCAACCCAAGCTTTGGATGGCCGTGCAAGCGGTGTTAACATTGTGCGTAACGATGGTTCGCCGGGCGCCGCGTCAAGTATCCGTATCCGTGGTACCGGTACGCTTAATGATGCCAACCCGCTTATTGTTGTTGACGGTGTGCCTACCAGCAACCCCGATGCTTTGAGCGATATCAACCCCAACGATATTGCTTCGGTTGATATATTGAAGGATGCATCGGCAGCTGCAATATACGGTACACGTGCAGCCAACGGTGTTGTATTGGTAACCACTAAAAAAGGTACTTATAACCAGAAATTAGCAACCAATGTCAACTTTTACAATGGTTTCTCTAATACCACTAAATACCTTAAGCTGTTAACTGCCCCTGATCTTTATACATTAAAAAGGGAACGCTATACTAATGATGGTGTCGCTATCGATGCACCATGGAATGATAGCTATTATGCCACCCAAAGAACCGACTGGCAGAGGGCTATTATGAAAACAGGCCACGTAGTTAATGGTGATGTTAATTTAACCGGTGGTAATGAAGTATCAACCTATTATTTATCAACCTCGATTTATAATGAAGATGGTATAATTGATAAAACCAATTTTAAACGCTTCAGCACTCGTTTCAATTCGGAGCATAAGGTAACCGAATGGTTGAAATTGGGCGAAAATATCCAGTTAAGCTACGCCAATAATGTAGGGTTTGACAATAACAACTCTCAAACCGGCCTCATCTTCTCGGCTTTACGCTTTAACCCGGCCATCCCTTTGGTTAACCCGGATGGAACATACGGTACTTCAAAAGCCTTTGCCAACCAGTTAGGTGATGTCAACAGCCCTTATGCTACCATACAGGAAGCAGACAGGTTTAATAAAAAATACCGGGCGCTGGCCAATGCCTTTGCCGAAATCACATTCTTAAAAGAGTTAAAACTCCGTGTAAACTACGCGTATGATGGTACTTTAAACCGTGCATATAACTTCAGCATAGCCGATGTTAACCAGGCCAGGCAAAATACTACCTCTCAGCTAACTCAAAACGAGGGTGAATTGTCATCACAGTTGTTGGAGTCGTTCCTGACTTATGATAAGGTGTTTGGTAAAAGCCATGTAACCTTCACCGGTGGTTATTCATACCAAAACTTTAAAACCTATGGCTTTAACGCATGGCGGATAGGATATGATGATACATCACAAGATCAGCGTGTGCTTAGCCTGGGCAACAGCCAGTTTAACTCAAGCGTAGTACCCGATGAATCATCATTGCAATCAGGCTTCGGCAGGTTGTTTTATGATTACGATAGCCGTTTCCTGGCTACTTTAACTTTCCGCGCAGACGGATCATCCAAATTTGCACCATCAAAAAGATGGGGTTACTTCCCGGCATTTTCTTTAGGCTGGAGGTTATCTAACGAACAGTTTATCAAAAACATAAGCTGGATAAGCAACCTGAAACTAACAGGTGGTTATGGTGAGCTTGGTAATCAGAACATAGGTACATTCCAATACACCAGCTTAATAAGGCTGGGCAGCACCTATGAAAATAACGGTTACACCTTTGGCGGTACCGGTTATACCGGCGCGGCAGTTTACAGCCTTGCCAATCCGGATATTACCTGGGAACGCACAGCCATGACCAATATTAGCTTAGATGCGGGCTTTTTAAATAACCAGTTAACCACAACATTAACATGGTTCAATAAAAACACCAAGGATATGCTTATATCTCCACCTGTAGTAGGTGCGGCAGGTTCGGTAAATATTCCTAACCAAAATATTGGTACCATGAATAACAAAGGTTTTGAGTTTGAATTTAATTATCATGGTGGTAATGATAAGGTAAAATACTCTTTTGGTGCTAACGCTTCATATATCAAAAACAAGGTAACCAAGTTAAATGGAGAGGGGACTTTTATTGGTTCAACTGTTTATGGCCGCTCAAGCCAGGAAATTTCCCGTACTTATGAAGGTCAGCCAATAGCTTCATTTTACGGCTGGAAAACCAATGGTTTATATCAAACACAAGCCGACATTGATAACGATCCGGCACTTAAAAATGATTCGCGCAAGGCCAGTATCAGGCCGGGCGACGTGCGTTTCCTTGACCTGAACGGCGATGGCCTGATTGATGGTAACGACCGTACCAACCTGGGTAATCCTAACCCTAAGGTTACCGCGGGTTTACAAGGTAACATATCATACAAAGGCTTTGATTTCTCGGCAAACTTTACCGGCGTATTTGGTGTGAGCCTTTACAATGCCGATAGAATGCAGGGTATTGACCCAACCTATCCGTTTAACCTGTATGCCGAAAGTTTAGGCCGTTGGACAGGTCCGGGTACCAGCAATACCATCCCTCGTTTATCGCTTGATCGTGCTAATGATAACTACCGTACATCCGACTTATTTGTTGAAAGCGGAAGCTATGTAAGTCTTAAAAATGCCACTTTGGGTTACACTCTTCCTACAAGCTGGGCAAAAAAAGCCACTTTAAAAAGTGTAAGGCTATATGCTTCCGGTCAAAACGTATTTTTTATAACCGGTTATAAAGGCTACACGCCTGAGTTGGGTTATACGAACGGCAATTTGCAAAGAGGGGTTGATGTAGCGCAATACCCATCGACCAGGACAATAACATTTGGTGTAACAGTTAAATTATAACATCATCATGAAATCGAACAAAATATTATATACGCTTTTATCACTGGCCCTGGTGGGCAGCGGTTGTAAAAAAGCGCTTGATTTAAAGCAACAAGGTGTTTACAGCTCAACCAATTATTTCCGTAACGAAGTTGATGCTGTTAACGCGATAACCGGGATCTACAGCATTTTACCTGAAGAGGATTATATAGGACATGCCGAATCAACATTTGATACCCCATCCGACGATTACTGGCGCTCGGGCGACCACGGCGAGGACGAAGGTATCGAAAACCTGACTTACGATGCTTCAAACGCGGCTATCAGGTATCCCTGGAGATGGAGATATGAGGAAATTAACCGTGCTACCAACTGTATCATTAATATTCCTAAAATAACCGCCATATCTACCGATGTTAAAAACCGCAGCATGGGCGAGGCCTATTTTTTAAGGGCTTTTGGCTATTGGCGTTTGATGATCATCCACGGTGATGTTCCTATTATTACTGAAGCTGATTATACATCGCTGAATTTTAACGTTCCAAAATCACCGATTGAAGATGTTCGCAAACAGATAGAGGCCGATTTGTTAAAAGCGGTTGACCTGTTACCCGAAAGCTATGGCGCTGCCGATCGTGGCCGCGTAAGTAAAGGAACAGCACTGGGTTTATTAACCAAATTGTATATGTACTGGGAAAAATTACCAGAGGCAATTGCAACCGGTCAGAAAGTGATTTCCAATTCGCATTATGCTTTGGCTGCTAATTATGCTGATAATTTTACCCGTGCAAATGAAAACAGCACCGAATTACTTTTCTCTATCCAGGCTGTTCAAAATGTGGTACAAAACGACTTTACCGTTTACTACATTCCGCGCCCCTGGGGTGGTTATGGTTTTAGCCAGCCTTTACAGGGGCTTGCCAACGAGTTTGAAGCAAACGACCCGCGTAAAGCTGCAACCCTGTTAAGCGTTGGAGACAAAGTAGATTTGGGCGATGGCAATGGTTTAACAACCTTCACTGCCGATCTTTCAGCTACCGGTTTTGCTTTTAAAAAGTACGCGGTATTTAATACCCAGGCAAACGGCGGCGGTGTCGACCACAGTTTTGCAGTACCTTTAATGCGCTCTGCTGATATTTATCTGTTAGTTGCCGAAGCATTGATCCGCACACAGGGGGCGGGAGCAGGTGATGCTTTGATCAACCAGATCAGGCACCGTGCTTCTCCGTTGTTAAAGCCCGTTTCAGGAGCAGGTATGAAAGAGCTGATCCACGAGCGCCGTGTTGAGCTGGCAGGCGAAGATCAGCGCCACCAGGATTTGATGCGCTGGGACAAAAAGAACATTGTTGACATTGCGGCTATTTATAACCTCGCTATCTCTAAAGCGCCGCTTGATCAAAACAAAACAGTGACTTTTGTACGCCCTAAAAACTATTACTTCCCAATCCCACAGGTGGAAATTGATAAGAGTAAAGGTGTATTGATACAGAACCCTAATTTTAAATAATCAGATCCTTATACCGGCGGCAGGGGAGAACCTCCTGTTGCCGGTATTTTTTCAGGCATCATTCGATGCCGCTATTTAATAATCTATTGAATGAGAAAGTGTTTACTTGTTTTAGCTGCTATTATTGCATTTGGCTTTAAAGCCGGTGCCCAGGTTGATCAGAAAGCCTCTTATGACTTTATTGAAAGAATAATCCCCGGTAAAAGTAATTTGTTTACCGTTGAAGCTATCCCGCAGCAAAACGGCAAGGATGTATTTGAGCTGGAGAGCCGTAATGGTAAAATAGTGCTCAGGGGCAACAATGGTCTGTCAATAGCATCGGCATTAAACTACTATCTTAAAACTTATTGCTTTTGCGATATCGGCTGGAATGGTACCAACCTTAATTTGCCGGCAACCCTGCCTGCAGTTAAAGGGCTCATCCATAAAACAACACCTTACCAGTATCGCTACTATTTAAACTACTGCACATTTAACTATACCATGGCCTGGTGGGATTGGGATCGCTGGCAAAAAGAAATTGACTGGATGGCCCTGAACGGCATTAACCTGCCGCTGGCGATAACCGGCGAAGAAGCTGTTTGGCAAAGTGTTTATAAAGACATGGGCTTTACAGATAAGCAACTGGATGAGTTTTTTAGCGGTCCGGCTTATTTTTCATGGTTTTGGATGGGGAACATTGATGCCTGGGGTGGCCCGCTGCCGCAGCATTGGATGGATTCGCACAAAACATTACAAAAAAAGATTTTAGAGCGTGAGCGCTCTTTCGGGATGACGCCTGTGTTATCGTCATTCACCGGCCACGTGCCGCCATCATTTAAAGATAAATTCCCCGGTGCTAAGGTTAAAAAAACCAACTGGGATGCCGGGTTTCCCGATGTTTTTATACTTGACCCCGACGATCCGATGTTTGAAACCATCGGCAAAAAATATATAGAAGCGCAGACGAAGGAATTTGGTACCGATCACCTTTATTCTGCCGATACTTTTAACGAAAACGTGCCGCCAACCAACGATTCAACTTACCTGGATGGCATGAGCAAAAAAGTATTCAACTCCATGGCCGCTGCCGATCCAAAAGCTATTTGGGTAATGCAGGGCTGGATGTTTCACTACAACAATAAATTCTGGCAGCCACAGCAGATCAAAGCTTTGCTTAATGCCGTGCCCAATGAGCAAATGATAGTGCTTGACCTGTACAGTGATGCCCACCCGGTTTGGAACCGTACCGAAGCTTATTACGGTAAACCTTGGATCTGGAGCATGTTGCAAAACTTTGGCGGCAACATCAGTCTATTTGGCCGCATGCGCCACGTAGCTGCCGACCCAGCCATCGCCCTGCATGATCCCGAATCAAAAAATATGCGCGGTATTGGTGTTACGCCCGAGGGCATAGAACAAAACCCTGCCCTGTTTGCCCTGATGCTGGAAAACGTTTGGCGCGATACGCCGATTGATGCCGATGCCTGGGTTGCAAATTATGCCCAGCGCCGTTATGGTCAGGCTAACGGCCAGGCAAATGAGGCGTGGCATATCCTATTAAATTCGGTTTATTCGGGTGGCTTAACCGAGGGAGGGCCTGAATCAATTATTGTAGCAAGACCGACGTTTAAAAAATATATCGATAGGGTACTGACCAAATTGGATTATGACCCAATGCAACTGGCTAAAGCCTGGGGCTTGCTCATAAACGCTGCCGATAGCCTGAAACAAAGCGATGGCTTTCAGTATGATCTGGTTGATGTAACCCGGCAGGTGTTGGCCAATTATGCGAGTCCGTTGCAGCAGAAAATGGCGCAGGCCTATCAAAATAAAGATCAGCAGCAGTTTAAATTATACAGCAGCCAGTTTTTGGAATTGATGGATGATATGGATGCCCTGCTAAGCACCCGTAAAGACTTCCTGTTAGGTAAATGGATAAACGAGGCAAGAGCTAACGGCATAACCGACAAAGAGAAAAACCTGTATGAATTTAACGCCCGCGACCTGGTTACCCTTTGGGGCGATAAGGAAAGCGGCTTAAGGGAATACTCCAACCGTCAATGGGCAGGTTTAATAAAAGGTTATTATAAACAACGCTGGGCCATGTTCTTTAATCAGCTGGATAAATCATTATCGGACAAAACTGATTTTAATGCCGATGCTTTTGACAAGCAGGTAAAAGATTGGGAATGGCAATGGGTAAACAAGCATGATAATGCTTATACCGATGTGGCTAAAGGTGATGCCGTTGAAAAATCAAAGCAATTGTTTGTGAAGTATAATGCAGTGATTTTAGGAACTCACTGAGACGCCGTTAAAAAGAAATTTTCATAAAACAGTATAAAAAATGTCATTGCGAGGCACGAAGCAATCGCGAACTATACAGGGGGGCTCTGCTAATAGGGGATTGCTTCGTGCCTCAAAATGACGCTTTTTTAATTTTATCGAATGACAGGATTGTAATATAATCATGAGGATACGCCATTCTATATTAACGTTCATTTTACTGCTAAGCGCTTTTACGGCAGCACACAGCCAAAGCGCTAACGATCATATTTTCCCGGCAATGGCTGTTGCCAAACCTTACATTGATTTTGACAGCAAAGGTTTTATTATTCAGGGCAAACGCACTTTTATTGTATCGGCAGGGTTGGAATATGCACGCATCCCGCACGAGCTTTGGTACGATAGGTTGCTGCGGATCAAACGGGCTGGTTTTAACTGCATAGAGATCTATACCATCTGGAATTTTCATGAAGAACAGGAAGGCAAATTTAACTTTACCGGTGATCATGATTTGGGTAAATTCCTGGACATAGTAAAACAGCTTGGCTTATATGCCATTGTACGCGTTGGCCCATATTACTGTGCCGAATGGGATAACGGTGGCTACCCGATATGGCTTAAATTTAAGAAAGGCCTCCGTGTACGTGAAGATAATAAACCTTTTGAACAATATGTAGATCGGTTTTTTGACCACCTGCTACCGGTTGTATTTAAGCGGCAGATCAATGATGGTGGCGCGGTAATTTTGGTACAACTGGAAAACGAGCATCCCAACGGTTGGGGTACTATCATGTCCGACGGATATTTTAAACGCCTGCAATCAAAAGCCTTGCAAATGGGTATGCAGGTGCCTTATTTCTTCAGCGGTTTGCACCATGCCAGCGACCCTGCGGGCGATGGAAAGCTTGATGATGATAAGCGGCCAAACCCATGGTTCTCTACCGAATTTTGGGCCGTTTGGTATTCTCAATACGGCGCTAAGCCGGGCGATGCTGGTCTTTATGACAGGCGTACATGGAAGATCATCGCTCACGGAGGTAACGGATATAATTACTATATGGTTCATGGCGGCTCAAACTTTGGCTACACCAATAATGATGAGGATGCTGCTTCATATGATTATGGTACAGCAATAGGTCAGGCGGGCGATTTAAGGACGATCTATTATACCTTTAAACGTGCAGCCTGGTTTAGCCGTAGCTTTCAGGATGTTCTGGAGAACAGCACCAACGGATCGGCTGCTTATAAAAGCATAACTGCAGATACCACTCTGAAAATATCCGCCCGCACAAGCCCTGCCGGTGATCTGATATTTTTGGATAACCCCGGCACATCTAAAATAAGCACAGCACTGAATATCAGCGGTGCCGAAGAACTGCTTGCCGGTAAAAAGATCAGTGTTCAACCCAAAGAGATTTACCCTTTGGTGCATAATTATAAGATCAATGACGAGGTTACGCTTAATTGGGCTTTTAGCCGTGTTTTTGCAATTGTAAAACAGGATAACACTACAACTATCATAGTTGATGCCGAAGCCGGTGACCAGCTGCTGCTCCGGTTCAATACCAAAGCGAAAGCTTCATCGACTTTTGCAGCTATAAAAGTTGCCAATGATCATGTAGTTATCGACGAAAAAATGCCTTTTACAGGAGAAACACCTGTTGAATATGGCTTTAGCACAGGTTCACAAACTATCAGGGTTTTGGCCATGAACAGAGCCCTCACTGATAAAACATGGATCACCGAAGTTTCAGGTAAGAACTATATCATCACTGGTTTAAATTACGTTGGCGAAAGCGTTGTTAAAAACGGACAATTTACCATAGCAACTGAAACTCCTTTAATGCAGCGCGCAGCTCAAAAGGGAATACTGTATACAGATAAAAAAGGACTGGTTTTTAATCTCAATATGCAAAAGAGTAATCAACAGCAAGTCATCAACTTATCCAATTGGCAATATAAAAATGCAGCTATCAACTCGGTATCAACTGTAAATACAAGCACCTGGCTCAAATCAAAAAATCCGCAGCCTATGGGTGCCGATGCTGATGTAACTGCCGATGCCTGGTACAGAACAGCCGTAAACATACCATCAAACGGAAAATATACCCTGCAGGTAAAAGGCGGCGGCCGGGGACAGGCATTTATCGATGGCAAGCCGCTTGCCAAATGGAAGCTGAACGATAATGAGCTATCCTTTGATCTTAAAAAAGGAAAGCACACATTGGCTGTTTTTACGGCACATGATGGGAGGGACAAACTGGCTGCCTATCTTGGCCCGATTGACGAGGTAGATAGCAAAGGGCTTTTCGGTACTGCGCTGATCAAAAAAGGAGGGCCGTTTATTACAGAGCTTGGAGATTGGTATTTTGCTAAAGCCGTTGAGAAGGATGACGTGAAACAAGGACCACCTGCATTTGATACATCGGTGTACAAAAAATATAAAATAGGCGCGGATGTTTTTGATCTGAAAGAGGGCTATGCCTGGTTTCATACAACAATTCCGCAACAACCCGCGGGTACCTCGAAAATAACGGTGCTGTTTAAAAGTGTTGATGAAAATGCCACCGTATTTATCAACGGTAAGCAGGTAGCCCATCATGATGGTTGGAACCAGCCTTTTGAGGTGGACATTACCGATGCCGAAGCTCTGAAACACCCCATTAACCTTACCCTCTTTATTGAGAATTACTCGAACGAAGGAGGGATTGATCAGCCCATAAAGATCAATGCAATTGGTGATGCCACAGCGATAACAGGTTGGCAACTGAAGGGCGGTCCGGGTGATGCAATGAGTATTCAGGGCTGGGCTAAGCTTAATGCCGCTAAGCAAATGAAAAATGCCCCAGCCTTTTATCGTACCACTTTCAGTGTACCACAAGTAACCGGGAATACATTCATCTGGCGGTTTGACCCAGCAAGCTTAGGGCATGGCTCTGTTTGGGTTAACGGACATAATTTAGGCCGATACCCTGAAAAGCTGGATATGAAAAGCCTTTATATCCCCGAATGCTGGCTTAAAAGCGGTTTAAACCAATTGGTGGTTTATGACGAGGACGGCAGCAATATCAACAAAACCCGCATTGTAGCCGAAGAGGTGGCAGGCAGAATAATCAAAGAAATTTCAATACCCCTTAATTAACATAACAGCAGAAAATGGCTACAACAACCGAAAGATTTACCGCACTTGATGTTTTCCGTGGTATGACCATTTGCTTCATGATCATTGTTAATGCCCCCGGTTCGGGGGCAAACGTATGGTCGCCGCTTGATCACGCGGCCTGGATTGGTTTTACACCTACCGATCTTGTTTTTCCATCATTCCTGTTTGCTGTAGGTAACGCGCTTAGTTTCTCCAAAAAGAAATTTGAAACCGATGCCGCTTTTATAGGCAAGATCTTTAAACGTACAGTCATCATTTTTTTGCTGGGTTACCTCATGTATTGGTTCCCTTTCTTTCACCGCGAGGCTGGTGGCTGGGCATTTAACCCTTTAAGTCATACCCGCATTATGGGTGTGTTGCAGCGCATAGCTTTATGCTACTTTTTTGGTGCCTTGATAGTTCATTACTGTTCGCAAAAAACGGCTATCATTATATCTGTTGTGCTTTTAATAGGCTATTGGGCTTTCCTGGTGTTTTTGGGCGAACCGGGTAAAGAATATACCATGCTTGGCAACGCCGGCACCCGGCTGGATATAGCAATATTAGGTAATGACCATTTATATCACGACAAAGGCGGCCCCATCGCTTTCGATCCAGAAGGTTTATTGAGTACCATGACGGGGATTGTGAATGTAATTGGCGGTTTCCTGGCCGGGGCGTTCATTCAGCGGAAGGGTAAAAATTACGAGTCGGTTGCGCGCTTGTTCATGTGCGGGGTTTTACTGATTGCTGCTTCCTTGTTCTGGGCGCAGTTTTTCCCTGTCGCCAAAAAGCTGTGGACAAGCTCATTTACGCTGCTTACCATCGGTATTGATCTTTTGCTGCTGGGCTTTATGGTATTCGCTATCGAAATAAAAAAGATGAAGAACGGTACAAACTTCTTCCTCATTTTGGGCCGAAATTCATTAGCCATATACTTGCTATCGGAGTTGCTGCTCACTGTTTTCCAAACCGTTTGGGTAAAGCCTCAGCTTAGCTTTTATGACTGGATCAACCAGGTGTTTTATCAAAAGCTATTTCCCGGCGCTTTTGGCACGCTGGTATTTGCACTTTGTTATATGATGCTTTGCTGGTTGGTGGCCTGGGTGCTTGATAAAAAGAAGATCTATATTAAAATATAGTTTTTGCCCGTAGAGACGCATCACATGCGTCTCCAACCAAACAGGTCAACGTTTTATTATCAGATGGGAGACGCATGTGATGCGTCTCTACAAATAAAGATAGATTTAAATTGAAGACACTATTCCATATCGTTTTCGCCTTAGCTGCAATGTTATTAATAGACACCAATCTGCATGCCCAGCAAATAAACCACCTGCATTATGTTGACCCGTTTATTGGTACTACCGTAAGTAATGTGCTTACCAAATGGGGCAATAACGGCGGCTGTTATCCCGGGGCGGTTGCGCCATCGGGCAGTGTACAGCTAAGTCCGGAAACAAGAGTTACCGGGGCCAGGGGATATAATTATACCGATAGTTCAATTTATTACTTTAGTTGCTTTGGGCATATGAGCGGCTTCCCGGAAGGATCATCCGGTCGCTTTTTTATAATGCCATTCAATGGTGATGCTGACTTTGAAGCCGGTAAATCAGCCATGCGTTTTTCGCACAAAAAAGAAATCGCTGTACCCGGTTATTATAAAGTAAGTTTTGACGATCAGCACATCACCGCAGAAGCTACTACAACTGCAAGAACAGGTATGTTCCGTTTTACTTTTGGCGGAAACACCAGCCCGCAAATTTTCATCGGCGGAGGGGCTGAGGTTCAGGTTATCTCCAATAAAATAATCCATGTTGCAGGAGCTAATACGGTTATAAACTTTAGCGAAGCCTACACAGATAAAAAAGAGGCTAAAGACGGCTGGTTATTCAGTTTCGCTAAAGCTGAAATAAGTGGTAAAGTAATTACTATACAGTTAAGCAAATCATCGGTTAGCTATAGTAACGCGCAGCATAATATCGACCAGGAAATCGGTCACCTGGGTTTTGATGAGGTGCGTGCGAAAACCAGCAGCGAATGGGCTAAACTGTTATCGGTTGTGGATATAACCGATAGCAACGAGCAAAACAAAACAGTGTTTTATACCGCGCTTTATCACTCGCTACTACTGCCATGGGTTGTTGATGACGCTGATGGCAGTTATCGTGGTAATGATGGTAAAGTTTATCAAAAAACAGGGCAAAACCAGTATGGCGGATTTTCTCCCTGGGATACATTCCGGTCGCTGCACCCTTTACTTACCCTGCTTTATCCGCAAAAACAACAGGATGTGATCTTATCCATGCTGGATGTTTATAAGCAAAGCGGACACCTTCCAACAGAGACCATGACGGGTAACCATGCTGTCCCAATAATTGTCGATTCCTATCTAAAGGGGATCACAGGTTTTGATAAGGAGCTTGCTTATAAGGCTATGAAGAAGGATCTTATTGATGGCCCATTTGTTCAGTCGGACATGGAAATTTATCATGAAAAAGGCTATGTCCCCTTTACCCGGCCAGAATCGGTAACCCGCACTGTTGAGTACGCTTATGACGATTGGGCTTTATCACAATTCGCGGACAAAGTGATGAATGATAAACCAACTTACCAATTGGAATTAAACAGGGGTTTCAATTACCGCAATCTTCTGAACAAAGATGAACTGTTCATGCTTCCGAGAAACGGCAGCGAGTTTAAACTTCAGCCCGGCACATCAGGCTATAAGGAGGGCGATAAATGGGTATACTCATACTTTGTGCCCCAAAATGGTAAAGACCTGATCAATATGACAGGAGGCAACACGCTATTTGCTGCCCGTTTGGATTCGGCACTTAGCAACAACGTTATCTTGTTTGATAACGAAACCGTATTTCATCTGCTTTATTTGTTTAACCAGGCCGGCAAACCCGCTTTAACTCAAAAATGGGTTAGGAAGATCATGCTTAACAGGTTCAGCGCTACGCCCGGCGGTTTGCCCGGCAATGACGATCTGGGTTCAACATCCAGCTGGTATATTTTTAGTGCGATGGGGATCTATCCGGTATGTCCCGGCAGGCCGCTTTATGCCATCGGCGCGCCGTTGTTCAAATCTGTAGCGCTCCATCTGCCAAATGGCAAAAAGTTCATCATCGGCAGTAATAATTCAGCGTTGAAAAATAACTATGTACAATCACTGCGTGTGAACGGTAAGGTCTGGCAGCAATTGATCCTGCCACATTCGGTATTGGTAAATGGAGGCACAATGACTTTTGATACAGGAAAAGCACCCGGGAATTGGCCGACGGATAAAGATCCAATTGAGCTGTCAGCCACACAAAAAAACACGGCTTTTAGCATAGTGAGTTATTCGGCTAACAAAAAGAGCGTGGTGCCGGATGAGCAGCTTACAGTAAACTTTAAACTTAAAAATACAGGTAGTAAAGGGATTAAAACCGTAAAGTTGTCGGTTAATGGTAAGCCATATGGTTATAAGAACTGTTTGGTAGAGCGAGGGCAAACTATTCAGGATTCCATAGTATTCAGGCTTTATCCGGTTGGAAAAACATTATTGCAGCTGGATAATATGCCTTCACTTACAGTAGACGTAAAACTGCCCGAAAAACCACAGGAACATCCTTATCAAATATCCGGACTGGATGTAAAACCGATGATCAGGCTAAATGAAAACCAGGAAATTAAGTATACGATAAAAAATACCGGCGGGATTAGCCAAAGCTTTACAGTACCTGTAATGCTGAATGACCTCGTTGCTTTTACTGACAATATCAAACTGAATGCAGGTGAAGCTAAAACCGTTAGCCACATTACCAAAGCATTGAAAAATGGATTTGAGTATGTAAAAGTTGATAGTGCTAAAGCCATGTACAAGGTTTATGAAAGCGCTATGGAATCGTTGTTGTTAGATTTTACATCGATTACTCCTGGTAAAACGGTGACTGATAGTTCGGGCTTCCATAACGATGGAAACATTATTTCAAATTTGGCAAATATTAAAGATAGGTTGCTGTTTGGAGATAGTACTTATGTAGAAGTACCAAATTCGCCAGTTTTGGACAGGATGGGCGAATCCATTACCATGATGGGTTGGGTTTATCCGATGGGCAACGAAAAAGGCCTGGTTGATATCATTAGCAAGGGCGATAATCACGTACTGCAAATGACCGACAATAAAACGCTCACCTTTTTTGCCGGTGGATGGGGTAGGGGCGACTGTACAGTAAACCTCCCTGCCGACTGGCAGCAGCATTGGCACCACATGGCAGGCGTATGCAGCGGCAAAACGCTGTATGTTTACATTGATGGTGTATTGGCTGGTACCTCTGTATTAGAGGTAAGCGCCGATCTGTCCGTAAACAACAAGTGGACTTTAGGCCGAAACGAGGAATTTCCATCCGAACGTGTGTTTCATGGTTATATCAACAAGGTAAAAGTGTTCAAAGCTGCTCTATCTGCAGATGATATCAAAACTATTGTAGCCTCAGAAAAGTAGTATCGTGCTCAATCCAACATCAGCAAAAATATTCGTGAAAAAAATATCCCGCTTATCATAAATATGATCTGAAAAATTAGAGATTTGCCAAGCCTGTTTAAACAAGCCTAAAAATCTATCTGAAAATGATCTTAAACATTTGCCCGAAATTTAAACGGAAAATATACCCGTTGATACTGCTTTCGTTGGTCACTGCTACAACAAACGCGCAGCAAAAAACAGCAAAAGTAAAAAAAGATGAGGTTGATTATGTTAATCCGCTCATCGGCACCGCATCAACCGGCTTTGGCAAAGGACTTGACGGCGGCGGCACCATGCCCTGCGTAAACGTACCTTTTGCCATGACCAATTTTGTAGCCCAAACCGGCGAAAATAAGATGAGCAAAATGAGTTATACTTATGAAGATAACTCGGTAATAGGCCTGATGGCCTCGCACCAACCCACCGTTTGGATGGGCGATTATGGTTATGTATCTGTAATGCCGCAGATAGGTAACCTCCGTGTATTGCCCGAAGAGCGTAAGCTGATGTTTGATCATAAAGATGAGGTAGCCAAACCTTATTATTACTCCGTAAAGTTAAAGGCAGGCGCTAACGCAGGCATCAAGGCCGAAATTGCTGGTGCTAACACCTGCGGCATGTTCCGCTTTACATTCCCCAAGGCAGATCAGGCCCATCTCATAATCCAGGGGATTAACCTAAACCCTGCACTTACCGATTGGGCCAATGATTTTAAAGTGAGGATGAAAGAATTGAGGGGCTATGTACATGTTGACACGGTTAACAACGAAATAACCGGCTACAATCCCGACAGGCAATCGGCACAGCTTGGTCCGCAGCTTAAAAACTTCAAGGGTTATTTTATTATCAAGTTTGATAAACCTATCCGTAAATACGGCACCTGGGATAACCATACCATTAAAAAAGGGAGCAAAGAGCAGTTTGGTACCCGTATGGGCGCTTATGTATCTTTCAAAACAACTGGCAGTACTGTTGTGAAAGTTACTGTTGCCACCTCATTCATCAGCATTGACCAGGCGCGTCACAATCTTAAAAAAGAAATTCCCGACTGGGATTTTGAAAAGCTGGTAAAAAGCACCCGCGATAACTGGCAACAGCAATTGAAAAAGGTACAGGTTGCTGATATTACCGACGGACAAAAAACGATTTTTTATACGGCGATGTTCCACACCCTGCTTTTCCCGAGGGAGTTTTCAGAGTATGGCAGATACTACAGCGCGTTTGATGATAAGGTGCATAATGGTGTTTCTTACAATGATTACTCATTGTGGGATACCTTCAGGGCTTTGCATCCGCTGCTCATCCTTACCCAGCCAGAGCGTGTAAATGGTATGGTAAAATCGCTGTTGCAAATGTACCAGGAGGGTGGTTGGATGCCCATGTGGCCAAACCCAACTTATACTAATATAATGATAGGCACCCATGCTGATGCCGTAATTGCCGATGCTTATGTTAAAGGTTTCAGAGGCTATAATGCTGCATTAGCTTATGAAGCATTGCACAAGGATGCATTTACTGCACCCGACGGCGATGTTCAGAAAAAGTGGGGCGACCGTGACCTGTGGACAAGCTTTGAGGCGAGGGGAGGGCTAACCAATTACCATAAACTGGGTTATGTTCCGGTTGATAAAACGAGGGAATCAGTATCGCGCACTATCGAATATGGAATCGACGATTATTGCGTTGCCCAGCTTGCCAAGGCTTTAGGCAAAACCAGCGACTATAACCAGTTGATGGGTTGGAGCAAAAACTATAAAAATGTGTACAACACTTCAACCGGCTTTATGGCTCCCCGTAATGCAGACGGGAGTTGGTCGGCACAACCGGATAGCGGCTTTACCGAAGGTACTAAATGGACGTACACTTTTGGAGCCATGCAGGATGTTCCGGGAATGATCACCCTTATGGGCGGCGAAAAAGCATTCGCTGATAAATTAACGCACAATTTTAATGATGGACATTATCGTGCCGATAATGAGCCGGGTCATCACTATATCTATCTGTTTAACTATTGCGGCATGCCATGGAAGGCGCAGGAGCTGGTGAGGCAACATACTTCATGGCAAAATTTCAGGAATGCACCTATCGGCATAAACGGTAATGATGATTGCGGCCAAACATCGGCCTGGTATATTTTTAGTACCATGGGCTTTTACCCGGTAACGCCGGCATCGGGCATGTACAGCATTGGTGCCCCACAGTTTCCATACATAGCGCTGAACCTGCAAAACGGAAATAAACTGGTGATTAAGGCTACAGGTTTATCGGCCCAAAACAAATACGTGAAAGCGGTAACCTTTAACGGAGTGGCTATAAAAGATCACATGATATCGCATGAGCAGATAAGTCACGGCGGTACATTGGCTTTCACCATGACCAATATCCCTCAAAAAGATTAATTATCACGAGGCTGTAGACGCCCTGGCAACCAATTGCGATGGCATCACCAGCTCTTGTTCGGCTTCAACAAGCCGCCCCGACAAGCGGCCGAAAAGTATTTCGGCCGCTTGTTTGCCCATATTATATGCCGGTTGCAAAATAGTAGTAAGCGGTGGGTTAAGTATAGCTGCTGTGATCTGGTTGGTAAAGCAAACAACTTTAACATCATGCGGAATCTGTAGTTTCAGCTCATCGCAGGCCAGGTAAGTTGAGGTTGCCAAATGCTCCACTGTGGCTATTATGCCATCAGGTTTCATCGCACGCAGGTGCTCTTTAATTATACCCACATTTTCATTAGTGTATTTATTGGTGCAGGTTACTATGCCGGCATCTTCGGATGTAATGCCGTTATCAGCTAAAGCTTTGCGGTACCCCTGCTCACGAGCCGATAAGATAGAAGGGTAGCCGCTAATGGTAACCAGTGAGATGTTTTTACATCCGGCCTGCAGCAGGTGAGTAGCGGCGGTATATGCGCTGTTAAAATCATCGGTTACGATCTTGTCCGCAGTTAAATCCTCACATACCCTGTCGAAAAAAACGATCGGGATTCCTGTTTCCTGTAATGTTTTAATATGAGAGGTGTCCTGTGTATTGCTGGCTACCGACATGATCAGCCCGTCAACCCGTCCGCTGGCCAGGTCATCAAGCATGGATGCT
Organism: Mucilaginibacter angelicae; assembly: GCF_042434235.1. Lineage (NCBI taxonomy): Bacteria > Pseudomonadati > Bacteroidota > Sphingobacteriia > Sphingobacteriales > Sphingobacteriaceae > Mucilaginibacter > Mucilaginibacter angelicae. The sequence goes on along the minus strand of NZ_JBHLTS010000004.1, from coordinate 140,134 downwards.
TCCCGTTCATAACTGTCGTGGGTAAGGTAGATCAGTGCATGATATTTTTTAGGGGCGATAACGCTTTCAATACCGTTGATAGCCTGGCTAAAAAAGCTATCGGCAATTTCGGGGATGATAATGGCTATCGTATTGCTGCTTTGCTTACGGAGACTGCTGGCATAAGCATTGGGTACGTAATTTAAGCGCCGGGCCGCTTCCATCACCCGCTGTTTGGTTTCGGGGCTGATATCGTAACTATCGCGCAGGGCTTTTGATATGGTTGCCGTGGAGAGGTTAAGCTCCCTCGCAAGCGTTTTCATATTCACCTTATCGCTTTTGTTACCGGCGGTCATTTTTTAAGCAGATGTTTTAAAATTGGTTGTGCTTTAAAGCGAGGCAATATAGTGAAAAAAGATATTTAGCTATCTTTCTTCAGCTTGCTTTAACTCCCGGTAACTTAATCGATTAAGTAAATAAATACCTCCGGATTGTTAAAATTGATGTTTGTAATCATGAAATTTGAGAGAAGACATAAGCAGAATTGTCCAACAATACTGTATTAAACCAACCAAATTATGAGCCAGCTTAACAATACACCCAATCAAGGCCCTTTAAGTTCAATAGATGAATGGGAAGATGATCTGTTAGTCCGTTATCCTGATGCCGATGCCATAGCTGCCGGTCGTGATACAGAAGCTTACCGTGATTATGAAAATAATTTAAAAGATACTGTACGCGAGTTTTATCGCTTGCAGCACATCAATCAAACCTATGACTTTGTACTGCAAAAAAAGGATCAGTACCTTAAGTTTGATAAAAAAGAAATGTCTGTTTGGGATGCTTTTGATTTCCTGAACCAACTGGTTGACGACTCGGACCCTGATACAGATCTTGATCAGCTTCAACACTTATTGCAAACATCTGAAGCAATTCGCGGTGATGGCCGCCCGGATTGGATGGTACTTACGGGTTTATTTCATGACCTGGGCAAGGTATTATGCCTTTTCGGTGAACCGCAATGGGCTGTAGTAGGAGATAGCTATCCTGTAGGCTGTGCTTTTTCGGATAAAATTGTGTTCTCCGAATATTTTGAGCTTAATAAAGATCATCACGATCCGCGTTATAATACCAAATACGGTGTTTATGAACCCAATTGCGGTTTGGATAATGTGCACATGACCTGGGGGCACGATGAATATATTTACCACATGATGAAGCCATATTTACCAGAGCCGGCTTTGTATATGCTGCGTTACCATTCGTTTTATCCGCAGCACCGGGAAAATGCCTACAGTCACCTCATGACAGCGCATGATCATCAATTGTTTAAAGCGGTTAATCAATTTAACCCATATGATCTTTATTCAAAAAGCCCTACCCCGCCAAACTGGAAAGAGTTAAGGCCATATTATGAGGATCTTGTGGCAAAATATCTGCCATCGACATTGAAGTTTTAAAAGGGAAAGAGATATATGAAACAAAGCTGCAGATGAGTAATTTGCAGCTTTGTTTGTTTTAAACTGTTAGATGGCCTGCTGGCTGCTTAACTGATTCTGGTAAGTAAGGCGTTATATTACGCAGGGCCCGTTCAATATATTCTTCCTTTTCGCCAACCGGCACAACATAATTAAGCGCATTTTTGACTGCTTCGATACCTTCTAACCGGGCGATGATCCAGGCTGAAAGATAATGTGAAGCCAGGCAACCACCAGCGGTGGCTATATTAGCATTGGCAAAAAAAGGTTGGTTTAAAATATCTATACCAGCAGCTACAACCCATGGCTTGGTGGTTAAGTCGGTACAGGCAGGCGCACCATTTAACAAACCCAGTTTAGCCATGATGAGTGTTCCGGAGCATTGGGCCGCCAATAACTGCCTTGTTGGATCAAATTTTAACCGGGCCATAATTTCCCGATCTTCTACAACTTCGCGGGTTAACTTGCCACTGCCAAATATAACGGCATCTGCTTCACATGCTTCTTCAAGAGTAGCCTGAGATTCAACTACAACACCATTCATGGAGCGGACCTTAGCCGTTGGGCTGGCTATAGAAACCCGCCAGCCTGGTTTTTTGACACGGTTGAGAATACCCAATGCAATGAATGAATCCAGCTCATTGTACCCTTCGAATGTAAGAATAGCAATATGCATTTCTTTAAGTTTTTATTTTGAAAAATAATGCATAGCAAATGTATATGTGATCATGATGATATACGGTAACAGTTTTGTAAATTCTGATAGGTATGGTCAGATTTGCCAGGTAAAGAGAATTATTACTAACATTAACCGGATTTATTTGATGGATTTAGGTTTTAAAAAGCCTTCAAGATCCAGCCATTCGCCAAAGCGTTCGATCCATTTATCTGTTGGGATGTTTTGTTTACGCATGCCGAAACCATGCCCTCCTTTAGTATACATGTGCAGTTCGGCAATGTGTTTTGAAGCTACCCATTTTTGATAAATATCAACGCTGTGTGGGGCAAGGCCCAACTCATCATCGGCTGCTGCTGCTACAAACATCGGCGGAGCATCGGCTAATATTTCTGACTGCAGCTCTGCAGGAAAGAATGGGTACAGAAGCGCAACAAAATCGGGTTTATTTGCAGGGGTATATTTATAAGCAGATGCGCCGGCAAGAGTGCCGCCTGCCGAAAAGCCCATAATGCCAATTTTTGATGGGGATAAATTATATTCTGCAGCATGTTCGCGTACATAGCTTATGGCCAGCCGGGCATCGACAAGTGCCATCGGGAATAGTTTTACTACCTGGTCATGGTAGCTTTGGGTTTTGTAATTAGCATTCACTTCACTTACAGGATCGTTAGTCAGGCTGTGGATCACACGATATTTAAGCACAAAAGCAGCCACACCATGGTCATTAAGCCATTTAGCTTCTTCATTACCTTCGTTATCGATAGAAAGCGTCTGAAAACTACCACCGGGACAAATAACAACTGCAGTACCCGTAGCTATTGTAGGATCGGGTAAGAAAACACCAAGCGAAGGATGCACCACATTATACACCTTGCGGGTATTGGCAGCGTTATGTTCGCTCAAGCCCTCCTGCCAGGCCCAGTTTTCAGATCCCGGCGCGTTACCATTATAAAGCTGAATAACTTTTTGTTGGGCATTTGCAAGGCACGCTATAAACAGCAGTAAACATGTAAGTAAATTAAGTTTCATAACAGATAACATTTTTGAACCTAATGTACCTGCTATTTAATTACGTCTAAAACAAGATATCGTTAATAAATTGATTCTCGAATGTTATCCTGTATGGCTTTAAATTTGAGTGACTTTAAATCAGAATTCTTTTCGTCGATTAGTTTAAAATGTAGATTTATCTTTGAATTAGTGAAATTATGACATTTAATCGTCAGATGGATAAAAACGATAATGGGGTTTGGGAATTAAATAACCCGCAAAGTAACTCTCTTTATTTCAAGATCAGCAAATTCCGCAATAACGGGTTATTCGATGGAATGGCCAGCTTTAATTATTTTTCAATAATCCTGATATTAAAAGGTAATGGTGAACTCCTGGCAGATATTAATCCTTTTGATTTTAGCGATGAAACATTAATATCAGTTTCTCCCTATCAGCCATTCAAAATTAACTGTCCGGGAAACTGTACGGGGTACATGGTCAATTTTCATCCTGATTTCTTTTGCCTGCATAAACACAGAAATGAAGTTTCCTGCAACGGGATTCTGTTTAATAATATTTATGAACCGCCTCTTTTTACGTTAACATCGGCTGAAACCCAATCGTTGTTGCATGTTGTTTTAGGAATGACAGCCGAGATGCAGCGACCAGGAATTGCAGAATTTGAAATATTACTATCGTATTTAAAAATACTGCTTATCGATGCATCAAGGATGAAGGTTGAAAAAAGGCAGTTGGCGGGTGTCCTGGCCAATAAAGAGCCTGTAATCTTAAACGATTTGAAAGATGCAATTGAACAAAATTTTCATACCCTTCACAGTCCCAGTGAATATGCTCAATTACTCAATATATCGACGCCAGTATTAAACAGAACCGCTAAAAGTTATTTTAGCAAGACTTTATCCCAATTGATAACAGACAGGATTATGTTGGAAGCGAAACGGCAATTGTACCTTACTTCAAAATCGGTAAAGCTGATAGCTTATGAACTTGGGTTCAATGATGAATTTTATTTCAGCCGGTATTTTAAAAGTAAAATCAATGTTTCTCCGCAGCTATTCAGGGATACGGTCGGCGTTAACAGGGCAGAAGCATAAGTGTTGTAAACACATGACGGTACCGCAGGATAAATTGGAATATCAGGTTTCAAAATGTCCATGTTAAAGAACGATTTATCCATGTTTGTCCGTGCTTGCAATCCTGATTTTTGCTTTATGAAAACAACAGAGAAACAACTACCGGCCCCCCCGTGGGATATGGAAACTGCGGCAGAAAGACTGCAACTTTTAGAAGACGATTTTAATACGTCAGAACCGGAAACTATAATTGCTAATTTCACTGAAGATGCTGAAGCCAGATTTGGCTTGGTTTTTTTAACCGGGCGTGAGGAAATAAAACAATTTTTAATCCGGGAATTTGAAAGCAAAACCAATTATAAACTAAAACTTGATCTTTGGGGTGCACTTAAAGGCAGGATGGCCGTTCGTTCCGAACTGGAATGGACCGATAACGAGGGCCGTTCTTTTAGAAATTATGGTGTGCAGGTTTTTCAGTATGATGACGATGGTCTTATAAAAATGAATTACCTGAGTTTTAATAATGAGGAGGTTTCCTGAGCCTGATTATTTTTACAGGTGACTTTTAGACTTATTTTTAAACAAAATAGGCACATGAAAATGCGCCTATTTTGTTTTTTGTATTCGTGATCCCGCTGGGATTCGAACCCAGGACCCCAACATTAAAAGTGTTATGCTCTACCAGCTGAGCTACGGAATCAATCTTTAAATTTTTCGCTTATAAAGCGAAGCTGTTTAAAGGCAGCTTTTGTTTTTAATAAGAAAAGCCTTTTTTCGAAGGCTTTGTGATCCCGCTGGGATTCGAACCCAGGACCCCAACATTAAAAGTGTTATGCTCTACCAGCTGAGCTACGGAATCATTCTTTAAACTTTTGCGATCTGATTATCGTTTCTGTTTAAAGTGGTGCAAATATAGGGTTCTTTACTATTACCCGCAAGCTATTTTTTAAATTAATGTAAAGCTTTTTTTAAGCTATTAATAACCAGTAAACTATAAATTCAGGATGGCTATTTTACCGCTGTTTCCAGCCAATAATACGAGTTTTCCGTGTTTTGCTTTACGACAAACGTTGAAACTTGTGCCATCAATCTGCTTCCATGTCTTGCCCCCATCGGTGGTAATGTTACTTCCGGGAGTGCCGGTTGAAAGAAATGTATTTGATTTTATGTACTCAACCGATGATTGAAAACCTGCAGGACCTGTTTGTGGGTGTGTAAAAGTAAGGAGCGGGTGAACCTTGTGGATAACTGCAACGGAGTCGGTCTTTTTATCATTAGCATAATCACCTCCGATCATAATTCCTTGATTTTGCCCTATCGATAATGAAAAAGCACCTTCACTGCTTTGCCCATGTGTGATAGGTAGATTTACATACTGCCATTGATCATTATTCGGTTGCAATGAAATAAGTCTTGCGTTTTTTCCTCCCGAAACGATGTATATCGCGCCTTTGTTTGATACTCTAAGGCACGTGCCGCTTGCAGCAAAGGCAGCTTCGCCCGGTATGGCATAAGGCGCATTTTTTATTTCATTCCAGGTTTCACCACCATCTTTGGTTTCAAGTAATAAAAATTTATTGTTGATAGGATCACCTAAAATGTAACCGTGAAGGTTGTCGGCGAAATCCATGGCGTCTAAAAAATAGGTAGTATCTGTTTTATGATATTTTTCCTGCCAGGTTTGTCCGCCATCCACTGTTTTTAAAATGAAAGAAGGCGAGCCCGAACTCATGATTACGGCTTCCTTATCATTGAAAGCTTCGATATCCCGAAAGTCGGATTTTTCATAGCCCTTTATTTGGTTCCATTCCCAGGTTTTACCACTGTCATTAGTTTTAGCGATGTATCCTTTACTGCCGCTTATCCATGCCGTTTTATCATCAACTACAGATAAACCGCGGATGCTTGTTGGCTTATCCTGCTGCAAAATGGTAATAGTTTGTGCTTTTAAAATAGCACTGAATGACAAAAAACAAAATAGAGTATCTAAAATAAAAATGCGACCTAGCTTCATTTAGTTTGATATAAAGTGTTTTATGAAACCTAAGTTAGATTTTCAAAGCCCGTTAAACAACATAATATTGATTTTTTAATTTATTAAGTTGCAATTTGCCGGAAACGATTATATTTGCACGCTTGTTAATAAAACGATAAGCCCGGATGGCGAAATTGGTAAACGTTGCGGTCTCAGAAGCCGTTGAGAATTGTCTCTTGAGAGTTCGAGTCTCTCTTCGGGCACGCCTTTTTTAAGTAAGATAATTGAGATGTGAGAATTGAAAGGTTCTCACATTTTTTTAAAGCCCAGGTGGCGAAATTGGTAGACGCACCATCTTGAGGGGGTGGCATTCGTAAGGATGTACGAGTTCGAATCTCGTTCTGGGCACACCCTATTAATTAATTGTATTTAAGATTTTTTCCCCTCTTTTAATCCTTGGACTTCTTGCTGCAACACATTAACAGTAAATGTATTACCAACAGAACCGTTAACCTGCGGACTTACTTCAATAGGCTGAAGCGGGTAAAGAAATACGCAGGGAAAAATAACATCATCTGCAAGGGTATTCAGCTCGGCCTGGGTACCATAGGCAAATGCCGGGTTGTCGTTAAGGGTTTGTACAATAGCTTCTATTTGGTTACGCATAATAATAAGGCCCCGGTCCCTGGTTTGGGGCGATTTTAATGTTTAATAGCCTTGCAGGGATAAGGCGCTTTAAGTTGTAGTTTGAGAGAGCTCACTATACCGTTTTTGATATTCGGCTTCGGTTTTGTTGAGAAGCAGTTTGGTAAGGACCCGCTCATATGGCATGCTCATGACCAGGTGCCATTTGGTTATATCACCACCTGCCAATGAGTTTACGGTATTGATATATTTAAATTTTTCGAACGACTGGATCCCTGCCCTTTTTTCAAGGATTGTAGGAGCCGAGGCCAAAAGCCTGTTTTCGGTGTTGATAAGCTCGGATAACAGGTAAAAAAATGTTTGGCTATGGGCAGCGCCTCCGTTACCCGTAGTTTTTTAACTTCATCAATAAAGCTTTCCACCTCATATTCGTTATATTTTTTGCCCGTTGCCCGGCAATAAAAGTACTGCGCCAATACCTGGCAGCAGGCGTTTAGTGAAGGATTAAAATGCTCCTGCCAATCATCTTCTCCATGTGTTTTTATATGTGTATTTATTTCTTCGGTTATGATATCACGGGCGGCCATAAAGGCACCAGCCGGTTCAACAGAAAGATTATGCATTACTTTTACCTTCGTTTTTTGGAGCGATACCCCATTGGCTTCGGGTAGTATGAAAGTTACCTCTTTAGGGATCTCATTGCTGTTATACAGATATTTGATCTGGTACGATAAGGAAAGTACAACCTCGCCAAACTGGTGCAAATCATCATGTTTTTTTATGTTCTGAAGCTCCGGAACCGGGATACCCGAGAGTATGCTGATTGCCTCAATATCCGTTATATCGGGCCGGGCTTGTAAGTCCATCATCTGGCCAAGGGTTATTTCATCTAATTGCGTTGGCATCTTGACCCGTAGGTTGCCTCCGGTGGTTTTTAATATGCGTTCTGTCATCGTTATAAAGCATGTATAGGTTTTGTGATTTTTGAATATGGATATTTAGATCAGCCCGTGTAATGCACTTGCTTGCTGACTGCTTTGCCTGTGTGGCAGGCGCGACTGAAGTTTGCCGGTACTATTTATTTTTAATTTATTAAGAGCGATATACCTTAACGGATCTATCAGGTGGTTCCATGAATCAACCGGCTCATTAATGGTTTTGCCAGTTGCATCTATTCGCCATTTGTAACGGTTAAGCTCGTTGCGCATGTTTACACTGCTGCGGGTTACATTTATTTTGTAGCGTTTAAGAATATCAATAGAGTTTTTAATACTATCAGCACCTTTTTTTGCAGCGGTAATACGCCATCCCAGGCGTTTTAGCTCTTCTATTGATTTCGGTTCGGCACTATCTGCAATAATTTCGCAGTTAAAGTTCACGCCAATCTCTTTTAATTTTACAGATATATCGGTGTTGGTTAAACCTGTTTCGTAAAACAGTTCGTTGGCCCACAGTTCGCCGTTTTGCTGGTATAGCTCAATGCATCCTGTTTCATCATTGGTAAAACCAAAGTCTAAACCCAGGGCTATCAAACGGGCATCGGCAGGAATAGATTCGCAGATATACCAGTTATCAAATATAAGCCCGGTTATTTTGCCTGTTAAGCCGCGGGCGTATACTTTCCATAGTTCAAGATCAACAGTTTTTAGCGCCTCTATTTTATTCCGCACTTCCGGAGCTAAAAAGGGGTTATGCCTATGGTCGGATACGATGAGTTGTACTTCCGGTTTACCAATCAAGTGTTCATGCACCCAAAAGCCTGTATTGGGATTATAGTCAATAAAAATGCGCTTTTTAGTTCGCAGGGCCAGTTCCGTATACACATCCCATGTTAAGCCGTTGGCTTCATTGATAAACAGATAATCACGCTTGCCAGATTTAGCGTCCTGGCTGTTGTCATAACTTTTGAACTCGATTATACTGCCATTCAGAAATTCGAAAATACGGTCGCTTTTATTATAGTTTTTAATTTTTGCCTGTAATACCAGTGATGAGTTGTATATATTAAGCGCATCGCGCATCGCACCAGCTTTAAGGTTAGGGATATCCTGCCCAACTATGGTGATCACCTGCTTTGGGCTTTCGCCTGCAATGCAAAATAGTGCCTGCTCAATGGCAAATGTTTTACCGCTACTGGTACCACCCTGGTTAATTACTACATGGGCCGTTGAAAGGTAATTTTGTTTAAACAGGATAGAACACTGAAAACCTTCAGGCTCCTTTAATGTAATATCAGGGCTTATTTCTTCATTGGTCATTGTTATTAATTGTTAATCCGGTGGCCCAAGTGTACATGGGGCACCGATGTTATAGTTGTACATCTTTTTCGCTGTCGGCAGGGGGAGGGCCGGAGTTGAAGATCTCCACCTTTAATTTGTTTCCGGCTTCTGTGTTGGTTGGTGATGGCTCGTATTTCTCGTTCCACCCCATATTTTTTAACGCGAACATTGCTCCCGTTGTATTTTGATGCAAATGAGCTTCATAACAGGCCTCTACACGTAAAATCCCTTGTTTAACAGCAGGTGCAAACCTGCCATGCTGTACATAATTGTTAAACTCCTGCCGGCTGTTAAAGCCAAGGGCAAGGGCCAGTCCTGAAAGTGTTGCCGGTTCCGGATCCTCGTCCCAAACTTTGTGTTCAATAGTTTCTGCATTGTCTTTACTGTTTTTTACCGGTTTTTGTTCAAGGTGATATTTGCCTTTTATTTTGACGAAATATTTATCAATGCACCGCGCAACCTGGGCGGAATCATTAAAAGAAGATATATCGGGTTTCATTATGTTTAAAATGCCGAATGGCATAAAAGAATAATCAAATGTCGGCAATATTTTTTATAAATGCTAATTTTATTGGTAATATTTTAATTGGATGAATTTAGAGAGGGATAAGTAATAGAGATGAATAAAATGTAAATATTTTCTTTTTTAATAGAAAATATTTACATTTGTATATGAGCAAAGCAATTAAAAATCGTAATACGGCTATTGAAGCCAGGCAGGGGCAGGCAGCATCCCGCCCTTATGTATTTACAGATGCGCCTATGCAGGTTTTTAATGATCTGCTGGTACCCTATGAAACCTATTTTAAATCGCCTTTGGCCAAGCTTGGGGCTATAAAACAAGGGTTGCACTCCAATTCCATCACCGATTTACTAAAGGTAACCGGTGCTACTCAAAGTGATATTGCCAAATGGCTGCATATTACTGAGCCTACTTTACGTAAGCATTTGCAAAGTGCGCATGAGTTAAACCAGGGGTTAAGTGAGCATATCATCCAACTTTTTGAGGTTTTTGATAAAGGCCTTGATACCTTCGGCTCCCTTGATCAGCTTAAAGGCTGGTTAAAGCAGTATAACCCTGGTATTGATGCCATTCCTTATGATTTGCTTGATACCATAACAGGTATCAACATTGTGATAAGCCAGCTTATCCGTATTGATTACGGTGTGCTTGCGTAAAATAATTATTGAATTAATGATTTAGTGAATTGCTGACTGCTTTTTACCGCAATTGTTTATGATCACTAAATAGTTTATTAAATCTATCCATCTGTCTTTTGAACGTTTACCGGATAAGTCAAACCAAATACGCACGTGACCGCAAGGGCTCAGGAATTGACGGGCGCTGGAACTCATTGGGGCAATATATGATCTATACCGGCGGTTCGCTCGCCCTTTCGTGCCTTGAAAAACTGGCACATTCGCCTGGTACAGCACTGTATGCCGGTGATTTTTCGGTTATTATATTTCAAATACCTGATAACCTGCCTGTTTTTGAAATTACTGTAAGCAAGCTCCAAAAACTTAATGCTAACTGGCATAAGGTAATTAACTACCCGGTTACCCAATTGCTTGGCGATACCTGGCTTCGTAAAATGGAAACAGCAGTTTTAAAAGTCCCATCGGCAATTATTGATCTGGAGTATAATTACCTGTTTAATCCGGCCCATCCCGATTATGACAAAATAACCATCAGCAGTGTAAGCAAGTTTACTTTTGATCCGCGGCTTAAGGCGCAATAAAACATTGTACAAACAATTAACTTAAATAATTATTTTATAATTGCAGGGATAAACCTTAACGTGTCCTGCATTGAATAGTTATAATGGGTATTAACAAAACAAGCATTTTAATTTTTGCAGGCTTGCTCATAAGTATCAGCGTGTATGCCCAGGATAAAAGATACATCCCGATAGGGCACACTAAATATAAAGATACAGTACTGGTTACCCATCCCGACACTACTTTTGAAAAAGATATTTTTGATGTTATTGAATCGGTTTTTCGCGAAAGCAAGAAACCCGGTAAGGTTGATTCCGTAACTTCAAAACCGGTAATATCAATTATTCCGGCTATAGGGTATACTTTACAAACAGGTTTGGCCGGTACCATATCTGGCAATGTGATTTTCAGGTTAGCGCCTGATACACGGATCTCAACCATAACTATAAATCCTGCATACACTCAAAATAAGCAGGTGATCATCCCCATACAATCAAACATATGGTCAAAAAATAACAAGTATGATTTTATAGGCGATTTCAGGTTTTACAAATATCCCCAAAGCAGTTTTGGCTTGGGTAGTAATTCTGACAGGGCTAATGAAAATCCGCTGGTTTATAGCTTTTTTCGTTTCCATGAAACCGTTTTGCGAAATATAACCGGTAATTTTTATGCCGGTTTAGGTTATATTTTTGACGACAGGTGGAATATGTACGAGAAAGGGCAACTGAATGGAAAAACGTCGGACTATGAAAGATACGGCCCTGTTAGTCGTGCCATATCAACCGGGATAACGTTTAGCGGATTGTACGACAGCCGCGATAATCCGATCAATGCATCGCGAGGGTTTTACACTTCGCTGCAGTACCGGGATAATTACACGTTTTTAGGAAGTACAACTGCCTGGCGTTCATTAATTGTTGATGTACGTAAATACTTCAGGTTCCCCGAAAGTTCAGATAATGTATTGGCTTTTTGGTCGTACGATTGGCTGGTACTTAATGGCAGGCCGGCATACCTGGACCTGCCGGCTACCGGGCATGACCCAAGCTTTACTACTGGCCGTGGATATATACAGGGTAGGTTTAGGGGCGCGCAAATGGTTTACCTGGAAAGTGAATACCGGTTTAAAATAACCCGGAACGGTTTGCTTGGCGGCGTAGCCTTTGTAAACGGCGAATCGTTTTCGGCAGCGCCGGGTACTGCTTTACAAACTATGCAGCCCGGTTTTGGCGGCGGTTTAAGGATTAAACTGAATAAGGTATCCAAAACTAATATTGCCATTGATTATGGTTTCGGGCGGGAAGGATCAAGAGGCTTGTTTATTAATGTAGGCGAGGTGTTTTAATATGCGTATATTGATTTGATTGACAGTGTATTGTCTGTACCTGAATTTTGATTTTTATATTTTTATGTATTAAAAATCCCCGAAACGGGGCGCCGCTTATTCGTTTTTTGCGTTTTTATTAAAAGTGCTTTATCGCACATAAACCGGTAACTTTAGCATGAATATTGACGTATATCATATAAAGGTTAAAAAAAGTTAAAAAATTAATTTGTTTAACCATATTTAATGAGATTTGTAATTATTTATTGCTATGTTTATTCGCCAGTAAGCCTATGATCCGTACCAGTTTTACTAAATGGTTTGTTTTATTAAGTTTATCCATTTCGGTGGCTGTATCTTCCTGTCAAAAAGATGAGGAAGTGAAGGATATAAACGCGGTTAAAACATCCACCAGTAAAGACAGCGTATCATCAGTAAATATTATCAATACTCCGGGTAATTTTTTGGCTGGGAAAGGCACCTTAAAAGTTACCATTGAAGATTCAACTTACACTTTTGATGCCAGCCAGGATTCAATAGCATTCATAAACGTACATAACGGGGATGATAAATATTTTGGCATCACGGCAATCAATAAGGCGCATAACATGAGTTTTGGCATCAGCTCATTAGGATTGGCTTCGGTTAAAACCAGCAATGACGTGGCCGGAAGTCAATTTTTGTTTAAAGTTGATGACAAAAAGCCTTTACTCCAATACACACTTACCAAATATGCAGGGCAACAGGATTTTGGTAAAATTGATATGGATCAGTATAACCATGAAAATATGATTGCCAAAGGTACTTTCTTTACCTTTTTAGCTAAAGATGATAAATCCGATTCTCCTTTTTACCGTGTTGAAGGCAGCTTTGAGTTGCAGCTCAAATAAAATCCCTTTTTGTTTTCAACGCAGATCTGAGAAATTTTCATTCAGTAATATTAAGGTAAAAAAGCCATTACCTAATGATCATTAGTACTCAAAAGGGCGGTAATGCGGCTCTTTTTTCGTACCTTTATGCAAATTTTAAAAACATTGATGAAAGTATTTATTGCAGGTCTTCCTTTAGAAGTAGATGAGGCCGAATTAACAGCTGTTTTTGGTGATTTTGGGCCGGTTAAGTCGCTCAGGATTATTAAAGATCGCGAAACAAAAGAGAGTAAGGGTTTTGGTTTTGTGGAGATGGTTAACGAGGATGAAGCGAAAGAAGCGATACGTTGCATGAATGGAGCAAGTTATTATGGCCGCAGGATCACGGTTAACGTAGCCGAAGACAAAGGTCCTGGCTTTAACGGTGGTGGCCAAAAAGGTGGCTTCAGGCGTAATTAATACCAGATAAAACATTATTCTTCTTTTTTCAAAATATTAGCCGGCTATGCCGGCTTTTTTTGTTTTTGCCAATATTGATGACTGGATAATTTAAATCATGTAAACTTAGCTGGTTGATTAAGAGAAGAGTTGCCGGAAAAAGCTTATTTTAGTATGCTTATCAATAGTTGATAAGTGGCCAAAATAAAACAGATTACAATAACCTTGCCTGTAATTAAATGACCCATTATATTTACACTTGTTATCCTCCGTACCCCCGGATACCTGAACTTGCTGACAATTTAAAATAACAACAGTGTACGCCTTTTTTAAACCGGCAATAACAGTACTTGTGCTTTGGCTTGCAGCTTTTTCAGCTTTTAGTCAGGCTCCTGATATTACCTATACTACCCCAAATGTTTATATTGTTGGAGCTGTAATACCGGCATTAAATCCTTTCAATACCGGAGGTGCTGTACCTGCTACTATTTATAGCGAAACTAAGATTTTAGCTGGCTCGGGATTGCCGGGTAGCAATGATGGAAATGCAGCAACGGCCACGTTTGTTGATCCATATGGCTTAACAGTTGATGCCAATGGTAATATCTATCTGGCAGAATCGGCCAATTACCGGATCAGGAAGATAACACCCACAGGTACTGTAACAACAATAGCTCCCGACGGCATTCCGGGTTCTCCCAATATTGCCTCGCCTAAATTTAATACGCCGCATGGCGTTGTACGCGACGCTGCAGGGAATTTATATGTGGCTAATTATGGTAATCATAATATCCTGAAAATTTTGCCCGATGGTACGATAAGTGTTTTTGCAGGTGGCTTTGGCAGTAATGGTTTACCTAATGATGGCCAGGGCACGGATGCTTCTATTATAAATCCTAACGCTATAGCTATTGATGCTGCAGGCAATCTTTATGTATCTGATGGAAGTAACCTGATTCGTAAAATATCGCCAACCGGCTATGTATATACTTTTGCGGGCAGTGGCATGGCGGCTACGGTAGATGGAAAATACAATGGCGCAAGTTTCAATACACCGGCCGGCTTAGCGGTTGATGCAACGGGCAATATATTTGTGGCAGAGCAGGCTGGCAGGGTGATCCGTAAAATTACCCCTAATGGCGATGTTACTACAATTGCAGGCAGCGGGCAATATGGTACAGCTGATGGAATAGGCACTGCTGCCAGCTTTGAATTTCCACTCGGCATAGCTGTTGATCCTTCGGGTAATTTGTATGTTACCGATGGAGGAGGGACCATTAGAAGAATCAGTGCTGATGACTATAGCGTTACTACGATAGCCGGCGGGGGGCCTAACGGAACAAATACAGGTGTAGGTAAAGAGGTGAGTTTTAATGTGCCCAGCGGCATTGCTATTAATCCCGATGGTAATCTGTATATAACAGAAATAAATGGCAATATCATTAAGCAGGTTATAGCTACAGGATATATTATTGATAAGGCTTTGCCTCCGGGCCTTGTTTTTGACCCAAAAACGGGAATAATAAGCGGTACGCCTACTGTAACCTGGCCGGCTACTGATTATAAGGTCACCGCTTTTAATGTCGGCGGCAGTAGTAGTTTCGTGCTAAATATTAAAGTTAACGCCGTGCCCGATCCTATGCTTATAGTAAGCAGTGCTACAGGCAGCATGAGCTCTTGTTTTGGTTCAGTATCGACAAATTACCAGCAATTTACAGTGTCGGGTACAAGTCTTACAAACGATATCATAATTAATGCCCCTGCCGGGTTTGAGGTTTCCTTACTGCCCGACCAGGGTTATGCCAATACATTAACACTCCAGTTAGCAACATTAGATCCGGATGGTACGGAGATTTATGTGCGCCTGGCTGCTACAGCCCCGGTAGGGGTGCTTACAGGCGATGTTGTTTTGAGATCTGAAGGCGCTGCCGATGCTCTTGTGACTGTGAGTGGCGAGGTGAAGCAGGTAGTTACACCATCGGTAACTATTAGCCAGCAGGGAATAGCCTGCCCCGGTCAATCAGTAACATTTGTTGCTACACCTGTAAATGGAGGCATTAATGCTATATACAAGTGGTTTGTGAATGGTGTTAACCAAGGGGGTAATAGTAGCCCGACCTTTACTATAACTACAATTAACAGCACCAGTGTTGTAGCTTGTACCCTAACTAATATTGATGATTGTACTACAAATGCCGATGCTAATTCTAATCAACTGCAGCCTCAATATAAGCCACTGGTAACTCCGGAAGTAAGCATAAATCAGCAAATTTTAGGTTGCCCCGGTGAGCAGGTAATACTTATAGCAATGCCGGTCCATGGCGGGGATAATGCTATTTATGAGTGGTATGTGAACGGAAGTCCCCAGCAGGGGCAGAGTGGCGTGAATTTTATCAGCTCTGCACTTAGTAGTACCGATATTGTAACGGTGAAGATTACTAATGTAAGCGATTGTACAAATACACCCAGCGTTATTTCAAGTGGGGTTTTTCCTCAGTATATTCAGCAAGTTAAACCAGAAATAACAATAAAAGCAACAACGGCTACTACGGTTTGTGCCGGTACTACAGTAAGCTTTGAAGCATTGCCTAATCACCAGGGCAGTAATCCAACCTACCTATGGTTAATTAATGGTGTAAACACAGGAGCTCCTTCAATTCAGCCTTATACCTCGGTAACAACGTTTGTCTCCGGAGACTATAAGGTGTCATGTATTATTACCAATACCGATGTTGCAAGTTGCGGGATCAATCCTCAAAAAATTTCAAATGAAATTACCATAACTGTCCTTTCTTCAGGTTCGCCGCTTGTAAGTGTTGCCCCTTCATCGGCATATCCGGTTTGCGAGGGTTCGCAGGTGATATTTGCCGCAACTTCGCCGGATGCCGTGGCGGGTTCAATTTATCAATGGCAGGTGAACCACGTAAATGCGGGTGAAAATAAGAACACATTTGCCAGCAGTTCGCTAAAAAAAGGTGATGTATTAACTTGTACAGTAAGTAATCCTTCTCAATGCAGTTCTCCCGGGATAAGCGATGAGTTTAAAATTGAAACTAACACAGTGCCTGTTGTTTCGTTTAACGGAGATGTTACTATTAAAAAGGGAGAAAGTGTTGTGCTGAATCCAACTGTATCTCCAGACTTATTAACCTATAGCTGGTCTCCGTCAGATGGCTTGAGCGATGCCGGTATTTTGAACCCGGTAGCGTCTCCGGCGAAAACCACCAGTTATACTTTAAAGGTTACAGAGGTAGCGGGAGGGTGCCCGGCATTTGCGGATATTACAGTTAATGTTGTATCCCTCATGGTTATCCCTAATACTTTTACCCCCAATGCCGACGGCGTTAATGATACCTGGAGCATACCAGCCCTTAGCGCTTATCCAAATTGTGTGGTAAATGTATTTAACCGTAACGGATCGCAGATCTTTCGTTCGATAGGTTACAGTAAAGATTGGAATGGATCTTTTAATGGGTACGTGCTGCCTACGGGTACTTATTATTATGTAGTTGATCTTAAAGATGGCAACAAGCCATTATCTGGATATGTGGTGCTCTTAAAATAATGATCATAAAACAGGCCGGCAAAAATAAGGAGATGCAGGGGCTGTTTATTAAAATTGATAAAGAAATTAAGAGGCCTGTGCCAACGGAATTTTATCCGGATTAAGGTTGTTAAGTAGAATATCCAGTTTAAGATTGAATTCTTTTAATTGAATATCACCTTTTTCAAAAGCATTAGTCAGTTGTGTCAGGTCTTCTTCGAGATGTTGAACAGCAGTGTTGTTTGTGTCTGTGCTATGCTTTTGATGATCCTCAATAACTTCTATTTTATATTCAGCAGCTTTGAGCAGATATACTTGTTGAACATCAAAAGTGATATGGCTATTATCGGTCACTTTTGCCTTTTGTTGTTTATTAAACTCTACTAACACTATAGCGGCAATAATTGCGGCAATTACCAGCATCATTATAGGATCCATCTTCTTCTCTTTTTGTTACAGGTTTATGATTCCGGGCTCAGACGCCGACGGTTTATAATTAGAATAAATATACCTGAATAAAAAATAAACTAAAAGGCAATTGTTGATAAAATGCCCATTTGTGAATAACTATTGAGAAATGACTGTATGTTTTGTGTGAATGTGTGAAGTTTTAACAGGCGGGAATAAACTTAGCTATTATGCAGATCTGAGGCCTGTTATTGATTAAGGTTGTTGTTAAGCCGTTTTTCATAACATAAAAATCTTAAACCCGGTCTTAGATCTAAGCTAATTTCGCCTGCCAAAACGTATCCCAGCTTTGGAAACAGCTTTTGTGTAGCCTGGTTAGCAATATTGGTATCAATTCGTAATATCTCAATTCCACGCCCAATGGCTTCCTGTTCTGCTTGCTTTAAAAGTGCTGCCGCAACGCCGCGCCCCTGGTAATTAATGTTTACAGCAAGGCGATGTGTAACTATGGCGGTTTCGTCGGGGTTAAGTCCGGCCTGGGCATATTCAGCATCCTGATCGGTAGTTATAGCAGCTACGCCTGCTATTGCTCCTGTAATGTCTGCTACCCAAAGCTGGTTAAGGTTAATGTCATCGGTAAATACCTGTTTATTGGGGTAATCGTAATCCCATTGAAAGTTACCTGCCGTTTTCATAATGGGGATTACATCTGCCACAAGAGCTAATATCTGAGGTATATCATTAAGTGTAGCCAGTCTGATTGTCATTTTATCTGCCAAAAAAAATTATGGCTAAAATATGGAAGTTTTGATGTCTGGCAGTTTACTTTTTGCAATAAATAATAAGCTTATTTAAGCGCACGCCGTTTTAACGAAATTTTTGAAGTTGATTTTATTTGCAGGATAACAGTCCATGATAGCAGGAAGAGGAAGCTATAAAATGCAAGGTTTTGTACCCAGTTACCAACGCTGAATTCATCAATGATCAATTTTAACATCTTACTTTGCATTACTTGAAAATTCCCCTTGCTTAAACATCTTTTAAATTTTGATTACCTATGCATTTAAAGGTTTAACAAGGTGTCGAAAATGTGTTGGTAATACATTAACCGCATAGATGTAAGAATGTTGTAGGGTACTGGATGTTTTGTAACGATAGGCAGAACAATAATGGCGGCTGCAGGGGAATAATAGATTGCAGCCGCTATAAAGGTTAATGATTATGTTTTTTGTGGATGTCCTTAACAAGGCAAAGCTTTTTGATGTCGGCTACTTTAATAACAAATGGGGCGTATTTAAGCCGGTTACCAACCATTTCGGTTGTGTTATCTGAGTGTGCAATTACTTCATCGGGGTTATCTCCGGCAAGCAGGCGTTTGTACATGCGGTAATCGCCCCATTCAATATAATAAACCTCGCCGGGCAGGATCTTTTTATCGTGAATTATTTTTAGTGCAACCCAGCAGCCGTTTTCAAGATAAGGATACATGCTGTGCCCCCAAACTGGAAGCGCGAAATCACAATCCTCAATCCCCGGAAAATTCATGTGACCAACCGGCTGTGAGTCGTTAATGTCATTATATACTTCTACGCCTGAAGCAGTTGCAGAAATTTCATACATGGGGATGCCTTCGCTGTGTTTGGATACAGGTTTTGATTCAGAAATATTCTGTTTTTTTTCGCCTGTTATGTAATCTTTATATTTTTCTTTGAAAATACGGAGTTTTTCTGGATCTATGTTCTGCCTGCTCTTTATTATCTCAGTGATTGAGCTTGGAGAGTTAAAGCCTAATGCTTCGGCCAATTGGGCATTCCCGTTAAATGCTTTTCCTTTAAGCTGATTGTAAAGTATAATAAACTCCAGTGTTTCAGGACGTACAATCTTTATTTTGTTTGGTTTTACTTCGTCTTCCATGGTGAAAAATAATTTAAAGATTTTTCTTGATAATAATAAAGATTATTCTGTATATTTGTTTCGTTAATGATTGCTAATGTAAGTTAAATTATTTGTAAATCAAAATGGTTACTCTGTTTTATAAAGAGTATTCTTTTGTATTAATGTAACGTTCTGTAATTTAAAATCAAGAAATAATATCAAGAAATAATCGATAATACCATTACTATGTATATAGCATTTTCGGCGCTTCAACAGTCGGCACGTGACAACAATAATCAAAATAACCTGGATATTTTAAATGAAAATGAGGCTTTGCAGCGCTTTGAGGGTTATAGGGCTGCATGTGAAAAATATAGGGATGAAATTGCAGTCATCCAAAAATATATACCTGGATGGATGCCTGCTTTTAGCCGGTAATAACCAGGGTGTAAGCAATATCACATAAAATAACCAATTAAAACATACACTAATTACCATGATGAAAATTTCGCAAAAACTTAAAAGCCAGCTTTGGTGGCTTATTATTTCGGTTGATTATGACTATAGCCGGATAACTATAGCAGAGCATGATTTGACAGATGAAGTGCTTACTTTGTGGCTGGAGGATAAACAGGATTTTAAAAATTCAATTGATGAATGCCTGCAGGTAGATATCCGGGTGCGCGATATGGCCAGGATCATTAAGGCTGAGGGCCTGAATAGCTACGAGGGTACCAAATTACACCCAACTAAAAACTTTGCCTATAAAGCGCGGATAGAAATCAACACCCCTGTGCAATGGTATAAAGACGATGCATCATTACTGGAACAACAATGGACCCGTGAGGCGGTATTAAAAGCATTGCTTACTCAGCTTGTTGAAGCCGGTGCCGCAAGTGATTATACCTATTAAAGTGGATTTTAATTATGCTAAATGGAATTGTTTTCATAATTATTCAAGCTGTTTAAATTTGTCTTGAATGTGTTTCTAATCCAATTGATCGGCTAAATTTGATTAATAGCCTGTTGCAAAAGCCTATTAAATTCCGCAGGTTTTTCAATCATAGGGAAGTGCCCTGTGGCATGTATCTGTAATAACTGGTAGGGGATCCCCGCTTTGATAAACCCAGCTGTATCGTTAGGGGTGTAATCGCTGTTAATAAGGTGGAGTTTTGTTTTGCTGGCTTTAAGTTTGGCTGTAGTATTAAAACCATTATCTTCCATACTTGCTATGGCAATTGCACTGTCGGCATTTGCTACATCGTTAAGGATGCGTTTCCTGATGGCTGCATCGGTTGTTTTATAAAAAAGATCCTGGTTAAAATAGGCTATGGCTATTGTTCTAAAGTGTTTTTTCAGCATAGCTATCGCTGCTGCGTAATCGGCTTTTGCCTTTGCTGTTTCGGGTTTTCCGTCAAAGCCTTTAAAATTATCGATACCTACCAGGCCTATCACCTGCTGCGGGGCATTGAGCCTGGCTTGTACAATAATTTCACCGGCCATAGAGTGCCCAACCAGTATTACGTTTTTTAGCTTGAGAGTGGTTATCACGGAGGTTACGTCACCGGCAAAATCATTCACCGTCCATGAGTTGCGGTTTTTACCCGATTGGCCATAGCCTGGCAGATCCATAGTAACAACCCGGTATTTACTGCCAAAATATTTTACCTGCTGGCTAAAGTAACTTTTGTTAATGCACCAACCATGTACAAAAAGCAATGTGGTGTCACCTTTGCCCGTATCTGTATAGGCAATATTAACGCCGTGGTTACTGATCTTTACAGTGGGCAGATCAGTCGTTTTTTTGCTTTGCGGATGCTGGGTACAGGCATACCACAAACCAATCGAAGTTAACAATGAAAATAATGCGGGTAGCTTTTTCATGCAGATAATTATATGCAGCGGTTTCGCTATATAAATATCCGTTTATGAACAGGTTGCGGCAAAATGTTTAACTTTTTTTAACAAAGTAAATACTTGAACGTAAGATAATGGCAAGTGAATAGGTGATTATTATTTAACCTTAACCAGTTGTTGCTCTTTTTCATTTTGTTCAACAAGTTCCAGCTCTTCAGTAACAGCTTCTGCTTCTGGTGTTGCGTAGTTCAGTTTACGGAAACGCCATTGGGCAAATGCAGGTTCCTGGAAGCGGTTTATCAGTTTGAAAAATTTGGGAAAGTTGTGCACTTCTTCTAATAACAAGCCGGTTACAATGCCGTTGTTGTCAAGTATTTCGCGTATGGTGTATTCTTTATCCCTGGTGATCCATATTTCAAAATCCTGCCGTATTTCAGCCATCTTTTCAGGATCTATTTTGTCATTTATACAAATTACCTTATCGCCCGGTTTCATAATGATTGCAATTTTATGTGTCCCTTTTGTTAAGAGATGATGAATGTAAAGGTCGGCTTTTTAGGCGTATTTTAAAATTTGTACATGATGTAATTTTTGTGTTAAAAAATATTCAAAAAAAGTTTCAAATATTATGCAACCTTATTTTATGGGCTTCGTATTAAAATGTATAACAAAGGTTTAATATCATGGCATTATCGGGTTGCCTGTTTACAATAGTAAATATGGTTAACTGCCTGAAAAACTAAAGAATAAACAATTATTGCTTTTAACCTAAGCTTATTTTTATTGTCATATATAGTTTTTGTTGGTTAGTTTTACTTTAAGGTCATTTGCTGTTGGGGCATTTGACCTTTTTTGTTAGTACTTGTTCAATAAAGCAATTATATATTGCATGGATAAACAAAATGATTATTATTGCAGTCACTTATGTCTGACGAAGCGATTATAAAACGGTTAAAGGTTGTTGTGAAAGAACACGGCGGCCAGCTGGGGCTTGCCGGGGCTATTGGTGTTGACCAGGGCTTTATTAGTAAGGTGATCAATAAAAAGCAGGATATCAGCTATTACCTTATCCGGAAGCTTTGTTTTCAGCTTAAATATTCGCCCGAATGGCTTATCCTTGGCACCGGCGAAAAAATGATCAATAAGCCCGAATCGGCTAAGCTCATTACCGAAATACAGATGATGCGTACAGAAGTTGATATTTTACAGGCCCGGATGCGCGCCTATGAAATGGAATTGAAGGAACTGCGCGAACAATTACGCATAGAGGATAAGAAGGCTGTATAGCTATGTTAAATCCCGGTAAATGTAAAAGCCCCTTTCGGGGCTTGGGTGTTATTTATAGATCAGTTAATAGTTACTTATTTTACGAATATTGTAAATAAAAAGTTATTGTTATTTACAATATTTTGATATTTGATCAGCCGCTTCTTTTGAGCCCATACTCAAAGCTTTATTCATATCAGCGCAGCCTCCTGTTTTATCGTCAAGAGCTATTTTGGCAAGCCCTCTTTGTAAATAAGCCCGGCTGTTTTTGGGGTCGAGACTTATAGCGGTATTGCAATCCAAAACGGCCCCGTTTGGATCTTTTAAATTTACTTTAGCAGTAGCCCTGTCAATATATAAATCAGGACTGTTTGGGGTAACCTTGAATGCCGCTGTAAAATCATCTTTTGCCCCCTGGGCGTCGCCAAGATAGCTTTTGGCGATACCGCTATGTGAAAAAGCCTTGACATTAGCATCGTTCATATAGGTAGCGTTATGATAATCATCTGCAGCGCCTGCGTAATCCTTTAAAGCCAGTTTAGTGTCGCCCCTAAATAAAAAAGTTTCGTCGTTTGAGTAAATTGATACGGCACGGTCAAAATCTGTAAGCGCGCCTTTATAATTTTTAAGTTTGGCTTTTACAAAGCCTCTTGCCTGCCATACCAAAGCGGTTGAATCTGATAGCGAATCAATTTTAAGTGCGCTGCTCAGGTCGGCAATAGCACCATTATTGTCCTCAGCAGCTGCTTTAGCTAAGCTGCGCTTTAACAATAGTGTGATATTTTTAGGAGCTTTAAGTACGCCGGTATTATAATCGATCATAGCTCCTTTAGCATCGCCGGTGGCAGCTTTGGCTTCGCCCCGGTAAAGATAGAAATCAGGATTTGCCGGGTTGAGTGTTATGGCGGCAGTAAATAATTGTGTACCGTTATTGGTGTATTTGTAAAAATTATTGATTTTGCCTAATCGCAGATAACCATTTTGCTGTTGCGGAGCAATGCTGATCAGTTTTTCGAGATCTTTTACAGCCCCGCCATAATCGCCCAGTTTGTTTTTTTCAATAGCACGGTTTAAAAAAGCATAAGTATAAACCGGGTTTATGGCAATGGCCCTGGTGTAGTCATTAATAGCGGCAACGGGCACCCCTAAATCGCGGTAGGCATCGCCCCGGGCCAGGTAAGCCTCATCACTCTTACTGTTCAGGCTAATTGCTTTTGTTAAATCGGCAATAACTCCTGCAGTGTCCTTCATAGCCATTTTGGCCTTGCTGAGGCTTACGTACGCACTTATGCTGTTAGGGTTTATTTGAATTGCCGATTCGGCATCAAGTTTTGCACCCTCATTATCACCTAATGCCAGTTTTGCAAATGAACGGCTTTGGTATATATCGCCATTCTTAGGGTCGAGCTCAATGGCTTTATTAAAATCCTCCAAAGCACCCCGGTTGTCTTTTTTATCACTTTTTATAACCCCGCGGTACATGTACAAACTGGCATTTTGCGGAAACTGTGCAATGGCTTTATTAAAATAATCGAGTGCGCCATTGGTATCGCCCATATTGCTTTGGGCATTGGCCATGTAAAGCAACAGGTTTTTAAGGCCGGGATTTATCGCCGCCGCTTTTTTATAATCATCAACAGCACCCTTATAATCATTTAATTTTGCCCTGGTGTTACCCCTGTAGAAATAGGCTTCGGCATTGTTGGGGTTAAGTGCAAGGGTTTTGGTATAATCGGCAATAGCACCATTATAGTCATTTATACTGGCTTTGCTGCCTGCCATGTATTGATAGATTTCGGAACTATTGGGGCTTAGTTTGATAGCCATATTATAATCAGCAATGGCCCCTGTAAAATTGTTATTGTTGTTTTTGGCCAAACCACGGTATTTATACAAATCGGCATTGTTGGGGGTAAATTGAAGCGCTGTTGTAAAATCGGCAATAGCGCCTGCATAATCGCCTATATTGCTTTTGGCATTGCCCCTGTAGTGAAACATATCTGCCGATGTTGGGCCCATTGCGATAGCCCGGTCAAAATCAGTGATTGCGGCTTGATAATCCTGTAAGGCAGCCTCGGCATTGGCCTTGTACAGGTAGGCATTGGTTAGGCCGGGTTTGAGGGCAATAGCCTGCGCGTAATCGTTAATGGCTGCTTTGTACTCTTTAAGGTTGCCATATGCATTAGCCCTGTAATAAAAAACATCGGCGCTTTTGTTGTTTAGTTCTATTGCGCGCGTAAAGTCTTGTATGGCGCCGTTATAATCCCTGGTGTTAGCTTTTGAGTTTCCTTCCTGGGTATACGTATTTGCTGTTTGGGCAAATGAATATAACGGTAAAAAAAATAGAAATAGAATTTTTTTCATGAACGCGATAGCAGTTTTATCAAATATCAATAAAAAACTATTATTGACTATGGCAAAACTTATACCATCATGAAATACCTTATAACTAATAAGAAATAAGCAGGAGGGCTTGTGGTATTGGGGTAAAATTGGGGTATAAAAACCCCAATGTCAAAGCATGATAGTTTGAAATATTTTTGCTTTTTACGGTCGTCCGATCAGGAAAAAGAAGCTTCGTTTGTCCTGTCCTGATTTCGCTTTTTGCCGTAAGCTATCGCAGCAGTACAAAGTGAAATGCAAAGTAATAATGCTACCTCTATCACAACATGAATTACAGGAACTTTGCCAGGAAAATTTGATATCAAAATACCAGCATCCGGCAACATTAAACCAACCAGCGGGAAGCAAAAGAACATTCTCAATATTATTAATTTTTCCATAATTATTAACATTTAGTATGACAATACTAAGGTACGGATTATTTCTTTATAATTTAAATAAAATTTGACATTAGTTGATTTAAAATTGAAAAAGATTTATTTGGCCCGGTTTTACAGTTTTTTTGTAAAATGGTATTCATTGTACGATAATTATTAGTTAATAAGATTGGAGAACAGGCCATGTTGATTATTGTTTTGATGATGGGTGAGTTTGACCTGATTTGAAAACCTTGTCGATTCTGCAATAGGATACCTATACTACAAGTAATAAGATTTACTTAATTTAGGCAGATAAAAACCTTATTGCAAATAGATGGAAGCTCAAATATTTAAGATTTCTCAGACCGGATATGCGGAAATAAAGAAACGCACGTTAATTTGGTCGGTAATTATAATAGTTGTCGTCATAATAGCCTTAGGTTATTATACCTATGAGCCCCGTAATGGTGCTGATGCAATGTGGATTAGTTTCCTGGTTTTTTTGATTTTACTTTATGCGTTTATTATTTACAGATCGCTAAAACGACTTAAAGCTGTATATAATAGTTATACCATCACCATCGATGAGTTGATGATCATCCGCGAGCAAAAGAACCTGATCCCCAGATCCATCCAGCTCTCTGACATAACTGCTATTATA
This sequence comes from Mucilaginibacter angelicae, assembly GCF_042434235.1. Taxonomy (NCBI): domain Bacteria; kingdom Pseudomonadati; phylum Bacteroidota; class Sphingobacteriia; order Sphingobacteriales; family Sphingobacteriaceae; genus Mucilaginibacter; species Mucilaginibacter angelicae. The sequence continues at coordinate 114,283 of NZ_JBHLTS010000004.1, read as the reverse complement.
AAAAGTACAAATGGCAATTTTACTGTTAAGGGTACAAGCAACGCCCCGGCCGATACAATAATCATATCTAAACTGATAGAAAACCCTGAGCAACTGGAGCCATTATTGGCTGGGATAAAACCAATAACTGTTAATACCCGGCCTACCTTTAAAGAAAGGTATAGCAGTCTGATTTCAATTGCTGTTATTGTGCCTGTTTTAGGGGTATATCTTGTAGATAATAAAATAGTAGTTAGTATTTGTGCTGCTATCTCTGTGGCATTATATGTTGTAGCTTTTTTTGCAGTACTCAAAAACAAAAGCGGGTTTACCAAGCAAAAAAGCCGTTTATGGTATATAGTCTTGTTGCTGTTATTTCTTTTAACTATATCTTATTTTAAGCTTATTGCGTAAATAACTATGCATCTGTACCAACTGTCAAAAAACGATGATTTGTAAGAAATAAATTTTTAAATAAACGAACGCTCACTTATATTTGTCTCGAAATGAGACCCCGCGACGAACATAAGGAACAGCAGATCCGCCAGAAGGCTATAGAATTGATAGTTGCTGAAGGGCTTGACGGCTTCGGAGTTAATAAGCTTGCCCGGGCCGCCGGGGTATCACCGGCAACCATTTATATTTATCATAAAGATAAAGAAGAGCTGATAAACAGCATTTGTGTTGGTGTTGCCGAAAAAATGATGGCTTTTAGTCTTCAGAATTTTTCGCCGGATATGGATTTTGCAGAGGGGTTAAAGGTGCAGTGGCATAACCGGCTGGAGTATTTCATGCAATGCCCGTTGGATATGGAATTTATTGAAATTATGCGTTACACTCATTTTTATGAGAAAGTGACCGCCATGCTTACCGTTAATTTCGGACAGGTTTTGGGGGCATTTATGCGTAACGCCGAAGAAAAGAAACAACTTGTGCCCTTACCTTTTGAGGTTTACTGGGCAGTAGCTTATGCGCCTCTTTATCAGCTTATCAAGTTTCACCACCAGGGCAATAGCTATGTAAACAGCAGTTTTACACTGGATGATAAACTGATGGAGCAAACGCTTGGCCTTGTATTAAAAGCATTAAAACCCTGATAATTATGCCGGTAACCAATATAAAGCTTAATCACGTTAATTTGCCGGTAACCGACGTTACCGCAAGTTCTCATTTTTTTGAGCAATACTTTCACTTTAAATGTACCAGCGTAAAGGGGAATAATATGCTGGCCATAATGGAAGGAGAGGACGGATTTATCCTGGTGCTTATGGCCGATACCTTTAACCGCAATGGCAACAATAATTATCCCGATGCTTTTCACATCGGTTTTTTAGTTGATAGCCAGGATCAGGTGACTGAAGTTTATGATCGTTTGATAGAAGGCGGGATTAATGTAACGCAACCTCCGGGCTCTTTGCGCGGTGGTTACGGGTTTTACTTTAACGCTCCGGGTAATATCCTTACAGAGGTTACCTGTTTAGCTTAATAAATTAAATAATTAGTTATCAAAATTTAAAATAGTCAATTTATGGTACACGCATCTGCCTATAAAGACCCGCATCATGTGATGCTCTTTTTTGAAGAGATTAGCTGCCCTGAAGATAATAAACAATGTTTAACCGATAGGATTGGTTATTATAACGACCTTAAAAATAATGGCAAAGTGGTTATAAGCGGTAATTTCTGGAACCAGGATAAAAACTTTGTAATTGTATCTGTATCAGATGATAATGAACTGGTGCAAATCATTGAAAATGATCCTGCTGTAAAGCAAAAAGTACTTGAATTGGTAAAAGCAATGCCTTTTTAACCCTTTCCTATAGGTATAAATACGTAGTGAGCAATGGGTTAAAATACGGGGTGCATTACGCTTGCACATCTGTATTTTACATAATAGCTTTGTGTAAACGATGCCCATGGAACCTTTTGAACTAAAAGTTAATAAACGAACCTATAAAATTATTCCTTCGGTTGCCAATCAAACTACCTTTAGTGTATTAAATTATTCGGCTTTTTACACCATAACCAGGCTAACAAAAGGTTACTGGGAGATCATTGAACATCGTTTTGGAGATCATTTAATCCCTTTACAGGAAATTGGCCGCTCAATAGAAGAATACTATAAACTCTAAGCTATTCAAGGTCGGTAAGAATGCTTTTTTAATCTTATCGAAAATATTTATTGCTTTTTAGTAAATATTTATTTTTTATTATTCTCAAAAGTTGTAACTTGGACATATTAAACTTATACCTCAACTGTTATGGAAAAATTAGCAATTTTAAGAATGTTTGCAGGCTTTCCATTGTTTGGTTTATTGCTGCCTGATATCGCTACTTTTATTGTTGGCCCTTTTAGTAATATTTCATCCTTTCATATTTATATTGAGTGCTTTTTACTGCTTTTTATAATAGCATGTACATTGGGCATAGCATATTTACGAAAATTTAGAGATACAACTGATTCGCAGTTACAATAGTAATTCAGTGGCTTTGGCTACCCGTAATTTTATAATATTGATCATTATAAACCAATATATAGTTTAGTACCCCTTAATGCCAATTGCCCGGTTTATAAAACCCGGGCTTTTTTTGGGCTTTTGCATTGTTATGAAATTAATTAAGTGTTTCGGTTTACCTAATTTTTTATATTTTTACGGGTAAATGAACCCTAAACACCATTATCTAAAATCTCCCCTCAGGGTGTGCCATCTCCCCATGAAAAAATCAAATGCCTGCTTTAAGCTATTTTTAATAGTTATGCTGTTTTCTTGCTTTAATGTTGCTACGGCACAACGCCGGTCAAACCGGGCTTTAACTTATGGCGGCGGCGGGAGCGGTGCAGTTAATTTTACCGATGGCTGGGGGCTGGCTGTAGGTACAGGTGTTGACATACCACAAGGTAATTTTAATTATACTTTTAAGCCTGCCATTAATTTTAATGCAAGTGTTTACAGGTTTTTAGGCCCGTTTACAGCAAGTTTAAGCGTAGGGTACATGAATTTTAAGCCCGATCAATATTTTATTTCAGAAACAATTGAAGGGAGTGGAACTACTGCAAACACTTATTATGCCGATATGCCTGTAATTGCCGCATACGGGGGCGCTGCTTATAATATTGATATAGCCGATAATTTCAGGGTTTATGGCGGTGTAAATTTAGGGTTGTATTTTACTGATTTTGCAGTGGCTTATGAAATTGATGGTATCGATCCCTTTGTTTATGACAAATGGTCGCAATCGTTATATTATGCTCCTAAAGTAGGGGTAATATTCCCTGTAACCCCTAAACTGGGAATCAGTATCGAATCAAAGTATAATTTCTTTTCCCAAAAACTAACTTTGGGTGATGCCTCCGGTTCAACAAACTGGAACTCCCTGTCACTTGGCGCCGAGCTGGTGTTCAAGTTTTAATGTAATTAGTTTTAAGTGGTACCGTAACAAAGTTATGATTGCTGTGTTATGTATCTCAATTTATTGATATTTACTTAACAACTATTTTGTATTAATGAAAGGCCTGCGTACTGTTACATTCCTGTTTATATCAAACACCTTCATGACATTTGCCTGGTATGGGCACCTTAAGTTTAAGGACTATAGCTGGGGTAAAAACCTGAGTTTAATAGCTATTATACTTATAAGCTGGGGATTGGCATTTTTTGAATACCTGTTCCAGGTACCGGCTAACGAAGGCGGCTTTAAAGAAAACGGCGGCCCCTTTACATTGGTTGAATTGAAAACCATACAGGAGGCAATTACGCTCACTGTATTTATGATATTTACAACCCTGCTTTTCAAAAACGAAAAACTGGGCTGGAACCATTTGGTAGGCTTCGGGCTTATTGTGCTGGCTGTATTTGTTATTTTTAAAAAGTGGTAATTGAAAAACGCTTATCCTAAGCGGGTTGAATTACACTCCGCAAAAACTTACCCGTTTTTCCCGTTTTCATATTTGCTGGACTACCCGCTTTCTTAATCCTGGCTTATTTGCATAGTGCAGATGCTGTTTACATTTGAACATGAGTATGTAAGCAACTTAAACAATAATATGGAAATAACTTATAAAACAGGTACGGTACCAACAGCCCAACAAGTTATAGAGCTCTATGACACAGCAGGCTTGAAACGTCCGACTAATGACGCCGGGCGGATTGCCAGGATGTACCAAAATTCAAACCTGGTGGTAAGCGCCTGGCATGGTGATAAATTGGTAGGTGTATCGCGCGCACTTACTGATTTTTGCTATAGCTGCTATCTTTCGGACCTGGCGGTTACTAAAGATTATCAAAAAGAGGGGATAGGAAAAAAGCTGATCGAACTAACCAAAGAAGCCATTGGCGATGAAACTATGCTTTTGCTGCTTTCGGCTACTACAGCCATGGAATATTATCCTAAAGTGGGCATGGAAACCGTTCATAACGGGTTTATCATTCACCGTATAAAGTGAAAAAGGCAGGATGGTCACTATCCTGCCTTGAAACTTAAGGTTTATTTGCCGCCAAAAGTATAAAATACAGAAATAGCTAAGCCATCATTTACCAAATTGAAAAAGACATTGTCGCTGCTTCCATGAAGGCCAGCATCATCTTTGATCTTGGTATGATTGTATGAAAGATTAGCCAAGGTAGCAGCTACGCCAAGTTTTTTTGCAGGGTAGTAAACCAGCGCCATGTTTGCTCCTACATTATAACTGTCATTTTTAGTTTTGATGAAGCTGCCATTAGCATTTGACCTGAAATCGTAACGTGTGTAACCCAAATATGGGCCGGCACGAAGGCCTAATTTATCACCAAACATGAAGTATTTCCGCAAAAAAAGCGAAGCTCCATATTGATGCGAGCTTTGGTTGGTAGCATAGTTATTATCGTTACTATCTTGCTTGTAGTAACCATAATTAGCGCTGATACCTATATCAAGCTTATCTGCTATAAAATAGCTATAGGTAGGCCCAATACTAAAATTTGTGGCTTTAAAATCATAAGCATATGAATCGAAACCAGGAAGGCTTCGGTCCTGAGATGTTTTCTGATGCGTAAATTGTACATCGATACCCAGTGTTTGCGAACCTTTTTCGGTTTGGGCTTTTGAGATTTGAAACGCCAATAAAAATGCAGGGATTAAGACAAGGATTTTTTTCATTTGTGTTTGTGTTTTGGTTTTGTTGAGCCCTTGAAACGGGGAAACACAAAAGATATTTTGGCAAAAATGGCTTTTAATAATATTTATAAAATAAATTTTTATTTGGATTTAAACCGATAATATAAGCTATAAAAGCCCGTTAAAGCTGATTGTTTTATTGTGATGCTGAAATAAATATTTCAATATCAATAATAAATATCAGAAAAAAACGTAATAGTTAATTAAATTTCGAGATAGAACAAATGCTGATATATCTTGTCACTATCAGTTTCCTTCCAAATTATTTCGGTATTGCTTGAGCGCGGTTAGGATCGATCGTACAATTTCATTTTGCCCGCTCGCCGAGTTCAAGTATTCTTCGTCGGATGGGTTATTAATAAACCCTGTTTCAACCAGTACGGCAGGCATGCCGCTTTGTGCTAATACCAAAACACCCTGTTCTTTTACACCCAAACTGTGCCTGCCATTGGTTTTACGAAACTGGTTGTCGACCAGGTCGCCAAACTGGATGCTTTGCTTGCGGTATTTTTGTTGAAAAGCGTTAAGCACTATGGTATTCACTGCGGCATCATCGCCATAGCCGTTATATTTTTCCTTGTAATCCTTTTCAATAAATATCGATGCGTTTTCACGCAGGGCCTCGCGCTGTTCCTGGCTGCGGTGAAAACCGTATACAAGCAATAATGTGCCCCTTGATGATCCTTTACGCTGCGGAGATGAATTGCAATGGATGGAAATAAATAGGTTGCCGTGATTGTCGTTAGCTATATCAGTACGTTTGTGCAGCTCGATAAAAACGTCGGTACTGCGGGTCATCACTACTTTAATGCCACTCATTTCGTCGTTTATGGCGTCTCTTAGTTTTTTGGCGATACTTAACGAAACGTTTTTTTCCTTTGAATAAGCCCCGTGCGATCCGGGATCTTTACCTCCGTGCCCGGCATCAATAATAACCGTTTTAAATTTGAAATGATTAGCCGAGGTAGCGGCACTTTGCCCAAAACAATTGCTTGTTATAAGCAGGCATGTCAGAAAAAAAAGAGGGGGAGTTATTTTATATTTTTTAGGAAAGGGAGCAGGCATGAACAATGTATGTATACAGGTTTATAAACGTTTCATTCTATAATAGTTACAGGTATGATATTGTTTTAACCGTATGGTTTAAAAAACACTTTAATTAAAGTGCGCAAATATAATACATGTTTGATTTACAGCACTATTTAAAAATTAATTGCAGTACCTCTGCAACGGAAGTTTAAACTGTACATTATCTATGTATATTTAATGAGCTTAAATCGGGCGATCATGATAATAAGAAAACTGTTATTCGTTGTAATGGTATGCCAGGCTTTTATGGCATGCAGCCAGCAAAAAAGTATTGTTTACGGCGATAATGCCGCTGCCGGTAAGTATTATGATGTAAGGGGGATAAAGCTTTATACCGAAGTTTATGGTAAAGGCAAGCCCTTATTAATGATACATGGTAATGGCGGCAGCATTAATGCTTTTGAAAAGAACATTCCTTATTTTGCTAAAAAGTATAAAGTTATAGCTGTTGACAGTCGCGCACACGGTAAATCAATTGATCCGCGCGACTCACTTACCTTTGAAATGATGGCCGATGATTTTGCTGCATTGCTTGATGTGATGCATATTGATTCGGCCTATGTGATAGGTTGGAGCGATGGCGGCATCAATGCCCTGGTACTGGCCATGCGGCACCCCGAGAAAGTGATTAAACTGGCATCCACAGGGGCCAACCTCTGGCCCGATTCTACTGCCCTTATCCCTTCGTTATGGAAGGATATGGAAAAAGAATATGCCGCCAAAAAGGATTATCATTTTATCACCGCTAAAGAAAAGAACGACAGGAAGATCTTTATGCTTGATTATAAAGAGCCCAATATTAAGCTATCGGCACTAAAAGCTATTAAATGCCCATCGCTTATTATTGCCGGCGATCATGACCTCATTGTAACAACGCACACCGTACAAATTGCTGAAAATATTTCAAACGCTTATTTGTGGATTTTACCCGATTCAGGTCATGGTACACTGGTTGAACATACCGATGAGTTTAATAAAAAGGTGGATGATTTTTTTGAGCAGCCATTTCACCGGCGTTAAAACGATGCTTGAACCTGCCGGACTGTTATATCGCCATAAAAAAAGATAACCCGGTTATTAAACCGGGCTATCTCACATAATTACTTTAATTTTAGTAAATCTCAATTACAGTTATAAATAACAACCTTGTTTGGTTTAGGTTTTATAAAATTTGAGTTACATGTATTTTTTGAGTATATATTTTATAATAAACACAGCCCTGCATCGTTTTTACAATATTCAATTATAAGCTAACCTGCGGCTTTTACTGTTTAATTAATAGTAATATGGAATCAAAAAACCAAAGGCTGCTTGTCGATACGCTTTTAGCCATCTCATTTCTTTTAGTGGTATTACTGGCCGTAATTATGGTTTTCCAACCGGGCGGTTATCCCGATTAATATTATCTTAGGCGGAAATAAACCCAGTAAAAGATCATGCTTAAACCAGGCGAACACATTGAAGGTACACCGGCCGAATTACAGGTATTGCTTGACAGCGATACTGAAGCCAATGAATTTTTTGAAAGCCTTGCAAAATCATATAAACAGGGTTATTGCGATTGGGTAGGCTCTGCAAAGCAGGAGGCTACCCGTAAGGTAAGGGCCGATAAGGCAATGGTTATGCTCCGTAATAAACAAAAAACCTTAAAAACTTAAGGCAAAACTCCTCAAAAATAGCTTCCAACCCTTGTATGTTCTACTAAATTAGTAGTATATTGTCATCCGATTTTAATAAAAAGATGTTTAAACATTTATTTTGTTTGAAGTCCCGATCATTTATATACTTTTGAGCCATAATCAAAAACAAAAAAGAAATTTAAAAATTAAAACAATGAAAAAGATTCTTATCCTGTTAGCAGCAGCATTCACGTACACGGCAGCATCAGCACAAACTACATGGACTGTAGACAAAGCTCACTCAAACGTTAAATTTACTGTAACCCACTTGTTAGTATCTGACGTTGACGGTATATTTAAAAGCTATGATGCAAGCATCACCGCTACTAAACCTGACTTTAGCGATGCTAAATTCCAGATCAGCATCCAAACTGCATCAGTAACTACTGATAACGATCAACGCGATAAACACATCTCAAGCCCTGACTTTTTTGATGTTGCGACATACCCGGCCATTACTTTCACCAGTACTGCTATCACCAAAACATCCGACAAGCACTACAAACTTACCGGTAACTTAACTTTACACGGCGTAACCAAACCAGCTTCATTTGATTTATGGTACCGCGGTACTATCCAAAACCCAATGAGCAAAGCTGATGACGCTGGTTTCCAATTAACAGGTACTATCAACCGTTCTGACTTCAACTTCGGTTCAAAATTTCCTAACGCTGTAGTAAGCGACGAAGTAACCATAAAAGCTAACGGCGAGTTTGGCAAAGCCAAATAATTGCGAAAATATATAACAGGAACGGCGCGGATAACCCGCGCCGTTTTTTGTTTTATGACAGGCTGCAGATGACTGATTGTTATGAGCGTTGGTATTGTACTTTTAATTTCTGCTTTTTTTGATAACGCATTATTAATGAACAAATACCGATTATGACAACAAGGGCCGCACTGGTAATGAGATGAAAAAAGGGTAATTTAAAATTCCTGTTAATAAAGGCTTCCGTTATATCCGGAATGATGATAGCGATGAGGGGTAAACAAGAGAATAACCTCAGGAGACCGAGCTTTTTCATAAAGAGTGATAATGGCGTTTGGTGCAATTAATGCAGTCAAATATGCAACCATGTTTGCTTTTATGAAATACCCACTGTGCGGTATATTTACAACCTGTATTGCTAAAGTGTTGATTAGCTGTTGTTTTGGGGAGCTATTGCAAAATAGCAGAGGATAAGAGAATTAACTTAGCCTTTTCGTGACAGCAATTGCTTCAGTGTATTAAACCACAATTGATTTTTAGCGCCAAAAAGGGTATGGTCAACAATAAGATATAATGTTATCAATTCTTCTTTAAGTCTGTATCGTAACCTCAGCGGCTGCCAGAATAAACCATTGTTACGTACCATCGAACGTTTGTAAACCTCATCAAAACCTAAATATAATTGCTCAAGGTTATCAAGCGGAATATGCTCATAGCTGTCGCCGTCAAGTACAATGCTTTTTGGGGTAAGTATAATTTCGCCGTTATAGTGGTGAGGTGGCGGGGTAAATGCAAATAATGCGCCTCCGTCATTTGCCAACCCTAATGTGCCCAGGTCATAATCATGACTCCACATTACCTTTCCTATTCTCAATATCTGCATGTTATAAACTTCGGTATTATAAACGGCATTTGCAATAGATTGTTATCATTGTAGTTTCATTTTGTTACAATAATGTTAATAAAGCCTGCGGAGGTTGTAATCATATGCTAAACAGTAAATCCCTATCTTTGATTTACAGGAAATACTTTCCTTTTAAATAATATGGCTACAGAAGTTAAATGCCCAAGTTGTGGTTTCGGTTTTCCGATAGAAGAGGTAATGGCCGAAGAGTATAAAAAAGAGCTCAGGGTTAAAATGATGGATTATACCCGTCAAAAAGAAGAGGAATACCGCAAAAAGGATGAGGAATTTTTAAGCAAGGAACGCCAACAACAGGCAGCATTTGAACAAAGGCTTAATAACGAAAAAAAACAATTACAGCAAACCCTTGAAAATAACCTGCGCAAAACCATAGGCCAGGATTTTGAGAACCAGTTGGTAATGCTTAAAAACTCTGCTGCCGAAACCGAAGAAAAGCTAAAGCTATCCCGCCAGAAAGAGCTGGAGTTTTTGCAGCGCGAAAAACAATTACAACAGAAAGAAGAGGAGATGGAGCTTGCTGTGCAACGTAAATTACAGGAGCAGCGAAGCGAACTTACCGACCAGATCCGCAAGCAGGAAGCAGAACGTCATAATATAAAAGATACAGAATACCAGTTAAAGGTTAAGGAGCTTGAAAAACAGCTTGACGATCAGAAGAAACTGGCCGATGAAATGAAGCGCAAAGCCGAACAGGGCTCCATGCAACTGCAGGGTGAAGCCCAGGAACTGATACTGGAAGAACTATTACGAAATTATTTTCCGTTTGATATTATAAGCGAGGTAGGGAAGGGCGTACGCGGGGCAGATTGTGTGCAAACCGTACGCAACCAGTTTGGCCAGGAATGCGGGCGCATTATTTATGAAAGCAAGCGCACCAAAGATTTTTCGATGGATTGGATCGAAAAGCTGAAAAAGGATATGCGGAGCATGGGGGTTGACGTAGCCGTAATAGTAACCCAATGTTACCCGAAAGGCATGGATTGCTTTGGCGAACGTGATGGCGTTTGGATTTGTAGTTTTGATGAGGTAAAGGCGGTATCCTACATTTTAAGGGATGGGGTAATGAAATTGTCAAACCTGTCCAAATCGCAGGATAACAAAGGTGATAAAATGCACTTGCTGTATGATTACCTTACCAGCAGTGAGTTTTCGGAGCAATGGAAAGCTATTCGTGAAGGGTATATGAGCATGCGCCAGTCTATTCAGCGCGAACGCGATGCCATGGAAAAACTCTGGAAGGCCCGTGAAAAGCAATTGGATAAAGTACTGTTAAGTGCCGCCCATATTCGTGGTAGCATTGAAGGTATAGCGGGCAATGATACTATCCAGCTTAACCTTACTGATGATGAGGATGCGTTGTTGCTGGAGTAGTATACAGTAGTCATGAAAACAGGCATAGTTAGCCCGTAGACAGAGTCTATGGACAGCAGAATCACAAGGGAGGACGCTTGCGGCAGCAGGTGATATAAATTATGAAAATCAGTAAATAGTACCACGATCGGCCTGAAAAAGACCACGTAGTTCAGGTTGCTGCTGCTATTTTTGCACAAAAAGCAAATAATGAATTCCCTGTTATGAAAATGATATTGCCGTTTAAAAGCATAATGGGGTATGCTTTGATCTTTATTATGATTGGTGCATCCCTTATTGTTAACAATAAGGAAGTTATACTTCCGGAAATGGCTGCGCTTGCCATTGGTTGTTTGATCCAACAATATCCGGCATGGTTAGCTAAACCGTTTCATATCTTTCTTCTGCCTTCTATAACTGCAATCGGCGGTTTCCTGATCAATAAAATGGATCTTGGCCTTGCAGCAAAGCTCATATTAGCGGTAACATTTGTATTGTTAACCCTCCTTTTGTTTAAAAGTTCCCTGGCCCCCGCTATGGCAACTTGCCTGCTGCCGGTTATAACAAATGCTACCTCATTGTATTTTATTTTCTCAATCCTGGCGCTCACGTTTTTGCTATTTGTTAGTCTGTATGTTAAGCGTGAAATGCCACAGACACAGACGCCCTCAAGGCGACAACGCCCCCAGGACAATGTTTTATATATAGTCTTCATATCGGCCTGGATATTGATTTGTTCACAAAACGGATGGATGTATATAGCTGCCATTCCCCCGGTTCTGGTTGTGGGCTATGAATCTGTTCATAAAGAAGCGTACACATTTAAAATGTTTTATAAGCAGGTAATCTGTCTGGCGTTAGCTGCTTTTATCGGCATTCAAAGTCTTTATTTTTTCAACAACCTGCTCCTGGCCGCATTGTTGGATCTTATAGCAGTTTCACTTGTGTTACGTTTACTGGCATTTAAACTGACCCCGGCATATGCCATGTCATTATTACCTATGGTGTTGCATAATGCATCGCCTAAATATTTTTATTGGCAGGTTTTGATTATGGGTAGCATTGTTTTGGGTGCTATTTATTCATATAAAAATTTCAAATTTAAGGAACAGCTTCGTTTGAGATTGGCGCAGGTAAATGACAAAAGGGAAAGAGTTTAATGTGATTTTGCGATTGGGAAAGTGTTGAATCTGATAGTGTGCTGGCATGGTAACATTGTAACAAATGAGGTATCCCAATTTTTTGATTCCCGAAAAAAAATGAAAAAAGTCCGGTACTCCTTTTTTTGAAAAACTGATCTGTTCCATTTTTTAAGAGTAAAATAATGGAATAGGTTGAAAATGTTATTGGTTGATAATCAGTAGTTTGTGTTTTTGTATGAAACATAGTTAAATTTCTGATAATCAGTATTTAAAACTTAATAGCGTGTTTGTTTGGTGTTTCAGGCTTGCCGAAGATAAGGGCTGATTTTTGAGTGTATTTTTATCCTTTTTTTGATGTTTTTTAGATATGGCTGGTTATTTGAATTAATAAGGTGACAAAGTACTGCCACCATTAGTTAAAGCCGGGAAGCTTAGTTTTGTGCTTTTCTCTATATATGACGAAGCGTAGCTTCGTCAGTTCTTAGCCGGCACCAGGATGCAGCGGATTTACCGGCGCAAGAAAGTTAGTGTTGGGAACGCGCGACACGCGCGCATCAGCGTGGGGAAAGAATGAATGGGTAAATAGCGATTGATTTTTATAATAAGCTGGATATAGCTATTTTTAGGCATGAAATTAAACCGCCTTATCATACTGTTTTTAACAGTTTTGCTTTTTCATGGATGTAAAAAAGGAGAAAACGGATTTGTTCCACCTAATGATCCCCAATCTAAAGAAATTGGCCTTTCGGGTACTATTTATGGCCCGGATGGTTATCCAGCCGAAGGAGTGGAGGTTACCGTAGATGGCCATAAATCTGTTACCCCTGCTTCGGGTTTGTTTGAGTATACCGGTACAGTAAGCAACGTTGATAAGGTAAAACTCTCGATATCTAAAAACGGGTATTTTAAATACAGTAAGATATTTACGCTGGAAGAAAATAGTTCGATAGAAAAGCTCGCTTATTATTTAGCCCCTGAAGAAACCGCTGGAAGTTTCGAATCGGCAAGCGGCGGAACTATCGCTACCAGTTATGTTACGCTTGTTTTTCAGCCCAATAGTTTTGTTAAGGAAGACGGAAGCAGTTATAACGGAAAAATTACGGTAAAAATGCCCCTTAATGCTATTACTTATGATTATGAAAATAAATTACCGGGCGATTCAAGGGCCTTAACCGCGGCCAATGAAAAGGTTGTAGTAGAAAGTTGGGGAGGGATAAACGTGCAGGTTTATAACAATGCCGGACAGCCACTAAAATTGGTAAAGCCGGTTAATTATACCTATAAAAGGCAACGGTATGATTACACTACTCCTAATGAAAAGTTTAGGATATGGGCTTACAATGAAATTGAAGATATTTGGAAGGAAGCGGGCTATGCCCAGGCAAACCAACAAGATTATACGGGAAGTACAACAAGTTTATCTTACCTGAGATGGGGAGTAGCCTATCCGCAGGCATTCCTAAGGGCTAATGTAACAGATGGCATGATAACCCCGGCAAGCTTTTTTAGGTTTAACTGTGGCGTAAACGGGGCCTATAGAGGCCTATCATGGGTACGAATTAATTCAAAAGGGCATGCGTTAACGTATGTAGCGGCTAATACCGAATTAGGTGCGTCTGTTTCATCCCCATGTTCTGATTTTTTGAATTCCTTTCCGGTTCCTGCTATCGCGACCGGAACAACATTCGATCAGAACATGGTTGTTAACTTAACGCCGTATCAAACCTATGTTTCGGGTAAAATAGAAGATTGCAGCTTTAATGGCGCAAAGGGCAGGGCAGAGTTTACCTTTGATGGAAAAAAAATGGTGACTAACCTTAATAACGGCTATTTTAGTTTTGCTTTTCTTTATTGCCAGATCAGTTATAGCAGGGGCCAACTGGTTGTTTATGATGAACAAAATAAAGTTATTTACAAGGATGACGATTACTCGGTAACAGCTGGCAGAACCACCAACCACATCGCTTCTGTATGTACCAAACCACAAACAGGCAAGATCACTGTAAACGTTGAGGGGAGAACCTATACATTTCAAACACCTCAGGATAAAGTATCGATGAGCAATACTATCGATCTTTTAACCGGCGGGCCATTAGTTATTGTTTCGGCAGAAAACGCCGCTAAAACACAGAGTTTTACCCTTAGCTATCTCGGTTCGGCCGGTGGCAATGTTACCCTGTATACTTGCGGTTTGTCGATGCCGGGCAGTAAATACCTGATGAGTTGGGGCTTGTACGAGCCTGGTACTGCCCAGATCACGAAGTACAAAACAGATAATACCATGATTGAAGGAACATTTAAAACTAAAGCGAACCTCAATTTTTCCGGATCGGGCGGGACTGAGGTGATGTTAGATGGTAGTTTTAGTGTTTCGAGATAGCGTTGTTTATCGATTATAGTAAGTAAAGGCTACCGCAAACGTTATTGCTTGCAATTGTTTTACAATATCCCTACAAGTTAAGAATGTTAATTTATGAATGTATTTGAAAGCCCGCTTTTTAACTATGCTGTAGGCATTGCAAGCACGCTGGTGCTATTCGGGCAGGGTTTTATTGCAGTATTTTATCCTCAAAGGTTTATTGATCGTGCACTGCGGGCACACGATTACAGCGAGTTTATTAAAAGGCAAGTGCAAAAGAAATGGTATCGTGCCAATCTGAAAATTTGTGGATGTATAGCTATGCTATTTGGAATAGTGTTATTTATATATGTCATAAGCGTGATTATCAAGAAAAATTGGTAATGCTGAAGGCTGGTTGAAGTTTAGCGATGGCTTAACTTCGAAAAATTAACTCAATAAGTATGTTTGAAATAGTTATGTCGGGTATTGTGTCAACAAGCAGTATTCGTCTTCTTGAAAAAGGATTAAAAAGGCATTACGATCGCGCTTTGTCATTAGATTTCTTTTGCCTGTATTCAGAATATGAAATTCCTGTAGGCTCTACTTTTACTATTTTTCGTAATCTTAAAACGGGTTTGTCTGTTAAAATAAATGCCAGATTGGTTGATGTTACACAACAATGGGGAATCCCATTCCCTCTTATTCCAATGGGATCCAGAACACTTGCCAGAATTCAATTCGAGAATCAGGAAAGTGTTGTCGTTATTAAAAAGGAAATGCCAGTAATAAATCGTTGGGAAGATTCAAAATATGAGTTTGTTTTGGTTGAATAGGGTAGGCTGCATAAAAATAAACCACAAGCAAGAATGCTACTGTTCTATAAATAAAATATCCGAGTCGTTTAACGAATTGGCCCCACTAAGATATTCAACTAAATAATCCCTGATCAATAAGTCATCGTTGTGCGGATTTTTAAAATCCGGCTTTTTACCCATTCCTATTCCGGTTATTCTCCATCTTGAATTTGATGAGTTTCTCAATACGGCTCCCTTATCAGGAATCGCATTAATATCAGGTAGTTTTACAACGAGTATAGTGCCGATTGATGTATTATAAAGACCAATTACCCTATAGGAAGATGCCATAATTTAAGCAATTTTTGATTTTATTTTTCGGTTCTGAAATTTTGTTTTAGGTCAGTTTTGACTTGTCAATCCTCGTTAAGGATTATTCTCTCGCTGTTAAATAATCTTTATACTCTTCCTGTATCATCCCCGCCGAAACAAACTTACTTTCTGATGCCTGATAATTGTCTGTCGCAAATGTTAATGCTTCATCGATTGCGCCAAAAGAATTAATAATGAAAGGCTCGTTAGGGTCTAATGGTGCAAATTCATAAATATCAAAAAAGTCCTTACCTCCTTCATCAAAGCACTCAATATAGCTTACACTATATATGGCATCTCTTTCTTTATCAATCCTCAGCCATTTCAAAACCGTATAATCGTCATGTTTTTGGTAGGATAACCATTGTTCAATTGGCTTGCCTAATGATAGACTGGTTTTAAGTTGTTCCGGCAATAGGTATTTCATTTAGATAACTACTTTTGAAACGGAAATTAAGATATTAAACTGACATTACGCTTTTACATAGACTACCGCAAGCGTCCTCGCTTGTGGAAATCATGCTAAGCTCTGCGGAGGGGGGACAAGCGAGGACGCTTGTGGCAGTGAGAAGGAAAAATAGAGGCCGAATTCATATTTATCATGTTGTAAACCCGCCGACAATGCGCTACTTTTATAATCATAAACCAAATCACAATGAAACCTATCCGAAAAACTATTGCCATATCTACAGGCTTATTTTTACTGGCCCTATTTTTTGTTTTGTGTAATTGTAGCAGTATTTATGCAATGAGAAGCCACAAGCTTTCGGCAGATTCAAACCTCAGGGTAGAAAAAGTGCGGGAAGTACTCCTTTCGCAGCAATTATTTGTTGTTAAACTCTCGAAGGTTAAAAGCCCTAAAAAAACAAGCTCTAAAAAGGTTAACGTTAATTTTAAAGCAGAGCTTCGGGATGCTTTTATGATAACGCGTTACGACAACGGAAAATCTAATACAGAACTAAGCTGGACAATGTGCCCGAATGGTGTCTGTCCGGTTCCGGGCACATACAAAATAGGTACGCCTGAATATAAACAGTTGGATCTTGTCATAGCACGTGCAAAACAAGCCAATGCAAAATCTCAAAAAGAATTGAACGCTTTGAGGGCGGGCGAACGGTAAGTAGGTGTATCCGTTGTCAGATTGCTAAGTTATAAATACGTTGCCGCAAGAGTCCTGGCTTGTGGAAATCATACTAAGATATGCAAGCGGCTCGCCATGTTGAAGACCTGAACGCGGGCCACAAGCGAGGACGCTTGCGGCGGCGAGGGCTGGCAGGCTGATTAAGCTTTAAACAAAAATTTGAATGAAGTTAAGAACTATTGATGCATCATCGTTAACACCGGCCGAAATGCAGGTTTATTTGCACTATGCCATTGCGCCCCGGCCGATATGCTTTGTATCTACTATTGACAAAAACGGCGGGGTTAATTTAAGTCCGTTTAGTTTTTTTAATGTTTTTAGTATCAATCCACCAATATGTGTTTTTTCGCCTACAAGCAGGGCGCGGGATAATACCACTAAACACACGCTTGAAAACGTTTTGGAAGTGCCTGAATGTGTGATCAATATTGTGAACTACGATATGGTGCAGCAGACCTATTTAACCAGTATGGATTACAAAAAAGGAGTAAATGAATTTTCGAAAGCGGGGTTTACTGAATTGGCTTCGGAGACGGTAAAGCCACCGAGGGTAGCGGAATCGACCGTTCAATTGGAATGTGTGGTGAATGATGTGATATCGTTAGGAAAAAACGGGGGCGCGGGTAATTTGGTTGTTGCCGAGGTAAAACGGATTCATATCAGTGAAGCTATTTTGGATGCTAATGATAAAATAGACCCGCATAAAATAGATCTGGTGGCTCGTTTAGGCGGCGATTGGTATTGTAGGGTAACCGGCGATAATTTATTTAAAATTTCCAAACCAACAGGCAGTGCCGGAATAGGTATCGGCGTAGATGCTTTTCCAAAAGAGGTTAAATACTCCGAAGTATTAACCGGGAATAACCTGGGGGTATTGGGGCTTGTTGAAACGCTACCATCCGATGAGGAGGTAAGAGCTTTTGCTCGAACCGACGAAATGAAAGAACTGGTTGATGCTACCATCAGTGACAGCCGCACCCTGCACCTGCATATAAAAGCCAGGCAATTGTTAGATAACGGCCGGGTAATGGATGCCTGGAAAGTGTTGTTGATGTAGTTTATTTAAGCCTTGCAATGTTGCGGTAGCCTTTATCAAAGCTACATATGCTACCGCAAGCGTCCTTGCTTGTGGGCATCATGCCAAGTTATGCAAGCGGGCTCGTCATGTTGTATACCTAAACGTGGGCCACAAGCGAGGACGCTTGCGGCAGCGAGGGGCGTTGGGCTGTAGGACCGAGTACTCGTGATCTCATCTGCACTTGAATTATTTACCTCGTAGGAGGGAATTTCAATGGATATTGATAAGTAGTTTCAAACCTTATAGAGTCATTACTTTTTGTTAGACTGGCTTGATCGTAATTTTTTAATATCCATTCCAAGATGTTCAGCAAAGGAGTTTTTTTACCACAAGTACATCTAACTATTCGCTTTTTATAACTGCCTGTAGATATACTTACTTCAAGATATGGGACATCAGCCGTGCTTATATTATCTGTAGAAGCGGCATCTTTAAAATCTGTATTTGCCAGCTTCTTGTTTACGTTTTCCCAAAACTCAGATGTGATCCTACCCCTGAAGAACCCTCTTTTTTTAAAGTATTTTCCCCCGTAAAAGCTGCAATTTAGCGTGCTGTCAAAGGCAAATACCCGGCCGTTGAATGGTAGCTCACCGCCATCACTTGCTATTTCAATTCTTGAGATAACATTTTTAGGTCGTTTGTTTGCGCAAGCATACAACAAAAACAATCCAATAATGCTTATAGCTAATTTTGCCTTGGGGTTAATGATCATTTAAAATGATTGCCTTATTTAAGTAAATTCAATTATTTTAGCTTCTCCAGCGAAAAACGGGCCTTCATGTATCCACCATTTTCGGCCAATGTTTAGGTCGCGCTCTATTTTTAAACTTGACAAGAATCTCACAGTTACCACTTTTTCTTGGCCGGGCTCAATTGCAAGCCCGCCATTCCACCTGAACACGGTCCACAAGCGAGGACGCTTGCGGCAGCGGGGGGCACAAGCAAGGACGTTGCAGTAGCGGGTAGTAGTCTTGTTATTATTTATCTGCTCTCATCTTTGGGAAGTCGCGCGTAAATAAATGTGTTGGTGGTATAACCATCTTTGAAGTTCAATTTTGCTTGAATCAACATTGGTCCCCAGTAATGGTATGAGATACTGAATTTGGGATTGTCATCGTCATTGCAAACTATTTTTGCGAACATCTTACCTGCTGACCATTCGACACTGGCTAATTCTTGTTCTTTGTTAAGAACCATATTGTCATGTGAAACGATCCAAGCTCGTACTTCATAAGCTTGACCTGGTACTAATGAAGGCATTACTTCTACCACAGGCATCTTTCCTCGTTGTTCTGCGTAACGTTCTTTGCGCTCAATATCTTCCGCATCAGATAATTTTTCTATAGAAAGATTACCAACTTCAGGAATTGTATGGTACGGTCTAAGAATTTTATCGCTAACATTAAGTGTCTTCCAATACCACTGATCCGGTGCTAACAGCCCGTACCCTATACGTATGAGCCCACGAGTTATAACCCGAACTCTGGCTTGTTTCGCTGCGGGATGCCATTTAATAGTTATTAGTCCATAAGTATTACAAGCTGTATTGACCCAATTTGGTAATTCATTACTACCACAACTCCCCCCTGAAATAACTAATTGCGGAATATTTGTGCTATTAGCGGACCATAGCGGCAACGGCTCATAATTAAAAATTTGTGGATAATGTTTGTGTCCGTGCAATATTAAATGAAAATTATTTGAACTTAATAATTCCAATAAATAACCGGCATTTAAAATAGAATCAACACCGCGACCGGCTTCTATAAAAGAAGGCAGTAACACTACATGATGATGCATCATGGCGATTTTGATATAGTCGTTATAATCTGGCTTTTGGGCTAATTCTGTAAGTTCCAAACGTAGCCGTCGAATCGATTCCATATCAATCTGACCGCGGCTTGAATCAACCGTGCCTTGTTGAACATACATACTACAATTGATTTCTACAATGAATATTTTATTACCATTTAAGTTATCAATATGAATTTGGGTAAGCTTTTCGGCATGATGAGACGCAGCTGTCGGACGAATATTTTCATAGAACTTGTTGTAAAAGTTAATATAAGGTTGAAATCGTTCTTCGTGGCTTGACGCAGCAAAAGTTACATCGTGGTTCCCGGGTATAGTATAAATGTTTTTGCGCGCTACTTTTTTTCCAAGCAACGGTTGGTCGGTTAATTTGACTAAGAAATTACCTGCTTCGACAAACTCATTATGTTCAGCACGCTGAGTAAAATCTCCAGATGCAGCTATAATTAAAGGAGAATCCGTGTTTTCTTTCGGAGAGATTAGCCCGTCAAAATCTGATTGAAGGTCTTCTGAAATTAGGTCAGCTAATTTGGGGAAACCTGCACTTGCGCCATCGTGAGGCGGATTGCATATATGATGTGCACCAAAATGGATATCTGAAAGGTGCAATATCTGAATTTGATTGGTATAGGTTATCATTTTGATTGAAAATAAGGAAGGATTCTTGTGCCAATGGCGGCAAATTGTTGATTATTCACACTCTCTAATAATTTTACCCTTACAAAAGCTCCCGAAATTACTTTTTCGTTTCCTGCACGCAGTTCTAAATTATAGTTTGCTTCGTAGGCGTTGTCGGGATATTTTCCGTTTATTTTACCCGGCCATTGTGTCCAAATTTCTGCTTTAATTGTAGCGGGACCGGCATTGAATAAAATCATTTGTGCGGAAGATTCTTGTTCGATAATAATCGGTTCGTGACCACTGGTCACAGGAGTAATTGTGTGATACATAATTTTAGGTTTTTTTGCTAATTTAAAAAACAGGCATTAATAAACCTAACAATCAGTACGTTATTTAAATATTGTTAGGCTATGGATATTCGATGTAGATTCGATTTTGAAGATTAGTTTGTTAGAGTATATATGATCAATTAAATGTAAAATCTGAATTTCCCCGCCACCGCAAGCAAATCTGCCACTTAGTAAATTTACCACAACGCACAGTATGCGGTAACGAAAAGATCTAAAATGCTGCCGTAAGGTGTGGCCCACATGAAAGGTATAAACTATGCACTCAACTGAGGTAAGGGTCATCACATTTTAAAAACTACCCACAAATCAACCCCGCCACAGTCCTCACCTCCACAAAATCATCCCCTTCCAAATCCTTACAATTTACATGCGTATCGGTACAGATCAGCTTTTTAATAGCTCCACAGGCTTTTAACTTTCCAATGCCATCGTTCACAAACAAGCCGTGCGTGGTGATCACATAAATATCCCCGGCACCGGCGTTTTTATAAGTCAGCGCGGCGTTTACGATGCTGCCTCCCGAGCGGATCATATCGTCATAAATAATAACCGTTTTACCGGCTACATCAGCGTTGATGGCGCTTACTTCGGTATGGTCGCCTTTGAGGCGGCGTTTGAGGATGAAGGCAGCATTTACACCCATGTCGTTAGCTAATGATTCCACCCATTTTGCCCTGCCGGCATCGGTACTGGCCATTACAAAATTGTCGCCGCCATAGCGGGTGGCTGCTTCTATTACAATGTCCTTGCAGTATACGTGTACAGGGTACAGGTCCTGCTCAAAATAGTACTGGATGCCTTCGCTATGCAGGTCGAACAGCATGACCTTATTGCCACGGTTTGATTTTGGGATGGCCGAGAGCAGGCGGGCGCGGGTTTTGGCGGTCACAATTTCGCCGGGTTTAACGGCGCGCTCCATGGTGCTGTAACCAAAGTAGGGGATCACCAGCGTAAGCGAATCGGCCCCGTAACTCACCAGTGATGAAGCAAGGTCATAAAGTTCAAGCGTGGCGCTGTCGTTCACGGTTCCACCGATCAGCAATACCTCCCTGCCTTCCACGTTGGAGAGGATGCGCTGGTAGCGTTCGCCATCGGTAAAGTGGCTTACCTCAATCTCACCGCGTTCGCAATGGCCAAGGGCAAGCACTTTTTCGGCGAGGTATTCATAACCGGTTATGGCAAAGAGTAATTTCTTCATTTTTTATAAGCATAAAGCTGAAAGCACAAGGCTAAAAGCTGATGAATTGGTTAGTTGTTCAAAGTATTGATCACCTGTTCAAAAGTAAATTCTTTAACGATATGGCCGTTTTCAAAAACGGTTTGGAGCTGGTCGGCCAGTTCGGGTTGTTCGTCCTGGTGAACGGTTTTATATCCTTCGGCAGTTTTTACCAGTTTTAACCTTCCGCCTTTGCTCTTTTTAAAACTGGTGGTAATGTTGCCATTGGCATCCATTTCGGTAGGACTTTTCTCTACAGCTACTTCTTTGCCATCAATCACCGCGCTGCTGCATTTCAGGGCAAATTTCTGGGTATCACGGTCGACCTTTTGGAGTAACGCGCCGCCCATGCCCAGCACCAGGTTTTCGGCGCTGATACCGTTTGCTTTAAGGGCTTTGTAAATCACACCGATCTCAGTATAATTAACACCATCGCCCTGGATCACCCTAACCTGCGGAGGCAGTACTTTATAACCTTTGGCATTGGTAGTAAAACCGAATTTATCAAACAGGATTTTAAAAATTTCTAAAAGGGTCATTACCGGGTCGCCACTGTCCGGGCGGATCACCAGTGTGCCATCACGTTTCAGGACCTCCTGTTTCAAATCTTCACCCCAATACTCGCTGCAGGCGCGGAAAATGTTGAAACTATCGCTCACGCAGGCAATAACGCCGGTAGGGAAGCTGCGCAGCACGTGTTTAAATATTTCCAGTTCGCCTTCCTCCCCAAGCAGGGTGCAAATGCTGTGTTCGGTAGCCGGAATGCTCAGTCCGTGTACTTTTTGCGCATGATAGTATTTAATAGCCATGCCAGAACCTGCCAGGTTATCGCTTCCTGCAAAACTAAGCAGGTGGGCTGCGCCGCCAATTTTGGCACTCTCGACACTGCTCACTCCCCTGAAGCCAAAATCATTCAGCACAAAACTAATCCCGCCGAAAGCTTCGGGTATGGCGGTTTCTTCGTAGTACTGGGTAACCACTTTTTTAACCTCATGGCTCAGCGTGGCCACAGTGCATGGGTACCAAATCTGCATGAGCAGGGTTTCGAGGAAGTTGGTGAGCCAATAGCATTCAGGATCGGTGTTTTCGATGGTCATGAGCACGTTGCCGGTGGGTACGCTTGTGCCTTCGGCCACGGCCTTGATGCGTACCGGCAGGTGACCGTTGTATTTATCCAATATGTATTGAAATTTACTGCAATCAAAAACATCGTTACGGCCAAATACCTGTTTCAGAAATTCATCGGCCTCATCTAAATCAACCTGGTTAAAGGCCGGGCCCTGTAGGTATTCCTTCAAAATATATTGCAGACCAAAAAAAACGGTTTCGCTGAACATGCCACCGCGGCTTTCCAGATAACTGTAGATATTGGTTGTGCCTGGGTAATAAAATTTATGATGGGCGTATTTATATGCGTCGGCTAAAAGAATCAAATTTTCCTTTTTCATGGCTTTAGTTTTTAAGGTATTTGCCGGTGATGAAATTAAACAATTCAATGTGTTCTTCGCTAACGGAACCGTCTTTTATCATTAAAGGCAGGTCGGTTAACTTAAACCAGGCCAGGTCGGCAATGTCATCCTGTGCCTTAGGCTCACCATCAATAAAATCGCAGCTAAATAGCAGGGTAATGATCTTATCTGCCTCGCTGCGGTAGCGCCAGTCGTTTATTTTGGCCGATGTTTCGTATTGCATGGTGGTGGTTTCCATTTCGCCGCATTCTTCGGTAAGCTCGCGTTTGGCGGCATCTTCATAACAGGCATCTTCCGGATCGGAGAAGCCACCTACAAAACGCCATTTATTGTTGATGGCTTTTTTGCCCAACAAGATCTCGCTGTGGTTATTCCTGAACAGCGCAACATCCACTGTAGGGTATACCTTGGGGTATTGGTTATAGTAAGCGTACAGGATGCCCGCACGGAAATCATTGGAGTCGAAAACTTTATCGGCATATTGTTTACGCAGTTCAGTAGCGTTATAGTCGCCATGTTCGGGCAGCTCAATGGTTTCAAACTTCCCGCTGTAGTAGGGGATAAAGCTGTCGCGGCTGCCATACAAACAAAACTGCTCGGCATTGAAAACGCTTTTCAGGAGGTTGTCCAGATTATCCGACCAGATTTTATCGCTCGGATTATCACTGATGGGCAGCACCACAATTTCAGGATAATCTTTTTTAATCATTTTTTCACGCGTGTAATAGTCGTAAGGGCTTTTGCGGCTGCCTTTTATGGGGCTAACGCCCAGCAGTATGATCAGTTTGGCATGATTTTGCTTAACCTGTGCTATCAGTTGCCTGTGACCCTCATGCAGGTACGGCGTTTGAAAGCGTGCTATAATTACTCCTGTTTTCATTTCTATTTTGCGTTAATTGTACACAAATATAAATATGTGTTTTTAATACGCAAATTATTTTTTGATTTTTTTGAAAGAAAATAAAAAATGGGGCAGACGGAGCATGTCGAAGCATGGTGGGTAGGTTTCTGCACCGCCAAATAAAACTATGTCATTGCGAGGAGCGAAATGGAAATGAGCATAGGCGCGACGTGGCAATCGCATGCTCTACAGGGCGATTATGCTTCCGTGCGATTGCTTCGTGCCTCGCAATGACATGTAGGGTATGTCGGCGAATTAATTATATCTCAAAACTAATTCCCTCTTTTTGCAGCTGATAATACTTTTCCTCGTTAAAACGGAAAAGGTTACCCGGGCGTCCGGCGCCTTCAAGGGCTTGTTTTTCGGTGGTTTCTTCCAGGAAACCGTATTTGGTGATCTTCTTTTTAAAATTACGACGGTCGATAGGGCGGTCGAGCACGGCGAGGTAGAGCTTTTCAAGCTCGGAGAAGGGGAATTTTTCTTCAAGCAATTCGAAGCCCACGGGTTGATAAAGCATTTTGCTTTTAAGGCGTTCGCGTGCTACGCTGATGATGGTAGTATGATCAAACGCCAGTGCGGGGAGTTTTTTGATATTGAACCAGGCTACATCGCTGGCATCGGTAGCGGCCTCAACTACAAAGGCATCGGGTTTTACCAGGCCGTAGTAAGTTATAGAGATCACCCTGTT
The DNA here is from genome assembly GCF_042434235.1 of Mucilaginibacter angelicae. NCBI lineage: Bacteria > Pseudomonadati > Bacteroidota > Sphingobacteriia > Sphingobacteriales > Sphingobacteriaceae > Mucilaginibacter > Mucilaginibacter angelicae. Next base: position 89,473 of record NZ_JBHLTS010000004.1, on the reverse strand, counting down.
CCGCGGATCGCGCCCGGGCTGGCCGAAGCTGTATAATTGCTCCAGGTAAGTGATGTTGACACCGGTTTCCTCTCTCAGCTCACGCTGAATAGCTTCCTCTAACGATTCATGATCGGCCACCAAACCGCCCGGTAATGCCCAGCTGTTTTTAAAAGGTTCGATATTGCGTTTGATGAGCAGCACAGATAAGCCCTCTTTTGAGGTATATCCGAAAACTACGGCATCAACGGCAACCTTTATGTTTTGGGCAACTGGCATAACACAAAGGTAGGGATTAACATTCCCCAGCCCAAATACTTGTTTTTAAAACTAACATGTTATATTAGCTTACTGGTAGGGCAAAATACTGGTCCGCTGATACCTTATACCTTAAACAGATCAATGCGTTTAAAACAAAAGTTACCCGTTAGCTACCTGCTTTTTACTTTTAACGGAAGGATATCACGCGGTGTGTATTGGACTGCCGCTATATTTTACTGGTGTACGTTTTATATATTGTATAATGCATTGTTGTTTGGCATAGGGCCGGGTGCAACTTTTGTGCTTTATCCACTGTTGTTTTGGATAATTATGGCAACCTCAACCAAACGCCTTCATGACCATGGGCGTTCAGGATATTGGCTGCTGGCGCTGCTTGTACCGGTTTTTGGCCCGCTTTGGCTCTTTTACCTGCTCGGCCTCAGGAAAGGGAGTTATGCAAACAATTTTTATGGTTCGGTACCGGGTGTAGCGGCAGATTATTTTAAGAATGATAATGGCCGGGAAATTCCGCATTTAAAAACTGATGAACGTATTATCGACGATGTTACCCACCTTAACCCGGTAGTGGTTTCAAAGGTATTACGACCTAAATCTGTTGACGAGCTATGCCAGATGGTGAAGGATACCAACGGCCAGATCTCAACAGGCGGAGGGCGGTTTAGTATGGGCGGGCAAACCGCGAGTACGCAAAGTGTACATATTGACATGCGGGGCATGAACCAGGTGCTTGAATATTCAACGGAGCAGAAGCTTATAAAGGTTGAGGCTGGTATCCGCTGGTGCGATATTCAGCAGCATATTGATGCCGACGATCTGAGTGTTAAGATCATGCAAACTTATGCCAATTTTACTGTGGGTGGTGCGTTAAGTGTAAATGCCCATGGCCGCTATATGGGCATGGGGCCGGTTGTGCTTTCGGTACGCTCAATTGATGTTGTTTTGGCCGATGGCTCACTGGTGCATGCCTCTGTTACTGAAAATAAAGAAGTGTTTTTTGGCGCGATAGGAGGGTACAACGCTATAGGAATTATAGCACAGGCCCAGCTTGAACTGGCCGACAACCTTGCCATTAAGCGGATTGATAAAAAAATGCGGGTTGAGGATTATAAAGCCTACTTTTTTGAAAATATCAGGGAAAATAGCGGGGCCGTATTTCATAACGGCGATATTTATCCACCAAAATACAAAAGGCTGCGGGCGGTTACCTGGCAGGAAACGGATGAAAAGCCCACAGTTAAAACAAGGCTGATGCCGCTTAAGGAATCATACCCGCTTGAGCGCTATTTTTTATGGTCGTTTACGGAAACACCTTTGGGCAAATGGCGAAGGGAGTTCATTATTGACCCTTTGCTGTTCCGCGGTAAAAGGATCCACTGGCGTAATTATGAGGCCGGCTATGATGTGGCCGAGCTGGAGCCCCGGTCGCGTACCGATAGCACTTACGTATTACTGGAGTATTTTGTGCCTGTACAGCGTTTTGAAGAATTTGAAGCAGCAATGGCTGAGGTCTTTATCCGTTTTAATGTGAATGTACTTAACGTTTCCATCAGGCATGCCATGGCCGATCCGGGTACTTATATGGCCTGGGCACGCGAAGAGGTTTTTGCCTTTGTGGTATACTATAAACAGCGTACCGACGAAGCTTCAAAACAGGCTGTTGCCGTATGGACCCGTGAACTGGCCGATGCCGTAATAGCCGTTAAGGGGGCTTATTACCTGCCTTACCAGGTGCACCCAACCGCCGATCAATTTCATAAAGCATATCCCAATGCTCAAAAGCTATTTGACCTGAAGGCACAGCTCGATCCGCAAAACAGATTCAGGAATACTTTGTGGGACACTTATTATAAACCTTTAAACATGCAAAACAATGGCTAATACTGCATCGGCATTTAAAGCCGTATTTAACGATACCAAATGGAGCGATGATTTTTACCGCTTTTTACAAGTGATATTTCATTTATATCCCGAGGATAAATTTCATCAGCTCATTAAACAGGAAACAGCTGCCAATAGTACCGATGAACAGATCTATAAGGCTGTACAGGGCAAGCTTTCGGGTATCAAGCCCTTCCTTTCGGAGCTTACTTATGCTTTGCCAGCCCTCAAAAAGCAAAAAAAGGAAATAGCCCGGCAAACCCTCGGCCTGCTCGGCGACAGAAAACAGATTGATGGCTATGTTGAGATTGGTTCAACGGGAAGATATATCAGCCAGTTACGGAAAGAGATAAAAGTTACCGGCCCTGTTTACCTGATCAATGATATAGCGCCAACTAATTCGCCGGGAGATATTATGGAACGCGGGCAACTGGGCAAGCTGGGCTCTTTTATTGATGTTAACGGTTATGAACCTATAAATACAATTGCCGATAACAGTGTGGATGTTGTAACCTGTTACATAGGTTTACACCATTGCCCGGTAGCCAGGCTTGACGGCTTTGTTGCGTCGATATACCGTATTTTGAGGCCGGGAGGCTCATTTATTATCAGGGACCATGATGTTAAATCGGCCGGGATGGCAACTTTTGTTTCGCTGGTGCATACAGTTTTTAACGTGGGGCTTAACGAATCCTGGGATTTTGAGCAAAAAGATTTCAAAAATTTCAAACCTGCCGATGAGTGGGCCGCCCTTATATCAAAAGCCGGATTTAAGGATGCCGGTAAAAGGATCCTTCAGGATAAAGACCCTTCAGATAATACTTTAATGTTGTTTACCAAATAATACCCGTATGCGCAGGCTCAGGATCTTAACCCTTATTTCGGTAGTACTTGCTGTTATTGTTTTCAATATCAAAAACAGGAAGCCTTCAACCATTGCTGCCGGGAAGGGGCTGGTAGTAGATAAGGCATGGCTTGCTGAAACCGTTCATCCGCTTATACCGCAAAAAGATGTGCGCCCGCCCGATCAAACTTTTCTTACATTCCCCGAGTGGTTCCTGGTTTTTAGTCCGGCAGAACAGGCGGCTTATTTTAAAACGCATACGTCTACCACTTTTCCGTACATGAAACATGTTGACCAGATGTGGGGGAGCTATGGTATAGTTTATGATCAGATTAAAGGTAACTACCCCTTCAATACCGGTTATCATGTAATGATCATGGTTATTGCAGGCAGTACCACGGTTGAGTATAGTATCAAATCGTTTTATGAAACTATTGTAGGGCGGGTAACCGATACTTCGCCCGGAACTGATATCACCGGTGAGGATAAATTTAACGCTGCTTATGAACAAAGCTATGTTAAGTTTATTGAAGACCTGCCCTGGTATCAATATGATTTTAATCATCAGCTTAAAGCATTGTGGACAGGTATACCGCTTGCGGGACCGCATTTGCTTCGTAAGCTTGAGCGCCGGTATTACCTCACTACCGAACTTATGATCAAAAGCGGTTATGGCTGGCTTATTGGTTTGGGTACGCAATCGGCCTATGGTACAGCTTTATTGAACACCAAAGTTGTTTTCAATAAAACACCGGAGGGGATAACTGATTTTCCGGGGGCGGTAAAACTGCCAAATGGCATGCTCATGGCCGATTTGCCCCGTTATGCACGGTTCAATACAGAGGCTTCAAGGCTGGCATCATCGGGTTTTAACTTTGAAGAGATAGCGGGTAATAAAGGCGCTATTATGCTTACCGTACTTACGGGTAAAGCGCTAAATAGCAGCGATGATTTTAAGCCGATATTTACCCAGCCCATCATCACTCAACCGGGCATCAGCAGGATGGCACTGGTAACCACAGTGGGCAATTTGAGTGCTTTGTTGAGACAGCTGCAGGCTCAGCATATCCCCGTTGAACATATATACGATTATTGAGATAACAGCAATAATTCAATCATACAAAGCCAGCGTATCAAATACTGATTTTTGGTATTTAATTATCGAATCGAGCTTGCTGTAATTTTTAATATGTGCAGTATTGAATAAAATATGCTGCCCCTGGCTGTTATATATTTCCATTATTTTCCGGGCTATAGCAGTGTCTGGTTTTTGCGAATACGATTTGCATAGGCAACTGGCTAATCGCCCTGTGGCTGCACGGTATTCTTCTCCATCCATATCAGGCGAATCCATTCTGTATTGATATTTTATAGTGCAGTTTTTGAACGATACCGCACGTTCAGATCGCCTGTTGATATAATTATACAGGTTGTAAATGCCTATGCATGATAATAACAATAGTATTACAGCTAAAGTCCATTTCCTTTCATCCATTATTATTTTAGGCATAGCGTTTTGGTTTATAATTAATACCATAGCAACGCAAAAGTAACCCTTCATATAATCAGGGGTTATTAACTTATACGATAATCGTGCCGTGCCGACCATGCTGCAGCAGGTTGATGTTGCGGGCCTTCTACTCCGGTCAAAATACCTTTATATATAAGCTATATCATTCATTCCGTTCATTATGTAATAACCGTTCACTTTGTTCATAACATTCATTGATAAGGTAAAACGGCTTTTCTGCCTTAACTTTCGGGTAAATAATAGCGTAGTAAAATTGTTGCCCTGATCATTATAGCTGCTTATTATTTCTACTTATGGAAAGATAGCTTTATCATGATTATTGGCATTTTAATAAAAATGTTGATATGGATAAATTGGACCTTTTAGCTGACAAGCTCGATTTCGTGTACAAAAAGGAGGAAGCCCCCGGCGATGTCCGAAGCCTTGTTGCCGTCTGCCTTAATTACTGGTACCTTTTCTGCATTGGTATTGTGGTATGTATTGTCGCCACTTTTGTATACATTCAGTACGAACCAAGTAAATGGAACATCTCCAGCAAAATTATTGTTGAGGATGAAAAAAATTCTCCTGCCAAAGCCCTTACCAATGGTGTAAATTCTGATCTGGCTTCCTTGTTTGATATCAAGAGCAATGCCGATAATGAGGTTAAGGTGCTTAAATCGCGCAGCCTCCTCAAAAGGGTGGTTTACCTGCTTGATCTTAATATCCATGTTTATGATAACAATGGTTTCCGCAAAACCGAAGTGTTTGACGAAACTCCTTTTAAAGTTAATATAGGTTACAAAACCGATAAGCTAATGCCGGCTGATTATACTTTAGAGGTGCTGAACAGCAATACGTTCAGGCTGGTAAATGATAAAGGTGTTGAAAATATCACAGGCACTTTTGATAAGCCTGTGAGTTTACGCCAGTATAGCCTTACCTTTCACAAGACGGAATACTTTAAACCCGAAGGCGAATATAAGATCAGGGTTCAAACGCCCAAACAGATTGAAAAAGAATTGGATGAAAACCTTGGGGTTGGTTTGGATGATAAGCAGGCTACAGTTATTGACCTTAACCTAAGCTACAATAATCCGGAACGCGGGCGGGTAATACTCCAAAAGCTGATGGATGTATATCTGCAAAATAACCTGGCCAACAAAATCCGCATTGCCGATAGTACCATGAAGTTTATTGATAAACGCCTGGTAGTTGTTGGCGCCGAACTGGGTAAGGTTGAAAAAAACCTGGAACAATATAAAGTTCAAAACAAGATTTCGGATATCAATGCGCAATCAAAAGCACTGATTGAGGGTGCTAACTCATATCAAAGTAAACTGAATGATAACGAGGTACAGCTTGCCATAGCTAATGATCTTTATAAATATGTAAATGATGCTGCCAACCCTCAGGTAGTGCCAAGTTCTTTAATTACCAAGGATATGGCCTTTGGTACCGCCATAAACGGTTATAATGAAATGCTGCTGCGTAAGGAGCAATTGAGGCTGACCCTTACCGATAACAGCGTGGTGATCAAAAACCTTGATCAGCAGATTGAAATGGCCCGCCAGGCATTGGTAACCAGCCTGAGCAATTATCGCAATAGCCTTCAGGTATCACAATCGGCATTTAAAAAACAAAATGCCACTATTGAAGATAAAATTTCAAATGCGCCGGTAAAAGAACGTATTTACCTGGATTACGCACGTGAGCAAAGTCTTAAACAGGACCTGTACCTGTTCCTGCTGCAAAAACGCGAGGAAACGGCTATATCGCAAACCGCCACACTTTCAAGCTGCCGTATTTTAGATGATGCCGATGCCGATGAAAAGCCCTTTGCACCTAAAAAATCACTGCTTTACCTTATTGGTGCAATTGCCGGGATCTGTATCCCTGCAGCCGGACTTAGTGTTAAAGAATTGCTGAACACACGCATCAACACCAAGGCCGATATCGATAAACATACCAGCGTGCCTTTGTTTGGCGAGATAAGCCGCGGCGATAAGCGTTCAAAATCGTTGGTTTATAATGATACCCGCTCAACAGTGGCCGAAGAGATCAGGGCCCTGCGTACCAGTTTAAAGTATGTTACTGATAATAAAAAAGGCTCGAACGTAATCATGTTTACTTCAAGTATGAGCGGCGAGGGTAAATCATTCATCTCGCTTAACCTGGGCAATTCCATAGCGCTTACAGGTAAAAAAGTTGTGCTGCTCGAGCTTGATTTGCGCAAGCCCAAATTGCTCAAAAACATAGGCGGCATGAAAGATGAATATGGCTTTACCAATTATGTGATCTCGCCCGAAGGCTGTGTTGATTGCCTCATTAAGCCGTTTGAAAGTAACCCTAATTTCTTCTACATATCATCGGGCCCGGTACCACCTAACCCGGCCGAGCTGCTGATGGACGACAGGCTGAAAACACTTATTGAAGATCTCAGGAAAAAATTTGATTACGTGATCATCGATACCGCCCCGGTAGGCCTGGTATCCGACGCGCTGATTATCGAAGAGTTTGTTGATGTTACCTTTTACGTGGTACGGCAAAACTACACACTCAAAACACAACTGGGTATTGTAAACGATTTGCACCGTACCAAAAAAGCCAAACACATGTACCTGATTGTAAATGATATTGAAATGCGTACCAATACCATTACAGGTTACGGGCACGGATATGGCAGTTACGGTTACGGAGCGGGCTATGAAGATAGCAGCAGCAAGGTGGCAGACTGGCTCAGGAAAATAAAAATGAACGTTTGGTAACATAAAATTATTCTTAATCTATTTTAAATCCCCCTAAACCCATTTTATGTTGCAGGTATTAACAGTTGGCATTAACCGGTTTTTTAACAAAGGCCACGAACGCTCGGTAAGGGCGCGAAAAAATATTTTTCGCTCCATAGTGCTAAAGGGTGGCAGTGTGGTTATTACGCTGGTCATGATCCCGCTTACCATCAGGTACGTAAACCCTACTCAATACGGTATCTGGCTTACATTAAGCTCGCTGATAACCTGGGCCGCTTTGTTTGATATGGGTTTGGGTAATGGGCTTAAAAATAAACTGGCCCAGGCTATAGCGCTTAATGAGCCCGAAAAGGGCCGCGTTTACATCAGTTCTACTTACGCCATTATGTGTGTTATAGGCATACTCATGTTTGCGGTTTTCTACTTTGTTAATCCATATATAAAATGGACAGGCATTTTAAATGTACCTGACAATGGCAGCGGCTATCTGAACAAAATTGTACTGATCATCTTCGGCTTTTTTTGCTTTCAGTTTGTGGTTCAGCTTATTAATACGGTGCTGGCTGCCAACCAGGCGCCTGCAAAAACAGCACAGCTAAATTTTGTTGGGCAGATACTTTCGTTGCTGGCCATATTAATACTCATGAAATTTGTGCCGGGTTCATTAACCTGGTTGGTGATGGTGATGGCGGGTGTGCCTTTGTTGGTATTGCTTGGGGGAAGCGTACTAATGTTTAAAGGCGATTACAGGTCACTGGCACCCGCCATCAGCGTGGTAAACTTTAAAAGCGCCAGGCAAATGCTTGGCGTTGGCAGTACGTTTTTTATAATCCAGATCTGCGCGCTGGTAATGTATGAGTCTGATAATATTGTTATTACCCAGTTGTTTGGCCCTAAGGAGGTTACTACATTCAATATCGCCTATAAATTATTTTCAATAGTGCTGATGTTTTTTGTGGTGGTGATAACGCCTTTCTGGAGCGCGTTTACAGAAGCTTATACAAAAAATGAGTACGAGTGGATCAAAGGCACCCTTGCTAAAATAAACAAGCTTTGGCTTGGGCTCAGTTTATGCACTATAGCGCTTACAGTGCTGTCGCCATGGCTGTATGATGTTTGGGTAGGCAAAAGCATTTCGGTACCTCTGAGCCTTTCAATAGCCATGTGCATTTACATCATAACGCTTATATGGCAGGCTATCCATGTGCAGTTTTTGAACGGGATAGGGAAAATCAAGCTGCAGCTGTATCTGGGAATAGGTACGTCGGTAATTAATATCCCGCTATCTGTTTTATTGGGCAGGCTAATAGGTGTGGCCGGCATCCCGCTTGCAAATGCTATCATTTTTGTAGTGATGGGGATCGTTTTCTCCACCCAGACCAACAAGATTATAAACCGCACGGCAACCGGCATTTTTAACAGGTAAAGGAGAGAATTAACAACATGACAATAGCATACATCATCAGGAAATTTTACCGGGCCTTGAGGGTTATCTATTTCGGATCGGCCCGTACCTACTCGCACATGGTTACCACTTTTAAATTTCGCCTTAATGGGGTGCAGTTTAATAGTGATTTTACCGGTTATGGTATCCCCATCCTGGATGTTAACATGAACGGAAAGTTCAGCATAGGTAAAAAATTCTGGTTTAACAGTGGTAAATACCATGCCATGGGCGGGCGGCAGCAGCAATGCTATTTTGTAGTTGCAGCCGGCGGCGAGTTAACTATTGGCGATTATGTAGGCTGTACTTCGGTAGCCTTCATTTGCCACGATAAAATTAAGATAGGCAACCATGTGAAGATAGGGATCAATACCGTAATCTATGATACCGATTTCCACTCGCTGTATGCCGAAGCGCGCAATGATATCCCCGAACGGTTGGATGGCTTACGTACCAAACCTGTCATCATTAAAGACGGGGCCTTTATAGGGGGGCATACCACCATACTGAAAGGGGTAACCATTGGCAAAAATTCGATAGTAGGAGCCGGGTCGGTAGTTTTTCAGAGCATTCCTGATGAGCAGATCTGGGCCGGGAACCCCGCGGTTTATATACGTGATACTTATAAAATGGAATTGGAAACATGCAGCAGATAAATCAAACCGTTTATGCCCTTTTGTTTTTGGTGATGGTGCTGGCATCATTTTTTCACATGCAGGCGCCTGTGCTTGGGTTGGCTGTGCTGATCATTTTGCCGCCTGTAAAACACCAGTTTGCAGCAATCAAAATGGCAGGGGTTTTTGCTGTTTTATTTATCCCGGCTATGCTGGGTTTAATAGCCGGTTATCAAAACAGTACTTACTTGATTTTTAAGGATTTTTATTATTTCTCAATACCGATATTATTCACGCTTGCAGGTATTATGCTGGCAAGGCGTATTGAGGTTGAGCTATTTCTGAAAACGGTTGTTATAGCCGGTATGCTGGTTTCTATCCTTGTTACAGGTATTTCGATATCATACATGGGGGTAGGGGCTTTAACCGATCCCTATTCGGCCCATTACGCTATCGGTATTGTAGGCACGCCTGCACCACCGATAGCATTTGCCTGTTTATTGTTCACCTGGAAATTTGATATCCGACTGTTTCATCGCAATTTGTTCAGGATTTTCTTAGGCATTAATGCCTTTGGCATCTACATGTTTGCTTCGCGTACCTATCTCATTATTACCCTATGCTTTATGCTGCTGATTATTGCCGACAGGATAAAGCGGGTATGGATCTTCCCGGTTATATTTTTAATAGGATTGTTTGTTATTGTTGTGCCCTTTATTACCGTAAGTGTAAGTTCGGATAGTACATTCCTTAACAAGATCATGGGCTCGTTCAACGAGGTGAGCGTGGGTAATTTCAATACCGAACAGGATATCAACCTGCGTTATCGCGGCTATGAATCATTCATGGCCTTTAAAGGCTACCTGGATGGCGGCCTGCGCGACTGGATATTTGGCGGCCTTGGCAAGCTTATCGATCTGAAAACATTTGTACACCTGGGCGAGGATGCTGATTTTCAATATATCCCGGTTTTACATAACGGCTGGCTTTATATCCTGGTAAAAACCGGCGCGGTAGGTGTATTGGTTTATATGAGCATTTTTTTTAGTCTCATTGTAACCAAATGGCGTTCCTATGCCGATGTGAAGGGGAAGCCGGTAATCCGCATTTTTTCGGCTTTAATAATTGGTTGTGTATTGAGTTTGCTGCTCACCAATTATATCGTAACTGCCTTTTTTAACATGGAAATGAGCATAGTTATGGTGCTGCTTGGTTACAGCTACCTGAACGTACATGTGTTAATGCATAAATTGAAAATCAGGCAGCAGTTTACAGAATTTCAATTGGCAGGTTTAAATATTTAATGAGGATAGGATATGGAACAAATTTACAAACCGCAAAAAGTAACCATTATCACGGTTGTTTATAACGCCGTAAATACCATTGAGGGTACTATACAAAGCGTGATTAATCAAACCTATAAAAATTTAGAGTATATCATTGTTGATGGCGGCTCGACCGATGGCACACTGCAGGTCATCGAAAAATACCGCAGCCGGATTGATCGCTGTATAAGTGAGCCTGATAAGGGTATTGGCGATGGATTTAACAAAGGGATCTCAATGGCGGGTGGCGAGTGGATAGGCATGATCAATGCCGACGACTGGTACGCTGAGGATGCCGTAGAGAACATGATGCACAAGATATCAAAGGATGATTATGTATGCTGCGGTAATATCAGGCTGATAGGCGGCAACGGCACCGAGCGTGATAAAAAAAGTAAAGTAGGCTGGCTTAATTTCGGTATGTATGTTATGCACCCCAGTTGTTTCGTGCGCAGGAGTGTGTACCGTCATGTGGGCAACTATGATATCGGGTTGCGGATAGCTATGGATTTTGATATGTTTTTACGGATCAAAAGGTTTGGTTACAGTATAAAATATATTGACAAGGTGATAGCTTATATGCGTACCGATGGTGTAAGTAATGACACCGTTAAAATGCACCGCGAAGAGTTGAAGGTAATGCGAAGGCATCTTAACGGTTTTAATTACATGTTATCATACCTGTTTAATTACCTGAACAGGCTGCGCTGGCGGTTTTTTTATAAAGATCCGTTCAGGAAACCAATGACTTTACAAGCATAATGTATGAATAAAAATATACTTATATCGGCTTATGCAATATCGCCCAGTAAAGGTTCAGAATATGGCGCCGCCTGGAATACGGTCATAAACCTCTCTACCCGGCACAAATTGTGGGTGCTCTACGGTATGTCTGACGATCATATGGGTGATACGCAAACTATGCGTCAATTTCTGTCGGAAAATAAGATCGATAATGTAAGTTTTATTGAAGTACGGCCTGGTTTTTTTGCCAAAACCATTAACCTGCTCAACAAGGCAGGCTTGGGCTGGTTCTTTTACTTCGCTTATTATTTATGGCAGAAAGAGGCATATAAAGCAGCTCAGAAACTATTGGAAACAGTTGATATAGATGTTGTACATCAGCTTGGGCCAATCGGCTACCGTGAACCTGGTTTTTTATATAAGCTGGGTAAACCAACGGTATGGGGGCCAATAGGCGGGATGATGGTTATCGATGAACGTTTAATGCGGAATAAACCATTGACCACCCGGGTTAAATTCACACTTAAAAATATCATTAACAGGGTACAGCTTGGCTATTCAGCACGCATAAAGAAGGCGTTTGAACAAGCCGATGTACTGATCTCGGCAACTAAAACCGGGCAGCAAACCATCATGAACAGGTTTGGCCGCGAAAGCTATTACCTGTCTGAACAAGGCATTATTGGTGAAATATTACTCAATGAAACAAAGTTTGATAGCGATATAATACAATTAGTATGGTGCGGTACGCATATTGAGCGCAAAAACCTGCAGATGTGCCTTGATGCGCTCGCTCTTGTTGAAAATGATAACTGGCAGCTTAATGTGCTGGGCACCGGCCCGCTTACCGGTAAACTAAAGCAGTATGCAACCAAACTGGGCTTACAGGATAAAATTATATGGCAGGGACATTTAAGCCGTAACGAAGCCATGAGTATGATGGCAGCATCTCACCTGCACATCATTACCAGCATAGCGGAGGATAATCCGGCCGTGGTTTTTGAAGCCATGAGCTGTGGTGTTCCTTCGCTTACTATTGATCATCATGGCATGGGCGATGTAATATGCAGTAAATGCGGCATTAAAATACCGGTTGATGAATACCCGGAAATGGTGAAAAGCATAGCAGCGGGCCTTGACGAAGTGTTCGTGAAGCCTCAGTTGTTAAGAGTGCTGGCCCAAACTACAATTGCTTATGCGGCTGCTTTTAAGTGGGATAAAAGACTGGATACCCTGGATGATATTTACGCAAAAGCTATCAGGTTGCATGAGCAAAGTGCGGCCTGCCTGATTGCAAACGAAAACTTAATTGCTTTGTGATATGAGTAACGGTGGCTTGAAAATACGGGTTGGAATAGATGCAAAATGGTATTTTGATGGTCCGCCGAGTGGCCACATGGTGGTTAAAAACCTGGTAGATGAAATTATTCGTGCCGGTGACGATCGTTTTGAATTATGTCTTTTCCTGGTGAGTAAAAATAAGATCAGGGCCAAAGCGCATTTTCCGGCACATGTAAAACTCATCTTTTTGCCGGGGATCCCTAACTTGTTATCAAACCTGTTCCTGGTACCGCTCATGACTTTATTGTATGATATCGATACAGTGTTGTTTCAAAATTTTGGCAGTGCCTGGCCGGCAAGGGCTTTAAAAATAGCCTACATCCATGACGTGCTGTTTCTTGATTATCCACAATACTATACTAAAACGGAGGTGTCATACTTTAAACAGATGATCCGCTTTGCGGCAAAGGCCGATCAGATCATCACCATATCCAATTGTGAAAAACAGCGCATGCAAAAGCATGGTGTAACTGCACCGCTGGGGATCAGCGTGGTTTATCACGGTATTAACGGAGCTTTTAAGCCCCTTCACACTTATAGCGAAAATGATATTATAGCCCTTGAAGAAAAATACAATTTGCCACGGGCTTACCTGCTTTATGTTGGCAGGGTAAACATCCGCAAAAATCTTATCAGCCTGGTTAGGGCCTTAAGTTTGTTGCAAGATTTTGATCTTAAGCTGGTTATAGCCGGAGAGCCTGGCAGGTACCCTGAGCTTGACGAGTACATAACATCAAAACAGCTTTGGGGACGTATAATTTTTACCAGCCATGTACCCGAAGCGGATCTGCATTTGCTTTACGCGCGCGCAAAGGTGTTTTGTTTTCCGTCATACGCTGAAGGTTTTGGATTGCCGCCGCTTGAAGCTATGCAATGCGGCGTTCCGGTTGTGGTTTCGGACAGCACGGCCATGCCCGAGGTTTGCGGAACTGCAGCGCTTTATGCCAATCCTAACGATGAAAATGAGATTGCCCTTGAAATAGAATTGCTTTTAAATGACCAGGCTCTGTATAATGAAAAAGTGAAGCAGGGCTTTGCCCAGGCGCGTAAATTTTCATGGACAAAAGCTGCAAATGAAATATTGACCTTAATTACTGAAGCTTATGCTGGTAGAGAAAATTATTCGGAAGCTCAAACGCAACCCCGATTATAAATGGGAAAGCAAGTATACCTTCAGGGATATGGGGGTAATACTATCGGGCCGGTGTGGGCAAATACTGCGGGGCGGGTGGAAACGTATGTTTTTGAAACATGTTGAAGGCCTGCTTTTTATAGGTCGTAATGTAAAAATCAAGCATGCCTATCTTTTTTCGGCGGGTAAAAATTTGATCATCGAGGATAATGTGTTTATCAACGCGCTTTCGTATGATGGCATAATGGTAAAAGATAATGTATCCATTGCCCGTAATTGCACATTGGTTGGTACAGGGATTATTTCACAAAAGGGCAAGGGGATAAGTATAGGAAATAATACGGGTATAAATGCCGGTGCTTACCTTGGCGGGCAAGGCGGTATTGAAATAGGGGATAATGTGATTATTGGCCCCGGCGTACAGGTGTTTTCCGAAAACCATAATTTTTCGGATATCAATGTGAATATTAAAGATCAGGGAGTATCGCGTAATGGTGTAGTTATCAAAAACGACTGCTGGATAGGGGCGGGGGCAATCATTTTAGCCGGGGTAACTATAGGCAATGGTTGTGTAATAGCTGCCGGGAGCGTGGTGACCCGCTCTATAGATAATGATTCGGTAGTGGCTGGTGTGCCAGGTAAGGTTTTGAAAAACCGTAAGGTAATTACTGTAGGGAAAGTGGCTTAGGTTTGCAAGTATTTGAATGTCAATATAATGATGAATTTAGCTGAACAAAATATAGTGAATGTAACACAGGAAGAAACTCCCGCTGCCGTTGTGGTAACGCCATTTGATAAATTAAAGGGTTCATTCATTTATATGATCTGTGGTGCTGTCGGTTATCTGCCTTTTCATACACTACGGATATTTTGCCTGCGTATCCTGGGAGCGAAAGTGGGTAAGAATACCGGTATTTATCGTAGGTTTGAGGTAAGGAGGCCGCGGCTTTTAACAATAGGGAATAGTTCGGTTATTGGTCATGGTGCATTGCTTGATGCACGTTGCGGATTGACTATTGGTGATAATGTTAACCTGAGTAATGAGGTGATGATCTGGACTTTACATCATGATTACAACGATAGCGGTTTTGCGCAAACCGGTGCGCCGGTTACTATTGGTAATTATGCCTGGATCTGTTCACGGGCAATAATTTTACCCGGTGTTACCATTGGCGAAGGTGCCGTAGTTGCTGCAGGTGCTGTTGTTACCCGTGATGTTGCATCATATACCGTAGTTGGCGGGGTACCAGCCAAACCTATAGCAAAACGAAACGAAAATCTTAATTATGATTTGGGCAATGCCATCCTGCCAATCATCTGATTTTAATATTTCCAGGTAATATTTTCTTTTAGCACCCGCATCGGGTTGCCGCCAAAAATGCTTTTCTCGCCAACCAGTTTTTTAGTCACTAATGATCCTGCCGCAATAATACTTCCATTTGGTAGGTTGGCTCCTTTCAAAATAGTGCAGCGGCAACCCACCCAAACATTATCGCCAATAATAACTTCTTTGGGATGATTAAAAACCTGGCCGTTTTCATCGAAAATATGATGGAAATCGGTATCCATAACTAAGCTTTCCCAACTGATGCCGCTATTGTTGCCAATGGTTATTTTCTTTTCGGCCACTAAAGCACACTCGGTGCTCATGTTAAAGTTTTCGCCAAAAATGAGCTGCCCGTTTTCGCCAACGTTTATTTTGCAGCCGTGCATAATAAAGGCGCGGCCATTAAAAACCACTTCACCAAACACCTGCCAAACACCCCGGGCCCTTTTAAAATCGGAGATCCCTACTTTACCATAACCAATTTGTATCAGCGCAGTTTTGATGGGGCCGTTTATGGTAATCTTTCCTTTGGTTTCGTGAAGATAAATATTGTTTGAAATTAAAACCGGCAGTTTTATGGCTGTTTTAAACGGGAAGTATTTGAAATTAAAAATGATGGTTTTCAGGTTGATACGCGAAAGCAGTTTTAGTGTTTTGCTCATTTATTGATATGGTTTAAATGGCCATGAACATATTTAAATATACATAAATTTCTTTTAATCCCCATTTAGCTGTAATGCCCCTTTCCTTTCAAAAAGCAGCTCCCTGACTCCGGTTTGGAGAGGGTTAAAGATACATAGAATACCTGTTAAATAATAATTGATATAATAGTATTATTTAGGAATTATTATTTAACTCCCGTTTGTTTTGTTCATGTATGTTCATCCCGTTCATTCCGTTCATGTACCTTTAAAAAGTATCTAAATTGCGTATTTGTGCGTAATATTAGTCATTCATTAGTTATTAAGCCGGATTTTGAAATGGGTATTAAAGCTAATGTATTTTTTAATTAATATTAATATAATATCAAAATTTTGGCTTATGCGTATTGCTATCATCGGAACCAGAGGTATCCCAAATCACTATGGTGGTTTTGAACAATGTGCCGAATATTTATCGGCTGGTTTAGTAAAAAAGGGTTATGAAGTTGTGGTTTACAACTCGCATAACCATCCATACCAGCAAAAAGAATGGAATGGTGTTGAAATACGGCATTGTTATGACCCCGAGTGTAAATTGGGTACAGTAGGCCAGTTTTTTTATGATCTTAACTGTATCAGGGATTTGCGTCAGGGAAATTTTGATATTATCCTGCAGCTGGGTTATACAAGCAGTTCGGTTTGGTCATGGCTTTTTCCGCGTAATTCGGTAGTTACCACTAATATGGATGGCCTTGAATGGAAACGGGCTAAATACTCGAAGCCGGTACAGCGTTTTTTGCAGTTTGCCGAAAAGCTGGCAGTGAAATACAGCGATCACCTGATAGCCGATTCGCCCGAGATACAGCGTTATTTAGGAAATAAATATAAAAAGGAAGCAACTTTTATACCCTATGGTGCCGAACTGTTCGAAAATCCTGATCCGGCAATCCTGGATGAATACGGCATTAAGGCTCATGGTTATGATATGCTGATTGCAAGAATGGAGCCCGAAAATAGTGTGGAAACTATACTTGACGGTGTTGTAAGGGCCGACAGTGACAGACCTTTCCTGGTAGTTGGTAATACAGCCAATGATTTTGGCGAATATTTGAAATTGAAATTTGCGCCATTCAATAAAATAAAGTTTGTGGGAGGGGTTTATGACATGGGGAAACTGAACAACCTGCGCTACCATTCTAACCTGTATTTCCACGGGCATACGGTTGGCGGTACAAACCCTTCTTTACTTGAAGCAATGGCTTCAAACAGTCTTGTTTGTTCGCATGATAATAAATTTAACCGTGCGGTATTGGGCAATGATGCTTTTTATTTTAATACAGCAATGGATGTAGCCGAACATTTGCGTGCGGTAAGCAAAAGCGATAATGCATATGAGCACTTTTTGGCCAGTAATACAGATAAGATCAAAACGGTTTATACCTGCGAAAATATTGTGAACTCGTACGCCAGTCATTTCGAAAGCATAAAACTGAGCACAGTGAAAACTCAGCCTGCGCTACCAGGAAATGTAGAAGTTGCACTATATCTGGAAAACGCTTAAATAATAACCCAATTTTATTCCCCCAATAAAAAAATGATCAAATGTAATTTCCCCACGCCATTAAAATTGATTTTAATGGCGTTTTTGCTGCTGAATTTTTGCGGCGCATGCTCTTATAAACAGAATCAGGCTTTCCTTGAAAAAAAAGATGCAAGCTCGCCGATAGCGGGGTTCACAGGGAATGCACAAATCTATAAAATAAAGCCGCAGGATATTTTACAGGTGCGAAACCTGCAGAATATCAAATACATAGTTGATGATGTTTCAACCGGTACAGGAGCAGGCGCTTCATCGCCAGGAGGTGCAGCTGCTTTCGGGCAAAGTTATGAAGTGGCCGAGGACGGTACCGTTGCCTTGCCTGTAATTGGGCGGGTACAGGTTGATGGTTTATCAAGACTGGAAGCTGCCAATAAAATCCAGGACCTGTATGGAAAAAACCTCATCAAAAACCCCATTATTGATGTAAAGATCATTAACCTTAAAGTTACGGTACTTGGTGAAGTTAGGCGCCCCGGTAATTACCAGTTAATAAAGGATAATGCCAGCTTAATTGATATGCTTGGCGAAGCCGGTGGCATTACCGATAAAGGGAATGAGAAACGTGTTAAAATTGTGCGCGGCGGAATTGTTAACCCGCAGATCATGGAGCTTGACCTGAGTGATGTAGCTTCATTATCCAGCCCGGCCATGATGATGCAAAACAATGATGTTGTATATATTGAACAAAATAGAAAGTCGTTACGGAATGAAAAATTACAGAATTTTTCAACTTTAATACAACCTATACTGCTGCTGCTTAACTCGGCGCTTATCATAACAACAATAAAGTAAAACTTTTTCTTCTTCTTAAAACCGTTGAATGCCCTGGTATAAATGCCGGGGCGTTTTTGGTTTATATCAATTGAATAAAATGAACCGGCAAAAAATACCTAAATGTGTTTTGTTATTGCATATATTACAATGTTGAAACCTAAATATTGAATTTTTGTAAAAAAATGCGAACCTTTTAGCGGCTCATTACCAAATAAGTATGGAAACTTCTGTTACCATAAATGAAAAAGATAGTACATTTAATGTATTGTTTCATCAAAATCCGCTGCCAGCCTGGATAGTTGAAATTACTACATTAAAGTTTATTGCCGTAAATGACGCGGCAATAAAGCAGTATGGTTATGAGCGCGAAGAGTTTTTAAGAAGCACTATCTCTCTGGTTAGCCCGCCCGAAGAGAAGGAAAGTTTTAAGGTACCTTTAAAAAAGTTAGAGTATAATCAAACAATAAAAAAGGAACTGATCCATCTTAAAAGAGATGGTACGCCGGTGTATGTTAGTATAACCTCATTCAATGTAAAGTTTTGTAATTGCTGTTGTAGCATGATCATTGTAAATGATATTACTGAAAAGCACTCAGGTGCTGAGGCCTTCAACGAACATATCAATGGAATTGAAAATCTGGCTTTTATCAATTCGCACCTGATCAGGAAGCCGCTGGCGAATATACTGGGGATAATTTATGCGCTTGACACCTGTAAGCAGGATAAATGTGAGCTTGAAGAGTCGATAAATATGTTGAAATTAAGTGCCGATGAACTTGATACGGTAATCAGGAAGATTAACTTACAGTTAGAACATCGGTTTTTTTGAATGTGAATTAATGAAAATTTGAAGTACTTTTAAATGTACGATTGACCTTAAGGACCGGCTGTATAATAGGTTTATGAAAAATGAACAAAACCTGTTAGGTATACAATACGTAGCTTCCTTAATAATGGATTGTAGTAATGCTATATGTTAGTTAACCAATATCCCTTTTAATGGAAAACGAATCAGGTAAAGTATTTGCCCCTTTAAGCCCCGGCGCCGAGAAATTGCAATCCTTTTTTATGGAACATCTTAACCGGCTTTATTGCGCAAAAGCACATATTGTTGAACGCTTGCCTGATATAGCAGATGCAGGCTGCTTTAAGAGTATAAAAAACGCTGTCAATGAAGCTATAGAACGGGCCGAAGTGCAGGTGCATAAGATGGATCAGATCTATAGCTTATTTAACACCAAATATTCATTTGATAATGTCAGCAACCTTGTTGGTTTTTTAGAAAAATCATTTACCAGTTTTCAATGGAATATGACCGATCCTGATCTTGGACTTATCATGATCATCTCATACCTGAGTTTTATTGAATGCCTTGAAGCCTCCTCTGTGCATATACTTAAAATGCTTGCTATTAAACTGCAAAACGAAAAGCTTTCGTTTTTATTAAGGGATAACTTTGTTAAAGTTGATCGTACGCTTGCCTCTCAGCTAACCAACATGTATACCGAATCTGCCCACTATTAAATCTACTCCCTGGCTTAGGGTAAGGTACGGAATGTTTATTTAACCAATAGTTATATCTTTTGGTCACAATGTTCATTTTATGCAATATTGTTCATTTCCGTTCATTTTTTTGTTTTAAAACTAACAGGAATATTATCAATTGTTTCAAGCAAACTTAATAATGTCATTTACGTAATATTGTATGAAATCTCGCCGGTATTATTATTACTGGTGCAGGATTTTTAATTGATTTTCTAAATTATTAGTTAATAGCGGACTTGTATTTTTAAGTATTTTTTAATTATTCGTATTCCGGTACTAAGCTAATAACACAATATGGTTTGTTTATAAAAGTAAAGTGTATATGACAGTTATTTCCCACGCTCATTATGATTTGTTAAAAAGGGAGATACTTACCGCCGCCGGCTTTAAAAGCATCAGCCCGGCTGATTGCCGTGTAATATCAGCGTTGGTTACAAGTAAAACTAAACATTGCATAAGTGAAACCACGCTTAAACGGATTTATGGTTTTGCCTTAAGCAGGTTCAATCCCTCGTCGTTTACACTTGATGTACTTTCCAAATATTGTAACTACAATAGCTGGAAAGAGTTTTGTGAAATACAGATTCAAAATGGACATGAACTGGTAAATAACGATTTTGACTGGAACCTGATCCGGAAAAAAGCTGCAGGCATAAGTAACTTAACTCTGCAGGCTGCCAGGAACCGGGCAGGGATCCCTTATCATTATGTTATTAAAAGAGAACTGGTTAACGCGCATCTGAGTGAATTTATCCATTCAGCTTTTACAACAGGTATATTATGTGCGCCTGCGGGCTATGGCAAAACAATGGCACTATGCCAATGGGTTGAAGAACGGCTGGAATTGAACGCGTCTGGCTTGCGTAATGACGTCATTTTGTTTATCAACAGTAACGCTCTTATAAACGCGTTGCAAAGCGGGCGTAATTTGTTTGAATGGGTTTTAGCTCTTTTGGGCTGCAGTACTAATCAGCAATTGATTGAGCTGGTTAATAAAAGGCAAAGTAAGGGAGGTAAATTTTATCTCGTAATTGATAGTTTTGATGAGCATGTACCCGGCACCGATCAGTTTCAGGCTATCTTAAATTACCTTTTGAAGGGGCTTGCTATATGTCAAAATTATGAGTGGTTAAAACTTGTGCTGGCCCTGCGTTCATCAACCTGGATAAATTACAGGCACGAATTGCAGGCAGGCAGCAACACATGGTTTACCGGTTTTCATCCCGATAGCAGCAAACATAATAACGTACCGTTACTTAGCCATAAGGAGGTAAATGAGCTTTGCCTTAAAATTAATCCATTGCTGCAAAATAACATCAGTTTTGAGGCTGCTGAAACGCTGGGCCATCCCTTGTTTTTTCAATATTATTTTAAACATCACCGGGGCAATTTTTCTTTAAGCAGCCTTAATAATGTTTGCCTTTATGGATTATCGGCCTCGTTTATACTTAATAACGTTTACCTGGGTAAAAACGCGTCTGAAAAGGTATTTGTTATAAAAAGCCTGGTTGAAAATATGGATATAAAAGGCGGGCATTTTGATATTGAAAAAATCAATGTACTGAACCTGCTTAAGCAATATAACCCGGCTTACCAGGAATTATTAGGAATTGGTTTTTTAAAGGAACTTAGCCATAATACTGGCCACAGTATACATACCTGTATAACATTTAATAACAATTTTTTAGAGCACAGCATTGCAAAAACATTGTTGTCATATGCTGATAATAAGTTTGACAACAGGTTTGCAGACCGTTTTAATGACACATTTATCCAAACCGAAAAGAAACTGACGGTATTGAAATGGTGTTTAATGATTGCCATTAAAACCGGTCAGCAAAACAGCCTTGAACACCTTACCGGCATAAATCTTGATTCTGCCGAAAAAGCCGAGTTAATGATGTTTATTGGCGATTTGATGGAAAAGGAATGCTCGTCAATGAAAGAGAACGAACTTTTGCTTCAATATTTTAAGCAAGTGTTTAGCGAAAAAATGTTTGAATACTTTTTTAGTCTCGATCTGATCAGCCCTGCGTATAAAAAAACGCTTTTAACGATGCTTAGATTTGAACTTTCTACAAGCCAAAAAATACTTATTCAAACGGCATTAGGTATAATTGCAGTAATACAACTGAACCTAAAAGAAATTAAAGTCAGAATTGAACAGCTAAAAAAGTTTAATCAGGCAGATATCGGAGCATTTGCTATTGATCCATTAAACTGTTTAACTGCCTTTTATGCATTTTTACATGATGGTACAATGCCACATGGGGCTTTTAATAAACTTGACCAGCTGTCGTTTTTGCCTGTTTTATGGACAGATCAGTTAAAACCATGTGCAGCAAATGACATGCTATTTATCCAGGGAGCTTATACTATGCTCATCTGCAGGGATTTATATAAAGTGGTAAGATATGTAAATACCGTAAAAAATATTTACAAAACCGATGAGATAGAGGAAGCTAAAACCCCTTTTGCCTTTTTTCTAAATCTGTTATCCGGCGAAGCCTGGTATGGGCTTGGTGAAACGGATAAAGCGCTTGATATATATAATTCAATAACAAATACCTTCGGCAGTGATGGCGGGCACCTGAGCCCTATTATTAAGGCACGTTTTTATAGCCTGAAAATAAAACTGCTCATGAATACCTCACGCGAATACCTGATAGTTGATGAACTGAGGTGTGTTAACGCTATTGCCGAAGACTCGGGAAACAAGATCCTGAAAATGGATGTGCTGATGATGCTGTTAAAACACAATGGAGTGCTTGACAGGTATCCTTTTTTCAAACGCCAAGCGGTTCATGATCTTACCATGATCATAAACAGGTGCGGCCTTAACCGCGACCGCTTTATTGTACCGGATATGGTGGGTTAGCCATGTTAACCGGGAGTTATATTAAAAGTTTTTTTATTTAAAAATTTTCTTGTAAATATGCCTCACCAATCAGTAAACCGATTTACCGCCCACGTATGCTCCACGATAAGGAATATCAAATGTGGCCTGATGCCCGGTTATTGGAGCAGTTAAGGCTTGATGACCGTAAGGCGTTTGAAATTCTGTACCATAAATACTCGTCGAAGTTGTTTTACGCAGCCTATAACCTTTTCAGGGATAAGGATGTTTGTGAAGACCTGGTGCAGGAGTTATTTATCGACCTGTGGACAAAGCGCAGCCAGTTAAACATCACCTCGCTCGAAGCATACCTCAAAGTAGCCATCAGGAACCGTGTGTTATTTTATCTGCGTACTAAAAAGGCATCTGTAGACCTCACTGTGATTGAAACACTGGTTGAAAAATATTCTGCCGACAGCAAACTGTTCCAGGATGATATTGCTCATTTACTTGAAGATGGTGTAGCTCAATTACCCGAAAAATGCCGTCAGATCTTTACCCTGAGCCGTAAGGAATATCTCAGCAATAAAGAAATAGCTGCCAGGCTAAACATCTCCATTAAAACCGTCGAAAATCAAATCACCATCGCTTTAAGGTACCTGCGTACCGGTTTAACTGATTATCTGCCATCGGTAATAGCCATCTTGTTGCTGCATATTTTGGGCAAATGATCACCCTGCCATATTTTTATTTTTTCATATAACCAAGTGCAGTTAAAAAGTCATCCTCCCGTTGATGCGCATCAGCCGCATATGCCGGATCAGAATCAAAATCTTTATATTGAATTTTTAAGTTTCGGGTTAATAAATGCCCAACCCCGGGATAAACATAAAGTGTGCATTTCGCCCCGGCTTTAACAGCTTCATCCCGGAATGCTATAGCGTCTTTTGTGTAAACAATACTGTCTCTCTCGCCTTGAATGATCAGAGTTGGCGGCAATTTCCTTGTGATATATGCTGAAGGAGAATAAGCAGCCGGGTCCCCTTTTCCTTTCATTAGGCCGTTAAAATAAGGGTCGGGAGCCATATTCAGTGCGGGAGAATAAAGTAAAAGTGCATTTGGGCGTTCGGCATCGCTTATTTTTTTACCGTTAACAGCCGGAATCAATGCGGTAGCTGCAACCAAATGCCCACCGGCCGAAACGCCATAACCGGCTACACGCTTCGTGTCTATGCCCAATGTTTTAGCCTGGGCTCTCACCCATGCAAAAGCTGCACATGCATCTTCCACACCGTCAATAGGGGATAAGCCGTTATTGGCTAACCGATAATCGATAGCGATGGCGACAATGCCTTTATCTGCAAATTCTTTAGCCCTGCCAAATGTCCAGGCTGCCTCACCCAGTCTCCAGGCGCCGCCGTGGAACAATAAAATTGCCGGATGTTTTCCGCCTGTTGCCGGTCTGAAAACATAGGCTTTTAATGAAACTTTACCTGCCCGGCGATAAATAAAGGAATCAGGGTTTGCGGCATCAATGCGTGTCAATGAATATAACTTGGTTGCTTTGTCCTTTGGGCGAGCACAAATGGCGATACAAGCGAGCAAAAGAAATAATATATAACGTTTCATAACTATGGCTTTGGTTTTATAAAAGATTTAAATTAAATCAAAATGTTGCATGTGATTGAAAATCAATCATCCCCAAAAAGAATTTAATCCCCTTTAAAAATATTTTCAATTGCTTTGGGGGGTACCCCGGTTTATTGCATCCTGCAATTATAAACCATGGCAAAGTTCCCTTTCAGAAAAAAACAATCCGGTGCAAGTGACAGGCATTTGCAGGAAGAGCTTGTAAATAAGTATTTCGATGAGCTTGATCTCGGCAACGTACAAAACGAAGCCGGAGATGAAGTGGAATTTAATGCCGATAGTGTATACAACCGGATCAATGCCGCTTTAGATCATGCAGAAAAGAAAAATCCGGGCAAATCGAAAAAATGGATGGTTGCCGCTTCGCTTATTGTGGGTTTGTGTATTTCGGTAACGGCAGCTTATTATTACCGCTATGCCCTGCTTGATCGTTTAGATCCCATCGCCAGCAAGCAATTGGTAGCAGCCAACGGGCAAACTGTAAACTTCACCCTTGCCGATGGTACCAAAATTTGGTTAAATGCTGGTAGTAAGCTTACTTATCCTGAAACTTTCCGGGGCGAAAAACGCGAAATTAAGCTTGAAGGCGAGGCTTTTCTTGACGTTGCACATGACCCAACCAAGGCCTTCATTGTACACACCGGGCAGGTGAGCACCCAGGTATTGGGTACCAGTTTTAATATCAAAGCCTACGCTAACGAACGCTTTATTAAGGTTGATGTTTTGAGCGGCAAAGTAGGGGTGGTTACACCCGCTGACAGGGCAAAAAGTACAACTACATTTTTAACTCCTGCCGAAGAGGTAGTATTTAATAAAGACGGTTTATCGGTTACCAAAAACAAACAGGTTGACGTGAACGCATTAAGCAGCTGGAAAGATGGAGAGCTGGTATTTAAAAATATGGCACTGACCGAGGTGCTCAACACCATTAACCGCCATTTCAATGTAACCGTAAAGGCCGATGTTAACCTGGTACGATGCTCCATTACGGCCAATTTTACCAATGTTTCGCTGGAGAATATCATGAAGATAGTGTCAAAACTGGTAAAGGGAAAAGCTGTGCAAAAAGGTACGGTTTATCAGCTAAAAGGCCGGGGTTGCTAACATAAAAACCAATTAATAAAAGAGATATACCAATTATTAGTTAACCTAAATAACAAGCTATGATGACATAAATACATTAAAAAACCCTGCTCAAAAGGGATTTTGACAGGGTTAAACTAAAATGCCGGGTTATTAATAAGTGCAGCGTTTAGAGGTCCAATTCAGAACGAAACACTTGAATTTCAAACACTTTAATTTTCTCAAATCTATGAATATATCTCTATTTTCAAATGGAGTAATTCGTCATGTATTAATATTAATGAAAATTACCTCGCTCGCCTGCTTTGTGGTTTGCCTGATGTGCTTTACGGCCGTGGCAAATAACTCGTTCGGTCAGAAATTCCTGGAGGTATCGGTTACGCTCAAATTAAAAAATGCCAAATTAACCGACGCGCTGGAGAAGATATCGAATGAAAAGCACATCAAATTTGCCTATGCCGATAATGTACTTAAACCAACTTATGTTGTAAGCCTAAAGGTTAAAGACAAAAGTATAAAGGAAGTACTTGACCAGGTTTTAACGCCCTTTAATCTCAGCTACAAAATTATTGATGATGTTATCGTTATTGATGAAAAGCCGGAAATTGAAAGCAATACAGGAGGGATTGAACATGGTCCCAGGCAACCCATCAAGATCAAAGGTAAAGTTACCGACGAAAACAACTTAGTTATACCCGGCGCAAGCGTGCGGGTTAAAGGCACCACTATTGGTACAGTAACCGATATTAATGGTAATTATACTATTGATGTGCCGGATGCCAATGGCACACTTGTATTTAACTTTATAGGCTATGCAGCTAAAGAACAGCCTATTGGCAATGAGGCTACTATAAATGTGCAGCTGGTTCCCGAACGTACTTCGCTTAACGAGGTAGTTGTGGTAGGTTACGGTACCCAGCGGCGTTCAAACCTTATTGGCGCGGTAGATCAGATCAGTGCAAAAGCCATCGAATCAAAACCATCAATTAACCTTACGCAGGCTTTGCAAGGCACATCGCCCAACCTTATTATACAACAAACAAGCTCCGAGCCAGGGGCTTATGCCAATGTGAACATTCGCGGCGTGAGTACACTTAATGATAACACCCCGCTGGTGGTTATTGATGGTATTACGGGCGGTGATATCAACCTGCTTAACCCCTTGGATATCGAGAGTGTTTCGGTATTGAAGGATGCCGGTTCGGCTGCCATTTATGGTTCACGCTCCGCAAATGGGGTTATTTTGGTTACCACTAAAAAGGGGAAGAATAACTCGCGCACTACGGTTAATTATAACGGGCAGGCCGGTATCCAGTCGCCGCATGTGGGTTACAAGCCGGTTCATAGCTATGAAAATGCAATTTTACGTAACGAGGCAGTAGTTAATGCGGGTTTGCAACCCATTTATAGCCCGCAGGATATTCGTAATTTTCAGCAGCAGGGCGATCAGCAATGGTTTTTGGATGCTATTTTAAAAGATTCATGGCAGCAAAGCCATAACCTGAGCTTAACAGGCGGTAATGCTACTACATCTTTCCTGGTATCTGCCGGTGTTACCGATCAGCGCAGCAATTTGGTAGGGCCCGATTATGGGTTAAGGCGTTATAACTATCGCATGAACCTTACCAGCAATTATGGTAAACTAAAGCTAACCAGTATCCTTGCCTATTCCCGCTCCGAGATCAGGGAACACTCCTACAACACCGGAACTTTGATTGTTGATGCAGGCCGTACGCCAACTTATTATAAAATTAAAGACGATCAGGGCCGTTACCTCACCAACGATGTATTGACAGAGTTTAACCCGCTCGGGATATTGGAACAGGGTGGTTACCGTACCCATGATGATGACAACTTGTTGGGTAATTTAAATGCCGAACTATCAGTTACTAAAGATTTTAAGGTGAAAGCCGTTTTTGGCGGCCGCTTGCTTTCAAATCACCAGTTTACAAGGGTTAAGCAGGTTAATTTCTATCCTTCAGGTACTTATGGCGCCGACAGGAACACAAACGACGATAATAACAAGGACCTGTTTACCAATACGCAATTACTGGCCGAGTATGCTAAAACCTTCAGTAAGGTACATAACGTTGATATACTTGTAGGTGTAGCCAACGAATCTACAACCAGTAAAGCAAACAGCATCCACCTAAAATATACCGACCCTGAACTGGGCACGCCTACTACAGGTACTATTATTGATCCCAGTTCCACCGCTTCAAATAACGCTACTACCGAAACCAGCCTCAACTCACTATTCGGCCGGGCAAGTTACTCGTACATGAACAAGTATTACGGCGAGTTTGACTTTCGGGTAGATGCTTCATCAAAATTTGCTCCGCAAAACCGTGGTGCTTTCTTCCCGTCGATATCAGGTGGTTACAGGCTTACCGAGGAAAGCTTTATGCAAAACTATCGCAATAACATTGGTGATTTAAAAGTGCGGGCATCATATGGTATTTTGGGAAATCAAAGTGTGAGCGATTATCAATACTTACGTACTTATGGCCCATTCCAAAATGCCTATGGCTTTAACAATTCGGGAGTAGGCGGTACAGCTATATCATTTGCCAACCCCGATTTGCGCTGGGAACGCGCCGCAACCCTTAACATAGGCGTTGATGCAGGCTTCCTGAAAAATAGCCTTACTGTTGCTATTGATTACTTTAATAAAACTACCCGCGATATCCTTTTGCCACCTATTGTTCCGGGAACGTTTGGGGCCGGTTTGCCGAGCTATAATGCGGGTAAAGTACAAAATCATGGATGGGAGTTAACGGTTAATTACTATTTAACCACACAAAATTTTAAGCACTCCTTTAGCTTCAATGTTGCCGATAGCAAAAACAAGGTACTTTATCTTGAAGGCGGGGATCAATTGCGAAGCTATGATGAAATGCAGGTGATCAACCGCGTTGGTTTGCCGATAGGTTCATACGTAGCTTTAAAGCGCGATGGTTATTTTCAAAACCTTGATGACATCAAAAACGGGCCTAAACCAACTGGCTTAACCGTATCTCCGGGCGATAACCGCTATGTGGATGTGAATAAAGACGGTGTTATTGACGATAACGATAAGTTTGTGTTTGGCAACCCATTTCCCCGTTTAACTTTCGGCTTTACCTATAACGTAAGTTATAAAGGCTTTGATTTTAACCTGTTTTTACAGGGTGTAGGTAAACGAAGCATGTTTATAAGGGGGGAACAGGTTGAACCTTTCCACGTAAACTACTCACAGGTTATTTACCAGCACGAGCTTGATTTCTGGACACCTCAAAATCCCGATGCACGTTTCCCGAGGCTCGCAGCCAGCGGCAGCCAGTCGAACGAAAACAATTTCAGGCGTGGGTCGGATATGTATTTGTTTGATGGTAAGTACCTGCGCGTAAAAAATGTGCAGGTGGGCTATACCCTTCCAAATACCTGGGCTAAGTTATTGGGCTTACAAAAGCTGCGGGCTTATGTATCCGGTCAAAACCTGCTTACGTTTTCGGGTGTGAAGTTCATCGACCCTGAATCAACTGAATTTAACAGTAACCTTAATGCCGGTGGGGCAAATAGCGCACGCTCTTACCCAACGCCAATTTATTACGGTTTTGGTTTAGATGTAACCTTATAATACTATCCATCATGAAAAAATATTCAACATATAAAACCGCCTTTTTAGTATTGCTGGCCAGTTTATCGGCCTGTAAAAAACTTGACCTGGCGCCTACTAATAAGTTTACCGATAGTAATTTCTGGACAACTACCGAAAAAGCAAATGCAGTGCTCAACACGGCTTATTCGCAAATGTTCAGCAATGATTATTTCTTTTATAACGAAGGGGCTTCAGACAATGCTTATAACGGCCGTGGCGACAACCAGGGAGCAGCTTCACTTGCGGCCGGCACTTATGACCCTTCGCTTGGCCGTATCAAGCAGGAGTGGGGCTACCACTACAGTGGCATTAAAACCTGTAATATATTTTTAGAAAATGTTGACAGGGTAACCGTAATGGATGCTGCGTTGAAAGCCCGCATGAAAGCCGAAGCGAGGTTTATCCGTGCTTTCCACTATTTTATGCTTGAAACCTGGTGGGGCGATGTGCCTTTGTTTGATAAAGACATCAGTATTGATGAATCAAAAAACGTGGCCCGCACGCCAAAAGCTCAGGTAGTTGATTTTGTGCTGAAAGAACTTGATGCAGCAGCAACAGATCTGCCGGTTAATACCGCATATAAAGATGCCGACAGGGGCCGTATTACCAAAGGTGCTGCTATTGCTCTTAAAGCAAGGGTGCTGCTGTATGAAAGCCGCTGGCAGGAGGTTGCCATCACCTGCGAAAAGCTGATGAACGATAACAGCAACGGCACTTACAGCCTTTTTCCATCATACGAAGGTTTGTTTTTACCGCAAAATGAGTACAACAGCGAGGTGATCCTCGACCTGGAGTTTGTACCGGATGTACGTACCTACAGTAACTTTTTTGACATGGCACCGCTTGCCGTTGGCGCCCGCTTAAATGCCCTTGCCCCAACACAGGAACTTGTTGACAGCTACCTGATGGATAACGGTAAAAAGATCACTGATTCGGGTTCGGGTTATGACGAAAATAATCCATACGTAAACCGCGATCCAAGGCTTACCAATACCGTGGTATATAACCTTTACAAATGGAAAAAGCCTGATAACTCTATCCAGGTAATTTACACCAAACCTGGTTCTGATCCGGGTGATACTAAACCCGACGAGTATGCTCCGGGCAAAGTAAGTTCGCCTACAGGATATTACACCCGTAAATATTATGATCCTGCATCTGCCGTGAATTTTCAATCGGCTTTAAACCTGATCCTGATCCGTTATGCCGATGTGCTGCTAATGTACGCCGAAGCCAAAAATGAGCTTAACCAGCTTGATGCAGGGGTATGGGATAAAACAGTTAAAGCGCTGCGCACCCGTGCCGGTTTTACCGATGCACCCGCGCTTAACTTCAGCGCTGCCAGCCAAACCGATTTAAGGAACATTGTGCGTAACGAACGCCGTGTAGAGCTTGCTATGGAAGGCCTGAGGGTTTTTGATATCCGTCGCTGGCGCACTGCCGAAACCGTATTGAATGGTTGGGCCCACGGAGCCAAATTTGGTCCGGCATCGGTTGATAACGGTTACATAAGGGCTAACCTGCGCACTTTTGACAAGGGTAAAAACTACCTGTGGCCAATTCCGCGCGATGAACGTGCCGTTGATCCCAACTTAACTCAAAACCCGGGCTGGTAAATCATTAATTATTTATAAAAGATATTATAATCAATTACGATCATGAAAAATATTACTTACTGCCTCATGGCAGGCATCATATCCATTTTAATAATAACAGGCTGTAAAAAAGATAAAACCCTTGAACACACTAAGGTATCGGCAGTAACCGATTTGTTTGCACCTGCAAATAACAAATTTATTCAGCTGGAGCCTGTAACAGGTTCTGCCACCTTTGAATGGGGCGAAGCCCACGCCGAGGACAACGGCCTTGTACTGTATGAGGTTGCTTTTGATAAAGAGGGGGGCGATTTTTCAAAACCGCTTTACACCATTCCTTCTGATGCTAATGGTTTGTACAACAAGTTAACCTTATCATACAAAGACCTGAACAAAATTGCCGATATGGCTGGTATTCAGCCACAGGCATCGGGTAAGTTGAAATGGACAGTAATGTCGTCAAAAGGGATCAATGTAGTTAAATCAACGGCATCAAGTATTGTTGAAGTATTACGCCCTGCCGGTTTCAGCGAAATTCCTGCCGATCTGTTCCTGACCGGCTCAGCTACCGAAGGTGGCGAAGACCTTAGCAAAGCTGTTCACTTTAAACAAACATCAAGCGGTGTTTTTGAAGCCTGGACATCGTTAAAAGCCGGCACTTACCATTTGGCCGAACGCAATACCGGTACACCTGCTACTTACTCCATTGATGGCACCAAGCTGCTTAAGGATGGTAATACCACGGTAACCGGCAGCACAAAGGTTGAGCGTATTGTAGTTGACTTTACCTCTGCATCGGCCGCGTTAACTGAGGTTACCGAGGTTGGTTTATGGTTTGCTGCTGATAACAAGGTTTGGTTCCCGCTGCCTTACAAAGCAGGGGGTAAATGGGAAATTGATAATGCTTCTATCGTTTTCCACCAGGAGTCATGGGGTAGGGATGAGCGTTATAAATTCCGCTTTACCTTTAAAGATGCGGCGGGCAATAGCTCAACCCAGTTTTATGGGAGCAGCAATTCAGATAACAGTCGCCCGGATGCCAATACGGCCAAATCATTCTGGTATATGGTGCCGGTTAACAACTCGCAGTACGACTTCTGCTTTAAGTTTACCGGAGCAGCCGATAATCACAACGCGGATATTGTAGTTGATTTTAGCGCCGATGCTGCCGCCTACACCCACATTGTTACTGTTAAATAATACTGACCGGCTACTTTTCTTCATGCCGCTAAGGCATGGAGAAAAGTTTACGATAAAATATATTTTATGAAAAATAAGCTATTCAACAATATAGCCTTTGCTGCCCTGATGGGCTGTATGGCCCTACCTTTTTCATCGTGCTTAAAGGATAAACCCTTTCCGCTGTATGGCAACAAAGCTTCGGCAAAGGTGGAATATAAGTACGCCGAAACAGCAGATTCCTTACAGGAAAAAACATATACCACTTTCATATCGGCAAACGGCAATTATTTTGTGCAAAATAATGCCGGCAGCACCCAGTTTAACTACTGGCCTAACGCTCATACGCTGGATATTTTTACCGATGCCTACCTGCGCACCAATAATGATATCTACAAGCAACGAATGAGCTCACTTTTAGCCGGGATTAAAACCACCAATGGCGGTCTTTCCAATAATTTTTATGACGATATGGAATGGCTGGATCTGGCAAGCCTGCGCGCTTATAGCGCCACAAATGATGCCGCTTACCTCACCGCGGCCCATACGCTTTGGACAGATATCCAAACCGGCGAAAACAGTAACCAGGGAGGTGGGATAGCCTGGCGCAAAAATCAGTTGGATTATAAAAATACACCTGCAAATGCGCCTGCCATTATTTTTGCCGCCCGCTTATACGCGCTGGAAAAGAACGAAGCCGACCTCGCGACAGCAAAACGCTTGTACACCTGGCTGAAGAAAACCCTGCTTGATCCTTCAGGCATTATCTGGGATGGTATAAACGCCAATGGCGACGGGCAGATCAGCAAGTGGAAGTTCACCTACAACCAGGGGGTATTTATTGGTGCTGCTTTGGAGCTCTATCATGTTACCAAAGATGCTGCCTATCTTACCGATGCTGTAAATACGGCCAACGCCACTATTAATGATACGGATATTTCACCGGGCGGCATCCTGAAATCAGAAGGGCAGGGTGATGGTGGATTATTTAAGGGCATCCTGATCCGGTATCTTACACTATTGGCCCTTGATCCCGATGTATCAGAAACCGACAAAACTAAGTTTATCAGCTTCCTGAAATTTAACGCTGAAACACTATACACCACAGGTATAGAACGTCCATCACTCATGATCAGTCCGGATTGGAAAAAGCAACCATCAGGTACTACCGACCTTACTACGCAGTTAAGCGGTGTAATGATGGTTGAAGCTGCTGCTACTTTAAAGAAGGCAGGGAAGTTGTAAGGGAAATGTTTTTATGTCATTGCGAGGAGGAACGACGAAGCAATCGCATGCTATACAGGGCGACCATGCTTCCGTGCAATTGCCGCGCTACGCTCGCAATGACATTTTTTTGTTTTACCCAAACAAATTATTAGTAAACTCCAGCTTTATCCTTGTCTGAAAATTGTCTATCGTTTTAAAGATCTCCTTTAAGGCTACTTTTTCAATTTTGGTGAGTTTATCCGGGTCAATGTAGTTGTCTGGTTCGGTACGGTCCTGGATAATTTGAGAGGCCTGGTTACGGAGACGCAGGCTCATTAAAAAATAGTACGACTGGATCAGCTCGTGGACCTCCTTTTCATTGAACACGTCTTTTTCTTTCAATGCTTTCAAACGTTCGCCGGTGTTAACCTCAAAAATACGGTGGCGCAGGGCATACATTCGCACAAGGTCAACAATGGGTGTCATCGACTTTTTAATATCAAAAACCTCCTGGCTGCCTTTGGTGAACGTTTTGATGTTTTTGAAAAAGGTGAGCGGCGGCTCATACTGCAACGCATTTTTAGCCATATGGAAAAAGATCTTGCCCAAAGGCTTTTGTAGCTCCTCGTCCAGAAACTCCTTCAACTCGTCCATAATGCCGGCTTCGCCGTACAGGTAGCGGCAATCAAAAAAAGTAGAGAACTGGATCACGGTTTCGGGAACAGCCTCGGTCATCCAGCTTTCATAATTGCGTTTCCAGTGGGATAGGGAGTGTGTCCATTTAGGGTTTTGGGCCATATAGCCCCCGGTACAAAAACTGAAACCAATATGGTCCAGCTTTTCAGAGACTTGTTGTGCGAAGCTCAGGAAATATTCTCGCACCTCTTCCCGGTGTTCATTGGCTTTATCTTCATAGATAATGGCGTTATCCTGGTCGGTTTTAAAGGTTTGTTCTTTACGGCCTTCGCTTCCAAGCACCATAAAAACAAATTTGGCAGGCGGTTGCCCCATTATTTCAATAACGCTCTCAATTACTTTTATGGCAATGGTATCTGCAATGGTGGTGATCACCTGGTTTACGATTTCGGCATTTACACCGCGGCCAAGCAATTGCGTAACCATTTGCGGTACCGATTCCCATTTGCGTTTAAGTTCCTGTACCGAGATAGCCTGTTTAACCGATTGTATAAATACCAGCGGTGACTGCGCCTGCTCAGCCAGGAGTTTATTCCTGCTGATGCTGCCCACAAATTCATCGCCGTTTTTAATGAGCAGGTACCGCGTTTTGGTGCGGAACATCATCAAAATAGCCTCATACACATAGGCATTGGTGCTGATGCAAACGATGGGGTTGTCCATAACATTGGCAACAGGCTGGGCAGTATCGGCCTGTTTGGAAACTACATTATCGCGCAGCGTAATATCAGTTACATAGCCTACAATTTTGCTTTGCTCATTGCGGATAAAAATGCAGCTCACCTTATGTTTAGCCATTAACCGGGCAGTTTCATATACCGGGGTACTTTGCGGACAGGAAACTATTTCGCGGTATTCAATGGTTTCAATTTTGCGCGAGTATAATTGCTCGGACGCTATATAGCTTTCTTCAAAAGTGGCCGGTCGTTTATAAAAATGAGCAAACTCATCATTGAGCATGCGCTTGCCAAAATCGGAGGTGAAATATTGAAAAAACTCTTCGTAGGTTTTGCAAAGCGAGCGGAAATCTTTGCGGTGCAAAAAGAAAACAGTAGTGCCCTTTTTTGCAATCACCGTACGGATAGACTGCTTACGGTTAAGCAATACCGAAATTCCGCCATAACAATAGCCTGAATAGTGATGTTCCAGCAAACGCTTGTTTTGCTGGCTGTCATAAAAAAAGGATTCGTATTCGCCTTCGGCAATGATATCCACACCGCGCATTTTGGTTACTTCCTGCTGGTAAATAACGGTGTCCTTACTATAACGGATCTCCTGCAATTGATCGGCAATCTCTTCTAATACCTCCGCAGGCAGCAAGTTAAAAGGGGATACTTTGCTTAAAAATTCAAGACGTTGAACCATATAACCAAAAAGCTATGATGATGATCAATATTAAAACGATGGCTGCAGGTAAAAGGTATTTTTTTTCGGAACGGATTTTTTGCAGGTAAACTTCCTGGTGTGCAATGCGCTCTTCGTCAATGTCGCCGCGTTTCAGCATCTCAAAAAAGCATTCGGCGGTAGCCTCGGCATCCTCAAGGGCGTTGTGCTGCCTGTCTAAAGTTTTGTTAAACAGTACTTCGTACAATTGGTTTAACCTTAAATATTTGGCCTGTGGATTTTGCACCCATTTGGTGGTTGCCAGCATGGTGCAAAAGGTTTTTAAGTTTTCGAGCGGGTTGGGAATTCCTGCACGGTAAAACTCAACACCGGCAACATTTAGGTCAAGCTCAATAAAGTGACCTATTACTAACGGCTCATACTCAAGTAGATCATTAGCCAGCATGGTCATTACATCTTTGCGCCATTCGCCATGTTCGGCCAGGTATTCAAGGGTAAGACCGTGAACATCATAAGCTTTTTTGCTTATGGTGAAATCATTGTCTTTAATAAAATGGTCTTCACGCTTCAGCTCAACCATATCGCTGGTGTAAATGATCCATGACACCTGCAGGGCGTATGGCCAGTTATCGTTATTACAATAAGGCTGGTCCCACTTTTTGGGGAGGCCTGAAGTTTCGGTATCTATGAATAACAGGTATGCTTGCACATGCTAAATTTATGAAATTATTTGAATGATGGTAGTGGCGTGAGTTTTTGTAACCAATTTGTGAACCATCTTTTTTAAAAAATACCGTTATTTTAGCCCGCCCCTTTAAACCAATTCTGCCAAATGTTCAAAAAAATCACTGTTAGCTTTATCCTGTGTTTCTGCAGCGCATTAATATTAGCGCAAACTACTATTAAACAAAGTATCAATACCAGCTGGACTTTTCATAAAGGCGATATAGCCGGTTTGCCCACCATAACAACCGATGCATCGGCATGGCAAAAAATCTCCTTGCCCCATAGCTGGAATACAGTTGATGCTAACGATGATGAGCCGGGCTATTATCGGGGCATTGGCTGGTATAAAAAGACCATCTATGTGCCGGCCCAATGGAAGGATAAACAGCTTTCCCTGTTTTTTGAAGGGGCCAATGAGGTAGCCGAAGTGTATGTAAACGGTAAACTTGCCGGAAAACATATCGGGGGTTACACGGCGTTCAGTATCCCGGTTAATACATATTTAAAGCCTTTTGCAAAGGATACCTTAACGGCTAACGAAATTATGGTAAAGCTGGATAATAGTCATAACGAAGACATCCCGCCGCTCGATGCTGATTTTACTTTTTACGGAGGCATTTACCGCGATGTATATATCGTAGCATCCAATCAAATCTCCTTTGATACTGAACTTGCTTCCCCCGGGATCAAAATAAAAACACCCGCTGTATCTGCCGAAAGTGCTGAGTTGCTGATTGAAGGAACAATAAATAACCTGTCAACCAAAAAAACTAAAGTTAAAGTTATAAGTGAAGTGGTTGATGCCGATGGCAAAGTTGTAGCAAAGTTGCAAAGCGCGTTGAGTTTGGGTACCAATCTTGCATTTAGCCAGAAACAAATGGTAGCTAATCCGCATTTATGGTCGCCGGGTGCGCCTTACTTGTATCATGTGGTTTCAAGGATAGTTGATGCCTCAACCGGGCAGCAGCTGGATGAAAGCAGCAGCGCGTTTGGTTTCCGCTGGTTTAGTTTTGATGCCGATAAAGGTTTCTTTTTAAACGGGAACCCTGTTAAGCTGATAGGGGCCAACCGTCATCAGGACTTCCAGGGAATGGCCAATGCCATACCCGATGCTATCAATATTCATGATATGGAATTGCTGAAGGCTATGGGCGCTAACTTTATCCGCGTAGCTCATTATCCGCAGGATCCATCGGTATTGGAGGCTTGCGATAGGTTGGGCATCC
Source organism: Mucilaginibacter angelicae (assembly GCF_042434235.1). Taxonomy (NCBI): domain Bacteria; kingdom Pseudomonadati; phylum Bacteroidota; class Sphingobacteriia; order Sphingobacteriales; family Sphingobacteriaceae; genus Mucilaginibacter; species Mucilaginibacter angelicae. The sequence goes on along the minus strand of NZ_JBHLTS010000004.1, from coordinate 52,562 downwards.
TGGCATCGGTAGAAACACCCGAAGTTAACCGGATCACTGAGACCACGGCCTTTGCCGAAAACACCAGACACATGCAGATGGAAATGATTCGCCAGAATTTTAATCACCCAAGCATAATTATCTGGGCCTATATGAACGAGGTAGAGATCGTGCCGCGATATAAATCAGGATCGGACGAGCAGAAGAAGTATTTTGTTAACCTTGTGAATTTAGCCAAGCAGGTGGATAGCCTTACCCGTCAGGAAGATCCATCGCGATATACCATGATCCCCTGCCAGGGCGATTTCGACAGGTATTATAATACTGGCCTGGCTGCCGTACCGCAAATTGTAGGCTGGAACCTGTACTATGGCTGGTATGCCAAAGATTTTGCCGGACTTGACAAGTTTTTAGAGAAACACCACAAAATGCTGCCAACCAAACCCATGATCATAACCGAGTACGGGGCCGATGCTGATAGCCGCTTACATAGTTTTGACCCGCAGCGTTTTGATAAAACAGTTGAGTACGAAGTTAAATACCATCAATATTATCTTGAACGCATTAAAAAACTACCTTTTGTAGCAGGTGGCGCCATCTGGAACCTCGTTGATTTTAATGCCGAGATGAGGCAGGAGGCCACCCCGCATATCAATACCAAAGGTTTGCTCACCAATGATCGCCAGCCAAAGGAATCATACTTTTTTTACCAGGCCAACCTGCTTAAGCAGCCATTTATTAAAATAGGTACAAACACACTTAAAGCAGGAAATGCCGATGAAAACAATGTTTGCCAGCAGCCGGTAAATGTGTACAGCAACCAGCCGCAGGTAAAGCTATGGCTTAATGGTAAGCTATTGGAAAGCAAAGCTGTGCAGGATGGGCTGGCTACATTTACTGTTCCTTTTACATCAGGCAAAAACACGCTTAAGGCAACGGGTGGTGAGGGCGATAACCAGCAGGAAGATTTTATGACGGTTGATTTTAACCTCATTCCGCACAACTTGAGCAACCCACAAACGCCATTTACCGAGCTTAATGTAAGCCTCGGTGATAAGCGCCAACTGGTTGATGAAAAATTGCATGAGGTTTGGGTGCCTGAGCAACCTTATACCAAAGGCAGTTGGGGCTATGTCGGCGGCGAGGTATTTACCCTTGGCCAAAACGGGCAGCTTCCATACGGTTCAAATAAAAACATCCTCGAAACTAATTACGATCCCATTTATCAAACGCAGCGTGTTGGGTTAAGCGATTTTAAGCTGGATGTGCCTGCCGGTAAATACGAGGTCACCCTGCATTTTGCCGAGCTCACCACTAATGATAATTCGCCGCAGTTGGTTTATAACCTCAATAACTCAACCCAAAAACAAACCGCCATTGCCCGCAGTTTTGATGTGCTTATCAATGGACAAACAGTAATTGAGGGATTGGGTAACGGCAATTATCTTGAACCATTGAAAGCTTATTCAACGAAGGTCCCGGTTATTGTTGGCGGGGATGGGATAACGATCAGCTTTAAAGCGATAAGCGGGCAGGCGATATTGAATGCAGTGCAGGTGAGGAAGGTGTATTAAGGAAAAAAATATATCATTGCGAGCGCAGCGTGGCAATCGCATATTATACAGGGCGGCCATACTTCCGTGCGATTGCCACGCTGCGCTCGCAATGACATTTTTGATAATTGGATGCTCCCCCTTTAGGGGGGCCGGAAGGCTTACGGTGCCGTTAACGTTTTCCTTTCCACAGTATGCACGCTAAAATATCCCAGTGCCCCGCCCTTGATATTGGTTAGCGGGTTTGAGGGGGCGGCGTTATTGGCATTGCCGGTGGCACCGTTGCTGAGGCTGTAAAAGTATTTATAAACTGCCTGTTCAATGCTCTGCATTTCAATGGTTACCTGGTTACCGGGGCGGATGTCCCTGGCTGGGTTATCATTATCATTGTTGAAGTTAAGACGGGTGTTCACCTCCTGTCCGTTGCTAAACTCATCATCATCAAGCAAAATTGATTCTTCTTTGCGGTTGTTAACGTACTGTACAAAGCGGTAGTAGTTTTTGGTAGCTGCAGGGTCGTGGTATTGTACAATAACATATTTACGCGGTGTGCCGTCTTTGTTATTTTGAAGCTCGTCTTTTACAAGGTAAATACTATCCAGCGGAACGGCGGGGAGCATGCCAGCGCTTGAGGTGAATGTTTTGCCATCAATGCCCACACTAAGCCGATAAGTATGACCGGGAACACCTGTTAAGGTACTGTTTTGATAAATGCCTGTACTTGTTGCCGTAAGCGGATAAACATTGTTGTTATCATCAGCAATGGTAACGGTAGCGCCGCTTATGCCATTGAAATCATTGTTGTCGGTAAAGTTTTTGGTTTGGCTAAGCAATACCTTGCAGCCTCCCGCCTCGTTGGTCAATATGCCTTCAACCATGTATTGCGGTGTGGTGTCTTTCAGTTTTAGGTCGATGGCTTTTTCGCAGGAGCTTAGGGCTGCTGCAAAAAGTATGATGGTTATATATTTTATAGTGTTTTTCATCGGCTTAAAATTTAAAGTTATAGGTAACCGAAGGTACAAAGGTGAACAGAGTAGTGCGCACAGCCTCGGTACGGCTTGCATCGGTTTTGTTATCGCGGAAAAATATGCGGTATGCGTTAGGGTTTCCGTAAGCATTGTATAAGCTAAAGGTAAGGTCCGACTGAAATTTGGCCGTTTTTTTCAGCTGGTGGGTAGCACCCAGATCAAGGCGATGATAGGCCGGCATTCTGTCGGCATTGCGGTTGGTGTAGTAGTAATAAGTAACGCCATCAACCTGGTACTTGCCGCTCGGGAAAGTTACTGCATCACCGGTGTAGTAAACAAAATTGGCCGAGAATGTCCATTTTTCGCTGGCTTTGTACATAGCCACAATGGCTATGTCATGCGTGCGGTCCTGCCGGGCATTGTACCATTGATTGTTGTTGATGCCATCAATCATTCGCTCAGATTTTGACAGTGTATAGCTGATCCAGCCGCTAAGACGGCCGGTTTTCTTCTTCAATAAAAACTCGGCACCATAAGCACGGCCCTTACCGTAAAGCAGTTGTGTTTCGATGGGCTGGTTGGTGAATACGTTGGCGCCATTGCGGTAATCTATCTGGTTCTGCAGATTTTTGTAATAGCTCTCAACAGTAAATTCATAATTGTGTTCGTTGAAATCCTTATAATAACCTACCGAAAACTGGTCGGCAATTTCGGGTTTGATAAGGTTGGTGCTTGCAACCCATTTATCAGTTGGCGAACCCGAGTTGGAATTAGAGATCAGGTGCAGGTTTTGCGCGTTACGTGCGTATGATGCTTTTATGGAGCTTACATCATTTAACTGGAACGCCGCTGCAATGCGTGGTTCGGGATTAATATAGGTTTTAACCTCTTGCCCCTGGGTGTAATGTTTTGAGCCGATGATGTTGCCATCAGCATCAATATCATAATAATCGCCCGATCCGAGTACGGTAAAGGCCGATAGGCGCAGGCCATAGGTTAGGGTAAAACGGTCGGTTGCTTTCCATGTATTGGTAACGTAGGCCGCGTTTTCAAGGGCATACCTGTTTTGCAGGCTTTGTGATATAATGCCCGAATTGCCCGTGGCCGAAATTTCGCCCGGTTTAATAGTATGGAAAATACTGTTTACGCCAAAGCTGATGGTGTTTTTATCACCCGCATACCATTGCAGGTCTTCCTTAAAGTTAAGGTCGCGGATCTGCGAAAAAATGGTAAAATCGTTTACATCCTGTTTGATGTTGAGCTTGTAATCATAATTGCTGTAAATGAGCGAGGTATTGGAAAAAAGCTGGCTGTTAAAAATATGGTTCCAGCGCAGGGTAGCCGTGGTGTTTCCCCAGTTAATACCGGCTATATCAGAAGCTTTAAGCACATCCTTGCCAAAATATCCCGAAACAAATAAACGGTCCCTATCACCTAAAACATAGTTGGCCTTGGCGTTAACATCATAAAAATAAAGCTGACTTTTTTTAGCCACACTATCTTTTGATAAGGCCAGGAAAGCATCGGCATAAGTACGCCTTGCCGAAATCAGGAAAGAGGATTTACCTTTTTGAATGGGCCCTTCTACATTAACCCTTGCCGCTATCAGGCCCACGCCGCCGCTAACACCAAACTTTTGATTATTGCCGTCGTTCATTTTAATATCCAGTACAGATGAAAGCCTGCCGCCATATTGCGCTGGCATATCGCCCTTATAAATATTGATGTTTTTGATAGCATCCGAGTTAAAGGTGGAGAAGAAACCCAGCAGGTGCGATGCATTGTATACAGGCGCTTCATCCAGCAAGATCAAATTCTGATCGGTAGCCCCGCCGCGGACAAAGAAGCCGCCGCTGCCTTCTCCGGCCGATTTGATACCCGGCAGCAACTGGATAGTTTTGATCACATCGCGCTCGCCAAGCAGTACAGGGATGTTTTTGGTTTCCTGGATGCTGAGGTGCTCAACGCCCATTTGCGGACTGGCTAAATCGCGTGCCCCTGCCGGGGCTGCTTTGATGGTTACTTCCTGCAACAGCTGTGAATTGTCTTCCATTTCGATATTTAAACGGAGGTTGCCATCTAATGATACCGGCATCACCAAGGTTTTTTGCCCCATGGCACTTATCGAAAGTTCATGATCGCCGGCAGGCAGGGTAAGCGAATAAAAGCCGTACTCATTACTTGATGTACCCGCGTTTGCGCCGGTAACCCTGATACTTGCACCGATAATGGTTTCGCCGGTTTGCTTTGATTTAATGGTACCGCTTATGGTGTATTTGCCATCGGTGCCGGTGGCAGCCTGCTTTTTTACCTTGCCCGCATCGTATTTGATCAGTACTTCATTATCGAGCACTGTAAAACTGAATGGGTGAGAGGCGAGGGCTTTACGTAAAACATCGCCCAAAGGCTGGTTTTTGGCATTGATGCTGATTTTTACCGTGCTTTTAGCAACTGTTTCATTGTAGGTAAACCTTACGCCACTGGCAGCTGTGATCTTATCCAAAGCCTGCTTAAGCGGCTCGTTATTTATTGTAATGGTAAGGGGTTTATCTAAAGGGTCCTGGGCTTGTGCCTTGCTTTGTACTATCATCAAAAACAGCAACATGCAAAGCGCCGTTCGGAGGGGTATTCGCGTTATTTCGCAAATCAGCATGGAAATCCATGCCGGTCTGTTGGTTTTCATAAATGTTTTAAATTGTTGATGTGGTTATTTATCCTTTTGAGGATGTTTTAAAAATGAAAAGGTTAATTGTTGGATGGTAAAGATTGCAGGTAATAATCGTTATCAACCCTGTTCCAGCGGATATCCATTACAGCGCACAGTTTATTGAACGTTTTGGCAATGGACTCATTAGTGTTGATATGACCGTAAAAACCTTTTTTGCTGATTTCAGGTGAAAGGGTTATGCGGATACCATACTGGAGCGACAAATCATCTGCAACGGTTTGCAGCGATGCCCCATCATAACTGAACAAGCCGGTACGTTGTGCAAGATATTTTGCAGCGTTGGGGTAATCCTGTTTAATTAATGATCTGTCGGTTTTGTTATACACGGCCCGTTGGTTAAAAATCATGATAGCCTGCTGACTTTTGGGCAGGTTATGCTCCTGTACGGCAACTTTTCCACTGATAACCGTAACCTCAGATATGATCTGGTCTGGGTAAGCCTTAACGTTAAAACTGGTACCCAGCACAACGGTTTTGAGCTGGCCCGATTGGATCACAAATGGATGGTCCTCATCATGCACTACGTCAAAAAATGCCTCACCCTCCAGTTTTACCAAACGTTCTTTAGTCCTGAATTTGTCCGGGTAGCTGATGTGACTGCCGGGACTAAGCCAGATCTGGGTACCATCGGGCAAACTGATTTGCCTGTGTTTGCCGGGAGCAGTTACCAGCTCAACCTGTTTGGCGGGATCAACAACTTCTAACACCTCGTTTTTGTAAAGCGCGGCAAACGTAACCAGCAATACCACGGCCGCTGCAGCAGCTATGTTTCGCCATAAGGTAATAACCTTACGCGCGGGTTTCCCCGGTGTTTCCATTTGTGCGGTTATCTTATTCAATATACCTTCCCGCAGCTGTTCGGGAGTTTGGTATTTTGAGGCCGATAACAAAACTTCCTCATCGCTAAAGCCGGTATACCAGGCATCAAGCCAGGCTTTTTCATCGGGGCTAATGGTGCCCTGTATTAGCTTATGAGCAAGCTCTTTTACATTATAGGTATTGTTTTCCATTGTAACTGATCTTTCAACCTTTTGCACATATAGTCAGTGTTGAAGGCAGATACCCTTAGTGGAAAATGAAAAATATTTAATTGCTATGTTTTTTCCTTTTTTAAGATTGAAACCTGAATGGGATATGTCGACCGGAAATTTGTTAATTTTAACTAAACCAAACTAACCCCAACTAAATGAGAAAAGTAATCTACGGCATCAACCTGAGTTTAGATGGTTGCTGCGATCACACCAAATTCAGCGGTGGTGAAGATATACTGGAATATTTTACGCAGCTCATGCATGGCGTTGACCTGATTATATACGGACGTAAAACCTACGAACTAATGGTACCTTACTGGCCCGATGTTGCAAAAGATCAAAATACAAGCAAAGCAGACAGCGAATTTGCAAAGACATTTGACGCTATTGATAAAGTTGTTTTCTCACGAACATTAGACGATATTGAAGACAACAAAACGAAGGTTATTCGCGGTGACCTTAAGGACGCGATGCTTAAATTAAAACAACAGCCAGGCGGGAATATTTCAATCGGCGGTGTAAACCTGCCGCTGCAAATGATAGAACATGGCCTGGTTGATGAATTTTATTTTGTTATCCATCCTGTAATAGTAGGCGAAGGGAGAGGGTTGCTGGAAGCTAAAGGCTTAAAGGAGAACCAGGGCTTAAAGCTAATTGAATCAAAAGTACTTGAATCGGGATGTATTGCGCTTCATTATGTGAAACAGTAGCCCGCCCTAACGTTAATTAAGCAGTAAAAACAGTACCGGTAAAGAAACTCCAAGGGAGTGACGTAGAGTACTCAGCGCTTTTGACATGTGCGCCTCAACCGTTTTTTGAGAGATCCCCAGTTCTGCAGCTATCTCTGCATAGGTTTTATTTTCATCGCGGCTAAGCAGGAACACGATACGGCATTTTTCGGGCAGCTGGCCAATGCTGTGGTCAAGCCGTTCACGCAGTTCTTTTTCCTCCAACCATTGAATGGTACTGTCTTCTGTTTCGGATGAAGTGAAAGAAAGTTCATCCAAATGCTGCTGCTTTCGATACTGGCGATCGAGATGGTTAATCACCTTATATTTAACCGCTACTGAAAGATAGGTAGCCATTGTATGTGTTAATTTAAGGCTGGCCCGGCGCTGCCAGATGCTTAAAAATACTTCCTGCACAACTTCCTCCGCCTCATGTTCATCATCCAGGCGATGATAAGCTACGGCAAAAGTTTTATCCCAATACCGGTTATACAGCTCGGTGAAAGCCTCACGGTTGTCGCGGGCGAGGAGCTGCAAAAGATGCTCATCTGTATGGGCTATATGCTGATTTAGTGCAGGCATTGTTTTATCTGCAATGCTATGTTAAAACGGCATGAAATTTAAATTTTGTGCCCTCTTTAACATGTTTTAACAGTTTACAAGTTTAGAGTTTTATCAGGGTATAAAGTTACATTGTTATCAATATTTATAAATCTCCCGTAAAATAAAAAAGCCGCCCCGGAAAACGGGGCAGCTGAAGTTATTAGATCAGTCAGTTAATAGTTTTAAAATGTAAAGCCTACGCGGGCAAAAAAGCGGCGGCCGTTTTGTCCCATTTGCACGGCATCAAACGGGCCAGATGGTTCGTTGTTGAAGGCATAACCTTTAGCTCCTTTTACATAAGCGAGATCAGGGTGCACGTTAAAAATGTTGTCGGCGCCAATTGATAAACGAACAGATTTCGCCACTTTATAAGCAAAATACAGGTCGCTTACAACCTTACCACTGTAGACATACTGATCTGGCAGTTGCGCCGAACCATCATCAGTTGGTACGGTAGGGGTAAGCGTTGTGCCATCGCCGTAACCGTCAAGTGTTACTTTGCCGAAGTAGGTGAAGCGTGCACCTACAGTAAAGTTTTTGCGGCCATACTCAGGATTAAGGCTAAGCTTTTGAGGCGGGGCCGATGCCAGGATAAATTTCTTTTCACGCTCGCTCAGGAAGGTTTCACGCAGAGCGGGAGTAGTGCCAAGTATCGGCGGGTAGTTTACCTTATCGATTTTCATGGTTTGGAAATTGCCTGTAAACAGCAATCTGAACCTGTTAGCGCCAATAGTTTTGTTGTATTCAATTACTACATCCAAACCTTTGTTGGTGGTATTAACAGCATTGGCAAAAAATTGTGCCGAACTTACATGCAGGTTTTTAAGGGCATCAGTAAATGTTGGGTCGAGGGTATCATCATCGGCACTGAACTGGCCCGAAAGTACTACGCGGTCGGTAACTTTAATATAGTAGCCATCAACAGTGAAGCTTAACTCAGGCAATGGCTTAAAGGTAAAGCCCAGGCCAGCATTTTTTGATTTTTCCTGCTTAAGATTAGGGATGCCTGCCGCCTTGGTGATAGGGCTGTAGTTTGGCGCTATTTTAACTTCAGATATTACTGTTCCCTGTACATTGGTAAAGGTTGAGCTGTAATTGATTTGTTGTAATGATGGCGCACGGAAACCTGTACCTAATGAACCGCGGATGTTAAAATTATCGGTTATTTTGTAGCGGGTGGCCAGTTTGGTGTTAAAGTTTGAGCCAAAATCGCTGTAATGCTCGTAGCGGTTGGCAAAGTCGACCAGCCATTTTTTGGTGATATCACCTTCAAGATCAACATATACACCCTCAACCGATCGGTGGGCATTTACCACATCGCTTGGCTGGTAGCCGGGAAAACCCTGTGAGCCTGCCGCTTTTACGCCGGTTGGATCATAGTTTTTGTATGAACCTTCTTCGCCCGAAAAGATTTTGTAACGCTCGTAACGGTATTCGCCTCCGAAACCGAGGTTGAGGCCCTGCATTACATTACCAAAATGCTTATTAATGTTCAGGTTGCTGGTGTTCTGCAAAAACTCCGATCCGCCATCGTCAAAAGTGGTTTTATCGGCCCCTAACGAGGCGTTAAATGTTTTGTAACCAAAAAAGTGGAATTTGTTGTTACCAATGTTGTTGCTCAGATCCCAGTCCCAGGCATCGCCTAAAGTACCCTTAGCCCCAACTGCTACAGCGATATCGGTATTGTGGGTACGGATGATGGGGTTATAATATGACTCGCCATCTGGCGTGTTAAAAATAATGCCGCTAACCGGGATTATGTTGCCGCTGTTATCGGTAGGGAAGCGCTCTGGCCTGCCCGAAAAATTACGGGTAAAGGCATAATCGTCAGATGCTTTATAGCTGTAGCCGCCAAAGCTGTACAAAGTTGTACGGGTACCTGCAAGCGGCGATTCATGGTTGAAAAAGAAGGTACCGCTCTCGGCCGATCCATCGCCATTGGCGCGCCTGTAAGGGTTTATAGGCAATGCTTTAGGGTTTGAGGTGGTGGTGTCATGCGTTTGACGGAAGGTTTTGCCGTTTTTGGCATAATCGCCGGTAAGGTTGATGAAACCACCGTTTTTACCAAGGGCTAAGCCATAGTTGGCATCAATGGTAATGCCGTTGCCGTCGATAGCGCCGCCGTGCGGATATTGTGAAGCAACAACACTTTTGCCGCTGTTAAAGGCAGGGTCATAATATCCGGAGTAACCAACATTTGCATTAAACACACCGGTGGTTTTCTTTAACACAAGGTTGATAACACCCGCGATAGCGTCAGATCCATACTGGGCCGAAGCACCGTCACGCAGGATCTCGATCCTGTCGATAGATGCGGTTGGGATAGAACTCAGATCGACACCCGAGTTACCACGGCCACGTGTACCAAATACAGAAACGAAAGCGGTAGAATGGCGGCGTTTGCCATTTACCAAAACCAGGGTTTGATCGGGCCCAAGACCGCGTAATGTACCCAGCTCAACGTGGTCGGCACCATCCGAGCCAGATTGTTTATTGTAATTAAATGATGGGGCCGAGTAATTAAGGATGTCTGTAATATCCATACGGCCGGTTACCGATGCCGCTTTACCCACATTAACAATATCAACAGGAACGGCAGTTTCCAGTTTTACCCGCCCTGCCGATCGTGTACCTATTAATACTACCTCATTTAACTGGGCTATATCGCTAACCAAAGTAATATCAATTTTAGTGCGCCCGCTAATGGCCACTGTTAGGGTTTTGTAACCCGTATAGCTTATAACCAATTCATCAGTTGCAGCCGCCGAAATAGAGAAAACCCCTTTTGCGTTGGTGCTTGTGCCCAAATTGCTTCCTTTAATATGTACCGATACTCCGGGCATTGGTGTGCTATTTGCAGCATCGGTAACGGTTCCGGTTATGGTTTGCTTTTGTGCTAATGCCAATAGGGGTGATATGCTTAGCAAAATGAAAGTAAATAGTAAAAATTTCTTCATAAAATGGGGGTTATGATTACAATGATAATATAAATTTCAATGTAAGTTAATAATTGTTTAATAATTATCAATGTAAAACCAGTTTTATTATGAAGTTTGTATATAAAAATGGATAATTATGAGAAATGGGCTAAAATTTTGTTTCAATTATCTTGATTTTTTATGTCTAAATAATCAAACAATAAAAAAAGCCAATTATTAAAGACTTAAATCTTTAGTAATTGGCTTTTTTGGATTTAAAAGATAAACTAAATGTTATTTTGGCTGTTGTTTTTTTAATTAAACAGCTTTTTCAGGCTCGGCAACTTTAGCTTTTTTACTTACAGGGGCCTTTGCAGGAGCAACTGGTGCTGTTTCGGCAGGAGCAGTTGCTGCTTTTTTCTCTTTTTTTACTTTTGGCTCAGCAGGAGCGGCGCTTACTTCAGGGCTTAATTTTACTGCCAGAGTTTTCGCCAGATTTTTTGCAGCTTTGTCAATAGCCTTTTTGGTTTTGTTAATGTCGGAACCAAATTCGCTTACCAGGGTTTCAATCTGGATCACTAATTTCTCTTTTAATTGTTTTTTCAGAGCTTTGCGGGCTTGCTTGGTAGCGGCTTTATCTTTTATATTTTTCATGTGAATGGATTAGAAAATCGATTGGAGCGGAGTTTTTCTTCGCGCTGCAAAGTTAAGTTAATATAATGTGTTTTTAATATTATGTTTATGTTAACAATTACTATCTATGTTAAATTTTTATTAATTGATAATCAGCGCTATTAATTGTTTTAAACTTATTTATTTTTCTACTTTATAACGTTCCCGCCCAATGCAGCTTACATTAATTTTTGATAGCCTTTTAGTTAATTCATAACTTAGCCATTTATTTATTGCCCTAAAACAACATGATCAAAGATTTAAGCGCATTAACCCAGGTAGCCGAATTTCATACCACTTTTAAGCACCCTATAGTTGAAAAGCCTGCAATGCCTTCAAAAGCGCGCTGTGATTTGCGTATTGAACTTATTGCCGAAGAATTAAAGGAACTGCAGCAGGCCGTTAATGACAATAACATGGTTGAAGTGGCCGATGCCCTTTGCGATCTGCAATACGTATTATCAGGAGCAGTGCTTGAATTTGGCCTTGGTTCAAAATTCAAGGAGTTGTTTGATGAGGTGCACCGCTCAAACATGAGCAAGGCCTGCAAAACAGTTGAGGAGGCCGAAAAAACCATTGAACATTATAAAAATACGGCCGATACGGATGCGTACTATAAAGAGATAGACGGATTGTACCTGGTGTACCGTACAGCTGATCATAAAACATTAAAATCCATCAATTATTCACCTGCCGATCTGAAAAGCATCGTAGGCTAATTATATCAAAAAAACTATTCCATTGGCAGTACAAGAACCCAACCAGCCTGAGGCTAAAACTAATATGCACCCGCGTAATAAACACCGCGAGGGGTATGATTTTAAAGCATTGATAAAAGCCACGCCTGCCTTGAGGCCATTTGTGCGTACCAATGAATATGATAATTTCACCATTAATTTTGCCGACCCTGAAGCGGTAAAAATGCTTAATAAGGCATTGCTGCAGTATCATTATGGTATAAGTCATTGGGATATCCCCGAAGGGTTTTTATGCCCGCCTATCCCGGGGCGCGCCGATTATATCCATTATGCGGCCGATTTGCTTGCTTCTGTTAATGAAGGGGTTGTGCGCAAAGGCAGGAAGGTACATGTGCTTGATATTGGAGTAGGTGCCAATCTGGTTTACCCCATAGTAGGTTTTAAGGAGTACGGCTGGAATTTTGTTGGCTCTGAGCTTGACCTGGAGGCGATGGCATCGGCACAAAGCATTGTTGAGCAAAACAGCCAGTTAAAGGTTGCCGTCGAATTAAGGCAGCAAGGTAAAAAGGCCGATATATTTAAAGGGATCATCAAACCCGGCGAACTGTTTGATCTTACTATCTGTAACCCACCCTTCCATGCTTCGGCCAAAGAGGCTGCTGCCGGCTCGGCCCGTAAATGGGATAACCTGGGTTTAAGAAAGGATAAACAGCCTATACTTAATTTTGGTGGGCAAAATACTGAGCTCTGGTATCCCGGTGGCGAAGCCGCATTCCTGAAGCTGATGGCAGCACAAAGTAAACCTTTTGAAAAACAGGTTTTATGGTTTACCACGCTGGTATCTAAAAAGGAAAACCTCAGGGTCTTGTATAATGCCCTTCAAAAAGAAGGTGTAAAAGATGTGCAGACCATCAATATGTCGCAAGGCCAAAAAGTAAGCCGTATCATGGCCTGGACATTTTTAACTCCTGTTGAGCAGCAGGACAGGGGTAAGCGGAACCATGATTTATAGGATTAAAGGATTCCCTGATACTTTTATTTTTTGAACCATGATTTATGAGATTGAAAGATTTCCCTGATATGCTTTATCATGTAATCCTCTAATCCCATAAATCATGGTTCAGATTATACTCTCAAAAAGGTCTTCTTCGTATAAAGATAATACAGGAACATCCATTTTACCATCACGTAGCAAATAGCCATTACTACAATATTAAATGGATCGCCAACTAATTGGCCAATCCATCCAAAAAAGCCTTCCGTAGTATAATCCCATTTAATGAAATGGCCGGATACGTAGATAAGGATAGAGTTCATACCTATCACCCTGAAATAAAAAGCCCATTTCTTGTAGCCCTTTACATCAATAATATAGTAGAATAAGGCCATCAGCAACAAGCTTAAACCGCCTACGTGCAGTACGAACGAGCTTGTCCACAGGTTTTTATTGATCGGGAAATCGAGGTTCCAGATTTGGGCGAGGATCAGGAAGATAACACCAGCCACAGCCATGGTAGCTACCTTGCGCATTTGGGTAATATCGCTTTTTTTAAGCAGTATGCCCGTGAGGATCCCTAAGATACCGGTACTGATAGCCGGAATGGTTGAAAAAAGCCCTTCAGGATCATGAATGCCTAAATACAGCCGGCCCGGTAATATGCTGCGGTCAACATATGAGGCAAAGTTGCCTTTCATGGTGAGGTCGCCCATAGGGAAGCCCGGGGCCGAAGTAAACTTAAGCAGCAGCCAGTAGCCGATAATGAAAAAGCAAAACCAAAACATTTGCCAGCTTTCTTTACTATATAGGTAAATGATATTGGCAAACATATAAGCAATACCAATGCGCCCGAGTACGCTCGGAAACCGGATCTCCGAAATCGGCATAATTTTTATTCCGTTGTTTACAACAAGGCCAAGCAGCACTAAAATAAATGCCCTTTTTATAACGCGGAGCAATAATTGCTGGCGGGTTTTACCTTTTTCCAGCTCGCGCCCAACAGAAAACGGGGTTGATACACCGGCCATAAACAGGAACAACGGGAAAATGAGGTCATACAGGTGAAAACCGTTCCAATCGGGATGGGTGAACTGGTTGGCAATAGCACCCCAGAAAGGCGAGCCGGTGGCTTTGGCCATACCGTGAAAGATCTCTTCACCGCCCATGATCCAAAACATATCAAAGCCGCGAAGGGCATCTAATGAAAATAAACGGGTAGGGGCTGCATTAATATCGTCGGCCTGTTTGGCGCTTGCCTGGTTTGCTGTGGTAGCCATTAGTTTAATTGCATTTTAGGTATGAACTAAAGATAGTAAAAGCCGCACTATTTAAAATTATTTTTTTAAATCATTAAACTTTTAAAAGATGTTTAAAAAGATTTCCGGTTTTTGTAGAGACGCATCACATGCGTCTGCCATGAGTACAGGCCGCTTGATATAGCGTTAATGTACCGTAATTTGCATGCTGCAGACGCATGTGATGCGTCTCTACAGAAAAACATTTAAAATAAAACCAAAACACTGCCGTAACTTCGCAGCCTTGTAATTATGCCGATGTTAGAGATCATATATCGCGATGAGCACCTGATTGCCATTAATAAGCCGCACGGGTTACTGGTACACCGTTCATCCATTGCGGCCGATGCCTCAGAATTTGCCCTGCAATTGCTCCGCGACCAGATTGGCATGAAAGTTAACCCTGTTCACCGTATTGATCGTAAAACAGGTGGCATCCTGCTTTTTGCTTTTAATAAGGAAGTTGAAATCGCCATGCAAAAGGCTTTTATGGAAAACCAGGTGAGCAAGAAATACCTGGCCATAGTACGTGGCCATACACCCGATGCCGAGAGCATTGACTATCCGCTGCGCAAGGAGAACGGCACTCTGCAGGATGCTTTTACCAGTTATGCTACCTTGAAACGCGCCGAGCTTGATATTGCCTTGGGTAAACATCCAACCTCTCGATATTCGTTGGTTGAGGCCGTACCAACAACCGGTCGCATGCACCAGCTTCGCAAGCATCTGAGCCATATTTTTCATCCCATTATAGGCGACCGAACCCATGGTTGCAACAAACAAAATAAGCTCTTTTTAGAGCAATGGGAAATGACGACTATGCTGTTGCATGCCTCGCAGCTAATCTTTAAACATCCGGTAACAGGTGAGGAGGTAAGGATAGAAGCCGCTCTTCAGCCCGAATTTAGCCGGGTTATGGGGATCATGGGATGGTAATTGTATTAACCTTTAGGTAATTATTTAAACAAAACCGGTTTAATATTGTAGTTAAATACATGGAAAAGTCGGTGGTTTTTGATCTGGATACCGAAGATGGTATACGCCGGATCAGCATTGAAGCGGTACACCAGTTGATCCCCGCTACACATATGTACGCAACCGGTGTATTTAGGTTAAGGGAAGGAGAAACAGATCTTGGAGAAATCGTTTTTGATGATCATATGGATGAATGGGAATATACCTGTATGGGGAATTTAAAGCATCCTGAAGTTCAGGAGGTAGCTGGGTTTATAAAGCATAATTTTAAAACGGAAGCTGCAGAATAGGGCTTTCAAAATCTCCTCTAACGCACGTTCAAGCGTCCTTCGCTTGAATGCCAATAAACAGGAGCGTCCACGCTCCCGGTTTAAGTTAAGCGTGGACGCTTACCTATCAGAAGGTTCAAGCGTGGACGCTTAAACCTGCACGGTTATGCACAGATGATTAGTCCCAGGGATTTTTACCGTATCTTTGCGCCTCAACAAAAACAAATCATGATTGATCAGGCATTAAGTAACCTTGGCATAACTGCCCTTAACCCCATGCAGCTTGCCGCGCTTAGTGCCGCTAAAAAGAGCGATGTAATTCTTTTATCGCCTACCGGTTCGGGGAAAACGCTTGGCTTTTTATTGCCTTTACTTAACCTGCTTGATGAGGGTGTTAATACGGTGCAGGTGATGATCCTGGTGCCATCGCGTGAACTTGCTTTGCAAATTGAACAAGTTTGGAAGTCAATGGGGACAGGCTTCAAGATCAATTGCTGTTATGGGGGTCATGCCGTAAAAATTGAGCGTAACAACCTTTCACATCCACCTGCAGTTTTGGTTGGTACACCGGGGAGGATTGCTTTTCACGTGCGTGAAGAGAATTTCAGTACCGATACTGTACGTACGCTCATCCTCGATGAGTTTGATAAAGCGCTTGAATTTGGTTTCCAGGAGGATATGGCTTATATCATCAGGCAGTTGCCTGCCGTTAAAAAGCGGATCCTTACATCGGCTACTAAAATGGAGGAGATCCCGGAGTTTACAGGTGTTACTAAACCTGTTGAAGTGAATTTTTTGAGCAATGTTACTTCAGCACCAGATATTAAACAGAAAGCGGTGATATCTGAAGCTGCCGATAAATTGGATGCCTTATTTGCCCTGATCTGTAAAATAGGAAATAGGGCGACCCTTGTATTTTGCAACCACCGTGAGGCGGTCGACCGGATCAGCGAGCTGTTATGGTACAAAGGGTTGGAGCATGATGTTTTTCACGGCGGTATGGAACAGGATGATCGTGAACGTGCCTTGCTGAAATTCAGAAACGGAAGTCACAGATTGCTGATCACTACCGATCTGGCTTCGCGTGGGCTGGATATCCCGGAGATAGAATATGTGGTACATTATCAACTGCCGCACAATGAAGAGGCCTTTTTACACCGTAACGGCCGCACAGCCCGGATGAATGCTAAAGGCACTTCATACCTGATGTTAACGCCCGATGAAAAGCTTCCATATTTAAAACAACTGCCCGAGATTGAGGAACTCCCAGAAAAGCTGATACATCCACCGGCATCGCCATGGGTTACTTTGTACATAGCCTCCGGGAAAAAGGATAAGGTTAACAAGGTGGATATAGTAGGCCTGCTGCTTAAAAAGGGCGGGCTTGCAAAGGAAGACCTTGGCCTGATAGAAGTGCTTGATTACTCATCATACGCTGCCATAAAACGCGACAAGATAGAAGCAGTAGTAAAGCAGGTAAAAGCCGAAAAAATTAAAGGCAAAAAGGTGAAGATGGAAATTTCGAGGTAATTTTGTTAAAAATAAAGATATACAATGAGCAATAACGATATCATGAAAAAGCTGCGGGTGGCTATGAAATTTACTGATGATGATATCATCAAGGTTTTAGAGCTGGTCAATTTCAGGATAACCAAAGCCGAAATAGGCGCCATATTCCGTGCTGATGACCACCCCAACTTTAAACCCTGCGGCGATCAGATCCTGCGTAACTTTTTGAACGGCCTTATTATTTACAAACGCGGCCCAAGGGAACCAAAACCGAAGGCGGAGCCTGAGAAATAAGTTATTGGAGACAACTCCAAAAACGGCGGAAAGAAATAAAAAATATGTCATTGCGAGCGCAGCGTGGCAATCTCGTAGCTATTCTATCGGATATGCAAAGCCGCTATGCATAGGCCACGAGATTGCCGCGTCGCCCCTTACTTTACCCCATGCTGCTCCTCGCAATGACATGATTTTATCCAGGTTCAGACAATATCAATGCCCTTCTACAGGTTTTTCCTGTATCAACTTATACTTTCCTGATTTAATCAGCCTTTGCTGCTGGGCCGAAAATGATGTGCGGCCTCCAAAATCCTGTACCCAGTAGGTTTTATATTCAGCTACGCCAACTTCTTTAAAGTCGGGGTTCATGAGGTTACGGCAATGGCCTTCGCTTTTAAACCAGCCGGCCATTACTTCTGCAATGCTTTGCTGTCCCTGTGCTATGTTTTCGCCTATGGCAAAACTCTTGAAACCTTTAAATTTATAACCGGCGTAAACGATACGGTCTTCCATGCTGCGGCCATCCTTGCTATCATGACTAAAATAATTTTGACGGGCCATAT
Organism: Mucilaginibacter angelicae; assembly: GCF_042434235.1. Classification (NCBI taxonomy): domain Bacteria; kingdom Pseudomonadati; phylum Bacteroidota; class Sphingobacteriia; order Sphingobacteriales; family Sphingobacteriaceae; genus Mucilaginibacter; species Mucilaginibacter angelicae. Next base: position 34,800 of record NZ_JBHLTS010000004.1, on the reverse strand, counting down.
CCTTAGCGTGACCTACGGCTGCATCTTCCAAATCATTATTCCAGGTGAGGGGAGGGGCTGGTGGAAAATATTTGCTGCCGCAGTTGCAGCCCTTTTGGCGGGTAGCATTAATGCTGTTTAAAAATTCGGTCCTGAATTGTTTGCTACTCTGACTGTAAGCGTTGCCAAGCCATATTAAAGCAACAAAAAATACTATCAACTTTTTCATCTTAATGCTTTGACAGTTTTAAACGCCTGTGGTTTAAATTATTGTTTCGGTCGCCTGATAGCTAAACGCCAGCGGCCGGTTTTTCTTCGCCTGTAAATGATAACAATGGCTATAACGACGAGAATAAGAGTTGTGGAGATGAGACCGACAATGACGTTATGTGCCTGGCGGATCTTAGCATTGGCCTGCGTTTGGAGTTGCTGGTATATACTTTTTTTTTCGCTATTACCGAATCCTGCTTTTTGATCTTGATGGAATCGGCTGCGGCTACTTTGGCAATACTATCTATGGTAATATGGGTGAGGCTATCCTCTAAAAATTCATGGCGTTTAATGGCTTCGGCAGCCTTATCGTAATCGTTCATTTTCCGGTACAGTTCTGCATAGCCTATCTGTACTACTGATTCCTTTTTAGGGTCGTGGGTTTTGAGCGATAAAGCAAGGGCATCGTTCAGATCTTTCTTGCTTAGCTTATAATCCTTTATATCGCTTTTAATAGCTGCCAGCTCAATAAGCGAATTGATGATATTAAGCGTGTCCTTTCTTTGCCTTGATATGGTGTTTGACTGTAAAATGAACCATTTGGCCTGGCTAAATTTATGTTGCGAGCGGTAAACCTTCGCCAGCGCGTTAAAGCTTGTACGTAAGCCTAAAGTATCGTTATAGTTTGAATAACTATGCAAGGCAAGCATGGTGTAATTAAGGGCCTCGGTTTGAAAATAGTATCTCATACGCCGGGTGGATACGGTATCGTATGTTAAATAATAAGCTGCTATTTGTGTATAGATAGGGCCTTTTAAGGAGTCGCTGGTAACCTGTAATTTTTGCTTAAGACTATCCAGGTCACCGGCGTGTGCTGATAATTTAAATACGGCTGTCAGAATAAAAAGTAGGGTAATAAGTCTCTTCATATAACAGATTACTCGAAAATACAATAATCCGCTTATAATTAGGCAAATAGCGTGCCTGTTTAGGCTCGCTTTAATAAGGTTTTGTCAAAGTTGCGTAGCTTTTTATTCGTTTTTAGGCCATATAGGCTGTTTTTCAGGAGGATATCCCTGAAAATATTAATCAACAATTATTTATACGTTTTCCACAGCATCAACTTTATGCCGAAGAATTGTATACAAAAGAAGATTTTGTGCTGCAGCGGCATTTAAGAGATCACCCGTTCGTATTTATTTAAGGCTGATCGTAAGCCGGCAAATTTCTTTACCAGTACATTGTATAATGTAATGCCTAATGCCGCACAAGTGATGCCAGCCAGCACGTCAAGCACATAATGATGACTTGCATATACAGCCGTAAACCAGATGCCCACAGTTACAATAGCAAAGAAGATATTGGCAAGGCCCAGCCTGTTTTTTAAGCCATAATAAAGCACTATAACGGGATAGGAAGAATGCAGTGATGGCATAGCGGCAAACACGTTTGAACCTTTGGTGTAGATACCTTTAAAGATCCCGGCATGAAAATAGGCATCAAACCTTGCCAGCCCGGCTGTATTACCCATGGTTAAAGGGATAAAATGAAAACCATGATATTGAACAAACCAAGGTGGTGCGGCAGGGTAGGTGTAATAAACTATAAAGCCCAGTATATTCACCAAAACAAAGGTTAACGAAAAATTGAGAAACTGCTTTTTGTTTTTGAAAAACAGGTAAGCGGCAAAGCCCAGCGGTACAGGTATCCAGCACAGGTAAAATAAACCTGAAACCACATCAATAAAAGTATTACTGTTGGCCAGCCAGTATTCATTTGGTGTAAGCAGCTTGCCGTTAAAATGGATGCCAAACAAATGTTTTTCGGCATTATAAAGCTCGGCGATATGTACCGGGTTGTAGTTGTAATTAGGGAAGGCCTTCATGTAATCAAAAATGATCCAGTACACTATAAAAATAGTGAAGCCCAATATAAACTTGCGGGTTATTGCCGATGCGTAGAACAGTACGTTGAAAATGATTACCAACGTTAACTCATCGGGTTTGTAGCCTATTAAAAAGGTAGAAAGCGCCAGGTAAGCAATGGAAAGCAGCGAAACAATAATTATCGAACGGATATTTATCGTGACGCCATTGTTGGCATCGGTCATGCTATTTTTTTAAGAAATCTGAGCGGAAAATTTTATCCCAAAAAGGAGAACTCACACCATAACCCTTTTCAGGGTCCTGGTAGTGGTGCAGCATATGGTGTTGTTTTATTCTTTTGAACAGCCCGCTTTTAAAGTTAAAGTGGTGCATGGCATAGTGCGATATATCATAAAACAGGTAACCTAATATAAAGCCCGGAAAAAAGCCCCAGATATAGTTTACAGGCAAAATCCATTTAAACAAAAAGAAAAAGCCCGTAGCCAGCGGAATGCTTAATGATGGAGGTAATACCAAACGTTTGGCATCGCTTGGGTAATCGTGGTGTACACCATGCATAATAAAATGCAGGCGTTGTGCCCATTCCAGTTTTTCATTTGGCTGGTAATGAAATACAAAGCGGTGCATAATGTATTCGGTGATGGTCCAGATGAAAAGGCCAAAGATAAACAGGCCGATATAAGTTAATACATCAAATCCTAAATCGAAAAATTTATAGCTGCAATATAAAATAACAGGTACAAAAATATACAGGGGAACGGTGTAATGTACTTTTGATAAGCCTTCCAAAAAGTCGCTTTTGAACATTCGCACAGATTCCTGCGAGTTGGATATATATTTCTTTTTCATTGTTATAATCAGGGTTTAAAACGTTTTTAGGATCTCTCTGCCTGTTATTGTGTATTTTAATTTATTAAAGATGGCTGGCCTTTAACCAACAAAAGGTAATTTTAGCAAAGATATTGCTAAGTGTAAATGCCTTTATTTTATTGTTACGAAGATATGATATTTTGGCGGTAGTTGTAAGCCTTAAGTTCTAAGTCGGAAGTCCGGAATCAACATTATTAGCAATAGTTTCAAATGTTGCCGCTCAAAAACTGCCAACTGCTAACTGAAAACCGCCAACTGAAAATTATTCCTCCCCTTCTTCCAGTTTCATTAAAGCTTTTTTAGCTTCTCTTAACCGGTTAAACGCGGTAATATTGGTTAACACAGCAAGTATTACCAGTGGAATTGTAAATATCGATATGGTTTCAAATACATGAAACTTGATACCAGGGACAAACAATTTATAGTTACCGCCAATGTACTGGGCTACTATGCCTGATAAGGCAGCACATAAGCCAATAGTTACCACACGCTCGGGCCTTTGCATTAAACCTCCTTTTATTTCAACTCCTAAGCCTTCGGCGCGGGCACGTACGTAGCTAACCATCATTGAGCCTATCAGCGCTATAAAGGCAGCTATCGAGCTCAGGAAGTAATGATGTGCCACCAGGTAATAACAAATACCCAAAAACATGATCAACTCGCTGTAGCGGTCAAGTACCGAATCGTACAAAGCGCCAAAGGTTGATTTCATATTGCCTAAGCGGGCTACCTGTCCGTCAAGCATATCAAATAAACCTGCAAAAAGGATGAGACCGCCGGCCCAGCCCACATAACTGAGGTCGCCGCGGTTACCTTCTTCGGCACCTAAAATAAATATCCCTGCTACGCCTACGTTAAGCACAAAACCTATCGTAGTAACGGCGTTGGGGGTTAAACCTATTTTTATAAGGATCTTCACAAATGGATCAATAACCTTATAAATACCTAACTGGAGGTTGGTTCTGAAAGATCTTCTAAGTGTTGTTGTTTGCTGTTCCATTTTCTCTCTGCTATTTAGGTACGATGATTAGAAGTCAAATTTAAGCCTTGTGCGCAAACCCCATTGGGCAACGTTTGGCTGGTCAAGGTATGTAAAGCGCCTTACAAAATCTATGCGTATAAATTTAAATATATTTTCGATACCAACACTACCTTCAACATAAGGTGTTTTACCTAATGTATAAGTAATTGGCACACCATCAGCACCTACTGGTAATTGATATAATGACGGATGTATTGACGGATTGTTTTGATCAGATAAACCTCCGTATAATACTTTTACGGATGCTGTTTCGCGCCATTTCAGTTTCTTTAACAACGGTATTTTGTTGAAGAAAAAACCGCTGAAGTGCTGATCAATCCTGAAGCTTGCATATTTATCACTCACAAACTCTAAAAAGTTCATTAAGTTATATGAGTCGATATCATATGCATAAGTTTGGTTGGCCCTGTGTATAGTTAACAATGGGTACGGTACCGAACCGAAAATTTTACCTGCCGAAACATTGATATCCGCATAACCTAACTGCGAAAAGTAAAAGCGTTTATCAGCACGGAAATCAAGTTTTTCATAATTGTATTCGCCGTTAAAAAAGCCTTTTATACCCTGTGCATAATCAAGCTCAAATGCAGGATATTTGTTAGGGATAGGGATGCGGTAAATTTTGCCCTGGTAAAACTGCTCATGAGGCGCCCAGCGTACGCTTGTGGTAAGCTCGGTAGTTGTTAAATGATGGATAGAGTTTGGCAAATCATTAATAACGTTGTCAAAATACAATGACCCCGCTGGTTCCTGTGTCCATTTTTTAAAACCCGCAGCATATGAAAAATGGCTTTCCAGCTCGTGTACATAATCAAACCTGTAAAAATCATTGTACAGGAACTTATCGTTCACACCACGCTTAAATGATAACAGGAAGTTGTCCTCCTGTACAAACTGCAGGCTGGCACCAGGGATCTTGGTATCGCGCTGAAAGCTCGCCCTGATATAATTTTGCGGGAAACGATAGATGGATTTATCATTGAGGGAGTAGGTTGCACTTAAAAAGTACTTCCAACGCTCGTCTTTAAAACCATAAGCCGCGTAAGTTTCAAAATAGTAACGCTTGCTTAAGTCAGGTGTAGTTCTACCGCCCACACGTAAACGAAAGCCCTCAACCGGGTTAAAGCTGTAAAAAGTATTGGCGGGACCTAATTCAAACTTGCCAAAACCTTTATAACCGGCAAGTAACAGCGTAGCAATATCAACGGTACGCTTAAATGAAGGCATGTTGCGCAGGCTATCAATGTTTTTATAAACCTTTGATTCGGCAGTTCTTAAAGTATCAGGCCTGTTTTCCTGCCAGAACGATTCAGGGCGATGTTTAATCTCATCACTTAATTCAGCATATTCAGATCCCTGGTAGGTTGTATCAGGCCGGGGCTTATTAACAACATAATTACTGTAAGTAATGGCCCGTATACCAAACAAACCACTCTTTGCATCTTTTTTGGATGCACCAAAGTCGGCAATAGTGGTGCTTTTGCTCAGGTGATAACGGCCATCAGGGTTTTGTTGAAACTCCAGGTTCACAGTCATGGACCTGATGAAGTTGATGTTAATATGTTTATTGATGGTCAGGTCGCACTTCTGCACGGCGTAATTACCATCAAGTGTAATATAGATACTTCCTTCAAAAAGTACATCGGTTGTATTACGTGGCGTAAAATCAAGCTTTACAAGCTTATTGTTGTGCTCGTCAAGAACGGTATCAGCAATAAAGTATTTATAATAATTAGGCGAGTTATCAGAAATTGGGCTCAGGAACTGGCTGGTTATTAAGAATACGTTGTTAGTGTAAATATCCACCTTGTTGTATAGGTGTTTAAAGTATTGGGTAAGACCTTCATTGTCAATGCCCGGGCCAAAGTTCACACTTTTTTGCCCTGTTATATTTTCCCTGGTTTTTTCAGGGTTTTTACGATAATAAACCTGCTGCAGCTTTTCATCAAGATAAATAGGCAGCAGTGATTTACCCGGTATCAATGTACTGTCACGGTTATCTAAAATGAACTTATACTTGCGGAAAAACTTCCTGTCCGAAAATTGAGCTGATACATTGCTCAGCGCAAACATCATTTTATCATACTCCTTGTACTCAACATAGTTGTATGCTTCGGGACGGTTTTTTTCTTTGTTTTCAATAACCTTGCGGATCAGCTCAACAGCAGGGTTCTCTTTATTGCGGTATTTTGGTTTTTTACCAGATTTTACTACAACCTCGTTAAGCTGTTGTGAAGCAGGGAATAACCTTACATTGATAACCTGTTCTTTACCAGGAACAACAGCTAAAAAAGCATCCTTATAACCTAAAAATGAAATTTTGATTTGTTTATATTGCTGATTGTTTGTTGCCAGGCGATATTTGCCATTGAGGTCGGTAGTGGTACCGGTAGTAGTACCGGTAAAAGAAATACTAACGGAAGGCAGGGTTTGCTTGTTACCGGCATCGGTAACGGTACCTGTTATAACCGTTTGCTGTGCATATAATGCCGAAGCAGAAAAGAACAGTATTAAGAAAAATAAGCTTTTATAAATTTTTTTACAATCCATGTACTTTGTGCATTGTGCAAATACAAACGTCTTTTTTCGGCTTAATACTGTATTATTGGATAAAGAGGTATGTATTAGTTATTCAAATATTTTTGGCAGATTAATTATGCCTGCCCCTGTATGTTTTTTGTTGTTCTGCCGCCGAACCTCTCCCCATTTACCCTACTTTGTACACTCCCGGCAGATGCTTACTTAAGAGTTTACAATTAACAGGCCAAAGGTAAAAAAAATCACTACAGACTAATGTGGTCAAAAAGTCAAATATTGGTTACAGCTATTTATGCCATCATATTGCTGCAGCTATAAGTAAATCCAAACAACGGCTTTAACAGGTAGTTAGTATCCAGGTTGTTTTGACTCTGCTATATTGCTAATTACGCAATGTGTTGATAGTTAGATGTTATTGGTGGTTTTTACCCTCGGCTGGAAGGCTTTCAGGCTGCACAAATAACATTATTTAACAATTTTATACTTAATGGTAATAAGACTATAGCTTTAAAATAATGTTACCCGGCTATGATTTTTTTACCTCATAAAAACAAAACAGCCGTGAAGCAGGGTTCAAATGCTTACGGCTGTTTTGACGGTATTTAGTAATTTAACGACTATTCGGTCGCGAACATATCGTCATAATAATCCAAACCAAGGTGGGTGATCAGATCTTCGCCCATTAAGTAACGAAGGGTATTCTCCAATTTGATCAGCTGTTTGAAGATATCATTTTCAGGGTGTAAACCGGCTGCTGTTTGAGGCGATTTCAGGTAGAATGATAACCACTCCTGGATGCCGCTCATGCCTGCACGTTTTGCAAGGTCACTGAAGATAGCAAGATCGAGCGCGATAGGGGCAGCAAGGATCGAATCGCGGCAAAGGAAGTTGATCTTGATCTGCATTTTATAGCCTAACCAGCCAAAAATGTCGATGTTATCCCAGCTCTCTTTGTTATCGCCGTGAGGAGGGTAGTAGTTGATACGGATCTTGTGGTAAATGTTACCGTAAAGCTCCTTGTTATCTTCAGGTTTGAAGATATCTTCCAATACACCCAGTTTTGATACTTCTTTAGTTTTGAAGTTATCCGGATCGTCAAGAACCCAGCCATCGCGGTTACCCAAAATGTTGGTTGAGAACCAGCCATGTACACCTAATGAACGTGCTGCCAGGCCTGGAGCCAATACAGTTTTCATTAAAGTTTGACCAGTTTTAAAATCTTTACCTGCAATAGGGGTTTTAGTTAATTTAGCCAGTTCAATCAGCGCGGGGATATCAACTGTTAAGTTAGGGGCACCGTTTGAGAAAGGAACACCTAATTTTAAAGCTGCGTAAGCATAGATCATACTTGGAGCTATCAGCTTATCATCGTTTTTCAAACCTTCTTCAAAAGCAGCTAATGACTGGTGTACAGCCGATGCTTCGTAATAAATCTCGGTAGAACCGCACCATACCAATACAACCCTGTCAAGACCGTTTGCTTCTTTAAAGTTTTTGATATCTTCCATAACCTGCTGGGCAAGCTCAAGCCTGGTCCCGGTTTTAACGTGGGTACCATCAAGGTTTTTAGCGTAGTTTTTATCAAACGCAGCTTTCATTGGTTTTATAGCTTCCAATTCGGCTTTAACAGCGTGTAATAAACCTGGTTCAAGCACCTGCGCGTTTGAAGCAGCTTCAAATACGTTATCTTCATAAACATCCCAACCGCCAAAAACAATATCGTTCAAATCAGCTAAAGGAACAAATTCTTTAATTTTCGGGTTACGGTTTTCGGTCCTTTTTCCTAAACGTATGTGGCCCATTTGAGTGAGGGAGCCAATTGGCTGCGAGATGCCTTTTTTTACGGCCTCTACGCCGGCAATCAAGGTAGTTGCTACAGCGCCCAATCCGGGGATCAGGATACCAAGCTTACCCTTAGCAGGTGTAATGTTGATTTTCATTTATGTAACTATTATTTATTTAAATTAAGCGGCTAAAGCCATTTGTTGGCTTTATACCATTTTAGCGTTTCGGCCATACCGTTTTGCAGATTGTATAAAGGATAAAAACCCAGGTCGGATTTAGCTGCTTCAATATCACAATTCCAGTTAATGGCGGTTAATTCATTAAGCTTTTCAATATTCAGTACCGCAGCCTTGTTGCTCAAAGAACTTATTTTTTCGGCCACAGCAGCAATTATTTTTACAAAATTTACAGGCAGATGAAACTTTAAGGTTTTTAGTTTCAATACCTCTTTGGTAATGTTACCCAACTCATAACGGTCGTAAAAATTGCCGTCGCTCAGGTTAAATGTCTTGTTATTACCACCATACAAAGCCTTAACACTTGCTTTAGCCAGGTCTTTGACATATATAAAGCTTAACTTTTGCGGTGTATTGCCTATATACGGTTCAATGCCCCTCACTACCTGTTTAAAAAATATAAATATGCCTGTATCCCTTGGTCCGTAAACCGCAGTGGGCCTTAGTATGGTATAATTTAAGCCGGTTACTGTTTTTAGTTTTTCTTCGGCAAGCAACTTGCTCCGGCCGTACGCTGTAACAGGCTTGGGCGGGGTTGCTTCGGTTATAATACCGGTTAGCGTATTAAGCGGCCCAACCGAAGCCAGGCTGCCGATAAGTACAAACTTTTTTAAGTCAGGGCAGGCTTCATAGGCTGCCGAAGCAAGATTAAAAGTATATGTGGCGTTTATACGGTTATATTCGGCTTCGGAGCGGGCACTGGTTACACCTGCTGCGTGAATGATATAATCAGGCTTTATTTCTGCCAGTTGTTTCTTTAATGTTTCCTTATTGTTAAATTCTGGGTAAATATATTGAATCTCCAAATTTTTCAGGTGATCAATTTTACTGCTTTTACGAACAGCTATAAAAACCTCCAGGTTGTTTTGTAAGGCTTCTTCAATCAGATGATATCCCACAAATCCGCTTGCACCGGTTATTAAAACCCGTTCCCTCATATTGCTTTTTGATATAACCTGTATTTTTTATAAGGATCGCCTTTGATGGCCTCGATGGCACGGTTCATCATATCGTTGTTTTCCAGTGTCCAGCCGGCTTCTGCGTGCTTGTAGCCTTTAGCTTTATATTCCTTGATAATGGTACCGTATAAGCAGGCTTCGATGCCCATTTTGCGGTAATCTTCAATAACGCCTAATGCGTAAATGCGAATGCCGGTGATGCTCTTTTTGCCAAACAGCAATTTGAAAATACCGGTAGGCAATAAACGGCCGCGTTTTATTTTCTTGAAAATGTCATTATAATCGGGCAGGGCCAGACCAAAAGCAACTAATTTACCGCGCTGCTCGGCTACGATGGCAAAATCAGGATCGAGGATTAACTTAAGATCTTTAGCCAGGTAATCGTATTCCTCATTGGTTAAAGGTACAAAACCGGTGTTTTTGTCCCATGCCGAGTTATAAACTTCGCGCAGCTTGACGGCCTCTTCCTTAAAGTTTTTAAGGTTGATTTTACGGATAATGATATCGTTACGCTTTAGCCGCTCTTCAAGGGCGTTTAATAAACGTACCGATTTATCGTCATAAGCTTGTCCTTCCCAATGCCATCCTATCAGGTCAACATCTTTGGTAAAGCCAAAATGATCAACCAGGTTGGCATAATAAGCAAAGTTATAGGTGTTCATCAGGAAGGGCGAACTGTCAAAACCTTCTATTAACAACCCGCAGGGTTCATTGGTCGAAAAGTTGGTAGGCCCCAATAATTTGCCTGTAACACCTTTTTCTTTAAGCCATTTGGTAACGGTTTCAAAAAGGAGGTCAGAAACCGCTGTATCATTTATGCAATCGAAAAAACCAAAAAAGCCATCGTTAACGTGGCTGTACTCATTATGGCCATTGTTAAGGATGGCTGCTATCCGGCCAACTATCTTATCGCCATCATAAGCTAAAAAAGGCTGTACGGTGTTGTGCTTATGAAAGGGGTGTTTAGTTAGCAGGTCCCTTTGGGCAATAAAAAGTTCGGGAACATAGTAGGGGTCGTCCTTGTACAGGTCATGCGGAAAATCAATAAACGAAGCCAGTTCTTTTTTTGATTTAACCGTTACAATTGTAATCATGTGTGGTAAATGATTAATAAAGCAAATTGGTATGCTTTAAATAAAAATGTGCATTTAGCTTACTTTAATAAAAAAGCAGCTAAATGCACAATAGGGTTATTCATTATATTTTTTCTTTAACAGAAGCGTTTACACCAACTTCTTTAAAGGCTTTTGCAAGTTTTTCAACAGCTTCGTCAATTTGCTCAAAAGTATGGGTAGCCATTAATGAGAAACGAAGCAACGACGAATCGGAAGGAACGGCAGGGGATACAACCGGGTTAACAAATACACCGGAAGCTTGCAGGTGCTTGGTAACCGCGAAAGTTTTTTCGTTATCACGAACGTAGATCGGCAAAATAGGGCTTTCGGTAGGGCCAAGGTCAAAACCTTCTTCCAGTAAAAGCTTCATGGCATAATTGGTATTATCCCACAATTTCTCGATCCTCTCGGGCTCAGTTTCAATAATGTCCAATGCCGCAATTACGCTGGCAACAGAACCCGGAGGCATGCTTGCGCTAAACATCAATGAACGTGCACGGTGTTTGATATAATCAATAGTATCCTGATCGCTGGCTATGAAACCACCTAACGAGGCTAATGATTTACTGAAGGTACCCATGATGAGGTCAACCTCGTTGGTAAGGTTAAAGTGTGAGGCTGTACCTGCACCTTTATCGCCAATTACACCAAGGCTGTGCGCATCATCAACCATGATATTAGCACCGTAAGTATCCGCAAGCTCAACAATTTTAGGTAATTTAACAATATCGCCTTCCATGCTGAAAATGCCATCAACGGCAATAATCTTCACGGCATCTTCAGGAAGTATGCTTAATTTGCGCTCAAGATCTGCCATATCGTTGTGTGCGTACTTGATCACTTTTGAAAACGACAGGCGGCTACCGTCAATGATACAGGCATGGTCATACTCATCAAGTATGATATAGTCATTACGGCCTGTAATGCACGAGAGTACACCAAGGTTTACCTGGTAACCGGTACTGAACAAAACAGTCGACTCTTTGCCTACATAGCTGGCCAGCCTGTTTTCAAGCTCAATGTGGATATCAAGCGTACCGTTCAAAAAACGTGAACCAGCACAGCCTGTACCATATTTGTCAATTGCTTTTTTTGAAGCTTCTTTGATTTTTGGATGATTGGTAAGGCCTAAGTATGAGTTAGATCCAAACATTAATACCCGCTTGTTGTCAATAATTACCTCAGTGTCTTGTGCAGACTCAATAGGCCTGAAATAAGGATATAACCCCCGTTCACGCAGCATATTTGCTACTTGAAACTGAGCGATTTTCCCATGTAGTTTTTTAACCATGTATATTAACTCTGCTTAAATTTTGTGTAAAAATACCATGAATAAGCATATAACTTATACGGTGTGTGTAAATTTTTTTTAAATAATGCCTATTAACGTATCAATACTACTTAAGAAGCACACAAATTCTTACAAGGCAAATTAATTAATTTTTTTATTTATATCGAGCCTATTATTTTCATTTTTTTGTAAAAAGCCCAAAAAGCTTATACTATCCCGAGTTTTTGTAATTTTTTACGTAAAATTCTTGTTCCAGATTTTAAATTCGTAATATTAATTACATATTCGCATTCCCCCGTATAAATCCCGCACAAATTATAAAACTTTTCTTTATTATTTTTGCTTGATATACATTGTTATCTATAGCTACCGTATGAAAAAACACAAGTACTTTTTAGCGCTTCTTGTACTTAATTTAACATTTAATTTATATAGCAATAGTTATGCCCAAACTGCAGCCGATAGCATAAGCGGTCCGGTTACGCTGAAACAGGCTATTGATTTTGCTTTACGTAACCAACCAACTGTAAGGCAAGCCTCAATTGATGAGCAGATCAATGAGCGTGATATTAAAATTGGCCTTTCGGGTTGGCTACCACAGGTAAACGGATCTGGCCTCTATAATTATTACTACAAAGGTAGTCCGCAGGCAGGTGCATCCGGTGCTAATATCCCAAGCAATGCAGGCAGTATCCGTAACCTTTCAACTTTGGGGGTTACAGCCTCGCAGGTTTTGTACAACAATGATGTATTTCTTGCCTCGAGGGCCAAAAGGTATTCGCGTGAGTATTATAAACAGAACACACTGAGCAGCCAGATTGATGTGGTAAGTGATGTAAGCAAAGCTTTTTTTGATGTTTTGCTGTCTGAAAAACAGCTTGACATTACTAACGAGGATATCATCAGACTACAAAGGAGCTTGAAGGATGCCAAAAGCCGGTATACCGCCGGTGTGTCTGATCCCACGGATTATAAGCAGGCTACCATTTCTTTAAATAATTCACTGGCTACCCGTAAGCAAACCGAAGAGGCCATTAAGAGTAAAACTGCTTTACTGAAACAGATCATGGGTGTAGGGGCGGCTGCGCCATTAAGCCTCTCTTATGATTCAACCCGGTATGAGCAGGAGGCCAGTATCGATACATTGCAGATGCTCAACGTAAACAATCGCATTGAATATCGTTTGCTCGAAACAACAAAGGCGCTCAATAACCTTAACGTAAATTATTACCGCTTTGGCTTTTTGCCTTCGTTATCGGCAGTAGGAAGCTATCAGCATGCATACTTCAGTCATGATTTTGGTGATCTGTATAACAATTCGTTCCCCACGGGTTATGTTGGCCTAACACTGGCTGTACCTATTTTCCAGGGAACCAAGCGGCTGCAAAATCTTGCTAAAGCCAGGTTGCAGGTTGAGCGTACCGATCTGGACCTTGTAAATACAAAAAACAGCATTTATACGGAGTATACACAAGCGCTGGCATCATATAAAAGTAATTACACCAGCTACCAGCTCATTCGCGAAAACGTGAACCTTGCAAAGGATGTATATAAAGTAGTAAGCCTGCAGTACCGTGAGGGGGTGAAAACCTACCTGGACGTGATTATATCACAAGCCGATCTGCGTACGGCCGAATTGAGCTATTATAATGCCCTGTTTAATTTACTAAGCAGTAAAATTGACTTGCAGAGGGCCCTTGGGATCCTGCCTGTGCAGCAACCGTAAAATATCGTCACAAAACAAAAACAACAGCAATACACGAACAACCTATTCTACATGAAACATACATACATATATTGGTTAGCCCCTGCAGCACTTTTAACATGGGCATCATGCAGTAAACCTCAAAAAGGCGGACCGGCCTCCATGCCTCCAACCCCGGTATACCTTGCCGATGCCAAAACGGCCGAAGCAGTATACTATGATAAATACCAGGGCATTGTTGTTTCAATCAACACTGTGGAACTGCGCAGCCAGGTACCGGGTTTTGTGACCGGCATATTTTTTAAAGAGGGGGATGTAGTACAAAAAGGCAAAGTATTGTATGAAATAGATAAACGCAAATACCAGGCTGCTTATGACCAGGCCAAAGCCAATGTGTTAAGCGCCGAAGCTAACCTGGTTAAGGCACAAAAAGATATTGACAGGTATAATATGCTGCTCAAGAGCGATGCGATTGCCCGCCAAACCGTTGATCAGGCACAGGCTACTTATGAAACCAATAAAAGCCAGGTTGCAGTAGCCAAGGCCGGATTAGAGTCGGCCCGTACCGATCTGTCATATGCTACCATAACAGCACCTTTCACCGGTCGTATCGGTATCTCACAAGTGAGGCTGGGTACCCAGGTTTCGACAGGCACTACGCTTATGAACACCATATCTGCAGAGCACCCTATAGGTGTTGATGTGGTGATCAACGAACAGGATATCAACCGCTTTTACAATCTGCAAAAATCAAGCACCGACAGCACCTTTAAACTTGTACTGCCCGACGGAAGCAAATACAACAAGACCGGGAAAGTACTGGCAATTGACAGGGGCGTAAGCAATCAAACAGGCAGCCTTAAGGTCAGGATCCAGTTCCCGAACGAGGATGATGTGCTTAAAGATGGTATGAGCTGTGTTTTGCAGGTGCTGAACAGCCAATCGGGCAACCGGGTGCAAATTCCATATAAGGCAGTAACCGAGCAAATGGGCGAATTTTTTGTTTTTGCCACAAGGGATACCGTTATAAAAGATACTGCTGCCGATAAAACGGTTAAAGACAGGCGTGATACGATTGCAAAGCAGGTGAAAGTAAAATTAGGGCCGCGTATTAATGATGATGTGGTGATAATGGATGGTATAAAACAAGGCGATAAAGTGATTACCGATGGTTTTCAGCGTTTACGCGATGGGGGCAGGGTAACTACCGGATCAGCAGCCCCGGCAGGAGCAGGGCCTAAGAAATAATTTTTATATCCCAAAAAGAGATTTTAAGCCGAACAAGGGGCACAGCTACCCTGGAAAACTTAATATAAAGAAATAATGATCGCAGATACTTTTATAAAACGACCGGTTACCGCAATTGTAATATCATTAGTGATATTAATAGTGGGGATCCTGTCAATAACCAGCCTGCCGATAGGCCAGTACCCGGATATTACACCCCCTACCGTATCTGTTAGCGGTACCTATATCGGTGCTGATGCATTAACAGTTGAACAAACCGTAGCTACACCGGTAGAGGTACAGGTGAATGGTGTACCGGGCATGACCTACCTGCAAAGTAACAGCAGCAGCAATGGCCAAATGAGCATGACCGTTAACTTTGATGTTGGTACCGATATTAATATTGCCGCGCTTGATGTGCAAAACCGTGTTGGTATCGCCTTACCTACCTTACCGCAGGAAGTACAGCGTTTGGGTATGGTGGTACGTAAACGTAACCCCAGTATATTAATGCTTGTGGCAATGTATAGTCCCAACGGGAGCCATGATGTTACTTTTACCGATAACTACACCAACGTATTTATAAAAGATGCTATTTTACGTACCAAAGGCGTGGGCGACGTTGTTACACGTGCCGATGACTTCAGTATGCGCATTTGGCTTAACCCTGATAAGCTTGCCGCATTAGGCATGAGCGCTGCCGATGTTACCAATGCCCTGCAGGAGCAAAATGCGCAGGTAGCTGCCGGTACGGTAGGTGCAACGCCGCAGTTAAAAGGGCAAACTTTTGAATACTCGGTAATTGTAAAAGGCCGTTTAAGTAAACCGGAAGAGTTTGGCAACGTGGTTATTAAAACCCAGCCTAATAATGGCGGTATAGTACACCTGAAAGATGTTGCAAGAATTGAGCTTGGCAAGTTCAACTACTCGGGTAACTCGTTTGTTGATGGTAAAAGGGCATCTTACCTGCTGGTTTACCAGGCCCCTAACAGTAACTCGCTCGAAACAGCCGACAACGTTTACGCCACTATGGACGAGCTTAAAAAGAGCTTCCCTAAAGATATTGATTATGTAGTTCCGTTTGAAGCTATCACAGTAGTAAAAGTATCAGTAAGTGAAGTGATCGAAACACTGGTTATAGCGCTGGTGCTGGTTATTTTGGTGGTGTTCCTGTTTTTACAGAGCTGGCGTACAACACTTATTCCGGTACTGGCTATTCCTGTATCCATCATAGGTACGTTCATCTTCTTTATCCCGCTCAATTTTACAATCAATACACTAACGTTATTCGGGTTCGTACTTGCAATCGGTATTGTGGTGGATGATGCCATTGTGGTAGTTGAGGCCGTACAGCATTACATGGATGAAGAGGGAATGACCCCTAAAGAGGCTACCCAACACGCCATGGCCGATATTTCGGCGCCGGTAATAGCCATTGCATTGATCCTGGCGGCAGTGTTTGTGCCTGTAGGTTTTGTACCAGGCATAGTTGGGCGCTTGTACCAGCAGTTTGCTATCACTATTGCTATTTCGGTGTTGATTTCTGCTTTCGTTGCATTGTCATTAACTCCGGCCTTATGTACATTGCTGCTGCGCCCGCATAAGATTGATGAAAGCTCCAGGGGGCTTAATAAATTCTTCTTTAAGTTTAACACCTGGTTTACCCGTGTAACCGGTAAATACCGTAACACGGTTGATAAAAGCATCAAAAACTCAAGGTACGTGATCATTTTATTGGTGTGTATCATTATAGGCGCAATATTGTTATTTAGGAGTAAACCATCAGGGTTTATTCCGCTGGAGGATGATGGTCGTGTTTATATCACTTACGATTTGCCTGAGGCGTCATCAACAGGGCGTACAGTTGATGTATTGCACAATATGATGAAAACGCTGGATAGCGTACCTGAAATAGCCCATTACGCTGCCTTGGGTGGTTTGAACGCTATCAGCTTTGCAAGTAAATCAAACAGCGCCACCATATTTGTACAGCTTAAACCATGGGACGAGCGTAAAGAAAAATCGCAGCAAATAACTGCTCTTGTTGCCCGGTTAAATCAAAAACTGAGCAAATATAAAGAGGCCAACGTGGTGGTGATCCAACCGCCGGCTATCCCGGGTTTGGGTAGTACAGGTGGTTTCTCGTTCATATTAGAAGAGAAACAGGCCGGCGGTGACATTAAGGTGTTTGAAAAAACATTGAAGACTTTCCTCGGCGCAATCAATCAACGGAAGGAAATAGCAAGGGCCTTCTCGTTCTTTACCGCCAGTACGCCTGCCTACCAGTTAACGATAGACAGGGAAAAGTCCAAAAAGCTTGGGGTAGCGATATCTGATGTGAACAACGCACTGCAAACTTATTTAGGCAGTACCTATATTAACGACTTTACTATTTATGGCCGTAACTTCAGGGTAGTGGCCCAGGCAGATACCAGTTACCGTACCAGTGTGCAAAATATAGGGCAGTACTTTGTACGTAACTCTGCCGGAGCTATGGTGCCCTTAAGCACGCTTACATCATATAAGGTAATAGAAAACTCGCCGTTAATATCGCATTATAACCTGTTCCGCTCAGCCGAGATCAATGGTAGTACCAAGCCTGGTTACAGTAGTGGTGATGCTATCACCGCCCTGAAGGAAACAGCCGCGCAGGTATTGCCGCAGGGTTATGGTTACGAGTTTTCCGGGTTGAGCCGTGAAGAATTATTATCCGGTTCAAAAACGGTTTACATCTTTGCCCTTTCAATAGGTTTCGTGTTCCTGTTCCTGGCCGCTTTGTATGAAAGCTGGTCAGTGCCGTTTTCTGTATTGTTATCGGTGCCATTGGGGGCTTTTGGGGCTATTCTGTTCCTGTCGTTTTTTGACGGCCTCACCAATAACGTTTATGCGCAGATAGGTTTGATAACGTTGATAGGCCTGGCAGCCAAAAACGCCATCCTGATCGTGGAGTTTGCCAAGGAGCGTGTAGATGCAGGTATGGAGCTGGAAAAGGCAACGCTTGAGGCTGTACGCCTTCGTTTACGCCCTATTATCATGACATCGATGGCGTTTATATTAGGTGTAGTGCCCTTGATGATTGCATCGGGCGCCGGTGCCGAAGCACGTAAAACCATTGGCTGGACAGTGTTTGGAGGGATGCTTACTGCTACATCATTAGCTATATTTATAGTACCAGTATTATTTTACCTGATCACTAAAATGTCGTACGGTAAAGAAAAACTCGCCGAGCTTGAAAAAAATTATGACCCTAAAAAGCACGGGCCGGAAGCTTAATAATATTGTTTAAATTTTGTAAAAAAGAGGGGCGCAAGCCTCTCTTTTTTGTTTTATACTGGTTTTGGTACGGCCCTGTACTTCGTAATTCAACTATTTATAGCCACAAAATTTCGTGTTTGTGTACACTTTTGAAGTATAAGCAGGGCAGTTTTTAATGGATTTTTAATGATGCAGCCAAGCAAGTGTGCGGGTAATTCTACTGGTTTTTATTGGTTAAAACAGTGCTGATTTTCAATTATTAAGCCGCCAAAGATTGGACTAATCGCATTTATTTTAATAGTTAAAACAATATCTGCAATGGCAAATGATGTCAACAATGGCAAAGTATTTGTTAAGGAGGAGTTAATACAATGAAAAATTAAAAATGAGCATTGTAGAATTTGACTAAAAAACACAACTATGAAAACAATGACTAAAATGATAGCTTCGGCATTTACTGCGGCAGCTATTTTTATCGGAACAAATGTAAAAGCACAAACTACACCGGCAAACGCGCTACGTTTTGGTATCGGTTTGGAAGCAGGTATTCCAACTGGCAATGCGCACGATATTTCGAATTTCGAACTTGGCGGTACCGCCCGGTTGCAATATGGTGTAAGTAATGACATAGCTCTTACGCTAACTTCAGGTTATTATAATTTTTTTGGTAAAACTTATAGTTCAAGTTTTTCTAATAATACCTCTACAACTACGGTAACTGTAAAAGGCCGTTCATTAGGTATGGTTCCTGTAAAAGCCGGTATCAAAGCGTTTGTTGGCGATGGCTTTTATTTTTCAGGTGAAGCGGGTGCCGGATTTGAAGTACATGAACCGGTTGCAGGAGCAGATAAGAACACTAAGCTGATTTTATCACCAGGATTAGGTTATGCAACCAAATCATGGGATGTAGGTGTACGTTACGAAAACTTCTCGGGTCAGGGTAATAGCTATGGCCTTGTAGGCTTACGTTTAGCTTATGGTTTTGGCTTATAAGCTGATAACAAAAACTGTTACAAAAGCCCCCTGTTATGTATAACAGGGGGCTTTTGTTTTTTTATACATTTGCCGCCTTGTTAATAAAAAGTTAACAAGAGTTTAAATTATAGCTATATGAAAAACACAATTACAAAAATTATGGCCGGCGTATCACTTTCCCTGGCTTTATTTACCGCAAAAAATGTTAATGCTCAAACAACCCCGGCAGATAAGTGGCGTTTGGGAATAGGACTTGAGGTTGGCAGACCAATTGGAAACGCTCACGATATCTCCAACTTTGAGTTAGGGGGTACTGCAAGGTTGCAGTATGGTTTAAGTAATAAAACTGCCATAACACTCACCTCTGGCTATTACAATATGTTCGGCAAAAGCTATAATCAGCGTTTCGTAACTCCTAACGGGGTTTCTGAAGTGACGGTTGATGGAAAAGATCTGGGTATAATCCCGATTAAACTTGGCTTCAAATCTTTCCTTGCTCACAGGTTGTATTTCGGGGCAGAAACAGGCGCTGGTTTTGAAACTACCTCTCTTTATGCTGACGGTAGCAAAAACACCAAACTGATCCTTTCGCCAACTATTGGCTATGCCACCAAAGTGATTGATTTAGGCTTACGTTACGAAGGCTTTTTTGGTCAGGGCAACAGTTATGGTTTGATTGGCTTGAGGATAGCCTATGGATTAGGATTGTAAATGACCAGAAGCATGATTTTTAGGATTTCAGGATTGCCTTGATTTTCAAAAAGCAGTTGCAACAAAAATCCCCTTGCCAACGGCAAGGGGATTTTTTTATTTCAGAACCGGGATTTGGGAAGATTTACCGGATTTTTGGGATTTGGATGGTGACCGGATAAGTATCCGGAGAATCCCTTAATCCTAAAAATCATGGTTCAGACAATTATGCCAGTTTACCTAACGCTTCTTTTAACCTTCTCATGGCCTCAATCAATTTATCTTCGGCCGCGGCATATGATAAACGGATTGAAGACGGATCACCGAATGAATCCCCACCTACGGTGGCTACGTGACCTTCTTCAAGCAGGTAAAGGCTCAGGTCGTCCGAATCATTGATCACACGGCCTTCATAACTTTTACCAAAGAACGAGGTAACATTAGGGAAAAAGTAAAATGCGCCATCGGGCAGGTTCACTTTAACACCTTCTATATCGCTTAATAATTTATATACCAGGTCGCGGCGTTTTTTGAATGCTGCACGCATTTCAAGTACGCTCTCCAAGCCGCCTTCGTAAGCGGCAACACCTGCACGCTGGGTAATTGAGCAGGTACCTGAGGTTACCTGTCCCTGCATTTTATCAAAGGCCGATGCAAGCTCTTTGGTACTTGCAGTGTAGCCTATCCTCCAGCCGGTCATAGCAAATGCTTTCGACCAGCCGTTGATGATCACTACGCGATCTTTAATATAATCAAACTGCGCAATTGATTCGTGCTTGTCAACAAAGTTGATGTGCTCGTAGATCTCATCGCTCAGAATATAAACATGCGGGTGTTTCTCAAATACTTTAGCCAAACCTTCCAGTTCATCTTTGCTGTAAACACTGCCTGTAGGGTTACATGGCGATGAAAACATGAACAGCTTGGTATTAGGTGTAATAGCAGCCTCTAATTGCTCAGGCGTAATTTTAAAGTTGGTATCAACAGTAGTATTGATGAAAACGCTTTTGCCTTCGGCAAGCTTAACTACTTCGCTATATGAAACCCAGTAAGGAGTAGGAATGATCACTTCTTCGCCGGGATTAACCAAACATAATACCGCATTGGCGATAGCCTGCTTGGCTCCTGTTGAAACCACGATCTCGCTGAAATCATAATCAAGATTGTTCTCGTTCTTCAGCTTGGCAACTACGGCTTTACGAAGTTCAGGGTAGCCTGCTACTGGTGTGTAGTAGGTGAAGTTCTTGTCCATGGCCTGCTTGGCAGCTTCCTTGATGTGCTCAGGGGTATGAAAATCAGGTTCGCCAAAGCTAAGGCTGATCACGTCGACACCTTTAGCGGCAAGTTCACGGCCCAATTTGGCCATTTTAATTGTTGCAGATTCGGACAGGTTATTTATCCGGGTACTTAATGCGCTCATATAAATTATGTTATCGCGGCAAATATAGAAAATAACTTTACTGCTACTTACGCTTGTTATTTTTTAAATTTGCGGCCTAATACCACCTTGCTTTGAATCAACAAAAAAGGATCATCTTAATTTCGCTGATAACGGGGATAGTGCTGATGCTGGCGAAATTTGGCGCCTATTTTTTAACAGCCTCCAACTTTGTACTCACTGATGCCGCCGAAAGCATTGTAAACGTAATAGCAAGCTCATTTGCCTTTTACAGTATCTACCTGTCGGCCTTACCGCGCGATGAAAACCACCCTTACGGGCATGGTAAAGTGGAGTTTTTCTCTGTTTTTATTGAAGGTTCGCTTATTGGCATCGCAGGGTGTATCATCATCGTAAAATCGGTCTACAGCTTTTTCTACCCTAATATTATCCATGATCTGTTTACAGGTGCTATTATTATAGGTATTACGGGTGCTATCAACGGCGCGCTTGGTTATTACATGATCCGTAAGGGAAAGGAACTCCACTCCATGACCCTTGATGCCGATGGCCGCCATTTACTGGCCGATACCGTTACCAGTGGTGGTTTGGTTGTTGGTTTGTTATTGATTGAATTTACCGGCATTTTATGGCTTGATAGTGCGTTATCCATATTGGTTGGTTTGTATATAGTATACAGTAGCTATAAGCTGGTGCGTAAATCGGTAGGGGGATTGATGGATGAAGCCGATTTTCAGGTGGTGACAGATATTATCAACGTTTTAAGCGAAAAACGCCGCGAGCCCTGGATTGACGTTCATAACCTGCGTGCACAGAAATATGGTCATGAGCTGCATATCGACTGCCACATGACCCTGCCCAGTTATTTTGATCTGACCACCGTACATACCGAAATCTCGTTGGTTGATAAAATGATCAATAAGGATATGGGCATCAAAACGGAGCTTTTTATCCATGCTGATCCTTGTTTGCCCGATTGCTGCCACTACTGCAGTATGCCCAATTGTCCTATCCGGTCGGAAGCACAAACCGAAATCATAGCCTGGACACTGGAAAAGGTTGTACGTAACAAAAAACACTTTGAATAATGGAATACTTTAATGTAAGGGTTTACGGCCTGTTGTTGAATGATGAAGATGAATTGCTGATAAGCGATGAGCAGGAGTATGGCATGCGTTTTTCAAAATTTCCCGGCGGCGGCCTGGAGCTTGGCGAAGGCCTGATAGACGGCCTTAAACGCGAGTTTATGGAGGAATGTAATATTGAGATTGAAGTTGTAAGCCATTTTTACACTACCGATTTTGCTGTTAAGTCGGCCTTTAATAATTCACAGATCATCAGTGTATATTATTTAGTAAGGAGCATTACCCCGGTTAACCTCAACATCAAAACCGTTGCGTTTGATTTTGATGGTGAAGGAGAGGTGCTGCAGGCTTTCAGATGGGTACCGCTTACCGCGCTGAGCGTAGCCGATTTTGAATTCCCGACAGATAAACGTGTGGTTGAACTTTTACAAAACGAACTATGAACCTTACCGAAAGGGATTTAAAAGTAATATGGCACCCTTATACCCAAATGAAAACCGCGCAGCCACCTATTGGTATTGTACGGGGAGACGGGGCTTTATTATTTGACGAAGAAGGCAAACAATATATTGATGCGGTGTCATCATGGTGGGTAAATATTCACGGGCATGCGCATCCCTACATAGCAAAAAAGGTATCAGAGCAGCTACATAAACTGGAGCATGTAATATTTGCAGGCTTTACCCACGAAGGCGCTGTTGAACTGGCCGAACGATTGCTGGCTATTTTACCTGCTAACCAGAAAAAAGCATTTTACTCTGATAACGGTTCAACCGCTATTGAGGTAGCCATAAAAATGTGCCTGCAATACTGGCTTAACAAAGGTGATCAGCGAACTAAGATCATCGCTTTTAATAATGCTTATCACGGGGATACTTTTGGTGCTATGGCTGTAAGCGGCCGCAGTGCATTTACCAAAGCATTCGATAGTTTATTGTTTGAGGTCGAGTTTATCGATCTTCCAAATCAGGAAAATATCGAAAGTCTCAAATCTCAGATCTCAGATCTCAAATCTCAGACAGCCTGTTTTATTTTTGAACCGCTGGTGCAGGGTTCGGCAGGTATGATCATGTACGAGGCCGAATATTTGAATGAACTAATGGCACACTGCCGTAAGGAAGAGGTGCTGCTGATTGCCGATGAGGTATTTACCGGATTTGGGCGTACAGGCAAACCTTTCGCTACGAATCATGTACTGGTTGAGCCGGATATCATGTGTTTTTCCAAAGGGCTTACCGGTGGCACCATGGCCCTGGGCTTAACAACCTGCACGCAGCAAATTTATGATGCCTTTTTATCGGAGGATAAACTGAAAACGCTTTTTCACGGGCATTCATTTACAGCTAATCCGATAGCCTGTGCTTCGGCGCTTGCAAGTCTTGATTTGTTTCAACAGCCTGAAACGGTGGAAAATATAGCCAGAATTAAAGCTGCTCATACAGTGTTTGCTGATAAGATCCGTAATCATCCTAAAATAAAAACAGTAAGGCAAACAGGCACCATCCTGGCTATGGAGTGGGAGACGGGCGATAATACCTCGTACTTTAGCTCGCTGAGGGATAAACTATATCATTACTTTTTGGCCGAAGGGATCATATTACGGCCATTAGGCAACGTTATATATATTTTACCGCCATATTGCATTACTAATGAGCAACTCAATTATGTTTACAGCAAAATTGAGCAAGCTCTTGAAGAACTATAAATTATGCTGAACAAGATACTCCCTACCATAATAGCCGATAACGAACTGCACTCACGCTGGTTAAACACATTATCATTAATGGAAAATACCGGCGCACGCAAGATCTCGGCCAGTGAAGACCCGCTTACGGTTACTTATATTATATTAAAGCATGCCGCCGAAGAGCACCGCCACGCCTTTTACCTTAAAAAGCAACTGGAAAAAACGGGCGTAACATTGCCAACTTATGCGGCCGAATATCTGTTGGCGCCCGGCTCAAGCAAGTATTATTTAAACCAGCTGGATGTTGATGTTTGCCGCTATTTAAAAAGTGAGCTCAACCTGAAAGGGGCCGAACTTCGTTTTGCGGCTTACCTGCTGGTTACCTACGCTATTGAAGTACGTGCCGATGAACTTTATCCCATTTACCAGGATGCCCTTGACGAAGCAGGAAGCAAAGTGAATGTAAAATCGATCATTTTAGAAGAAGAAGGCCATCTGGAAGAGATGATTAATCAGCTACAGCATTTTTCCCCGCAATGGGAATTCCATGCTCAAAAAGCTGTTGAGTTTGAAACTAAATTGTTTAATCAATGGGTTGTGCAGTTGGGCAAGGAGATAACTTTATAAACTCCCGTCATTGTGAGGTACGAAGCAATCCCCTATATGCAGAGTCGCTTTGAAGGCCGCCCTGTAATGTTCGCGATTGCTTCGTACCTCGCAATGACGTTTCTTGAGAAACTGGCCTCCTTATATCTCAATACCCCATATACTCCGTAAATACCTGCTGCAAATAAGCCTTACCATCATTAAGTGCAGTTTCGGTAGCTTTTTCATCGGTAGTTGGTTTACTGTTGTAGATCATGGTCCGGCCGGAATTATCATAGGATACTGCCTGCCCCGGCTGCATAAAACCGAAGCCATTATCCCAGTCAAAAAAAGCAAAATCTTTGGTGCCGGGGTTCAATAAATCTTTCGACCATTTAAACTGGTTATGCGGCATGCTCAATTGTGCCAGCAGGGTAGCTGCAACATCTGTTTGTCCGCCTAATTTGCTGATCTTTTTGCCTCTATATTCGGGTTTGATCACATCGCCAAAAAACAGCAACGGGATATGGTATTTTGCCGGATCATAAGCTTCGGCGGTATTGCGTGGTAAGCGGTGACCATGATCGGCCACTAAAATAAATAGCGTGTTTTTGTACCAGCTTTGTTTTTTCGCATGTTCAAAATAAGCATTGAGGCATGAGTCGGTAAAGTAGGCTGTACTCCTGAATTTATTGGCAGGATCGCCACTGGCATCATCAGCAAAATGGTGTTTTACCGGTAACGTAAAGGGTTCATGATTTGACGATGTTTGTACATAGTTAAAAAAAGGCTGTTTCTGCCGGGCTAAATATTGCAGGTTGCGGGTAAGCAGGTCATCGTCATAAACACCCCATTGTGTTTTTACATGGGTATTATCAAAGCTGGCTTCATCAATAATATGGTCAATATTGTGCGAGGTCATGAACTTATCAAAATTCATGTAATTGCTTTTGCCGCCGTAAAAATAGGCGGTTTCATAACCTGCATTTTTAAATGATGCAGACATTGCCGGCAACTTTTTATGCTTAACGGTATCGCTGATAATAGTACGGATAGCCTGCGAAGGGAAGCCGCTCATGAGGGCTACAATGCCTTTGTCGGTACGATCGCCGGAGGCGTAGATGTTATTGAAGAATAAGCCGTTTTTGATCAGCTTTTCAAAGTTTGGCGCTACGCCTTTATCGCCGCCTAATGATTCAATGACATCGGCTGTATAGCTCTCCATTTGGATAATTACCACATTTGGCCTGGTGGTAGTAAGGATCTGCGTGGTTGAATCATTCCTGGTATTGTATAGATCATCGACAATTTTTGCAGCGCTATCCGGATGGTTATACAGGTAAGGGTTATAAGGTTTGCGCAAATTTTCAAATACGTTGTTAAACAGGTTCCACTCGGTATTAAGGGCGCTTTGGTTCAGGATCTGCTTTTCAGAAAAATAGGCGGAGTTTTGGCTGATGGGCTTAGCTTGCAACCCGCCGCGCATCAGCACAAAATTTAAAAAAAGCAGTAGCGTAGTAAGCGAAACTTTCAGGCTCGGCCGGACTTCGGGCTTTTTAAATTGGTAATTGATGATGAAATGAGAGAGGATGCCGCCCGTCGCCAGTAACGCTAACCCAATAAAAATACATTTGCCAACCGGCGATGAACCGCTCGAGGCAATAGCCTCTGAAGGGGCATGATAAAAGGAAGTAAACACCCTGAAGCTAACTTTAGTACCCCATTCGCGAAAAATATTGAAGTTAAGTACGGTGTTTAAGGAGATACAGAAAAGGCAAAACCAAACATATAGTTTTAACCAGATGGGCTTTATCTGAACCTTTGGAATGAACCAGTTGATAGCAAATACAACAATGGGTATAATGCAAATATAAGCGGTGGCCGAAGCATCAAGTCTTAGGCCCCAGAAAAATGTTTGCAGGATCTCGCCTAAGCGTGCGTTATCAAGCTTGTGCAGAAAATAGTTCTCAAACGTGGCCCTCGTAATAGCGAAGAAGATGAGCCAAAAGACAAAAAATCTGATAAAGCTGAAAAGGTTCCTTAACATTGGGTAACAAAAATAATATTTTGCTACAATGTTAAGGAACCTTTAATGAATTGTTAATGAAATATTTTTTGATTACCTGCCGCCGCTCATTGCTTTCAGGTCATCAAGGGTGATCTTTTCAAAATCAGCAGGAATCCCGAATGTACCGGCAGGGTTTTTTTGCTCAGTTATGCTTTTAACAGTAACCTCGGTGCTTTGACCTTGTGAAAATGAGGTGTATTGTACCGGGAAACCACCAACACTGCGGTAATATTTAGCAATAGCAGTTACAGGTACAGTAACATCATTAGTTACCCAGATATCATAAGTTTTGTTGGCTTTAGCGTCTGTAGCTACCACTTTTTTGCAGTTAAAGCCCGAAATTACTTTGGTTTCGGTGCTTGGGGCAAAAGTAAGGGCAGGTAATGATGCCATGGCCTGGTCAACTTCATCAGGAGTTGCTACTGCTGCTTTTTTGATAGATGCAACAGGAACATCAACCATTACAACCAATGATTTACCATCGGCATCGGTTAAAATTTTTATAGTAGCCGGTCCTGTAGTAAATTGCATAGCGGCCGAGTCGGCGCGGAAATAACTTTTGGCTTCAACCTGTTGCCCCTGCATAGCCGTCGAGATAGTTACCACACCTTCTTTGTAAGCTTTTTGAGCATTCGCGCTGATAGCTGTTGCGGTAAGGGCAAGGCCTAAGGCAACGTTGAAAATTTTAATGTTCATGTTTTGAGTTTGATTTAATGCCAAATTAATTTTTAATAATTAAAAGACAAATTTTTAGATAAGTAGTTTAATATGTTTTTCAATTAGATGCCGCCAAGAACGATTTGTTACGTTTTAAAACCACATAATTAGCATGCAGGGCACGGGCCTGATCTACAACAAGCTGCACAGTTTTAGGTGAATTTGTGGCATCAATAATTATAGTATGATATTCGTGATTTTTATTAATAATAGCAAGCGGAATTTTTGGGTTCCCAGTAATGTACAGATAACCGGTTTTTAATTTTACTGCCGATGCTGTATCCGTATAGTCTTTGTTGATGATGGCTATGGATTGATTTCGGAACTGAATTAAATTGCCTTGTTTTCGTAAAAATGCCGAGCGGAGCTCCTGATCGGGTTTATACAAAATAACATCATTTATCTTGCAGCTATCCAAATACGGTTTGATGGAGTAATTGTAGTTTTTGTCGGTATCGGCAAGGTTACTTAATACAACAGCATGATCGCCGTTTTTAAACACTATCCCCGTGTTTTTACGCAGGTTAAAAAAGGCAATACTGTTTGTGGTGTACGAGCGGTACCTTTTTATGCTGATGCTTGCAGCTAATAAAAATATCAATACAATGCCTGTTCTTAACAGCCAGGCTTTTCTATCGTACAAAAAGTAAAACACGCAGATAATAATGGCGTAAAGCAGCAGGTATTCCGTTGTGGTAAGCCATATTTTGTTGATGCTTGCAAAAGGCAAATGTTCAACCCATGCCAGTACATGGTTCATGAGCAGGATGGTTTTTTCAAGTATCCAGGCAAGACCGGCGGATACGTAAGGTATTGGTGGTAGTACAAGATAAAAGATCCCGCTGTAGATAATAACAGCAGTAGGGATACCGATGAATAAATTGCTGAACAAAAAATAAACCGGGAACTGGTGAAAATAAAAGGCGCTTAGCGGAAATGTGATGACCTGTGCCGCTATAGATACTGAACAGGGGAGCCAGATTTTATCGGCCCATTTATTATCAAACGTAAACCAGGCATAAACAACGGGCTGTAAAACAACAAGCCCGGCCACTGCGAGGTATGAAAGCTGGAAGCCAACGTCGGTTATCAGCAATGGGTTATAAAGCAATAATATAAACGCCGATACAGCAAGGATATTTAAATTATTGATATACCTGTTGTAGGTTTTACCGATGATAACTGTGCTAATCATTACTGCTGCCCGGCAAACCGCAGGCGAAAACCCTGTAAGCATGGCATAATACCAGATAATTGGAATGATGATCACAGTTTTGATTACCCTGCCATGTTTAAGCCTGTTCAGGAAACGCAGCATAAATGCCAGCAAAGCCCAGATAATAGCCACATGCGCGCCCGAAACCGAGAGCACATGGATGGTACCCGTTTTGGAATAGGCTTGTAGCACATCTTCGCTTAAATCCGCCTTGTAACCTAATATCAGGGTGGAGGCTACAGCTATAGCATTGGGATCATGCAGTTGCCGTTTTATTTTTTCAACCATTTTTCGCCTTAAAGCCAGGGCCTTTGCAATAAACGGATTGCCGGTATTTGATTGTATTATCCTGTATTGGCCGGGGTATAAAAACTCCTGGTAATAGATGTTTTGATGAGCCAGGTATTTTTTATAGTTGAACTCAGCAGGGTTAAAAGGGGGATCGATAGGAGCGTACTTGCCGGGAATCAGTAGTTCATCTCCATAAGTCAGCTGCAGTGCGCTGCTATCTTTTATGGTGATCATCAACGTTCCGCTCGCCGGGGTTGGTTGCTTTTGATTGATGCCTGCAATTACACTAACTGTAAAGCGGATAAGCCCGTTTTTGAGCTGCGGCTCACTATTAATGCGTAAAAGCAGCCTCTGCGCAGGCAGCTTTGAGAAATGCCTGGCGTTATTGAGTTCGTTATTATTGATAGTAGCTATCCAGCCTGCAAGCAATAACAGCAGGTGAATGGTTATCCCGCCAAGCCATCGTTTTTTATAAATTTTAAAGTGCGTATAATAAAAATTAAGCAGCAGGAACAAGATCAGCAGGCTTGTAAAACCAACCGCCAAAGAAATTAAGTATCTGCCCGAATTGCAATTGAAGCCAATGCTTATGCCCAATATAAAAGGGAGCAATAAAACAACAACCGGAATTTCGCCCTTGTGGTTAGCGATCATATTAGTTCCGGAATTGTTATTGCAAGTGATGGCATGGTTATAGATTAACCCAACAGGTTCTAAAAATAAAGATAGTTTTTATGCCGAAGATTACAACTGGTCACGAACCTCAAGCAGGAATTTTTTGAGGTTTTCGAGCGAATCGATAACGCGCTGGTTATCCTTGGTATCGCCCATGTTGTTTTTAAGGTGCTCTTTGGCACCGTTTAAAGTGTATCCCTTATCGCGGATGAGGTGGAAGATGATCTTGAAATTTTCGATATCCTCGGGGGTGAAATAGCGGTTGCCCTTTTTGTTTTTCTTGGGCTGCAGTACATCAAACTCCTTTTCGTAAAAACGTATAAGCGACTGATTAACATCAAACATGGCCGATACCTCGCCCATGGTGTAGTACATCTTGCTTATTTCACGTTCTTTATAAGGCATAATACAAATGTATCTATTTGATTTCGGAAATGGGAATTCGGTTTCGGAATTTTCTGTCGATCCTGGTTTGTACAATTATTGTGGCCGGCCCAAAGATAATTCGTTTACAAACTGCTCTTATGTTTTATTCAATCAGGTCTCATTTTCCCAATATAATTTATCTCAACAGGCAGCCATACATGTTTTTATTAAATCAAAAATAGTGATATATTTATTGCGCTAATAACCTTATGACTATTAAACTATTGATAACATACAGTTTATGTATGTTTTGTGCCCTGCAGGTAAGTGCTGTTGAAGCTGATTCGGCAGTAACTATAACTTCCTTAAAAAATGAGTTCCGGTTTAACTGGAACAGCAAAAGCAACCGTGTAGAGATCAGGCAAAAACTCAACAATATTTACACCAGCAATGCTTACCAGGTAAATTACACGGTATCCGAATTTTACAACAACAATATCTCCATTGATGATATAAGCTGCAAAGTTGATGGCCATACGCCCCGTGGCTTTAAACCTGAATATACCTATTATGGCAGCGATGATATTTTTTATTCGGATGAGCGGGTGTGTTACTTTCCGCTCGAGCTGGCAAAAAAAGGCAGCGTTGGGAATGTCACTTTTGAAGAAACCCTTAATGATCCCCGCTATTTCACTAATATTTATTTTGCTGACAACCTGCCTGTGCAGCGGGGCGAAGTTAGTATTGAAATTCCGCGCTGGATGAAGCTGGAGATTAAGGAGTTTAATTTTAACGCCTTTAATGTAAAAAAAAGTACCACTTACAATAGCGGCAACGATGCAGATATTATAACCTATACCTTTAGTAATATCCCGGCAATGAAAAAAGAGCCGCATAGTCCGGGGCCAACCTATATATATCCTCATTTACTCATCATGTGTAAATCGGCCACGGCGGACGGCAAGCAGTTTACGTATTTCAATACCCTGGCCGATCAGTATGCCTGGTACCGCGAGCTGGTAAAAGATGTTGCCGGCGATCCAGCCCTGCTCCGTGCTAAAAGTAAAGAGCTTACCGCCGGGCTAACCAATGATATTGATAAAATAAAAGCCATATTTTACTATGTGCAGGATAACATCAGGTACATAGCATTTGAAGATGGTATGGCCGGTTTTAAACCCGAAAAAGCCGATGAGGTGCTCCGGAAAAAATATGGTGATTGTAAGGGTATGGCCAACCTGACCAAGGCCCTGCTTGTCGCTGCCGGTTATGATGCCCGGCTTTGCTGGCTTGGTACAAAACATATTGCCTATGATTACCAAACCCCTTCAATGGCGGTTGATAACCATATGATATGCGGTTTAAACTACAAGGGCAAAACCTACTATCTTGATGCTACCGAAACCTATTTAGGCTTTAATGAATACGCTGAGCGTATACAGGGCAGGCAGGTTTTAATGGAAGATGGTGATAAATATATTCTTGGTAAAATACCATATGCATTGCCTGCACAAAATTTAAGCAGCGAAATAAGCAAGCTGCATATTAATGGTACAAGCCTGGCAGGCAATGTGAGCAACACCTGGAAGGGCGAGGATAAAGAAGAGGTTTTGGCAGGGTTAAACAGTATTAAACATGAAAATATTGATGATGTTACCAAACGTTACCTTGCTGCAGGCAGTACAGATTATATCATTAATAACCTTGTTTTAAGCACCACAAGTAACCCCGATAAAGATTTAACAGCGGTGTACGATGTTGAGCGCAAAAGCGGTATATCTGCTTTTGGTAAAGAGTATTATATTGACCTGGATAACCGCAAGGAGTTTTCAGACGCGGCCATTAGTATTAATGAGCGAAAAAATGATTACTGGTTTTCGGGGAAAGATCATATTGTTACCGAAACGGAACTTACGCTGCCGCCAAATTATAAAGCCTCAAGCATACCGCCGGATATGAACATATCAAAACCGGGATATGAGTTTCATATCAGCTACGTTAGCTCGCCGGGAAAACTCACTTATAAAAAAACACTGCTCATTAAAAATACATTGCTTACAAAAGCAAATTTTGCCCAATGGAACCAGGATATTGAGCTGCTGAACAAAGCTTACAACGAAAATTTAATTATAAAACCTGTATCACAATGAAGAAAACTTTACGTTTATTATTTTTCTTTTTACTGTTTGCCGTAACGGCAGGCGCACAAAATAATAACCAGACCTACGCAGAAAAAGCAGCCGAAATTCAGAAGGAGGTTTGGGGGACAACCGTACCTGAATTTGCCGCTACAACGGTTCCTGCCAATTTAAGTAATGAAAGCGCCGTGGTTTTTGCAAAATCATTTAGCATGCAAAGGTCATTGACCAATAAATTTAAATTTATGATCATTACCGCGTCCTCAACTACGCGGGTGCTTAAACTTACCACCTTTCATCAGCGGGTTAAAATAAATGATAAATCGGCATTGGAAGATTTCTCGACCATATCATACCAAAAACGCCTCGATGAAAGTGTCCATTTTATGAGCGCTAAATTTTCTAAGATCCATGATACTTACATTGGCGCCAAGATCATTAAACCTGCCGGCAAGCAAATTATCGTGAATACAAGTGAAGAAGTGCTGATTAAAAATGAAAAAAATGACCAGGTAAGCAAGCTTGCCATATCTGATTTGCAGGTTGGCGATATATTGGATTATTATGTGAGCACCGTCGACATAAGCGAAGATGCAAACGCCGATAACTTTACCGATAATGACCAGGTTTTTGTATTGGCCGGCGAATATCCTGTTTTATACAGCAGCTATGATTTTCAGTATGCCAAAAAAGATATAGTAAAGCATATCTGCGCAAATGGCGCCCCCCAGTTTGATGTCAGTACCAATAGCGCAGGCGACCAGATCTACAGTCTAAAGGTCAGGAACCAGGCTAAGTATTCGAGTGAGTTCTGGATCTCCAAATTCCGCCAGTTTCCTTATATCGAAATCAGCAGTTCGCACACTATGGGTTTTGTGAAATTTGTTTCGGGTGGTAAGGCCGGCGAAAGCGCCGCCGAACGACTGCAGGCCAATAAAGCATTGTTTGAGGGAGCATTTGTTGAGCGTGAGCTTCCTTATTTTAATGATGTTGTTGATCGTTTGAAAAAATATTTCGACGGCAAAAAAAATATCAAAGCTGCCCCGCTTGACAGTGTAATGAAAGTACTTTACAATATCAGGAAAGGGATGGTTTTGGGCAGCTACTCAAAAGATGATGTTGGCAAGGTTGATGAAATCAACTATCGCCGCATGGCTGCCAAGGCTAATACTGTTATTATGAGTATGGCTTTAAATGACTTGAAAATTGATCATGATGTGTTGCTGGTTTGTTCACGCAACAGTAATACGCTTGATAACATTTTTAACTACAGTGATTTTGATGCCTGCATCCGCATAAATGATACAAAGCCACTGTATATGTTTTTTGATGATGCAACAACTCATTTTAATGAGATCCCACAGCGTTTCCAGGGCGAAAAAGTGATTGTGCTTACACCTAAACGTGAAAGCGGTACCAAATATTCGTTTACCGAGGGTACTGCTGTTTTACCGGTAATGGCCGCTGCTGCAAATACCATAAATGAGGATATCAGGGTATCACTTTTACCCGCCAACATGCAAAAGCTAAAAATACAAAGACTGGTTAAGCAAACGGGTGCAATGAGGCACGATGATCAGTTAAATTTGCTGCCCGTAATTGATATTGATAATGCCCTTATGGAATTGTCAAAGAGTGAAAAACTGGAAAAAAGACTGGCAGAAAACCCCGAAACAAAAAAGCTGCGTGATGATTTTAGCTATGCCTTTTCTGATGATCAGTCTAAAGCAGTTAAAAAATTTACAGCTGAAATTAAATCCCAGTACGAGCAGGAGCCAACCCAGGTGGCCGATTGTAAAATTATTAGTGCGGGCCTTGATAACAGCAGCCCGGTTTTTCAGTACTCCGAATCGTTTGTGCTGGATAACCTGGTGAAAAAAGCAGGGAATAACTATATTATTGATGCGGGTAAACTTGCAGGCTCGTTTTACAAATTAGAAGAAAAGGAACGGAAACGCACATTTGACGTGTATATGCCATGTTCGCGTAGTTTTAAATATACCATAAGCATTGCTGTTCCGCAAGGGTATATTGCCAAAGGCCTGGAGGAAATAGCTGCAAAGAAAACCAATAAAACAGGTTCGTTTTCATCCGAAGCTACCCTTAACGGCAATACTTTAACTATTGTAATGACACGTGTTTACAATAATAACTTTGAAAAAGCTGAAAACTGGGCGCTCCTTACCGAAGTAATTGACGCTTCGTCGGGCTTCAACACTCAGAAAATACTGCTGGAGAAAAAAAGCTAAGTAACTGTAAAATAGAAAAGTCCGGAAAACAAATCCGGACTTTATTATTTCTGTTTCAGCGGATTGAACAGGCTTTTGCCGGCATACTGTTTTTGCCCCCTTTAACTGCTGATGTGTTCCTGGTGAAACAGGGAGGTTATTTGCTTTCGCTCCAGGGCAGAGAAGAGGCTTTACCTGCCAAAAAATCGGCTTTGCGGCTAACCATTTCTTTTGCCTGCTGTTCAAGCACAGCATCGCTTTCATTATCTATGCGGTAGTTATAATCCAAACTATCAAGAAATGCCAGGAGCACTCTTTTCTCCTGTTCGTTTTGAATATCTACTCTTAAAGTTTCCATATACAAATTTAAACCAAATATGACAATTTGCATTAATTGTATCGACGAACGGGAGGTAAATCAGTAGTAATTAATAAATAAATCCGAAATCACGTCCCCTCAGGGTCTCTCACAGATTAAAGTTAACCCACAAAATTATGAGCTGTTGTTAGCATAGTTAAATCCGATTACTAAGGATTGAAAAAATGAATAACCTTTCCAAAGGGTTTGCCAACCGGGCAAAC
>NZ_JBHLTS010000003.1:0-9241 GCF_042434235.1 Mucilaginibacter angelicae | reverse complement strand
AAAATATCCTTGGCAAGGAAGGGATCGGGATAAACGATAACTTTTTTGATCTTGGAGGTCACAGTTTGAAGGCAACGCGTTTGGTTAGCCAGATCCATAGGGTGTTTGAGGTAAAAGTTTCGTTGCGTGACCTGTTTAACCATATGGTGTTGGAAGATCAGTCCAGGTTGATTGATAATGCAGTAAAAACGGCATATCATACCATCCCTGAGGTTGCTGCATCCCCGGATTATCCATTATCACTGTCACAGCGGCGGTTATGGATCCTGAGCCAGTTATCAGAGGCCAATGTGGCTTATAATATGCCGGCGGCATACCATATATATGGTGATTTAGATTTAGATAGTTTTAAAGAGTCATTTAATTGGCTGGTTACCAGGCATGAAATATTAAGAACAACTTTTAAATTATCAGATAGCGGCGACCCAATACAAATCGTACACAAACAAGACGAATTTTGTCTGGATATCAATGAAATTGATTATAGCACATTACCAGATCAGGCGGCAGCATGTAAATTATTGGTGGATGAGAATATTAATTATCTCTTTGATTTAGAAAAAGGTCCTTTGCTACGAGTGCAATTAATAAAATTGGAGAGGCAAAAGATCCTTTTTTTAATCAATATCCATCATATCATTTTTGATGGATGGTCTTTAAATATTTTGGTAAATGAACTATTAACTGCTTATTATCATAAATGCAGGAAAAAAGAGATTAACATAAAGCCGTTAAGAATTCAATATAAAGACTATGCGGTTTGGCAAACCAAAATGATTTCCGGCAACAAATTGGATAATATGGTTAGATACTGGAAGGAAAGGCTTGGAAGTCCTTTGCCAATTCTAAATCTACCGTTAGATTTCAAAAGACCGGATCACCAATCATTTACCGGAGGTGCATTTCAATTTTCTTTATCGGAAGATTTATCGCAGAAATTACTGAAAATGAGTCAGGACTATCAGATAACTCTTTTTTCTTTAATGTTTGCCGCCTACAATGCTCTTCTGTACAAAATAACCGGCCAGACTACCATAATCATTGGAACCTCTGTAATAGGCAGGAATCACCCGGATCTTGACCCCCTGATTGGCTTCTTCATTAATACGATGGCTGTTAAAACTGATATGACACCTTCAGAGTCGTTTAAAGATTTAGCTAAAAAGATCAACAATAGCTTATTAGCAGATTATGAAAATCAGGAGATTCCGTTTGACATGTTGTTGCAATACCTGGATATCGATCGCAATCTTTCAGTTACACCTGTTTTCCAATCCCGGTTTGTATTTAATGATTTAGATGCTAATAAATTGCCTGAAATAGCACAGGGCAACGATCAAATTGTTTTTGCTGAAATACCTGCTGCATTAAACAGGGCAAAATTTGAATTGACGACCAATATTCACAAAGCAGGCAATGTGATAAAGGGTGTTATGGAATATCGGGTAGACCTTTTCTTAGAAAAATCAATTGACCGGATAAGTAAACAATTCATTAACCTATTGGAAGATATCACTTCATCTGAAGACCAGGCCCTGTATTCTTTAAAAATAAGCAGGGAACGCGATCCTTTAGATAAAAAGAGCAGCATGAAAGAAATGTTAATGTCAAAAAAATATCTATAATCATAATATAAATGAATATGAAAATTGATAAAAATTCGCTGTTGAACCTAAAATCAACCATACCACAAGCCATAAAATTTACAACCACAGGAGATGTTGAGTCATCTTATTTAAATACAATTAACGGACCAATAAAAACTTTTAAAGCAGGTGAAATATCAGATTTGATTGGCTGGGCAGAAAAAAATAAAAATCTAATCCTGAATACACTCGATCAACACGGTGCTTTATTGTTTCGCGGATTTGATATCCGGACGGAAGCGCAATTTCAAAGCTTTGCGAAGCTTTTATGGTTAGAATTATTGGATTATGTTGAACCTTCAACTCCAAGAAACAAGGTAAGCTCAAAGATTTATACATCAACTGAATATCCTCATGATCAATACATACCTCAGCACAATGAACAGTCTTACAGCCATCATTGGCCACAAAAAATCGCCTTTTTTTGTGCTAAGCCATCAGCTATAGGAGGTGAAACACCAATTTCCGATAGTCGGAAAATTTTTGATGGAATTGATAGGTCGATAAAAGAAGAATTTAAAAGAAAAGGGGTCATGTATGTCCGGAATTTTTACGATGAAATGGATTTATCATGGCAACATGTTTTTCAAACTAATGAGAAAGATCAATTAGAACAGTATTGTAAAAAACGAGGTATAGCTGTTGAATGGAAAAGAAACGGCGGCTTAAGAACAAAACAAATCTCCCAGGCTATTATCGAACATCCGCGAACAAAAGAACCACTTTGGTTCAATCAGGCCCATTTGTTTCACCATTCAAATCTGGGACCTGAAATTAGCGAATATTTATTAGGGAAATATGCTCCGGACGAATTACCCCGAAATGCTTTTTTTGGCGACGGAACTGAAATTCCGCTGGCAGCATTGAACGAAATCAGAAATGTATACGCTAAAAATCAATTGACTTTCGCCTGGGAACAATCAGATATCCTGATTTTGGATAATATGCTTTACACTCACGGCAGAAATCCTTTTGAGGGAGAAAGAAAGGTTTTGGTTGCAATGGCCGAACCCGTCAGTTCGAATCAAACTGCCGAAAGCACCATCCAGGCAAATAAGGAGGCTGTATCGCAGGCGAGACGTAAAACAGCGAGCTTTTACATCAATAGTGGCTCTCAGGTTTCCGAAAGCGATCTTAAGTTCAGACTTGCCGCCGCGTATCGGATGATGGTTACCGAAAATTTGGATGAGGGAGGCATAAGCGGTCACATTACTATGCGCGTCCCAAATCAACCCAATGCTTTCTGGGTTAATCCATTTGGTTTGCTTGCAGAAGAAGTTACTCCGGATAACCTAATAAAAGTTGATAAACAAGGTAATGTTATTGAAGGAGATTATCCTGTTAACGTAGCGGGCTTTTGTATCCACGCGGCTTTACATGAAGCTTATGCCAATATAAACTGCGCTGTACATTGTCATTCGCCCTGGGGAACATTGTTCAGTTCGTTAGGGCGTAAAATAGAACCCGTAGACCAGAATTGTTGCCTTTTTTTTGAAAACCATGCAGTGTATGATCATTTTAACGGTCCCGTGAATGATCCGGAAGATGCGCTTAACATAGCTAAAACTTTAAACGGAATGGATGCAATCATCCTGAAAAATCATGGTGCCATTACTTGTGGAACAACGATCGAGTCTGCCGTTATGAGAATGATATCAATGGAATCAGCATTTAGATTAAATGTGCTGTCGATGCAGTTGCCTGATATTAAATTGATTAGTCCGGACGTTGCAAGGCTCACAAGAGAATGGATTGGTAATGATATAGGTTTTTCCATAGAGTTTAATGCATTACTCAGAAAAATTGAGAAACGTTATCCAGAATTCAAAAGAACGCTTTAACATTTAAAAAACTTAAATCAGAAACGTCACAGCAGCCTGTTGTGTGAAGTGCCTACATCGACCTAACTCATTTATATGGAAAACTTATTATCATACAGAACATCTCCTCAGCAAAAAAGAATTTTACCTAAAAACCGCGTTCTATTTTACCAAAAACTCTCGCAGGTTGTAATTGAATCAACCTTTGAATTAAACGAAGGCTTTTTAAAAGAGGCAATCTCGAATACCATAGCGGCAGATACGATTTTAAGAACTTCCTTCTTTTATCCTGATTCATCTGCTGAGCCTGTTCAAGTTTTACATGACAAAGGGGATTTTATATTTTTTACTTTAACTGATACAACCTGGCAAGATCATATCAGGCAAGCAGCCCAGCAAACTTTTAACCTGGAGACCAGCACACTGCTCCGGGCGGATCTGATATACCATGAGAATAATTCAGTATTGATATTGACCGTTCCCGGTTTTTGTGCAGATTTTGAAGGACTAAATGTCCTTGTGTCTTCAATTATAAAAAATTATCAAAAATTAGTTGCTCCTGATGCAACTGATATAGCGAAAGATGAGGACTTGTTTCCCTATCTACAGGTTTCTGAATGGGAAAACCAACTTATTGATTCTGACGACTCTGGAGATGGACTTGCTTATTGGAAAGCGAGGCCCGTCACTATAAATCCTCCCGAATTTAGAATTGCAAACTCTGGTTTAACCGACAACGACGAACAGGAAGACTACACGATAGACATAAACTTATCAAGTGCTTTTAATAAAGATAGTCGCGATCTTGAAATACTTCTTGGATTTTGTTGGTACCTGACGATTTGGAAATATTCCGGCAACCAGCAATTTACTTCGGGACATGTAAATATAGGGCGTGATTTTGATGAACTTTTCTTCACCCAGGGAGCGCTTAGCTTCTGCCTGCCTATATCACTTGATCTGACCGAGAGCAGAATGGTGAGAGATATTTTACAAGAATACGCGCTTACTTTAGAGAAAAACGGAGAGTATAAACTTTTCTATCATTTGGTGGATAGCGCTGAGCAGGAGGGTTTCAAATATACATTCGAATTTTCAGACCAACGTGTTTCGAAAGATACTGAAAATTACGGTCCGGGTTTCCGGGTGTTAAAAAAGATTGTTGATGCAGATGGCGCTTTGATTCGATTGCGCAGTTCGGTGTATGAAAATGAAATAAGAGCGGTTTTTTCCTACAATAAAAAGCATTTTACAAGCGCCAGTTTGGATTTGATCTCAAATTCTTTTAAAACAATTATTGACAAATGTTTTTCAAATCCGAATGTAGTGTTAAGGGATGTGGACGTGATGGAGGAGCATGCCGCATGGACATTATTGGAAAAATTCAATATAACCGATCAAAGAAGTGAAGTTACAGGTATACCGATTGACGCGATTTTTAAGCAACAGGTAATAAATTACGCTCATAATACAGCCCTGGTTACCGCTGAGGGCGCATTAACCTATCAACAATTATATGATAAAGCCATTTCTGTGGCTGCTCATCTTCAAACGGAATATGGCTTAAAAAAAGGCGATAAGCTGGTTTTGCTATTCAATGAAAATGAATATTTGGTTATAGGGATACTTGCTTCGATTTTAACCGGGGCAACATTTGTGCCTGTTGACCCTGCAAATCCTAAAGAGAGAATTAAATTTATAATAGGAGATTGTGGCGCAAATATTTTGTTATCAGATTCCGGAATTGAAAATACTGAGCTAAGTTCATTAATAAACATTGTAAATATTGATGGGATTGCGGTTTCGTACAATAATATATGTAATGGGGATAGTATTAGAGGTACCGACCAGCCGTTATATATAATCTATACATCCGGAACTACTGGCAAACCAAAAGGGGTTGTGATTCCGGATAGGGGTGTTTGCAATTATTTAAGCTGGTTACAAACATCACTTGAAATCAATAATTCTGATATATCCGTTCTGTTATCATCTTATGCGTTTGACCTGGGCTATACTTCAATATGGGGAACATTATTAAAGGGCGGGTGTTTGCATTTGGTTGATAGTAAAATAATCAGGTCTCCTGAGGAAATAATAGAATATCTGGTTGATTCGAAAATAACTTTTATAAAAGTTACGCCATCGCTTTTTAGCACCCTCATACATGCTTCAAACCTTTTGAGATTAAAAGATTCTTATTTAAGGTTAATAATCCTGGGTGGAGAATCGATCAGGACCGGCGATTTGGAGTACTTTTTATCTATAAAACCCAATGTTGACTTTGTTAATCATTACGGACCTACTGAAACAACTATTGGTACCATTGCAACAATAATCGATAAACAGAATTTTTTAGATTATAAGTCAAATCCTGTTATCGGTAAACCTATTCCAAATAATTTCGTTTGCATCCTGGATCAAAATCTTAAACCCCTGCCCCCTGGCATTGTTGGCGAATTATGTGTGTCTGGAATGGGGCTTGCTTTAGGCTATGTAAACAATGTTGAACTCTCAGATATCAAGTTTGTTCCAAGGCCAGATCAACCGATGGTTAAGATGTACCGTACTGGCGATCAGGCATGCTGGATGGAAGATGGTTCTGTTTTATTTATAGGTAGAAATGATGACCAGGTTAAAATAAGAGGTTACAGAGTAGAACTTAATGAGGTACAGCAGGCTATATTGAAATTGGCATCAATTGAGCAAGCGGCAGTTTTAGCCATTGAAAACGAAGGAGCAGGTAATGAATTAGCCGCCTACTATAAGTCTTATGAGCCTATTGATATAGAAAATATACGGGCATTTTTAAAAAGTCAGCTTCCGGAGGCATTTATTCCAACTTATTTTATAAAGTTGGATGAGATTCCGTTAACCGCAAATGGTAAACTAAATAAGAAAGACCTCCCCAATCCGCTCCATATTCTTTCGGTATCCAAATCCAGGAAGTTGCCTTCAAGCCAAACTGAGATGAAACTTATTTCTCTTTGGCAAGAGATATTAAAGCAAAACAACATTGGGGTACAGGACGATTTTTTTGATTTAGGAGGCCATAGTTTGAAGGCTATTCAGCTGTCTTCACAGATTCACAAATTGTTTGAGGTTAAATTAGACATTGGTAAGATTTTTTCAAATCCAACGATTGAAGCTTTGGGAGCACTTATCGATGATTCTACTGTTACTGCGTATAAAACGATAGCCCGGGTTGAGGAAAAATTGTTCTACCCAACATCTCATGCGCAAAAAAGGCTTTGGATACTGAGCCAATTTGAAGGAGGTTCAACCGCATACAATGTACCAAGTGGCTATGTTTTGAAAGGTTCGGTGGATATAGCTGCATTAGAAAAAGCTTGCAAACTGTTGATAGATCGCCATGAAAGCCTTCGCACATCATTCCATACTGACGATGATGGCCAGATTTGGCAATCGGTGACTGATATTAACGATCTGGAGTTTTCTATTGAACGGATTGATCTAAGAGATATTGAGCAGTATCCTGATAGGATACGTGAGGTAGTTCAAAATGATTTTATAAAGCCTTTTGATCTGCGGTCAAAAAGTTTATTGAGGATTTCCTTATATCAAATAGGTGATAACAAATGGATATTCACTTACGTCATGCATCACATCATTAGTGACGGCTGGTCAAGACGAATCCTTATTAAAGACTTGTTATATTTTTATAATGCCATTGTACGGGAGGGAAATATATCATTAGAAAAACTTCCTATACAATATAAAGATTATACGGCCTGGCAATTAGAGGAGCTGAACGAAGGCGCTTTAACCTCTCACAAAGCTTACTGGCTAAATCAGTTTGCAGGAGATCTTCCTGTATTGGAGCTTGGTAGTAAACCCCGGCCAGCTATTAAAACTTTTAATGGAGGCGTAATTAGCCAACTGATAAACAAGGAAATTACTCAAAATTTCAAAACAATTGTTCAATCAACCGGCGGTTCTCTTTTTATGGGCTTATTGGCAGCGGTTAACACATTACTTTACCGGTATACTGGAAATGAAGACATTGTTTTAGGAAGCCCGATTGCCGGACGCGAACATGTAAATTTAGAAAACCAGATTGGTTTTTTTGTGAATACTCTTGCTTTGAGAACTCGTTTTTCAGGAACTGAAAGTTTTGAAAAGTTATTATCAATTGTAAAAGAAGTTACCCTTGGAGGATATGAACACCAGATTTATCCTTTTAATGAGTTGGTAGATGAATTGAAACTATCACGAGACCTGAGTCGTAGTCCGCTATTTGATGTGATAGTGGTATTACAGAACATAGATACTTTCGGGGATACAAATGTTGAACCTATTGACGGATTAGAAATAGACTTTATTGACTTCGAGGAATCATCAAAAAGCAAGTTTGATCTCACCTTTGCCTTTAAAGAGTCTGATGAAGGTATTCATTTTAGTTTGGCGTATAACAGCGATATCTACAGCCGAGAGATGGCAGAGCGCTTATGCGGTCACCTGGAGCGGCTGCTGCCGGCGGTATGTGGTTCACCGGATGTACCGGTTTCGGAGTTGGATTACCTGAGTGCTGCAGAGCGCAAAGAGCTGCTGGAAAGCTTCAATGATACGGCGGTAGCCTACCCTGAGGAAGAGACGCTTGTTTCGCTTTTCGAGGCACAGGCAGCGCAGGCCCCCGGATCACCTGCACTGGTATTCGGAGAACAGACGCTAAGCTATTCGGAACTGAACGGTTTGTCAAACCGGCTGGCGCATTTCCTGCGCCTGAGGGGTGTAGGCCGTGAGGACCTGGTTGGGATTTGCCTGGAACGTTCTTTAGAAATGATCGTGGCGATCCTCGGTGTATTGAAGGCAGGAGGTGCATATGTACCGGTCGATCCGGGTTACCCTTCAGAGCGGATCAGTTATATGCTAAAAGACAGCGGTTGTAAGGTACTGATAGATG
This sequence comes from Mucilaginibacter angelicae, assembly GCF_042434235.1. Taxonomy (NCBI): domain Bacteria; kingdom Pseudomonadati; phylum Bacteroidota; class Sphingobacteriia; order Sphingobacteriales; family Sphingobacteriaceae; genus Mucilaginibacter; species Mucilaginibacter angelicae. The sequence goes on along the minus strand of NZ_JBHLTS010000003.1, from coordinate 851 downwards.
ACTCCCTGTTATCGGAATTCCGGTCGTCATTAGCTGAATATGGTGCAGATAACCTCGCAGGTGTAAATGAATCGAGGGACCTGGCGTATGTGATCTACACCTCAGGCTCAACAGGCAAACCCAAANGCTGGTTAAATCGGGCAATTATATAGATCTGAAACCTGATGCTAAACTTTTATCAACAGGGGCATTATCATTCGATGCAACGACCTTTGAGTATTGGGGTATGCTGCTGAACGGGGGCACGTTAATTATGTGCAGCCAGGAAACTTTATTAAGTCCGCCATTACTATCATCAGAAATCAGCCGGAATCAAGTAAGCATCATGTGGTTCTCTGCGGGTTGGTTTAATCAGTTGGTTTCGGAAGATAAAAGTTTGTTTAAAGGGCTGAAAACGATCATCGTAGGCGGTGACCGTCTGTCAGCGCTTCATATAAGCGAGTTACGTGAATTATATCCTGGCCTTGAGATCATTAACGGTTATGGCCCAACCGAAAACACAACATTTTCATTAACCTATAATATCTCGTCGGTGAGCGGCGATCTCCCAATCGGAAAACCGATCAGTAATAGTACGGCCTACATCTTAGATGCCGGTTTAAAGTTACAGCCTGTAGGGGTAACGGGAGAGATCTGCGTAGGCGGGGCCGGAGTTGCGAGGGGTTATTTGAACCGCGAAGAGCTGAGCGCTGAGAAGTTTATTGCCAACCCATTCAAGACCGGGGAACGCCTATACCGCACGGGGGACCTTGGCAGATGGCTCGCGGACGGCAATATAGAATACCAGGGACGTTTAGACGACCAGGTAAAGGTTCGGGGTTACCGGATCGAGCTTGGTGAGATCGAAAGTG
>NZ_JBHLTS010000002.1:0-925 GCF_042434235.1 Mucilaginibacter angelicae | reverse complement strand
GGAGATTCGTTAAAGGCAATGGTTTTGATCAAGCGTTTAAAAAAAGAGTTTAATATCAACATCCCATTAAAAGACTTCTTTCAAAAACAAAATATCAAAGAGCTGGCTGAGTATATAGATAATATTAACGGCCTTTTTATAAAGAATCAAAGAGCTTCATCTATAGTAATTTAAGCATGGAAATTATTGAATTGATAAAAAAACTTAAGGCGAATAATATTGATCTTGCTCTTTCAGACAGTAATCTGGAAATAAACTATGATGGGGAGTTGTCTGAGATTTATTTAAAAGAAATAGTAGAGAATAAGGCTGAAATTATACGTTTTTTTAAAAGTACTGCAGCCGAAAGCTATTTTGATATACCCAACGTTGAAATTACGTCTGATTACGTATTATCGTCATCACAGCGGCGGTTATGGNTTCCGCGGGGAGTTGGATGTGGCGTTGCTGTCATCAGGCTTCAGCCGCCTGATCAGCCGCCACGAGGTCCTTCGGACGGTATTCAGAGAAAACGGATCAGGCGATGTACGCCAGTATATCCTTAGCCCGGAAGAGCTTGGGTTTCATATGAAGGAACATGACTTTAGAGGGGATGAGGATGCACAGGAGCAGGTGAAAGAAGAAGTAAGGGAATTTGTGAATGAAAGCTTTGATCTGGCTGAAGGGCCATTGCTGCGGGCGCTGTTATGCCGGTTATCAGAAGACCGTTGGGTTTTCGCGTATGTGATGCACCATATCATCAGCGACGGCTGGTCGATGGAGGTACTGATCGGGGAGGTATTGGAATATTATAATTCAGGGAAGGCAGGATCACCGGTACAGTTACAACCCTTAAGGATCCAGTATAAAGATTACGCTGCCTGGCAGCAATCGGTTTTATCAGCAGGGGCACAGGGTGCACATGCCGCATACTGGCAGGAAGTAT
>NZ_JBHLTS010000001.1:0-53331 GCF_042434235.1 Mucilaginibacter angelicae | reverse complement strand
AAGTCTAATTGTGTAACTTGTTTCATGAGTTCTTGATTTAAAGTGTTTGTTCTTAGTTTTCACTTTAATCTACAACCTTTCTTTCAAGAACTCTTCTTTAACTATTTCATGCATACGATCTTATACGATCTGGACGGCGAACTATGCAAGTCGGCATTGCAGGGTGTATAAGATTTCTCTTTCACCCCAATGCTTATGCCTCCCCATGCTCCATCGAAATGACATTTTCTTTTATTAAAAACTTATGGGTACACGATAGCTGGTGCAGCTTATCAACTGCTTAAATAATTGCATTGGAGGTATCCACCGACAGCATCAATAAAGCCTTGTTTAAATGCTATAACCGTGGTTTAGCAGCAAGGACTATCGGAACGGTTTCCACCAATTCAAGCGATTTAACCATATCCTTTGTCGTGCTCTTATATTTTTTAAAATGGGGAGTTTGCAAATGGGCCTGGTATGCGGCGGCATCGGCATATATTTCAAAAACCGTGATCCGGGTTGGGTCATTCTTTTCGGCTACTGCATATAGGGTTAACACTCCCGGCTCAACGCGTACGGCTGTTTCGGCATGCTCCTTCAGCGCAGCCATATAATTATCCAGTTGAGCCGAATCAATCCGGAGCCTGGCTATGCGCACCACCTTGTTTTTATCCTGTGCAGCGGCGTTTCCTGGTGAAGATACTGATAACATAAAAATTATTAAAACTGATAATAACCCGCTCCCAAAAACTGGCAGGCGGGTATGTTTTCCCGATACGCCTGCGGTTACATTTATTGCCTTCATTTTTTCAGGGTTATTGGTTATTATACTGTTTGTCAGTTACCTGCTCCAGCCAATCAACCGGCGACCCATTAAGTTTTTCCTGGATAGCGATATGACTCATGGCAGTGGTAGCCGTAGCGCCATGCCAGTGTTTTTCATCCGGTGCAAACCACACAACATCGCCCTGACGGATCTCTTCTACCGGGCCGCCTTCGCGCTGCGCCCAGCCAAAACCTGCGGTTATAATAAGGGTTTGGCCAAGCGGATGGGTATGCCAGGCAGTACGGGCACCCGGCTCAAAAGTTACTAAGGCCATGGCCACACGGGCAGGGTCGGGCGTGGTAAAAAGCGGATCTATGCGTACTGTTCCGGTAAAATATGCTCCTGGCCCTTTGCCCGAAGGCTGTGAGCCGCTGCGTTTAATTTCCATAAAATTTCTCTTTGTTTTACACTACTTGGGCGAAAGAATTATCCCCGTTCATAAAGATAACGCTTTAGCTTTCTGAAGTGTTTCAATATTTACTCTTCCCCTCCAAAAAGATGTCGCAACTTTCAGTAAATAACTTACAAATAACTCAGCCACCATTTGCCTTTGTTGGCCTGCTTGTAAGCATCATAGCGTTTGCATAAAGGATACATGGCAATTACTATTCCTATCCAAATAAGGTAAGCAACGGGTAATGAAAATCCGTAACCCTTCAGGTCGGTAGTAAACCAGATGGGTTGTTTCAGGAACCAGATTGTCCAATTCTGTCCGGGCGTGAGCGCTGATGCGATAATCGCTATCAGGTGTATTACATAAATGTGGATAAGGTAATAGAACATAGGTACCCTTCCATATACCGAAACAACTTTTACAATGCCGCCTTTTAATTTTTCGGTAAATGAAAGAAACAGAAAAGCCGAACCCAATGTCACCAGCAGGTACAGCAGCGATGGCGGATATTTATTTACTTTAATAAACGACAGGAAGGTAAATAATGCGTCTTTCTGTATGCTCCATTTCACCGGATCGCCGTATACATTGGTATAACGTAATATAATGAACGAAACAAGACAGCAGCAACCGGCAATCAATAAATTTTTTTGCCTTTTGCTAACCTCATAACCTGTAGTATACCAGGCCCCCAAACAATAACCTAATGACATAACGGCCATCAGCGGAACAATTGGGTACCCCACCAATAAAATTTCCTTATGCCACATAAAAAACTGCTGATCATGAAGCAGCGACCAGCCAAAAGCCTCTAAAGAGCTGCCCGGCACATGAACATGATCTAAAAGGTTATGGCCTAATATAATTGCAACACTAATGCCCAATATCAATTTTTTAGGCAGATGGATCAAGGCCGCCAGCACGATCATACTTAAACCTAAGGCCCAAATGGTAATAAAGAAAAACATGGGGAACGCAATGTTGAAGTTCCAGCCGAAGTTAACCACGAACATTTCGAGAAAAATGAGCCACAAGCCCCGCTTTACCAGAAATACGGATAATTCCTTTTTGGACTTCTTTTGTCCGATAAGGTATGCCGACGTTCCGGCAAGCAGCATAAATATCGGTGCGCAGAAATGGGTGATCCACCGGGTGAAAAACAATACGGCGCTTGTTTTTGTAAGGTCAAGCGGATCGAAAAAAAATGATCCTGAGTATAAATAATCCCTTACATGATCAAGGGCCATAATAATCATGATAGTACCGCGAAGAAAATCAATTGATGTTATCCGGTTTTTTAAAATTGTGCTCATTCAGGTTTTTGAAGATGAAGTTAAAGGTATCAATTTATCAAATGAATTTTATAACTGTTTGATCATTAGTATTGCTATTATCTGACCAACATCTACCCTCTTAGATAATATTTTCAAGCGGGTGGCTTGCCAGCTTATTGGGTACCCGGAGGAGGGGTATGTTAATCTGAGCAATTTTTACCGTAGTACGTTTGAGTACACCTTGTGTACGCTTTCGATACAGCACCATTTTTAAATAAAACACAAACTCCTGTAAATCAATAATTAAAAACACGGCATGATATTTACGAACAAATTCGTATATCAATTATAAGTTAAACAACTGCACTATACAGAAGTGGTATTTTAGCGATAAATCCCGCATCCGACTGAATGGACGGAAACAAAAAACGAATGTAATTAATCTTATAAATCATTAACAGCATGATCAAGAATTACTTTAAAATTGCCTGGCGCAATACCGTTAAAAACAAGTTTTCTTCGTTATTAAACATTGGTGGCCTTGCCGTTGGTATGGCAATAGCCATGCTGATTGGCCTCTGGATTTGGGACGAGGTATCATATGATAAATATCATCAGAATTATGAAAGCATAGGGCAGGTGATGACCTCGCAAACATCCAACGGTCAAACAGTAACCTTCGGATCAACAGTTGTACCGCTTAGCAATGAGCTGCGTACCAGGTATGGTAACAGCATTAAACGTACTGCCCTTACCTCGGGCGGGGCACACATACTTGCCGCGGGCGAAACTAAAATATCCCAGCAAGGTATTTGGGCCGAAGCCGATCTCCCGGCAATACTTTCGCTGGCAATGGTAAAAGGTGGTTATAGTACCTTTAAAGATCCATCTTCCGTACTCCTGTCGGCCTCAACCGCTACAGCCCTGTTTGGCAATACCGATCCGATAAATAAGGTGGTCCGTGTTGACAACAATACGGATTTGAAGGTCACAGGGATTTACGAGGACCTGCCCAATAATACAACCTTAAACGGAACAATGTTTATGTTGCCATGGAGCAACCCGGCAAATTTTTGGAGCAGGCAACCTGCCGCCTGGGACAATCATGGATGCCAGCTGTATGTACAACTGAACCCTCATGTTGATTTTAACAAAGTATCTGCCCAAATCAGCGAGCTTACAAAACCGTATAACAAAGCCATCAATGAAACAATACAGTTGTTTCCGATGGCGAGGTGGCATTTATATAGCGAATTTCAAAACGGTAAATCGGTTGGCGGCCGCATTCAGTTTGTGAGGCTGTTTGGTATTATTGGCTTTTTTGTATTGCTGCTGGCCTGCATCAACTTCATGAACCTGAGCACCGCCCGAAGCGAAAAAAAAGCAAAAGAAACGGGCATCCGCAAAGCTATTGGCTCCCTGCGCAGCCAGCTCATCGGGCAATTCCTCAGCGAATCTATCCTTGTTGTATTTTTAGCTTTCATCTTAACCATAGTTATGGTATGGCTAACTATCCCATATTTTAACCATATAACCGGCAAGCAGGTATCCATGCCCTGGGGCAACCCTTCATTTTGGTTATCTGCTTTAGGTTTTACTTTTTTTACAGGATTGATATCGGGCAGCTACCCGGCATTTTATTTATCCGGGTTTAAACCAATTAAGGTTTTAAACGGCACTTTTAAGGTAGGGCGCTTAGCAGCGATACCGCGTAAAATATTGGTAGTTGTTCAATTTACGGTATCCATAGTTTTAATAATAGGTACCATTGTTGTATTCAGGCAAATCCAATTTGCCAGGAGCCGCCCTGTAGGTTACACACGGCAGGGGTTGATTACCATTGAAATGAATACCCCGCAAATTTACGGGCATTATGAGGTATTAAGAAACGACCTTATACAAACTGGCGCCGTTGAAAACATGGCCGAAGCAAGCAATGCTACAACCCAGATCTTTGCTTATAACACAGGCTTTGAGTGGGAAGGAAAAGCGCCCGGCTTTAACCCTACCTTTGCTAATGTATTTGTCAGCACTGATTTTGGCAAAACCATCGGCTGGAAAATAACAGAAGGGCGTGATTTTTCCCGCAGCTTTCCAACTGATTCGGGGGCTTTTATTCTGAATGAATCAGCAGTAAAACTTAGTGGGATCAAAAACCCAATAGGCAAAACGATACATTGGTTTGGCAAAGACCATGTGGTTACAGGCGTGGTGAAGGATATGATTATGGAATCGCCCTATCAGCAAACAGTAGCCACCGTTTTTCAAATGAAACCCGATTGGGTAAAATTTATTACAGTACGGGTAAACCCTCAAATGCCAATGCGTGAAGCTTTAAGCAAAATTGAACCTGTATTTAAAAAATATAACCCTGGCAGTCCGTTTGAATATAAATTTATCGACGATGAATATGCAAGGAAGTTTTCGGACGAGCAGCGAATTGGGAGCTTAGCTACGGTATTTGCGGTACTGGCTATATTTATTTCATGCCTGGGCTTATTTGGCATGGCCTCTTTTATAGCAGAGCAACGCGTGAAAGAAATCGGCGTAAGAAAAGTATTAGGTGCAACTGTATTTAATTTGTGGCAATTGTTATCAAAGGAGTTTGTTGTGCTTATTTTCATTTCCTTGCTGATTGCCACACCGCTTGCTTACTATTTCATGCACAGCTGGCTGCAAAATTATCAGTACCGTACTGAAATAGCCTGGTGGATTTTTGTACTTACTGCTTTAGGCGCCATAACTATAACGCTGCTAACCGTCAGCTATCAAAGCATAAAAGCGGCCCTGGCAAACCCGGTTAAAAGTCTGCGTACAGAATAAATTGATTATCAAATATGAAAACCCGCGGCCTGAACTTTTGCCGACGATGCAGCTTTGATTTTGGATAAATAAAATACGCCTTTCTGATCCGGGAAGGCGCTTTTATTTTTCCGGTAGCCCAAACAGGGGCTAAACCCGAACCATTTTATTTAAAGCAAGTTATGGGATAAAATACTCAAGCCCGTTCAACATAAAAGTTAAACGGGCGGAGAGCCTGATCTATAGGCTATAGCAGCTCCTTCTTTTCAAAAAGATCAGAGGAAGCTGCCTGGAACTGATGATATAAATTGTTATTTTCCTAAAAACTCAAGGGCGTTCTTAACGAAGTCGTCATGATACTGAAAAAAAGCAGCATGGGCGGCGTCAGGGTAAACGATTAAACGGGCATTAGGTAAACTTTTAGACATGTTGATAGCATTCACTACCGGAACCAGTGCATCTTCCTGTCCCTGAACAATCAGTACAGGCTGTGTTACTGATTTCAATTCTGTCAGCGCACCGGTATTTGGCTGCGCCCAGCCTAATACTGCTTTTACTTCATTGGTGAAACCTTCAGGACTTATCGGTGCATCCCGGTTCACCTGGCGTTCCTGTACCCTTTCATAAGCACTTTTACCTGCGCTTTGGCTGGTTGCTGATGAAGCGAAGAACGAGGCCAGGAAAACTTGTTCAGGGGTTAAATTGGCTGAGGCAGCTAAGAATTTGGGAAGATCAGAAAGTCCCTCGCTCCCTTTGGGGCCGGTACCGGTCAGGATGATCTTATTAACCAGGGCAGGCTCGGTCAACGCTATTTGCTGGCTGATAAATGACCCCATAGAGAAGCCCAGTAAGTTAACCTTATTATAACCCAGGCCTTTGATAAAGGAAACCGACTCTTTGGCCATATCCGGGATATTATCAGGTGTTGCCCCGCTTGATGTACCTACACCCGGAAGATCAAAGATGATCACTTTGTATTTTTGGGCGAGGCCATTGGTAATAGCCGGGTCCCAATCGTCCATTGCATTGCCCAAAGGAGATAGAAGCACCAGCGGAGTCCCCGCTTTGTTTCCCAAAATACGGTAGGCAATTTTATTTCCATCAGCTGTAATAAATTTCGTTTCGGCTGTCTGGTGGTAATCTTTGCTGCCCCCGGCAGGGGTGTTAGTTATTGTGTTATCATTTTTGCATGATACAAATACAATTCCCAGAGCGAGCAGTACCACTGCAACCGCACTTTTCATTAGTTTGATTATTCTTCTATTTTTCATGTTTTTACTTATTTAAACCAGTATTTTTTAATTTCATCAGTGCTATAAATTGCCCCGCCTACAATTGTCAAATAGGGCAACTCTTTAAATTATCCAGTTCAGATCAGTTTAATCTTGACATATATTACCCCGTGTAGCTTTATGTGCAATAGGTACTTTTTTCTTGTTCATTGTTTTATTTTTTAAATGGATTACAAAATTTTATGATTTCATTTTGCCCAACAAATGACCGATCGGTCATTTGTTGGGCAAAAAAATTATATGCTGTTCTCTTCAATTTCTTTTTTGATAGCCTTTATTAAAATGTTCATATGTTCATTTGTTCCCGAAACGCGCGAGATCAATGTGCCCCCCTCAATCATGGCAAATCCTTTTGTGGCAAATTCCTTTGCATCCCACTCTTTTTTAAATTCGCCATTAACAATTCCCTGCTCAATAATTGATGTAACCCTTTGTATCGAAAGCTGTACAAGCCTGTTCACTTTATACTTGATAACAGGGTTAGTGTCATCAGCCTCCATTCCAAAATTCATCATCGGGCAGCCTCCTACAAGAGGTGGGTTAAGCGGGTCGCTTAAAAAATTAAAATAGGCGAACAGTTTATCTTTAAATGTTTTTTGTTTGCTAATTGCCTCTGACATTTTTTGGGCCGAAAAATCCAGGTTATAATCAACTACGGCATATGATAATTCCTCCTTGTTTTCAAAATGTACATATAAACTACCCTTGGCCAGTTTAGTAGCTTCCATAATATCACTCATTGCAGTCCCCGCCACACCTTTTGTATTAAAGATGGGGGCCGATTTTTCAAGGATAAACTGTTTGGTTTTTTCTGCCTTTGTCATTTTCTTTCCTGAATAATGGCACAAATATAAATGACCTTTCGGTCATTTATGAAATTTACCAATAAGTATTTTCAGGAAACAAGGCATCTTTACAAGTTACTGACAATGAGCCAATAGAAAATCGATTTTTCTCTTAGCATTGTCCTCCGCCTAAAGTGCTAAGATCCGATATTGTAATTCTATCATAACCTACAGGAGTAGAAAAAGAACCTGCAGGAACTTTATCCCATGATACAGATTTAACGGTAATTGATAAGGTTGCCCCATTTGTAAAGTGGTGAACTGAATTGGGAACCCGCCTGCATCTGCAAAAATCTGGTAATAATAACGGTGTTCAATGACGGGCGAAAAAGGGCCGACACAAAAATTATGCTTTTAGTTGCGGGCGCTTAATTTTACCGATGAGATAGTGAACTATTAGGGCGAGGATAGTCCAGTAGAAAGCAAATCCAATAACCAAAAATGGAGGCGGCGGATCAGGCAAATTGATAAGAGGAAGCATGGGGCCTGCCAAAACAATTTTGACAGGATATAGAATTGTGGACACGGTGCTCCTCCAGCCTGTTAGTGATCCCGTTCCCAGAAAAGACGCTCCACTTTCAGGAATGAGCCGGACTACTGATCGAAGAATTACGTTATAGATAAAAAGAAAAGCAAACCCGGAAATGAGGAATAGGGAAACAAATTTTTTTCTTGAAATTTTCATAATCTTGATTTTTTGATTGAGAAAAGACTTTGTGTTACAAAGTAAATAAAAGTACTTTGCATTTCAAAGCACAAATAAAATTATTCTTAATTGGCTCAGCACTGCGAAAGGAAGAAAAAATTGCGGGTACTATAGAAGCGGTATCCTTTTTAGCGTTTGTCAGGAGTATCGGGAAAAAAGATACAGCAGATAGCCCGGGCCTTCTTCAGACACTGCGTAAAATAAAACGCATAAAAAAGCCTCAAATCTGTTGACTTGAGGCTTTTGGCTTTCTATGTAGCGGGAGCAGGACTCGAACCTACGACCTTCGGGTTATGAGCCCGACGAGCTACCAACTGCTCCATCCCGCATTGTTTTGTGATGCAAATGTACGATAAGTTATAACACCAGAGTGTAAAAATGGGCCAGCGTCATTAACATTCGCTTAACACACTATCATCTAACCCATTAATTTCATTGATATATATCAATTTCTTTCTTACGATACATCAATGTGCAGCTTTCGGACACTTTGCACTTTTGTGATGTCCGAAAGATTAATGGACAGACAAAAAAATTAAATCTTAACAAAATGAAAACCGCGAAAGAATTATTGCTCAACTATCTTGAGCTGATCAACGATCCCGATATAGCTATTGACCTCTTTGCCGATGATGCCGTGTTCGAGCTACCTTACCTGGCAAGCTTAGGTTTGCCCTGGCAGTGGAAAGGCAGGGACATGATCTACAATTTCCTTAAAAATCTGCCCAAAACCTTCGGCAATTTCCATTTTCAAAACATCAGGATCCATATTGATACGCCAGATCAGGCATTCGGCGAATACGATGTGGATGCTATAGCTAACTCAACCGGCAGGCCTTATCCGCAAACCTATATGGGGCGTTTAGTAGCCGAAAACGGCAAGATCAAACTGATCCGCGAAGCGCTGGATATGGCCATAGTGGCCAAAGGGATGTTCCCTAACGGATTGGCTGATTTAACTAAATAATCTAAATTAAAGCAAAAGCACCGTTTTAAAACGGTGCTTTTGCTTCTTATACAGGATTGCTACCTGTTAAAATCTTTATGAATTCATCCACCTCATCAATACTCAGCACCATCTGGCTGGTTTCTGCCGGCTTTCGATAAAGACGTTCAACAGTCACGGGCTCCTTAAAAGTGATCAATATATTAAAGGTATTTTTCATCACTCCTCCCTTAAAACACTGCACACCCGGTTCAAAGCTCCCTCCTACTTTTTCAACCGAAGCTATGTTGCCCAGTTTAACTAATGCCCTGTAGCGTAAACCGGCACGTAAAAGCAACTTGTTTTCAAGCAATAATACCGGGCTTTTTACCAATGCTGAAAAATCACCGGTGATGAACAAGCAGCCATAAATACTCAATATGGTAACGATAATAGCAGCTATGATGCTGTAGCGTGTTAAAAACAAATGGAAAGCTACCATCTCAATAACCGACACTGCCATAATCACCCCAAATAAAGCAGCATAGCCCGAGTCTTTGTGAATACTGAAGCGTTTGATCTCTGGTGAAATTTCCTTTTCTCGCTTAAAACAAAGTAGTCCAAACCGCACAATAGTTATTTCCGAAGCCATGATCTTTACCGGCATCCCGTCGCCCAATACCATAGCCATACTTTTATGCAGATTAAAAGCAACATCCGGAAATTCGGCCTGTAACGCATCATATGCTTTTTTGATGTGCCTGATCTTACTGATGCAGTAAATGAGCATCCCCAGTTCCAAACCGGCTGTTAGTTTTCTCAACTGGATAATATAGCCCCGCTGGGCAGCAGGTAAAATCAAATAGGCAACACCGCAGCAGCAGGTAACAACCAGCATAATCCGCCACAGTTTTTGCTTAAACGGTTTAATGATCAGGAAGTAATAGGCTACCGGGAAAGTAACTACCATATCAACCATAAAACCGGTTGCAGCGGCGCCGCTTTTTTGCGGGTTAACGTGATGCATTAAAAACAGACCGGCCCCCAAAATGGCAAAAGCGGTAAAAGTTATTAACCAGATATTTTTGTGAACGGATGATAAGGATAAGGTCATTATAAAGAAGGGTTAAAAGGAACAGTCATCAAATATAACCACATTCGGGTCGAATAATGAATTCATGTTATTGTTTTTAGCTTAAATAAACTACCTTCGTTTTATATAGCACGGGGTGCTTTAACCGCAGGGTTAAGGCTGAGATAATACCCGCACAACCTGACACGGATAATACCGGCGTAGGGATGCACTGGCTCTTCAGTTGATTTTCGGCGTTTGCTGTTTATTCATACATGGCCTTGTTTCTGTACCGGTATTACCGGCTGGAAACAAGGCTTTTTTATTTAATGAAAAAACACATGGAACCCGGAAACAATTTTGGCCTCATGACCCAAAGCCTTGCCAACTGGCAGGGCCGCAAAGAATGGTTTTTTAACCGCGAACACACCGATACTTACGAGCAATGGTACGAGGGTCGCTATAAACGCGCCGAAGTATGGCAAAAAAAGGTAATGTCGCAATTAGTTGGTACCGATAGCCGGATAAAGGAACTGCTTGAGTTTGGCTGCGGCACAACCCGCTTTACCCGCTGGTGGCACGAGATAGGTATTGACGCCACCGGCGGCGACCTCTCCCCTTTTATGCTTGGCCAGGCGGTACATTTGTTTAAAGGCGACCTGGTAAATGCCGATTCGCACTTTATGCCTTTTAAGGATCATACTTTTGATGCCGTGGCCTTCATCACCACCTTTGAGTACTACCGCGACCCGGTACAGGTGATCAGGGAAGCAGCGAGGGTGGGCAAACGAGGTATTGCTTTCGGTATGATGAACCGCAACTCACCCAAAGTGCTGCGTCGCCGTGTGCAGCAAATGTTCGGCAAAAACCCCTTTTATGTAACAGCTACTTTTTATACCCCGGCTATGCTCATTAAAAAAATTGATGAAGCTTTAAAAGGTCGCCAGTACACCATTGAATGGACCTGTACCGGTTTACCCAAATGGTTCCCGGTACAACAGTGGAGTGTTCCTGTGGGCGACTTTTTTGGCTTGTATGTTAAACTGCTTGATTAACATAGAGCTATGTCCCTATCCGGAAAAATAACAGGAGATGGTTTTGAGCAGATCATCCTGCCCCGCTGCGGCCGTCCGCGTGCTGAAGTTATCGGTGGCCCGGCTTTCGGCGTTGATGTATCGGTGATCAGCCTGCCCGGTGGCTTGGGGCTTGCGCTTACCAGCGACCCATTGTCGCTCATCCCCTCTTTGGGTTTGCAGGAGTCGGCCTGGCTGTCGGTACATTTAATGGCCAATGACATGGCTACTACCGGCTTTGCCCCGCAGTATGCCCAAATGGTACTTAACCTGCCGCCGGGTTTGAGCCAGGCAGATTTTACTACCTACTGGGACCACATCCACCGCTATTGTGACAACATTGGCGTAGCCATAACCGGTGGGCATACGGGCAGTATTGAAGGGCAAAACTCAACCATCGCGGGCGGTGGCACCATGCTGCTCACGGCACCATTGAATGAGATCTTGCTGAGTAAAAATGCCGAAGCTGGCAACGTGATCATCGTTACCAAGCAATGCGCCATGTCTTCAGCAGCTATCCTGGCCATGAGTTTTCCCGAAACGGTAAAAAACAAGCTGGGTAACGAGATCTATAATCTTGGCTGCGAAATGTTTTATCAAACATCATCCTTAAAAGACGGCTTAACCGCCGCCGGGACAGGTAACCGCTTTAACAAAGTAACGGCCATGCACGATGTAACCGAGGGCGGCGTATTGGGCGCGGTTTATGAAATGGCGGCAGCATCGGGCAATGGCGTGATCATAGATAATGACCTGCTCCCTGTTGATGATGTAGCGGGTGGAATTTGCTCCTTATTCAACATCGATCCCCGTTATTGCATTGGTGCCGGGGCAATGATAATAGCAGTAAAAAAACAATGGGGCCAAAATGTGCTGCACCGTTTACACGGGAATAATATACCTGCTACCATCATTGGTGAGTTTACCAACCAGGCACACAGCTATAAACTAATCGAAAACGGTGTTGAAAAAGACATGCCCTACTTTAGTAAAGACCCTTATTGGGAAGCCTTTTTTAACGCTTATAAAAACGGATGGAAATAATGGAAAATACATATAAAATTACCGGTGGCATTTACCTGGTGCTTGACCCCGCAATGGATAAAGCTACTTTATTAAACAAACTGGCTTCAGCATTAACAGCTGGCATCCAGGTGGTACAATTATGGAACCATTGGCAGCCCGGTGCCGATAAGCTCAGCCTGATTGAAAGCATTGGCCCGCTTTGCAGGCTGCATGGCGTTCCTTTGTTCATTAATGAAGATTGGGATTTGCTCAAACAATCCTCGGCCTTACAGGGCGTACATTTTGATGGCATCCCTGCCAATTTTGAAGCGATTAAAGCAAGTATAGGCCGGCCATTCATGACCGGAATTACCTGTTCGGATAACCTGGATCCCGTAATCTGGGCCGAGGATAACCAGCTTGATTATGTATCCTTTTGCTCCATGTTCCCTTCGTCATCGGCAGGGAGCTGTGATATTGTAATGCCCGCAACCGTAAGGCAGGCCCGCGCGCTTACCCCGATGCCCATTTTTGTTGCGGGCGGCATAACACCCGAAAATATGATCGCCCTGAAACAGGAAATACCTTTTGATGGGGTGGCAGTTATCTCGGGCATATTAAGCGCTGCCGATCCGCAGCAAAAAGTTAAAGAATTTAAAAACGCGTTAAGCATAAATCCCACCCAACATGCAACTCAAAACAATTGAAAAACTATGCTGCCCCTTTGATAAAAGCGACCTCAATTTACAGGTATTGGTAAAAGATACAGCACAAAATATTATTGAAGGGATCCTTAGCTGTACCGTTTGCCAGCGCAACTATCCCATTGTTTATGGCGTGCCTATTATGGCACCTGACGAATATCGCCAGATCCAGCTGGAGCAGCCCATTGTTGAAAAATGGAAACTGGAGCATGATTTGGCTGATGTTAAATTGTTGCCGTAAATAAAAAGCCTGTAGCTTATTCCGGGTTTAAAATACCACGTCATTACTGAAAGGCACGAAGCAATCCTATATGAGCAGAGCCGCTAAATAAATCCGCTCTGTAAAGTCGGGGATTGCTTCGTACCTCGCAATGACGACTCCTTGATATTAGGACTTCACCTTATCAATTAGCCACATCATTATTTTCAATCCCCACCCTGTTTTTATTGATCCTGTCTTTCAAGCCGCCAAAGTTATAGTTAAGGCTGATGCTGAATGACCTGTAATAGTTCATGCTCTGATAAGTTTGATTAAACTGCGGGCCAAAAGTTTTGCTTACGCTGTTACGATATTTGGTAAACGGATTTTTGATACCACCAGAGATACTGAACTTGTTTTTCACAATATCCTTATTGAAGTTGAACGCGCTGAAAAAAAAGCCATTGGTATATCCCTGTAAGCCTGTAGGGTTGCGGCTGTTCACACCCAGATCGGCATTTAGAGCCCAGCCATGAGCAAGGCGCACTACGTTTGATAGGGCAACACCATACATCAGCAGGTTATTGTTCACCATTTTTCCATCAGCTTCGCCTTGCAGCCACAGGTACATCATATTTCCGTTAATGCTCGCGTTGTAGATTTTGGTTACGGGATAGCTCAAATTGAAATTCACACCTGCACTGCTGGCCTTACCGGTATTGGCATAAGTTATTTGTGTAACCTGGGTGGCCGGGTCAAAATTAACCACCTGCAAATCGAGGTTGTTCATGAACGAATAATCAAGTCCGATATTTACCGACAGCTTTTTATTACTGCCATAACCAAACTGGATATCGTTCAATAAAACCGGCCTCAGGTTGGGGTTCCCTGTAACTTCATAATTGGGGTTTGAGCGGTCAACATAGGGGTTAAGCCTGTTGATGCCCGGTCTCCTGATCCGTTGTGAAAAGCCAAAGTTAATGCTGCTTTCGTCCTTAAATCTTTTACTTACCGAAACAGCAGGGACAACATTAAAGTAATTTTGGTCGGCTACAGATGCAGTGCTCATGAAATTGGCGCGGATCACAGTTTCTTCTACCCGAACACCGGCATTGATATTCCAGCTGTTTAGAGCCAGTTGGTACGAGTTGTAAGCGCTGAATACATTTTGGGTATTGGTAAAAGCGTTTGACTGTGCTGTATCAAACTGATATTGCCCGGTTGAATCATTTAGGGAGCGATAACTAAAATCGCTGCTGTTATTCCTGAATATCGCTTTAAGGCCGGCTTCAACATTTACTTTATTCACCGGGGTAACAAAATCAACCTGTACGGTATGTTCTTTAAATTTTTGTTTATCGCTTTGCTGAAAATCAGGGGTTGGGAAATTTACCTGGTCAAAAAATTGAACACCACCGTTTTTGGTATTAGCATTGGCACTGTACATGTATGAAAAAGTAAGCAATCTGTTTTTAATCCCTTTAAAACCCAGCTCATAATTGATACCCGCATCAATACCATGGCTGGTTGCCTTGTCATTGTTTTGAAAGGTGTATTGCTCAAGCTGGTTATTGCTTGTTAGCAGGGAGGCCTGCCCGTTATGATCAGTTGCCCGGCTGCCGTTATAGTTAAACTGGGCAGTCAATAAATTCAGGGTATCTATCTGCAGGCTTAATTCGGTACCGAAATAGGCTGTTTTATTATTTGAACGCTGGTAGCCGTTCTGCGCCAGTGTGTTACCGGCAGTATCTACTGTTTTACGGTTATTGGTTGTTTGCGGTGAATTATTAATACTCCCACCACCAAATGCCGAAATACCGAATTTACCTTTTTTAGCGGTAACAGAAGCGCCAACACCGGGGCCGCCTGTGGGCAGGCTTTCATTAATGTTTACAGACCCGCTGATGCCATCATTGATCTTTTTGCTGGTGATGATATTGATAATGCCAGCCAAACCTTCGGCATCGTATTTTGAGGGCGGGGTGGTGATCACTTCAATCCGCTCAATGGTTGATGCCGGAATGCTTTTTAAAACCGCTTTAAGGTTGCTTTCCAAACTTCCTGACGGCTTGCCGTTGATAAGTACCTTGAAGCTTGAGTTCCCTTTCATCAACAGATTATCATCCCCATCTAACGACAGGTAAGGGATTTTCCTCATCATGCTTAACACATTGTTGCCCTTACTTTCAGGATCGGCCTTCAGGTCGTAAATGATCCGATCTGCCTTTTGCCTTATGATCGGTCTTTCGGCAGTTATGGTAACCTCTCTCAGGCTGGTCATTGCATCGCTCAAATAAACTGGTTTTAGTACGAGTGTTTGCTGCTGATGTGTAAGATCAAGGGATATTGTTTTTGAACTGTAGCCAATAGCGTTGAACACCAGTGAATAGTTTGACGGTTGCACCGAGGCAAAGCTGAAAGAGCCGTCATCTTTAGTAACGGCAACCATTATGGTTTCATTAGCGGCATTTTTTAACCGTACGGTTATCAGGGGCAAAGCTGCTTTACTTACCGAATCGGCAACGGTCCCTTTTAATTGTACCAGGGTTTGGCTATAGCTATTTAGGTTATGGGCGATAAATACAGCTATCATGATGATGAGCCGTATTATGGTTTGTTTAGTTTTCATATATGTGATGGTGTTAGATTTTTTCAATAATTTTTAGGCAAAGGGGTTCCCTGAGAGTAAATTCCCCACTTTAAAATTTGATGGAACGGGCGGGCCAAACCGCCCGTTCAGTACAATAAATTAAGCTGGTTATTTAATCCTTGCGGCGGCGAAGCAGCAGGTAATAAAGCAGGAAACCTGCCGAGATGAAGATCATTTCAACCCCGTAAGGAACGGGTGAGTCTTCGGCGCTGTAAGGGATAAATTCCATTACTATAAAACCTATGCCGGCGCAAAGCAGGATGAGCCCCCATTTTAAGGCTTCGTTACCGGAACCTAACTGGGCTAAAAATTTAACGCTGTTTTCATCCAGCGGGCCTGAACTGATAATACGTTTTTTTAACCTGTAATTATAAAGGGCAAGTATGAATATGGCTATCAGTATAAAAAATACGATGATTATGATGAATGGCATTAACTGTTTCATGATATTGTTTGTTTAAGTTATTTGCTACAGTAGTCAACATATTTGTTGACCCGGTTGCAATTATTTTAAATTATTTTTTATTTCTTTTTTGCAACCGCTAAACCTTATATATTGACTACTGTAATATGTTTAATGAACAAGAGGTTGTATCCAGGATATTAAATAAAGATCTCCGGGCTTTTGAACTGCTGGTAAAGCAGTATGAAAAGCTGGTTTTCTTTGTGATAAACCGCCTGGTGCAAGACCGGCAAAACAAAGAAGATATATGCCAGGAAGTTTTTATCAAGATCCACCAAAGCCTGCACCGCTTTGAGTTTCAGTCAAAACTATCAACCTGGATAGCCCGTATAGCTTATTTAACTGCTGTAAACTATTTAAAAAAGAACAAAAACAATTCCCCCTCCGAATATCCTGAAAATATAGATAATTATCATTTTACAGATGAAACCCCGGAGCAGGAACTGATAAAAAAGAATACCGCGGCTTATGTTAACCTGCTTATTGAACAAATGCCGCATCAATATAAAACAGTGTTGACGCTGTACCACCTCAATGAGTTTTCATGTGCCGAGATTGAGGAGATCACCGGCATCCCCGAAGGAACGGTTAAAAGCCACCTTTTCAGGGCACGAAAATTATTGAAAGAGAAAATTGAAAAAGACCTTAAGAAAGAGAATATATGAAAGAGCTGGATGACGACGAATTACAGGAACTATTGAACAATGGCCTGGTTCCGGATAACAAAACACTTTCCGAAGATGACAGGGGCGATCTGCTTGCTTATCAAAACTTATTTACCACGCTTGGCACCGAGCCCGAACGAGGCCTGCCTATGAGTTTCGCAGCAAACGTAAGGCGAAAATTGCAGGAACAGATTAACCGTAAAAGCGACCTGCGCTTTAATTTAATTGCACTATCAATATTTGTGGTGGGATTAACGCTCGCTTATGGTCTGCTTTCTGTCATTAGCCCGGAAAGCGGCGATATGTTTCTAAATGCTGTTATCAGCTTTAAATGGTTGTTGGGAATTCTTATTGTAGGTTTCATCGCGTTTCTTTTTATCGATCAGCGATTGGTGAAAAGAAGTTATTGAACAAAATGCAATGATGTAGAGACGCATAATTGCACCTCTGAAAATACAGGGCAGACCTGCATGTTTGATAATCTGCAAACGGGAGATGCAATTATGCGTCTCTACATAGAAATATTAACGGGCTTCTTCTATTGCATCAGGAGCTGCATCTTCTTCCTCTATATTTTGAGGCTCTTCCTTAAACACGCGAATGGTTTTAATATACCTGCGCTGGTAACGATCATTCATGGCCGTTTCTGTAACGCCATTTTCATCGCCCGATGTAGAATGGATAAATACCAAAGGTTCGCCAGGCTGTGATATCACTATACCGATATGGCCTGCGCTGCGGTAATTATGGCTTTTGGTTCCGGTAAACAATATCAGATCGCCAAATTTGGCATCTTTAATATCAATACCCTTAACCGGTGCAAAATCCGAAGAGCTGCGGGGGATGGAAATACCGAAATGCGTGAAAACATAGTTAACAAAGCCGGAGCAATCAAACCCCTTTTCGGGATTGGTTGATCCGTACCTGTACCTGATGCCTTTAAGGGTTTGGGCAAACTCAACCAGTTCGGCAGGTGTAACATCGCCTGTTTCGTAATTGGCCTCGATTTCGGCATAATGCTGCCTCAGCCGCGAATGGCTATGCAACTTTACCGTTTTATTTGCTTTATGTTTTTTTGCTGCGTGAAGTACGGCAGGTTTTACCGGCTTCATAAGTGATAGACAAGCTACAAGGAGGAGTTTGGAACCAACTACAAAATGCATGTTGTAATGATAGGTAAAAAATTCCACGGATAGTAATCAAAATGTAAAAAAGATGGTAGAGGTCTGATACTATTATTTCAATTGCTTCATCAAAAAAATCAAATGTGTGTTAAAATAACAATTATTAAAAACATTGCTTAATTTAGTACGGCTAACCCGATTATAATACCCAACCATGATAACCAGGAAGATAACTCACCGTTTTTTAACGCTGATTTCAATATTAGTTTGCTTTTCTGTGCCCTTTCAAACGCAGGCCCAAACCCCTCTACATTCATTTCCGCTTCAGCAGGTTACGTTATTACCCGGTGTATTTAAAGATGCCCAGTTAACAGATAAGACCTACATGCTGGCTTTGGATCCAGACCGGCTGCTGGCCCCATATTTTACCGAAGCCGGCCTTAAGCCCAAAAAGAAAAGCTATGAAAACTGGGAAAACACAGGGTTGGACGGCCACATTGGCGGGCATTACTTGTCGGCCCTGTCATTTATGTATGCATCCACCCACGATCCGGAATTAAACAGGCGGTTGGATTATATGCTGGCCCAGCTAAAACGTTGCCAGGATAAAACAGGGAGCGGCTACCTTGGCGGCACGCCGGGCGGAACAGCAATGTGGAAGGATATTGCCGCAGGTAAAATTGAAGCCGATACCTTTTCGCTTAATAAAAAATGGGTGCCCCTTTATAATATCCACAAGCTTTTTGCCGGCCTGCGGGATGCCTACCTGATTGCCGGTAAAAGTGAAGCAAAAGAAATACTGATACGGTTAACAGACTATATCTACAGCGTTTCGCTCAAATTGAGTGACGAGCAAATCCAAACCATGCTGATTTCAGAACAGGGTGGCCTAAACGAAGTTTTTGCCGATGTATCGGTTATAACCGGGCAGGACAAATACCTAAGCCTGGCCCGGAGGTTCTCGCATAAAGCAATCTTAAACCCATTGATCCAGGGCAATGACCAGCTTAATGGCTTGCATGCCAATATGCAGATTCCCAAAGCTGTAGGCTTTCAGCGGATCTCGGAAGTGGGTGGCGATGCCGATTATAGCAAGGCTGCACAGTTTTTTTGGGAAACTGTGGTAAATAACCGTTCGGTTGTAATAGGAGGCAACAGTGTAAATGAGCATTTTAACCCAAAGGGCAACTTCACAAAAATGATCACAGATATTGCCGGGCCCGAAACCTGCAACTCCTACAATATGCTTAAACTAACCCGCCATCTTTTTGAAAAGGCCGCAGATGTTAAGTATATGGATTTTTACGAGCGGACGCTGTATAACCATATCCTTTCGAGCCAGCACCCGGTACACGGCGGTTTTGTTTATTACACTTCAATGCGCCCACGGCATTACCGGGTTTACTCGCAGCCCCAGTTAGATATGTGGTGCTGCGTTGGCTCCGGAATGGAAAACCATGGTAAGTATGGCGAACTCATTTACAGCTATCAGCAAAAAAACCTTTATGTAAACCTGTTTATTGCATCCCGGTTAAACTGGGTTGCACAAGGGCTGGTGCTTTCTCAAAAAACCAAATTTCCGGACGAGGAAACTACAAAACTTTTAGTTGAGGCGGTGAAGCCCGGTAAGTTCGATATCAATATCCGCTACCCTCATTGGGTAAAGGCCGGTAAGCTTCAAATAAAAATCAACGGCAGCAAAATACCTGTTGAAGCCCAGCCAGGCTCATATGTAAAGCTTAACCGGTTATGGAAAAAAGGCGATGAAATTGAAGTCCGTTTACCAATGGAGTTGAGCACGGAAGCACTGCCAGACAGCTCACACTATGTAGCATTTTTACATGGGCCTATTGTGTTGGCAGCAAAAACGGATACTACCGATCTTGATAATTTAATTGCCGATGGCGATCAGTTTGGCGGCTACCGCGCCAGGGGGAAATTGTATCCTTTAGAGTCGGCACCGGTACTGGCAAGCAACCAGGCTAATCTCGAAAGCTACCTGAAACCTGTGGCCGGGAAGCCTCAAACCTTTATGGCACCTGAGCTGATCAGTCCGGCAAACTTCAAGGGTCTGGAACTAATCCCTTTTTACAAATTACATGATGCCCGGTACATGATCTATTGGCACCAGGGTAATCTGAAAAGTACGGGAAATTAGTTACTAAACTTTTTGTTGAGCATTGCTCAAAGCACGGGGAAAGAATTCACTAAATTCTTTCCCCGTTTAATTATAAGCCTATCGGGTTAGGCGTTAGGGATACAAAAAATATATCCGCTTTGTATTTTGCCGGCATCTTCCAATAGCTCACAGCCTACATAGCTTATCTGGTACAAGGTATAATCCATAGCCTGTAAAAATTGATAACATGCGCTAACTTCATGGCCTGCGTGTTGCCAACCGGGAGCATCGTATTCAAAAATGATGCGGGGCTTGTGCTTTTGAATGGTTTGCCGCAAGCCCTGTAGCGCGGGATATTCAAATCCTTCCACATCAATTTTAATCAGCTGTAATGATTCCAGTTGCTGCACCTCCGGTAGATTATCGCCTATCTTTATAGTCACCAGCTGCTTTTCATTGCCATCACTTTTATTCCCGAGGCTAAAAGTGCCCTGGTTCCAGGCGGTTTTATTTATGGCAAACTCGGTTTCCGACTCTTCGTTCGATAAGGCATAAGGGATTAAAACAACATTGTCAACCCGGTTAAGCTGCATGTTTTTCCTGAACTTTTCCTGCAGATGAGCAAGCGGTTCAAAGGCCAGCACCTTGCCCGTGTTCCCGGCGCACTGAGACATGCGGATACTTTGCAGGCCAAAATTGGCACCGATATCCAGCGCGTTACCGCCGTTTTTTAAGGAGATTCGCATTAGTTTATTGATCTCCTCCTCGTAGGTTCCCGTTCCGAGGATGGTGAGCTCAATGAAATTATCGGCCGAGGTATATATAGCTATATCTTCGTCTGTTAACCAGGTTATGCCTTTTGTTAACGAGGCTTTCAGCTGATCAGACGGTTTAAAAATGCTTGATAAACGCTCCTTGCCTGGAAACCGCCAGCTGCGTGTGAAGTTTAATTTTATACGATCGGTGCGTTTCATTTATTTTTTCTTCGCTCTGCTATCCTTTTAGATGCCCCTCTTTACGTTGTTACAACTGATTTTGTTTTGCAACGAAACCTACAAAGCGAAAGCAAAATAGCAGCTAAAGATGCATATAAAAAATAAAGAGCGAAAACAGATTGATGTCCGTTAATTAAAAGACCGCCTGAATTGGAGCGGGGAAAGATTGGTTTTTGTTTTGAATAATTTGCTGAACGATTGCGGGTGTTCAAAGCCCAGCTCATAGGCAACTTCACTTACAGATAAGCTGGTGGTAGATAGCTTTTCTTTCGCTTTTTCAATGAGTTTATTGTGAATGTGCTGCTGGGCATTTTGCCCTGTAAGCGAACGCAGCATATCACTTAAATAACTTGCTGAAATATTCAGCTTTTCGGAAAGATATTGAACGGTGGGGATTCCCTGGCTTAAGGATCTTTCACCTGTAAAATATTCGTCTAAAATTTCTTCCAGCTTTTGAAGCAAGTGATTGCTTGCAGCTTTGCGGGTAATAAACTGGCGTTTGTAAAAGCGATTGGCATAATTAAGCAACAACTCAATTTGCGAAATAATAACATCCTGGCTAAAATCATCTATCCTGCTGTTGAGCTCCTCTTCAATGATCTTAAAGATGGAAATAATGGTTGTTCTTTCTTTATCAGACAGGTGCAATGCCTCATTGGCCGAATAGGAAAAAAAGCCATATTGTTTGATCTTTTTTGCTAAGGGATAATTCCACAAAAAATCCGGGTGGATGAGCAAAGTATACAGGGAGCATTCGCGTTCATTACTATCGTTATTGCCGCCAATAACCTGGTTGGGAGAAGCAAACAAAAGACCGCCTTCGTCAAAGTCATAATAATCCTGCCCGTATTTTATTTTCGGACTAAATTTGGGCCGGTATGAAATTTTATAAAAACTAAGCACATGCGAGCCGGGAGGCCTGCTTGTTACATTTTGGTTATCCGCACTATTTATCAAACTGATCAAAGGGTGCAAGGGCTTGGGCAAGCCTAACGCACGATGCGCATCCGATAGCGACTCAAATTTATGAGGACTGTTTTCTTCTCTTTTCATTTTGAAAACTTAATGCAATGATAACCGATAATATGTTTAAATATCGGTTATCATTGGTCAATTACCAAGATTTCCCTTGCTTGGCGAGCTTACTTTGATTTCCCCTGAGCGGCATTTGAAACAGCTTCCCACTCTTCCCACATCGCCAATCGTTCGGCATAGGCGGCACGTACCCATGGCAAATTATTACTGCCGAGAAAGAACCGCAGCGGTGGATTTTCCGCATCCACAATTTTGAAGATGGCTTCCGGCGTTGCCTCCGGATCACCCCTTTCCGAGGTTTTTAACCGCTCAACAAACTGTGCTTTAAAATCCGTATAGATGTCCATACCGGCTGCAAACTTCAATGATTCCTGGCTTCCAAACTCGGTAGCATAAGCGCCGGGCTCTATGATGGTCACTTTAATACCAAATAGCGCTACCTCTGCAGCCAGGCTTTCGTGAATTGCCTCGAAGGCCCATTTTGACGAACAGTAATAACCGATCACCGGCAATGTCACATGCCCAAGCCCGCTTGATGTGCCCAGGATATGGCCTCCACCCTGCGCCCGTAGCAAGGGCAAAGCCGTCTGGATAACCGCAAGTGTACCGAAGATATTCGTCTCATACATCGCTCTCACTTCATCGGCATTGGCTTCTTCAATAGTGCCTACCAATGAATAGCCTGCATTATTAAGCACGATATCGAGCCTGCCGAAATGAGCGTGTGCCTGCTCCACTGCCCTCTTTGCCTGGTCGGGGTTGGTCACATCGAGTTCCAGAGTCAGCACGTTTTCACCATACTTTTCTTTAAGGTCGGCAATGCTTTCCAATTTGCGTGCCGTAGCGGCAACCTTGTCGCCCCGTTTCAATGCAGCATCGGCCCAAACCCGTCCGAAACCGCGGGAAGCGCCTGTAATAAACCATACTTTGTTAGTTGTGCCTTTTAAGCTATCATTTTGATGTTCCATAATTTTATATTTTGAATACACCAAAGGTCGGCAGATGCCATTCCCGGTTTGTAGCCTAACTGAGGGAGTTTGTAGTTGAAATGAGAATTTAGGGTAACACTGAAAGTTTGTCGGGTTTTAACATACAGCTATGATGTTGCATCTGTCAAAAAACCTTTTCGATATGCGTCAATTTACCGTTTGAACTTAATCCTTCTACCACCAGTTTAAACTTTTTGGCCAGATCATTATTATAAAATTGGATGATATATTCTTTCGTTTTACCATCAAAAATGATATTAGGGTTCCAATATAGAGTTTTCCGAGTATCCGGTACCTCAAGGTTCACTACTGTTGCATATTGGGGCGAATAGAATGTCATGACCGGTGTATATCCCCTAAGGGTAACATATTGATCATCCCGGTTATTAAAATCGTACCCCTTCCCTTTTTTGGTATAAACAGCAATGACTCCACCATACGCACCAAAAATGCCACCCATAGCCGGGTCATACACCTTGACATAGGCGAACTCTGCCATGCTGATGTTGCGGATATCGTATGCGGAACTTCTTTGATTATTAAGAAAGAAAGTAACAGGAATATTCCTCCATTGTACGGTTGGATTAAGCGAAATTGCATTTGATATTTCCAGGCCGGGTATCTTTCCTAAAAAGTATTGAAACAAGGAGACAAAAATTAAAGCCCTTTTATCATTTCCGATGTTAAAATTTCGGGAGATACCACCGCTGAAGAGTCCAGAAGTATACGTTTCATCAACTTTTTGATTTTCAGTTATGGCTTTAGCAGTAACTTTTACTTCTTTCAATGCCTTAACATTGCCATGTGAGCGGTACTCAACAGGTATGGCTGATAAATTTCTATTACTGTCGGCCAGTTGGGATTGTTCATTTTGAGGCTCATAATTTAAATATTGAACACTATCTATCAGCCCGTTACTTAATGGCACCTGATACAGTGCTGCTTGTATGGATTTATCAGGCAGCCGGAAATATAATTTAGCATCTCCATAAAATATAAGGCCATCTTTAAAAAAAGCCCCCGACCTATCCATTTTAAGCGGTACCAAAACAGAACTTGAATCGGCTGCCTGAACAATGACGTTCATATTTACCTCCGAAAACCCGTTGGGTGATTTTGCACCAGTACTTACCTTTCCGTTTATAGTCAAATAATTGTGATCAATAAGTGAACTGATCTTTTGTTTTTGAACTGTGTCTGCCCAGTCATACTTTCTCCAGCCATGCGTCAGCATTACCAGATCCAGCTCTCCAGATACCTTTTCACTGCTGCTCAAAAAATAATAGTAAGGGTTGATTATTTTACCCCGCAGATCCCCGGTTAAAAGCAGGCTTGAAATGATATTGTCACTCCAGGATGAATGATTGCACCAATTGTAATCTGATACCGATACCGAAATATTTGACCTAAGCGTATCTTTTACGGATAACCTGATCTTATTAAGCCCGCGCTTTCGTTTATCTATCGTTATAAATTGTGTATCTACCTCAAAGGCATAGTTCATATTATTTACAAAAGTTAGCCGCCCGGCTATTGGAATTCGGTTTGCATTCAACAATTTTATTTCCATAATGCCTGTTGGCAGGCCTTTCAGCGGGATGACACCATTTGCGGCTTCATTTTGGGCGAGGTTAATTTTTGCTTCGTAAACTGGTTCTCCCTCAATCGTTGCTATGATAGCGAGGTCTTTATTATTCTCCTCAACGGATTTTGTCCGGTATACGAAAAACTTTTTTCCGTCCTTCACATCATTAACGTGTATTGCCACGCCCTGTTCTTTTCTCTGCGGAAGCATGGCACTGTGTTGTACTCCATCAGCTGTTTTCCATTCGGCAATGTAATCTTTACCCGCTTCCGGAATCATGGTCATACTTCCCATTCCGTCATGATGCGTTTCAAAGTTAACAAGCACTTTATCTTCACATTTTACTACACCCGAAATATTTACAGGCATATCGTTATTATCAGTGAAGCTAAAGGCTACAAGTGAAGGAAGCCCATTTATCCAGTCACCGCCTTCGGGCAAAAAATGCGGATTTGCAATAGTGGAATCCTGTGTGTTTTTAGGACTATCATGAGTTATGGCTATCCTTTTAACAAATCCATTTCCAGCTGTTTCCTTCAAAAGTTCGGCAGTATAAGCACGGCAATACACATCTTTCAAGTCACTATTAGCGGGTAAAATAATGCTACCGGAAGCTGTAGATTCAAAAATCGGGGCAGTAAGCCGTTGTTGCATCCGTCTATCCCCGGTATAAACTTCGAGATAAAAATTTTTAGATACCGCTTTTCTATTCCCCCCTTCAACTATGTAAGCTTTGAACCAAACGGTATCACCCGGTGCATAATTGTCCCTGTCGAAATGAAGGTATACTTTGCTAATTTTTTGATGGATAGTAACATCGGATATTTTTAAATCACCAACCTGCGCAAAACAGGAATGAGTGATAAGGATAATAACAGCAATACATTTGAGGCCACAGCACACGATGTATTTTTGACTTATTTTAAAGATCCTGTACCTGGAAAAAATAAGTAATATCATGAGCAACAGAATTATTATCTATCTAATATATTGATATATACTGACAAAAGATTGGTTGTTATATGGTATATATTTTCGATAGTCTTTATCCCAGCTTATTGAACTAATTTAAGCCTGAATGGATCAACAGGTTTTACCTCTCTTGAATCAATAAAATAATTACCTATAATTGTGACATACCTATCAACATAAAATGACACCTCAGGAATTTCAAAATAGCTGGACAAACACAGGCGAACCTCTTTCGCCTTTAAGCAAATCACGTCTTGAAAAATTTGATTTACAAAAAGCCACTTTTGACTTTCTCCACATAGCGGGACTACCAGCCTATTGCGAGCCCAACCTGTCTTTTGCAAACGATACAGACGACATTTTTTATAGTATTCATAAGCTGACGGATCTATATGATTACCTGACAGAAGAATATGAGCCCGAAGACAACCAACCGGCCTTCGATAAATATATTGTTATTGGCTCCTGCCGTGACGGCGACGTTATTGCCATAGATACGGGCGACAATGACAAAATTGTTGAGCTTGACCATGAGGATTCATTCAGCTCCATGTATTTTAACAGTTCGATAGCGGCCCTGGCCAACTTTTTAATCCTCTACCGCGATTTTGAAGCAGAAGTATTGCAGGATAAAGACCCGGATGACAATTTCCAATGCTATAATTTCACAGATGAACAGATTGAGCGGCTTATAAATAACATGTATGCGGTGGATAGCAAGGCAATAACAGAACACGGGTTTTGGAAAGATGAGCTGGAAATAATGTATTCTCTCAGGCAGGAGAAATTTCCTGCTTAGGCGAAACACTATACCTATCTGTTGCCCAGTGCTCTCTATGATGCTCACCCCTGCACCTTTTCCTTTCGTTGATAAATCGTGACATAATACCTATCTTCATTGTGTTATGAAATATTGCCTTATCACCCTGATTTCCTTTATCATTCTGTTAAACAACAGTTATGCTCAATCTCCCTCTGGTGCCATTGACAGCCTTATCAAATACGGGGTTATAACAAGCAAAGAGAGGCCTGTACTGGAAAGGGAGCTCAAAGATAGGGGGCATTTTTCTAATCAGGTCGCAATCCTCGCCGGTTTAGAAAGCATCATGTTACAAAAAAAATTTCATGTAAATCCGCACAAAACCGGTATCATGATTTCTTACAGTGGCAATTACCCTAAAAAAACGCAACGGGATAGTGCTAACAGATCGCTTAACTTATTGCTGACAAAAATCAATAAAGCGGGTTTGCTCACTAACAGGGTTTATAACTATACGCGCGAAAGCATAGATAGCAGCCGGTTTATGGTTGAACTACAGCTAATTGGGGCTTTGGCTGAAATGAGCGCACGTTTGGAATTACTGGCGCCCCAAAGATTATTGCCAATAGCAGAACAACTGCATAAAAATGGCATTGTCAATGATTCATCGTTTTTACGATTGGAAAATGATATCCGGGAACGTAAAATCGAATCGATATCGCAGTTGAGCGAATATTGGCAATTGAGCAAGACAATCAATATTGATAAATACCCCAACGACCTACATCTTTTATTAGAACAAATTCATCGTGACATTGCATCAATATTACCGGGACTGAATTTTACAGACTTTAGCTATACCGAAACCCCGGACACTTCTTTATCAATAGGAAAAATACCAGCAACAAGGTTCAAGATCAGTTTTAACTGCAACGGGCGAGTCTATAAACATACATTTGTTTCTCTCTTTTACAAAAACAGAGAGGGCAAAATCCATTTTTCAAACATTGAACTTGGAGTTTTTCATCGTATATTTAATAAGGTCTTGGCTGATCAGCAATCACCATTGCGACTGAACAGTGTCATTTTTAGCCGACCCTACGTAGCAGACAACGACTCCCAATATACAACCACTATCGCACTGCGTGGGGAACAAGCCGAAGTATTTATGACGGACCCCACTCTTTCTTACATGATAGTAGGTATGGAGAACTACGACAACACGCTAACATCTGCAAAAATTGATAGCACTATAGCAACTTGGAAAAAAATCGGCCTGTTCGCGCATCTTACGAAAGCACAAATTGATACCGCTACGGATAATGCTATTGCAGACGACTGGTTTTCGATGAACAGATTGCTGACAAATTTTCCTGGGATAATTTATCGTTCAGACTCCGCGTGGATGGATCCCCGCCACCCTTATGCTAATTTGTTAAAACACCTTGGCAGGATCACGCATGGGGTATTTACCCCTACTAACATCAGCCAGAAAAAAGTAAAAGGTAACACAGAGTTAAAATACTCATATAGGGGAAAAGTTCATTCACATATCTTTAATATGGCGAATGGTTGGCTTGATACCAAATTTCCCAAATTGCTGAAAAGCCTGAGCATGGAAAATAATTTACCCGGCAAATTTTATCAGCTTGATTTTGATGATGTAATTTACCTCACCCAACAACAGTATGATTATATTGTAAAAAATAATTTGCTGGAAATAGCAGAAGTAACTTCGGGGAAAATTAAGCAACGCCATTAAACTCCCGGTATTATTGAAGTAACCAGTTCATATATCCCCGCTTACTCCACCTGCTCCTTCATCAGTTTTTTAGCCCCCAGCAAAGCCAACAAAGTAACTATTGCCGCTACCGTTAAGTAATAACCCACATAAGCAAGCCCATATTTATGCGCCAATGTGGTTGCCAGATATGGAGTAAGCGATGCGCCCAAAATACCAGCCAGGGTAAAGGCCAGCGAAGCACCGGTGTAACGTACCGCTGCCGGAAAAATACCCGCAAGCGCGGTGCCTATCGGCCCATAGGTAAGCCCCATCAGGAACATGCCTATCGACAAAAATATAGCCGTTATGGTTAAACTGCCTGTAGTAAACAAAGGAGCAAAAACAAGTCCAAAGGCAATAATGCACAAAGTTGCCACAATCAGCATGCGGTTGCGCCCATATTTATCTGCCAGTACTGCTGATAGCGGGATCCCTAAACCAAAAGCCAGCATCGATATCATTTGAATGATCAGGAACGAGCTTTTAGGATAATGCAGCGCCGTAGTGCCCCAGCTTAGGGTAAATACCGTCATTAAGTAAAACAGCAGGAAGGTAGTAATGGTTACCAGTGTACCTAAGGTAATGGCAGCGGTATGTTTTACAAAAACGTCGGCAAAAGGCACTTTTGATCGTTCTTCGTTATTGACCATCTTCATAAACTCAGGCGTTTCGGATATTTTTAACCGCACATAAAGGCCAACCCAAACCAGCAGTGCGCTTGCGATGAAAGGTACACGCCAGCCATAGCTTATGAAATTATCTTCGCTCATGGTTTTGCTTAAGATAAAGAAAGTACTACTGGATAACAGGAAACCAATAGGCGCCCCTAACTGTGGAAACATCCCATACCAGGCTTTTTTATGTGCCGGGGCATTTTCGGTTGCCAGCAATACTGCGCCACCCCATTCGCCGCCGAGGCCAAGGCCTTGCCCGAAACGGAACAGGGCAAGCAATATAGGTGCGGCTATACCAATGGAAGCATAACCAGGCAAAAGCCCGATAGCAACGGTTGATGGCCCCATGGTTAATAATGCTGCAACCAGCGTGGCTTTGCGCCCCTTCCGGTCGCCAAAATGCCCGAATATTGCAGCCCCCAAAGGTCGGGCAAAAAAGGCCAGTGCAAATGTAGCCAGTGATTCCAAGGTAGCCGAAGTGGGATCGGCAGATGGGAAAAATAACTTAGGAAATACCAGCACCGCAGCGGTGGCATATATGTAAAAATCAAAAAACTCGATGGTAGTACCGATGAGGCTTGCAGTAAGGATTCGGCTAACCGGGTTCCCGGCGGCAGGTTGCTGGTTCATAGCCTCAAACATATCAAATTTGAGCGAATGCGCAAATTGCAAGCTACTTATGAAAGCCTCAATTTTTTTAATTCGGGGCTTTCATTTTTCAAATAGGTGCAACAAGGCTAATCCGAACCAATAATGCGCGATTTGCAGTTTTTGAAATGTACTACAAATCAAACTATTTGTCGGCAAGTGCCTGGATCCTGTTAGCCGCATGTTTGTTTTGCGGATCCAGTGCCAGCGACTTCTTATAGTTAACAAGCGCTTCCGCACGGTTATCCGTTGCTTCAAGCGTTTCGGCCAGGCTATCATAGGCGTTTGCACTTTGCGGATACAGGACCACGTTTAGCTTGAAGATTGACAACGCAGCCTGTGCGTTTTTTTGGCTCAAAAGCTGATAGCCCCAGCCATTAAGCTCATTTTCACTTAGGCTGAAAGACGGGTCTTTCTTTTTCAGTTGTGCGGTAACGGGGATAGCTTTGTCAAAACCCTGCTTCAACAGCGCGGCCCTTAACGTTTTCAGATTTTTTGGTAAGCCAAAACCATTGGCTTCATGCATTTCGGGGATGTAGTAACCTGCAATTTCATCGATAAACTGGTCCGGGTTGCCTTGCAATAAATTGGTAAGCACTACGATGGAGAGATCATCCTTTAAGTATACAAACAGGGCCGATCTTCCGCCGCCTACAGGGCCAACTGCAGGGTGTTCCTCACGGGTTACGGTTGGCCAGCCCAGTGCATAACCATTGGTTAACCGGTTGAAGCCTCCAATATTGCCATTATTGAGTATAGCCGGGCTCCATAGCAAATCTATGCTGGATGGCTGCTTTAAAAGCATTCCGCTTTTTAAGGCAATGATCCAGTTAGCCATATCGGTAGCTGTGGATTGGATCCCGGCAGCAGTTCTGAAAAACACCGGGAATTGCATGTAAGCCTGGCCGGGTGTGCTGTTTCGCACAAAACCGTCGCCTTGCTGCCTCGTCATGGTATAAGCACCTGCATAGTTGGGGATCACATCATATGAATCGCCAAAGCGGGTTAATTTCATTTCCGCTACTTTAAACTGCCGCTCTTCAATAAAGCGGGTAAAGTGCATACCGCTTAGCCTGGTAATGATCTGTCCCAGCAACACATAACCGGTTTGATTATAACGGAATTTTTCTCCCGGTTTAAATTCAATGGGCAGGGCCTTTACCTTTCGCATAGCTTCCTGCTCATCGTTATGTCCTATTACCTGCTCTTCGGCATCCATCACATCAGGCAGCCCCGAGGTATGGGTCAGTACTTGTTGTAAGGTGATATTTTTCCATGTATCCGGCAGGCTATCCAGGTACTGTGATAAATGGTCGGTGATTTTCAGCTTGTGCTCTTCGGCCAGTTGCATTACGGCTACGCCAACAAAAGCTTTGGTGATAGAATTGACAGAAAACACGGTTTCGCCAGATGCTTTAATATTGTATTCCAGGTTAGCAACGCCAAAAGTAGTGTCCTTGATAATTTTACCACCGCGTACAACTGCAATCTGCATGGCCGGAATATGGCGCTGCCGCATTTTATTTTTCAAAAAAGTATCTATGCTGTCGGAAGTGGAAAGTTGCTGTGCTTTAACAGGTGCAGCCATCAGGCCAAGTTGAATAAGAAAAAGTGATGTAAAAGCTTTAAGTTTCATTTAGCTAAAAATAGTCGATATGGTTTAAGATGCTAAAGTATGCATCTGGTTACACAGCGCCCATTATTTATTATGTTATACAAACTTTTAATTTACACTGCATTTGATAAGCTTATTATTCAATCGTTTAATTTTATAAATTACATATAGATCCAACAAATCAACTTTAATAAGAATAGACAATATTGCAGGCAATGCCCCGTTGAAATTGGCAGATAAATAAACAAAGGAAACAATGAATAAAATCCTGTACACTTTGTTAATTGTTTTTTTGGGCATAACCACTGCTTTCGGTATCTGGAACGTCATACTAACGGATCAAACAGGGGCCGAAATTTATAAACTGAACTCCTATACAGCATGGTTTTTATGGGGGAATATTACCGCAATTGCAGGGTCAATATTGCTGCTGAAGTATTATCTCCATAACAACTACCGGCCCGTCTTTTTAACAGGAGTCATTGCAGTTATAGCAAACACCGGCTATGTTGCCGTTTGTTATATTAACTTAATTTCAGGAGGGCTAAGAAGTTATTACATGCCCGCGCTGGCTTTTTATCTATGTGCCATTATTGTATACACCGTAAGCCTTATATTTTCAAACCTGCAAAAAAGGTATTGGTTAAGGCTTGCCGGAGTTTGCGGGTTGATCGTTACCCTGGTTGTAGCATTGGCATCTATTGGGAGTGCTTATTCTAAAGATGTGAGGATTATCGGCATGTTACAAAAAATCATCCGTGGAGGGTCGATAGCCTCGTGCATGATTAATGCTATGTTTATTATGAATTTCCTGGATGAGATCACAAGACTAAAAAACGAAAATGCCAATGTGCGCGGGAAGAAATATTTAGAACCTTTATTGGGGCTGTCTGCGGTAGTTGCTGTTGTAATGATGATAACAATAGGAACATCATTGGCGCATGAAGGTGGTTCGCAACCAGATTGGCAAAATTATAATGCTGAACAAGCGCAAGTGCTGGTTAAGTTAGCGGGCGGGGACCGAACCTTTGTTGATAGCGACGGAGACAGTTTGCATTATATTTTAATAAAACCGCAGAATTACGATCGGCAAAAAAAGTATCCATTAGTTGTATGCCTGCCTTATGGTGGTTACGAAGCCTCGGCGGCCGAGTCATTAGCCGGCATTGACGGAAACACACACCCTGCATTTATTTTTGTGCCCTATTGCCCGAAAGGTGCGGGCTGGGGAGGTATTTCCGGGACCGCTTCACTGGAATCATTAGTTTATGAAGCCATTAGCGGACTAAATGAGCCGGGAATAGATATAAAAAGACGCTATGTAACTGGCGTATCACGTGGTGGATATGGAACCTGGCAATTTATTTGTACGCGGCCTGATCTGTTTGCCGCAGCCATACCAATATGTGGAGGCGGCGACCCTGAATTGGCATCAAAAATTGTGAATATGCCTATATGGGCCTTCCATGGTGCAAAAGACAGGAACGTGCCG
Source organism: Mucilaginibacter angelicae (assembly GCF_042434235.1). Lineage (NCBI taxonomy): Bacteria > Pseudomonadati > Bacteroidota > Sphingobacteriia > Sphingobacteriales > Sphingobacteriaceae > Mucilaginibacter > Mucilaginibacter angelicae. The sequence continues at coordinate 20,663 of NZ_JBHLTS010000001.1, read as the reverse complement.
GTCAGTGGCTCGCGGGATATGATTTCGGCCATAAAAAAAGCTGGCGGGCACCCACGGTATACAGAGTACGCCGACCGCGCGCACAACATTTGGGACAAAGTTATTGAAACACCGGGCTTATGGGATTGGCTTTTTGCCCAGAAACGGGAGTAATAAAATTTACAGTTTAGCCCTGGTAGTTTTATCCAGACATATCAAAACAAGAAGCCTCAAATCGTTTGACTTGAGGCTTCTTGTTTTAAAGCTGTGAGGCCCGACTCAAAATATCGAGGATTCGGAACCCTTAAATAATTTATTCTAATGAATTTTGATGTATAATTCCATTATCAATGTATCCGAATTTAATATTGCCTTTAATTATCTGTTTTAATTTTAACAAATTTCAAATGCATTACCCTCCAGCTATTCACCTCAAAACCTGTAACTTTATTTGATTTATTCCGCGTTACCACAAGGTGTTTCATATACCAGGTGTCATTAATTAGATGATCTGATCCAAATAGTGTCAGCCTCTCATCGTTGTATTTGCTGTTTGTCAAATAAAGCTGATGATCTTTTAATATAATCTTATAGGTACACTCAAGCTCCGTATTATTATAAGTACCAGTGTATTCCAACATGCTTTTATCATCAGCCTTAAGTTGATTGGGGATCCTTGTAAAATGAAGCGTATCATTTGATATATTCAGGCTTACGTTTGGGGAATCTCCTTTTTTATCGAAAATCAGCTTAATCTGGGGTACGTAAAACATTGAATAAGTATGCTCAGATTCTCTTGCCATCAGGTTATCATTTGTCCCGATACGCAGATATAAACTATCATTTTTAAGTCTTAGGCTTGTTACGGTATTCATTTCATCGCTAAAATAACTCCCCGATTGCGCTTTCAGGAAAAGTAGCTCTGTTGCCGGTATTTTTACATTTCTTGTCTTTTCTTCTGCCGGCCTTACTAAACCTGTTCTTTCAGAAATTATCATATCCGCAATTTGGCTTGCTTTTTCCTGGGCATTTATCTCACTCAAATTACTTAAAACGATGATGCCCGTCTTCAACTCAGGAAAAACAATAACTGATGTACGAAACCCCGCATCTGCTCCATTATGGCTAAATTGCTTCCAACCTTTATACTTTTCAGATAAAATTCCTGACGCATATCCTAATTCTGTGCCATCATTTAATTTAGCTTTTTGAGTAAGTTGTAATATGGCCTGTTGATTGCCAATTTTAGTGTCATAAAAATTCATAACCCATTTTGCCAGGTCAGGAATATTTGACAAAAGACTGGTGGCGCCCACTGTAGAATAACTCAAAATACTATTGCTAAACCGTGTACCATCTTTTCTGTCATAAGAGTATGCCCTGTTTCCTTCTATTTCAGTATAGTCGTCATGAAAATGAGTTTGGGTCATTTTCAAAGGTTTAAATATCGCAGAATCTGTAAATTTCCTAAGCGACTGACCGGATACGGACTTCACAATTTCTGCCAGTAAAGTGTACCCGCTGTTTGAGTACATAAATTTTTCGCCCGGGATAAAATTAAGTGCCTGCTGCTTACTTAAAACCTTTATAATGTGTTCCTGCGTGATCACATCGTCGATCCTGGTTCCCGAAATGCCGAGAAGCTGCCATTGGTCACGTATTCCGCTTGTATGGTTCAAAAGATTACGAATAGTTATTTTCTGCTTAAGGTTTGGGAACCAGGAAAGATATTTACGAATATCATCGTCCAGGTTGAGTTTACCCTGTTGAGCCAGCAAAATAATAGCATAGGCGGTAAACTGTTTAGACACCGATGCCAAATGATAAACAGTTTGCGGCGAATTGGATATAGCATATTCCAAATTTGCCATACCATACCCTTTGGAAAAAATAAGTGAGTCGTTTCTGACAACGCCCACTGCACATCCCGGGCTTTGAGTTTTGTCCCAGTTATAAAAAAGAGAGTTGATCTTTTTTACAACCGGCCCGGGCAGAGCCTGAGCCCATAATTTAGTTCTACTCGTTAAAATCAGAGCAAAGAAAAGTCCAAATAAGCGTGCTTTAAGCATTTTACGTGAATAGGCTGATTATAGGTTAGTGCAGCTGCCGGATGGCGACTAAAGTAAATGTAATAAAAAAAGCCTCAAATCTGTCGGTTTGAGGCTTTCATTTTTTTGTTGAGGGAGCAGGACTCCGGTTGATGTTCCTGTTAACTGCTATTCGCTCCTCAAACTCGTCACAGGGTTAGCCAGCGCCGCTTTTACAGCCCTGTAGCCTACGCATGTCCAGGCAACGGCTACTGATGCCAATATCGCCACCATAAATATATCCGGGCCAATAGTAATTCTATAGGTGAAATCCTGCAGCCATTGATGCATGAAATAGTAGCCGATTGGAGCAGATATTACAAATGCGATAACGATAAGCACTGTAAATTCTTTAGAGAACAGGTACACAATATGGCCAACCGAGGCTCCTAAAGTTTTACGGATGCCCACTTCTTTAGTGCGTTGTAAAGCCATAAAGGCTACAAGGCCATACAAGCCAAGGCATGAAATGAATATGGCTATACCCGCAAATATTTTATAAAGCGTGGATAATTCGTCTTCGCTTTTATAAAAATCAGCGATCGTTTTATCAAGAAATTGATATTCATACACACCCGCCGGATAAGTTTTGTTCCACAAAGTTTCAACACTTGCAAGTGTGCGGCTCACGTTTTGAGGCTGAATTTTGATGTTCAACTTTGAATATTGTGCCTTCCATGGGCCCATCAATACCGGCGGAATAGCACCTCGCAGCGAGCCTATATTGAAATCCTTCACAACGCCTGTTACCCGCGCATTCAAATTTGCATTGTTCCATAGCATAATGTATTTGCCTATGATCTGTTTTGGATCAGTAATACCAAGTTTATGCATCAAAGTTTCATTGACAACATAACCTGATATGGTATCCGTTTTATTGTATGGACCGCCGGCTACAAATTGAATATTGTATAACCTGAAATAGTTGGCGTCGGCCCATTTCAGGCATGCGCCAAAGTCAACCTGTTTGGCCGCATTATTGAATTTAAAGTCACTAAACCAACCGCCATTATCAGATGGAGCGGATAGACTAATACTTACATCTTTTATTCCCGGTTGCTGTAAAAGCTCATCTTTCAATGCATTCACCCTTGTCCTGCTGGTGCTATCCCCGGGGAAAGGAACAGTGATCACAGCATCTTTATTAAAGCCAAGCGATTTGTTTCTAAAATAATTCATCTGGTAAATCAATACCAGTGTCCCGATCACCAGGAACTGTGCTATGCAGAACTGCACCACAACCAACACCCTGCGCAATGAGATCCCGCTCACGCGTCCGGCGTTGATCTTATTCTTCAATGCTTCTATCGGGTTAAATCCTGATAGCACAAGTGCCGGGTAAAATCCGGCCAAAATGGTAACTCCGATAACCACTCCTGCTAAAAACAAGATCACCATAGGGTCCCCCAGGAAACTGCCGCTCAGCCGGATCTCCAGCAGCCTATTCAACATTGGTAAAGTCACCAATGAAATTATTGAAGCAAGTATAACGGCAAATAAAGTAATGATCAAAGTTTCGCTGATGAATTGCAGCAACAATTGGTAACGCTTACTGCCTAAAACTTTGCGTATGCCAACCTCTTTTGATCGGTTTACAGCCTGGGCAGTAGCCAGGTTGATAAAGTTAACGCAGGCAATAACCAGCAGGAACAAACCAATCAAACTGATAACATTGATCAGTTGCTTGCTGAACTGGTGACCACCGTACACACCCACATCGGTATTAAAATGCATGTCTTTCAATGCCTGTAATTGAAAGATCTCATTTTTATTGTAAGGCGCCGGTACATGCTTTTTTGCGAAGGCTGCAAGGTCGGCATTAAACCGCTTTTCGTTGATACCAGCCGGTAAAATAATATAACAATTTCTGTCACTGAAAGTACTTACCCAATCCTGTGCATTGCCGCTAAGGTCCCCTCCTTTTCCGATAAGGGAGACCCATGACACGGCCAGTTTCATCTGGAAATCGGTATTGGCCGGAGTATTTTCAAAGATCCCGGTCACTTTTAAATCGCGTTTGTTTTCGTACCGCACTATTTTCCCCATAGCTGTGTGCCAATCGCCGAAAAATTTACCAGCTTCGTCTCGCGATAGTACAATAGTGTTAGGGTCTGCCAAAGCGGTATTTTTATCTCCTGCCAGCCACTTAAAATCAAAAATCTGAAAGAACCAGGGATCAGCATAATATGCCAGATCTTCTTTAAACTTCTTCACTGCACCACCTTTGCTCCCATCACCCACAGCATAGTGCGAACCATCGTTCAGCATAATGCTGGATAACTGCTTTATTTGTGGGAAATCAAGCTTCAAACCTTCAGTTAAAGGCAATGGCGTTCCGGGGCCGGCGTGTGTTCCGTCTGGGCCACTGTTTACCGTTACAACACGATAGATCCGGTCTTTATTAGTATGAAAATTGTCAAAGCTTGTTTCAAACTGAACAACCAGGAATATGAGCAGGCAGGCTGCAATACCTATTGCCAAACCAGTAATATTGATAGTGGCATAGCTTTTATTGCGCATGAGGTTACGCCAGGCGATTTTGAAGTAATTTTTGAACATAAAATTGCGATTTGATTTCTTGGCGGTCCAACTCGGAGCCGTTTCCTGGTACGAAATTACCGTCGCAAAACGGGGCGAGCGCCCCAGGTTATAATTTGGTCGCTCTTTTTTCAGTTCAAGTTTATATTCTGCCGGGCTTTTCCCGCTCATTTGTTTAAAAGTACGGTTAAAGGTGGTTTTTGAATTAAAGCCAGATTCAAATGCTATGCCGAGCAGTGTTATGTGGGCATAAGCAGGATCCTGCATTCTCCGGGCCACCTCGGCCACACGATATTCATTAATGAAATCATTAAAGCTTTTTTTGAGCACCGTATTAATTATCCGGGATAATTCATGGGTAGTTAGCTCAAGCTTTTCGGCCAGCGAGCTTAAACTTAGCTCCGGATCCTGGTAATACCGGTTTGTTTTCAGTTCCCTCTTCAGCCAAAGAGCCTTTAGCTTTATCTCCGCCGGAGGCGCTGGTTTGAAAAACGAAGGTGCAACTAAGGGCAAGCCAACATCAGGCCTTAAAAAAGTGATAGCCGCCGTCCGTATGACCAGTATCGCTAAAAGAAGATACAGGGGATAATAGGCATGGATATTTAACTGATAGTGATAATAAAAATAATCTGTGGCAGCAAAGAGCATCCAGCACAGCCATAGAAGACCGAAACCGATTAGCAGGTGGTGCAGCCATCTCATTTCGTACCGGTCGCCATTATTAAATTTCAACCGCCGGTAAAACTTTTCTATCAGCCTGTGTGACGCATACAGGTAGCTGATGACCGAGATAAACGCCAGCAACTGCAATGCTGGGTTAAACCGGTGAAAGGTCGGTGTATCATAGGTAGCTGCACCCGTGCTGATACTTTCTTTGATCGCCAGTGCCTGAGCGCACAATTCAACCAATAACGGAATGAAATGCAGCAGATCCCTAAATCGGAGTTTATATTTAGGATGGGTCAATTTAAGTACGTAAAAGAAAATCAGGGGGCCAAATCCCAGCGAAAATTGTAGCGGCAGCAGGCTCCAGTGGGGCATATAGGCTTCCAGATGGATATCAATAGCCAATATGCGGGCTATATACAAAACGATAGTGAGCAGTGCCATGGCAAAAAATTTGTTCGCTGCCCCGCTTATTCTTTTGGTGAACCATAAAAGCACGGCAAAGCCCATCCCCAGGAAAATAACTCCTAAAAAGGCCAGGTCGTAGGCATTGATATGGAACGTATAAGTTTTCAATCAGTTGAAATGGATCAATCCCTGTTCCAAATTTACAACAAACTGATATACAAAAAATTACTTCTGCCCTTACATATCACTGTAACAAAACCGGACAGCCTGCTGTCCGGTTTTGGAAGACCAATTGGCCTTCCGGATACTGCTGAAATTGCGACTAATGACTCTTGATTTAACCAGGATAACCCCAATTAATTGATCACTCACCAGCATAGGCCCGCTGCAGGGTTGCGACATCTACTTTCTTCATCGTCATAAAAGTCTCCGTAACCTGTGCGATCTGTTCAGCGGTACCATTTTTGAGTGCATCGAGCATAACTGTGGAAGCCACCTGCCATGATACGCCGTATTTATCCTTTAACCAACCGCATTGCCCGGCTTCGCCACCGGCTGTAAGTGCATCCCAGTAGTAATCGATCTCTTCCTGGGTTTCGCATGGGATTAATAACGATACAGCATCGTTAAAATTGAAACCATGCTGATGTGCACTATCCATAGCGGCCAGCCAGGTTTGGTCGATGTAAAAATCAGCGAACATGAGTGTGCCTGCTTTATCGGGCCCCATATCCTCCGGACGCGGTGCCGTGGTGCCGCGTTTGCTATTTTTAAACACAGCACAGTAAAAATTTATTGCATCATCGGCTTTACCTGCCACCGGTGGGGTAAACATCAGCGAAGGAACAATCACGGGCCGCTCCTCACCTGCCGGATTGGTCAGGATCAGCTGCCATGATATGCCGTATTTGTCTTCAACCCAACCGTAACGTTTGCTGAAAGGGTAGGCATCCAATGGCATCATCACTTTGCCTTTTTCAATCAGTTTATTCCAAACTTCGTCGATATGTTGAGCTGCATCAGGATCACGTGAAGGATCAAAATTGATCATAAAGGAAATGGAGGGATTGATGCCAAGCTTATGTGCGGAACTAATGCCGAAGAACGACTGGCCGGCAATAGTAAATTCTACTACCTGGCATTCGCCATCGCTCATTGAAAAGTGATTGGCATAATTAATGGCCGAATCAGGCATGAACGACGCGTAGAATTCAGCAGCTTGTTTTGCATCCTGGTCGAACCAGAGGTGTGGTTTGATGGGTAACATAGGTAAATAATTTTGGTGTTGATATATGGTTAAAACTCGTAAGCGTTAATTGTTTTGACAGCATTATTTAACTATTTCAAAATTAAATGGTTTTTTGCTGCTAAAGTGGGGGATTCGGGACATTTTAAGGGGTGTATTGCGACAGGATTTAACATGCACTCAAATTGTCAAACTGTATGAAAAGCCGTTTATTTTTCATAACGGTAAACTATATTGCATCATTGAAAAATAACATTTATTCCTGAGTTATGAAAAAGCCGATGCCATTTGATTTCCTGCTGGATTATTTACCTGCCGGCGTAATCGTTAAACCGGCTGTTGGCATGTTCTACATTTATTTTGATCGAAAGATTGTGCTGATATTCCGGCAGGTTGGCAAAAACCCGCAGCACAATGGCATCTGGATCTCCACTAAGCGGGAAGATCATGCCAGTTTGAAAGCAGAAATATCTGCAATCACCGACTTTGTATTGGACGAAGCCTTTGATACCGCCTGGCTGCTGCTCAGCAACAACAACGATGATTTTGAGAGCGCGGCCATACAGCTCTGCGAAATGGTTTCGCGTAAGGACAAAAGGATTGGCAAAGTAACGCCTAAAAGTATAGCGATGTTTGAGTAGTAGCTTGTTGATTTGTGACAACAAAACCAATCACAACCTGCTCCGCTCATCCCCGGAACCGCTATCCCTCTTCTCCCGGTTTTTAATACCTGTTGACCCAAACGGACGATAATAAGTCAATTTTACAATAGTCCCCAACCTCGATTCTGTATTATAAATTACATGTACCCTGGTATTAAAGGCATCTGTAGTAAGCAGGCCTACATCGCTTTGGTACCTGCCGGACCTGAACACATCGGTAACCGACAGCTTTAAATTACCCTTGCCTATTTCTTTCTTCAGGCCAAAGTTTAGGATGGTATTGCTATAAGATCGCCAATTGGCACTATAAGAAGGCGAATTATAGTATCCGGATAACTCAGCAGAGATACCATGTTTTAACTTAAAGTTCTCGCTGAAATTAAAGGAGCCGGCAACAAAAATTTTCTCAAACGGTTGCGGCGTAAATGAGATCTTGTATTGCCTTAATCCGCCTGTAATGGTATAATTCATATCCCACCAATCGTTTATTTTGACAGGAATTGTAGCTTGTAAGGTTATTGAATTTTGCCAGTCGGCATTTTCCGGCCGCAAATAAACCACTCCTTTTACCGGCCCTGTGGTTCCCTGGATCCCCAGGATGGGATGATCATCGCGGCTGAACAATAAAGAAAACAGGTAGTCATGGTAATTATAGCCAAATTTAAGATTGCGGGTAATGGTCGGTTTTAAGAGCGGGTTTCCCGTAAAAACCGATACCGGGTCGTTATAGCTCACATAGGAAGCCAGCTCACTGTACGATGGCCTCGTGATCCGTTCGGTGTAGGAAGCCTCCCATGATGAATGATCGTTCAGTTTTCTTGAAAAAAACACGGATGGAAAAAGCCTGCTCAGTTTACGGTCTACCCGGAAATTGGTATCAGCTGACTTGTCTGTGTAATTATGCGAGTATTCATAACGGGCACCTGCAACCAGGCTGGTAGCCGAATCGAGCTGCATGTTGAAGCTAAAATAACCCGCATTAATCGATTCATACGTTACAAAGTTATTAGCTGCTCCTACTGTATTGGGTACCCAAATGCCGTTCTCCAAATCCTCAATAGCAGAGCGGGCGGCGGTACGACTGTAAGTGGCTTTAGCGCCGGCTTCAAGCTTTATTTTTTTATTCACTTGTGCCGAATAATCAAGCTTGCCGATCAGCACTTTTATCAGCGTGTTGCCAAAACTGCGCTGCATAGGCGAATAAAGGCTATCGGCACTACCCGCCGCATTACCCCTATCATCGGTAAAAGAACTTTGCGAACCAGACTGTGACCGCGCATTATAATACAGGTAATCAAAATCAGCGCGAATCTTCTGTTTACCTGCCAAATCTTTTTCGAGATAAAAATTGGTGATGGCGTTACCGAGGTGGGCGGAGCTGTTAAATAACGAATTATAAGTCAATGACGGTGCATTCGCAAAAAGGTAATAGCCATAGTTATGAGGGTTGTTAGTATTGCCGCCACCCCAATAATTGACACTGCCGCCAATAGTGGTTCCTGTATCAAGTTTTATATCTGCACCCACCGTGCCGTCGTTAAAGTTAGAAATTGGCTTGCTGATACCCGTGTAACTAAAATCTGCTTGTCCGCCTACTATCTCCGCATTCTCGGAGCCTGTTGCATAAAGGCCGCCGTAGTCATGACTGTGCCAGTAGGAATATGCCCCATACAGGTTAACCTTACTGGTATTGTGATTGACATTGAAACCAGCCGAAGCTTTTTCATACATGCCATAGCCTCCCGTAAGTGTAATTGAACCATTGGTGCCACGTTTTTTATTTTTTTTGGTCACGATATTAATGATGCCTGCATTGCCTTCTGCATCGTATTTTGCCGGGGGGGTATTCATCAGTTCTATCTTATCGATATTATCCGCGCTCATGCCGCCTAATAAAGTTATCAACTGATCCATCGACATACGCATGAGCCGCCCGTCTATCATCACCATTACACCTGTTTTACCGTTGAGCGAGATAGTATTGTTATGCTGATCGAGGATAACACCCGGCGACCGCTGCAATACGTCCAGTATGGAGCTGCCCTGCGTCATGATGCTGTTTTGTACGTTCACCGTTACGCCTTCGGCTGTTTGCTGTACCTGTGGCTTGTACGCGCGGATCACCACTTCGCGCAGCTGCCTGCCGGTTTGTTTCATTATCAACCGGCCCAGGTTTGCCTGTAGCCCCCGGCCTACATCAAAAATTGCCGATCTGTAGGCTTGATATCCTGCAGCAGTTACAAGCAGGATATATTTTCCGGGCTGCACACTGTTGATATGAAAAGTGCCGGTATCAGTTACTGCGGCTGATCGGATGATGGCACTATCGGCCGACCGCTTCAATGCGATAGTAGCGAACGGAACGGGCTTGCCGGTGGTATCGGCTATCCGTCCTGTTACCTGGCCAAAAGCACCGGCCGCAATAAATAGGCATAATATGGAAATGATGAAGGATTTCATGTATTGACTATTTCAGCCTAAATAACTCATCTTATCCCGGACCGAAAAAACGGATTGATGAGCACCTGTGCCCGATTGATGAAATGCACAAACATGACGAATTTGGTGAGGAACGGTATTTCAACCCGGTTAATTACCAGATATAAGCTGCAAGATGCATTTCGTCAATTATTTAATTCCATTGGTATGCAATCAGGGTTAATATCAGTCAATTAACCTAAATTAGTGTTATGGCGTTTAGTCACTTCAATCAAAGCTGGTTCGTTAGGTACAAATTGTATCACATACCGTTCTGGGTGTTATATAACTACCTGCTGTTTTCATTAGCTATTGACAGTCCTACCCAGGCAGCTCACGAATATTTTTTCTCTGTCTACTTTGTCAAATGTTTCTTTTATGTGCTCTTTCCGGCATTTGCCGTTTATTTAAATTTATACTTTCTGATCCCGCATTTTCTGCAAAAAGGACACTACGGCTGGTATTTCTTTCTCCTGGCCCTGACCATTGCTGCCTCTTCTGTGCTGATCATACCGGGCTATTACCTGAGCGCCTGGTTAGCCGGCGGCAGTGCAAGAACTATGTTTGGCCTCAACGGCGACTGGAACAGTTTTTATCACCTGGCCAAATCCGACCCCTTAAAATCAACCATAGCTGCTACTACGCTGGGCATGAGCATTAAACTGACCAAAAATTGGATGGAAACGCAACGGCGGCAGAGAGAGTTGGAGAAGGAAAAGCTGGAAACGGAACTTAAATTTTTGAAATACCAGTTTAATCCGCATTTTTTGTTCAATAGCATCAACTCCATTTTTTTCCTGATCCATAAAAATCCTGACATTGCTTCGGCTTCGCTGGCCCAATTTTCCGACTTGCTTCGTCACCAGCTTTATGAATCGAACGATAGCCTGATACCCTTAAAAAAGGAAATCGCTTACCTCGAAAACTTTATCGAACTGGAAAAATTACGGCAAAGTCCCGATCTGAAAACAGTGTTTAATATCGATGATGATTATTCGCCCGGCTTAGGCATAGCGCCTTTTATCCTGATGACTTTTGTAGAGAACGCATTTAAACACGTATCCAAACACAAGGATAGCCCAAACTGGATCAGGATGGATCTTAAAATTGACGGACAGAGCTTGAAAATGATTATTGCCAACAGCAGGGCCGATAATGATTCACAGCAGGTGATCCATTACGGTGGTATTGGCTTGAAAAATGTACAGCGGCGATTAGACCTGTTATATCCGGAATGTTATCAATTAGATATTCAACAGTCGGACGAAGATTTTAGGGTAATTTTTGAACTGCAATTGGCAGAAGTTAGTGTGAGTGCTTCGCTTGAATTTATGGACAAATAATAATCGCAAAACTGTAAAACGGCAATAATTTGTCGCGATCCACCCCTTAAGCTGTCGCTTTTACACAGCGTAAAATCCTGAATTGCTTTCGATCTTTGTAGTGTCAATAAAATCAAACCATTTAAATAACGTTTTATGAAAAGAGTATTCAAAGGATCTGATGTCCAAAAACCTGCGTTAATAATTGCTATGCTTCTTTTTACAGTATTTCAGTCTAAAGGACAACAGCTTAAACCTGCCGACAGTGGCTACATACCTGTTAATGGTATTAAAGTTTATTACGAAGTATATGGAGCGGGTAAGCCTATTGTTTTACTGCATGGCGCTTTTATGACCATTGAAGGAAACTGGGGCCAGCTAATCCCTGAATTGTCAAAAACAAGAAAAGTGATTGCCATTGAATTCCAGGGGCATGGCCATACGCAGTTTTCAGACAGAAAAATGGCCCTGGCTACCCTGGCAAGCGATGTGGAAGGAGTAATGGATCACCTAAAAGTTGATAGTGCTGATGTTGTAGGATATAGCATGGGTGGTTCCGTGGCTTACCAGTTGGCAGTAACAAGCCCTAAACGGGTAACAAGATTAGTGATCATTTCTTCTACCTATAAAAGTGCCGGCTGGCGACCAGAAGTGCTCAATGCGTTTAAAGGCATGAAACCTGAATTATTTACAGATAGTCCTATGAAAACGGCCTACGATGCGGTTGCGCCCGACAAAACAAAATGGACGAAGTTCATAGAACAGATGCTTAATTTTGTAAAGGAACCATTTAACATGGGAGATAACAATATTGCGAAAATTCCGATGCCGGTATTGATCATCTCGGGCGACAATGATGGCCTGGATAAAGTTGAGTTGATGAAAACATACCAACTATTGGGAGGCGGTATATCTGCTGATATGGCACCGATGCCAAAATCGCATTTGGCCGTTGTTCCTTCACAGAGTCATGTTAGCTTAATGATGCAGGCAAACACCATATTAGGTTACCTGGATGGCTTTTTAAAGTAAACACAATTATATCTGGTATTAAAAAGATGCATCGATAAATATGTTCTAACTATTTATACTTGCATAGATAACGATAAAGGGAGGAAAGTCAAAAGCCTCAAATCTTTCGATTTGAGGCTTTTGATTATATTTTGTAAATGCAATTTACCGGCATATCCATTCGAAGAAAGTATAAACTTTAAGCAGCAAGGCATATCCAGCTGAAGTAGTGACTATCACGGTTATCGTGAAAACACACCAAAGGCAAAAAAGTATGGTGTAAAACTTCAAATTTTAGTCAGCATAACGCTTTGTGAATAAAGGCAATATTTTAATATTTGCATAATGCATTAAAATTGAACACTTTACCAGTTAAATAAACCAATTATGAAATTAAGACTAATTTTATCATTTTTCCTTTTAAGCACTTGTTTTACCGCGTTTAGTCAAGAAAAGCAGAACGCCGTTATTGTTGAAAAAGGCTTAATTAAAGTATCCATCATGTACCCTTATGCCGAAGGTAAAACCTTTAATATGGAATATTATGAAACTAAGCACATGCCTATGGTAGCACGGTTTTTAGGATCAAATTTGGTTAAATACACCATTGAAAAAGGACTTGCCAGTGGTATTCCTAACCAACCACTGCCTTTTATGGCTATTGGCACTTTTTATGTAAAAAGCCTAAGCGACTATCAAGCGGCTATCGGGCCGAATAGAGACGCCATTCGTGCGGATTTTTCAAATTACACTAATATCAGTCCTGTCATTTTGGTAAGTGAAGTGATAAAGTAAACATAACATTTTCACAAAATGGCGACCTCAAAAGCCCCAGATCTTTCGATCTGAGGCTTTCTGCAATGTAACAGGAATGGGCCCAATATCTAATTATATGCATGCTGTCTGTGATATTTCTGCACTTGCCGGTACAGAATCGGTACCACATAATGGCGTATCTCAAGATCAAATTTTAAACAGTCTGTTTTGATCTCATTTACGCATGGTATGCTTTAAATAATTTGCTACATTTAGTGTATAGTAGACGCCCCCCTTCGATATGCCTTATTACCCGAACACCGTCGTTGGTAAAACGACCTGTAAGAACATCATTTACCGCCCCGGTATTTTGATTTTAGCATTGTTGCTGATAATTTCCTGCAAAAAACCGAAGCCTGATTTATCATCTAATAAATATCTTACCGGGTTCGTATTACCAATACCAGGGAGTCCGGGAGCTTTAGAACAAACCCATATCGGCGATGATACCGTTACCATCAGCGTCTCCCCGGGCGTTTCGCTATCCGGCCTCACGCCGACTGTCACATTTGAGGGAAAAAGTATCAGTCCTTCGGCAACATCAAGCGAGGATTTTAGCAAACCTCTTCGCTACACTATCACTGCGCAGGATGGGAGCACTAAAAGCTATGTGGTATTGGTTCGATTTTATTCATCGAAAAAAAGTATTACTTCCTTTGTATTCAAAGCTGCCGACAATAACGGCGTACTAAGCAAAGACATAACGGCGAAGATCAAAAATGATTCTATTGTAGCCATCGTTCCACCCGGTACTGATTTGAGCAAGCTGGTACCTGATATCACCTATAACAGCCAAACTATATCGCCCGCAAATAAAACAGCCCAGGATTTTAACGGAACGGTGAGCTATTCCCTTACTGCCGAAGACATCACAAGCGTTACCTATAAGGTATTTGCCGGCGCACCGGGCACCTTATATTTTGGCGATAACAACGGCTATATCTATGCCCTGGATGCGGTAACGGCCCGCGTTAAATGGAAGTTTCAAACCGGCGGCGCTATTGCAGCTACGCCTACTGTTTATAAAAATACGTTGATTGCGGGTAGCAGCGATGCTTACGTTTATGCAATTGATACAGCTAAAGGGAAACTGGTATGGAAAGCATTTGTGGAAGGCGGAGTAGCGGAGCCGCCTTGCGTAGCCAACGATATGATTTACGTTGCCGGCTTTGCACTTTATGCCCTGGATGCCCGAACCGGTAAAGAAATATGGAACGTTGGTTACCGAGGTTCGGTAAGTGTAACGGTGAGTGGCGGCATAGCTTATGTTACAGACGGCTCGATTTATTATGGACTTGTCATCTACAACGCCTTAACGGGCGAAAAGCTGCCGGCAAAAGGCGTTTCCTATCTCGGACTCCCCAATCCGGCAGTGGCAAACGGAAGGGTTTACACGCAGGGTGCCGAAAGCCTGTTGCAAGCCTTTACAGCAGGCAGTCTCGACCCTTTGTGGACCTATAACCTGCCCGGTGTGGCCGGAATACCTGTTTCTTCAGATCCGACTGTAAATAATGGCATCGTTTATTTTTGCGGTTATGGCCAAAACACCGGCGAGTTCGGGATCTATGCACTTGATGCCATTACCGGCAAGCCAAAATGGTATGCACCGCACACCTATCAACGCGCACCACTTGTACAAAATGGTTCTATCTGGACAACCGACATTAACCGCGACGCCATTTTTATACTGGATGCCCAAACCGGTCAGCAAAAAACAACTTTTAAACTACCGATCACTACCAGCATTGATCCGTTTATGGCCGGTAATACCTTATTCCAGCCGGATAAGGGGCAAAGCTTATGGGCATTTGATCCGTATCACGGTGCAACTAAATGGCAATTTGTAGCCACTGCTGCAGTTGCTGCGCCGCCATTATTTATTGACGGAAGCGGAAATATCACCCGCCCGGGAAACAGCGGTGAACAAAATTGAGTGGAATTTTATATACTGATTAAAACAAAAGCCTCCAATCTTTCGACTGAGGCTTTTGTTTTGTAGTGGGAGCAGGACTAAAATCGAACTATTAATGGATGCCTTAAAAGATTTGATTTTGAAAGAAGCTCCTCGCTTATATCACAGATACCTCCAAAGCTGTATTATCATATATAATTACTGACTATCAAGTATAAATATTTTGCCGGAGTACTCCTTAATACTTTTTTGTACTTCCTTTATTTGGCTAAACATTGTTTCTGCAACGCCATAATGATTATTTGTATAAGAGCGTCGATAATTAGGATTAGCTTCTTCTTTAAGATCAGCTTCTTCATTTTCAGCCCTGATATCGATTAAAGCCAGTTCTGCCTGCTCAATCAATCGGCGATCTTTCTTATAATCATTTAAGAAATTCAATGTTTTTTCTGTATAATAATTTCCATCGCTAAACTTATAATCCTTATCCAGGCAAACTTTATTTAAAAGTACAAGCAGATAATCCAGGCCATCTTTATATACATCATTCTCCCATAAGTAGTAATGCCCGTCATAGGTATCTATCTTATTCTCTAAATCATTCATGTCAGTATATGTATAGAGTTGATTAAGATAGACCCAGCATTTATCCTTTTGTCCGAGTTCATAAATTTGCTCAAATCCATACTTAGCAAAACTTGAATTAAATCTATCAATTGATGAATACTCTATCATATCCGACTCCCATAGCCAATCCATAGCCACACCCAGGTATAGCACGTTTGCCTTTGCAGGATCGCTTCTAAAAGTCGTAATTATTTCTCCTGCACTTAAATACTGTTGGAGATTAATATATTTCCATCCATATTTAATTAACTGTTCATTTTCTCTCAAAACATATTCAAAGAATGATAAATTGCCCCTTAGTTCGTTTTGGAGAGTATCGGCGAGTGTGGTTGAAAGCGCCTGCTCGTTCAATCTAAAAGTATACGTTTCCCTTCCCATAAAATACAGCCTTTATTGGTGTTATTTCTGCATCCAATATAATCAACATTTTAATTCAATAAGATAACCGCTTCAGGGCTGCGCCCGAAGCCGGGATTTTAGGCACAAACTAACCTGCAAGCGCAACTCTGAAAACAACAAAAGCCCCAAATCTTTCGATTTGCGGCTTTTGTTTTGTAACGGGAGCAGGACTAAAATCGAACCTCCTGGTTAAAAGTATGAGACTTGTATCTACAATTACCTCCTTGATTTGAATCCGGTCGGCGAGCAATGATTCATATCGAAATCGTTTTTCCAAAACTTCAAGAACAGCCCCCCTTAATGGCAGATGATAAAGCCAGTATTTGACGATCTGTTTAAATCATTCAATTCTCAAACTTTCTCTTCGGCAGCGCTGGCTCATTCATTCAGCACGCAGACTTTTCACCGGGTTCACAATAGCTGCTTTAATTGTCTGAAAACTGGAGGCTATGAACGCAACCAGCAACATGCCCACCCCGCTGACCGCAAAAATCCACCAGCTGATGATCGTCCTGTCTGCATAGCTTTCCATCCATTTGTTCATAGCATACCACGCCAATGGTGTTACTATGGCGAATGCCAGCAGGAGGAGCAATACCAATTCAGTAGATAGCAGGGTTACGATTTGAGCCACGGATGCGCCGAGAACTTTGCGTACGCCGATCTCCTTGGTGCGCTGGCTTGTAGTATAAATAGCCAGGCCCAGCAATCCAAGGCAGCTGATTAGTACCGACAGCCCGGTGGCCCAGCTTAACAAGGTTGAAGTTTGTCTTTCCTGGTTATAAAACTGAGCTATCGATTTATCGTAAAACTGGAAATTGGCATCGTCATCCGGGTACATCTCTTTCCATATTTTTGTCATAGCGGCCATGGTTTTTGCCCATTCGCCGCCACCAGCAGTTTCCGATTTCAGCGCAATGTGGATATTTCCGTTCTGGTAATTGTTTTTATCACCAGCGGCCAGTATCACGACCGGACTTATTGGAGATTGGAGCGAATGCGTGTAAAAGTTGCCGGCTACACCAACAATGCGCATATCGGTTGAACTATTCATTTTTCCGAGTATTTTGCCGATGGCATCGCCTGGGGTTTTAAATCCAAGTATTTTAGCATATTTTTCGTTAATCACCAGCGCATGCGATGTATCACTTGGCAGTATTCCACGCCCGGCAAGTATTTTAATATGATACAGCTTCATGTAATTTTCATCGCCATATTTCAATTCTACCGGCGTAGTAATTTCCTTTTTCCCATCCTTGTATGTTGCAATGGTACTATTGGTGGAATTGGAAGACGGTGGTGGGAAACCTACGCTTACCATTTCTATTCCGGGCAAGGCCGCGATTTTGCTTGCCATTACCCTGTTGGTTGCCGCTTTGCGGGTTTTGTACGGGGTTTCGGCATAAACTATAGCATCCTTTTTAAAGCCGAGGTCTTTGTGTAATGCATAATAAGTTTGTTTACTTACCAGCATGGTAGCCATGATAAAGAACTGGGCTATCACAAACTGCGACACCGTGAGTGATTTGCGCAGCCAGGCATTCCTTGTTTTGTGGACGTTGCTTTGCGCCTGGTTTTTGAGCACCAGCACAGGCTTGTAGCCCGACAGCATAAGCGCAGGATAAAAACCGGATAACACACCAACTACTGCAATCAAAATGAACAGAAACAGGAAAATATCGGGTTGGTGAATAAAATCGGCCCTGACTCCCGGAGCTATAAAATCTGAGAACAACTTTAAGATCAATGGCGTTAAACCCACAGAAATAATTACCGCAAAAAGTGTGATCAGGAATGTTTCGCTTAAAAACTGCACGATGAGTTGCGGGCGGCTACTACCCATCGTTTTGCGGATACCTATCTCTTTTGCCCTTTGGGTAGCCTGTGCCGTAGTTAAATTGATGAAGTTGATACAGCCCAGCAGCAACAGGAAACCTGCAATGGCCAGCAGCATATATGCCCTGGTTTTACTCGCAGGCCCGCTGAAATCAAAAGTGCCATAAGTTTGATTGAAATGGATATCGCTTAGCGGCTGAACAGTGTAACTCTGTGAACTGTTGTTTTTCAGATCGTCGGCGCTTTGCGGGTTATTCTTTTTGTACATCGCATTTACCTGCTTTTGCACGCCGGCTACTTTAACCTGGGGGAGCAGCTTGATAAACACTTCGGATGCAGAATTGGTGCTTCCCCATTGATCCAGTTGCAGATCGTTACCAAGCCTGGTTTTTGGCCTGGCCGAACTAAATGAAATAAAATCGTGGCACGAAAAATCGGTGTTCTCTTTGATGGTCTCAACTATGCCGGATACCGTCGTTTTCAGTGTGTCGTAGGTAATTGTCTTGCCCAGCATCTGGTCATAGCTAAGCGAAGGGAAATAGACTTTTGCCCGCTCAGACGTAAGCACTACATGGTACGGCTCATTTAGTGCTGCGGTGGGTGAACCGGCAAGCCAAGTATAATGGATGAGTTTAAAATAATTCTGGTCGGCCAGGGTTATATGGTCCTGTCCTTTAAATTTTACGGGCTCGTTGTGCTTGCCGGCAACTGTTATATCAGGGTTCAATGTATATAAAGGCGCTATTATTTCAACCCCTGTTACATTGTTTTTTATTCCGGCGGCCATCGGGGTGGCAACGCCGTAGCTATGGCTCTCGTTGCCCTGGAACTTAAAATTGCTCACCACACGGTATATGCGGTCGCCGTCTTTATGAAATTTGTCGAAAGTAAAATCGTAGTGCACGATGAGGTAGATCACCAATGACGCACTAATGCCTATTGACAGCCCGATGATATTGATCAGGGTAAAAACTTTGTGCTTCCAGAAGTTGCGGAAAGCAATCTTTAAATAATTGCGGAACATAAAATGATAATTTAATTGTTCATGAGACCATTTGGGGACTTCAGGAACTAAAATTATCTGTCTTGTTTGAAACCGGGGTTGCAAATGATAAGTTGAAACCTCTTTTTCAAGTTCGAGCTTGTAGGCCGCAGGATTTTTTCCTGTCAGTTGCTTAAATGCCCGGATGAAAGTGGCTTTAGAGTTAAACCCGGCATCATACGCCATGCCCAACAGGGTTATCCTGTCATAAGCAGGGTCTTGCATTTTTGATGCCACATCCCGTACACGGTATTCATTGATGAAATCATTGAAGTTTTTCTTCAGCGCTGTATTGATGATCCGGGATAATTCGTGCGGATGTATCCCAAGCTGTTCGGCCAGCAAACTAAGACTTAATTCCGGATCCCGGTGATACAAGTTGGCTTCCATTGCTTTTTTGAGCCAGACGCCTTTTCCCCTAAATTCAGCCGGTGGTGATGACCTGGGCGCCGGCGGAGATTGCCGTATGATAGCTCCGGCTTGCGGCTTTAAAAAGGCGGCCATGGCGGTCCAGATAATAATTACTGCGAAAAAGATATAAAAAGGATAATAAACGTGTATCCCCAATTGATTGCGGTAGCCAAAATAATTAACGGCGGCATAAGCTATCCACAATAACCATAGCAAAGCAGTTGCCACCAGTAAACGGCGCAGCCAGCGAAATTCAAGACGGGAGCGGTCCATCAGGACAGGCTGTAATCGCCGGTAAAAGTTTTCAATGAGTTTGTGTGCGCGATACAGATAGATTATGATCGAAATAAATATCAGCAGTTGTAATACCGGGTTCAGTTGAAGAAAGGCCGGCGTAGCATAGGTAGCAACTCCTATCCTGTCGCTTTCCCACATCTCCAATATGAAGGCGCCCTGTTCCAGCAAAAGCGGACTGAAGTGCAGCAGGTTTTTCCAGGTGAATTTATATTCCGGGCGTGTTATTTTCAGCACATAGAAATACATCAGCGGACCCAGCGCCAATAAAAACTGCATGGGTAACCGGTCCCAGCCTGGCAGGAAGGTTTCCAGCCGGATATCAATAGCTAATACCCGCATCATCCATAAGATCATCGTAACCAGCGCCAGGACAAGCAGGCGGTTTGCACTGCGATTTATACTTTTTACGAATGCCAGCAGCACGGCAAAATTCAGCCCGAGAAATATCATTCCGAAGAAAAACAGATCATACAGGGTGATATGGAGCGTGTAAGAATTCAAGTATGCAAATTAACTCAATTGATGTTCCAAATTCATAACACATTGATATATAAAAAATTGCACCACAACTAATATATACATTTGTAACAAAAACGGACATTAAGGCGTTCGGTTTCGAAATAGCTTTTGGGCGATTGACCCGTCCTGAAAAAGCTATACAGATTTGTGAGTAAATCCTGTAAATACTATACAAGCTATTCTGTTAGTCCTAAGATGAACTATACAGGTCTTTTTTTTAAAGATAAGGATTAAATAACTTGTTGCTTGTTTGTCGCATTAGCATGTGGGAAACTGAAGGAGTTTCCCACATGCTAATGCGTTTTTCTTTTTTTGCTTCTTTTTTTCTTTTTGTGGGACCTCCCTTTTTTGTGGATAACTCATTTAACTTAAACGGGCACAACGAGCGTTTTTTCCTTTTGCCATTT